>NZ_QMDW01000018.1 GCF_003605635.1 Halonotius pteroides
ACAGCTCCTCACGGTCGTACCCGGTGAGATCAGATGCTGCGGCATTCACCTCGACAAAATTCGCATCCGTATCAGAGATAAATACCGCATCACGGCTCCCCTCAAAGATAGCCTTTCGCCACTCCTGTTGGGATTTGATTTCCCGCCCACATTCTGTGCACTTGGTGACATCTGCAGTTGAGAGATGTTCGTCATTGCGTTCAGCGGTGTCGAGAGTCGTCTGATTCTCGACCGGTCGCCACCAAACCTGCTCGGATCCGATTTCCTTTGTGTGCAAAGAGCCGTCGGCTACAAGTTCCGCGAGTTTCTCCCGAAGTGGTTCGTCGTCACAGTCAATCACTTCGCTGACCTCGGATATCGAAAACGGCGTGCCAGTCGATCCAAGCATCTCAATGTTATTGAGGAGATTATGTTTAGAGTGTGGCGAACTCATTATCCACCCTGACCATGCGAGGAAATATAATTATTCTTCCAAATGAAGATATTCTAACTTTTGCTGCGTTTGTGCTCGAAGCTTGTCAGTACACAACAGTACTGTGTTGGCTCAAAATAAACGGCACGTTACTCAGCGGTCAAGATATTCCTGTTGGACAGCGACGATCTCGCTGGAATCCGCACAGTTGGCGTACCGATCAAGCGGTTCGGCGTTGAGTTCGAGAAATGTCTCGCCCCATGTGAACTTGCTGAGGATCGCGTCGGCCTGTTCGTCTTCATCAAAGATAGCGAGCGCGGCAGCAAGCGCTTCGACGGTTGTGAGCTCCATCGGCCGGCCGAAGTTGACAGGGTTTGCGGCGACGAGATACGGCAGCGCGCGGTGTTTGCCGGCCAGCGAGAACTGTGCCTCGCCGGCGGATTCCCACGAGCAATCGAGGGCGACAAGCGCGCCATCGCTGGCGGTCGGGCGGTCGGCCGGCGAGAGCGCCTGCTCGGCGTGAGGGTTGAGCACAACGCCGTACGGCGTATCGCTGTGGCTGTGGTGGAGCCTCGCGCGGTCGAATTTCGCCAGCTTGCGGGCGGTGCACTTCTCGGGGTCGTCATCGCCCGCATACCGGATATGTAGCTCCACGATCGATTGTGGTTTGGTGAGCGACCAAGAAAAGCGACGCGTTGTAGCGAGCCGGAACCGATAGGCCTGTGAGGCAGCCACGCCAATAGGGGGTATGGATCGAGACAGTCGCATCCGAGCCTACTACCGGCGACTCGATAACGGCGAGTACGCCGAACTGGAGTCGCTGCTCCACCCGGAGTTCGTCCAGCAACGCCCAGACCGCACCTTCGAGGATCGGGCGGCGTTCATACAGTTCATGCGATCGGAACGGCCGCTGACCGAGACCACCCACGAGTTGACCGCTGTCTGTGCCTCCGAGGGCGGCCGCGCAGCCAGCGGGCGCCTGCTGGATGCCGACGGCAACGAGCTGTTTGCGTTCATCGATGTCTTCGAGTTTGGGCCCGACGGCCAGCTCACCCAGCTAACCACGTACGTCTGACCGAAACGGGCGATTTATTCGCCCCGGCACCCTCCGGCCGCGCATGCAGGTCAGCTCCAGACACCACCTCCGCAGTGATGCCATCGACGACCTCACGGCGTCGCTGGCGGACGCCCTCGGGGTCGACATCGAGGGCGACACCTTCGAGCTCGTCGAACTCGACAACACCGCCTTCGATATCGTTCTCGTCGACGGCGAGAAGCTGGTCGCTTCCGTCGACGACGAACCGTTTCTCACCGTCGAGGGGGCCAACGAATATCCGCCACAGCGCGGGCTCGTGACCGTCGACGCCGGCGCGATCGAGTTTGTCTCTAACGGCGCGGACGTGATGCGGCCGGGGATCGTCGAGATCGACGACAGGATCACCGCCGGTGATCTGGTCGCCATCGCCGAAGAAACCCACGGGAAGACACTCGCCGTCGGTCGCGCACAGACCGACAGCGACGATATGCTCGGCGACGCCGGGAAGGTCGTCGACTCGATCCACCACGTCGGCGACGACCTCTATGAATTTTCCGTGTAACACCAGCCCCCACAGTTCAGTTTTCGTCGTCAGGGAGACGACGGGGGTTCGGGTCGCCGTAGGCGTCAACCGCTTGTTCGTACCCTAACAGCGCGGCGCTGTACGTTGTTTCGAGGTCGGCGATCGGCGACTCGCTGGCGTCAACCCGGAGATCGTTGTAGAACCGCCGGCTGTCAGTCGACTCGGTCGTGACAACACGAACCGCCGCGCTGCCGACGGTGAGCGACCCATCGCTGTCACCACGGCGGCTGTCGATGCCGACCTCGCGTGCCGCCGTCAGCGCGTCGATCAACCGCTCGGCCAGCGGCTCGTCACCGAAGGCAGCCCCGGTGTATCGATCAACCATCGCATCAAGAGCTGCCTCACTCGGCAGATGTGTGCCAGCAGCGGTGTAGTGATCGCCATCGCGGTCGGCGGCCGCCACACAGCTGCGGCCGGTGACCGCCACTCGTGAGGTACGGCCGACACCGTGGAGTTGTCGACCGCGCCGGGTCGCCACATCCGCGGCACCGAGCAATGCCTCGACAGCGTCGTCGATCGCGATGCCATCGGCGAGATACCGACGGAGACGGTCGCCGAGGGTGTCGTCGATGTGGCCACCCATCGCGGCCGCGCCGTCGGGGGAAACAACCGGCGCAAGCGCGCCGACCGTCGGCACCGCGGCGGCCGCGACAACGCCGAATCGAAACCCGCGGTCGCCGTCGACACGGTAGGGCTCCCGCACGCAGAGACTGACGGTCATACCGGTGGCTCGAGCCGGAGTGACAAAACCCCACAGATCGGGGATTTTTCTGGGGTGTCAGAGGCCTGTCTGACGTAAGAACTATTGTTGAACACCGGCTCCAGTACGCTATGGGTATCATGAGCAAAATCCTCGGTAGCGACGACGGCCACTCGGCGTCGGAGTACGTCGAACTCGATATGCAGGACGTGTCGGGGGCTGCCGAGAGCGCGGGGCTGTCGGTCAGAATCGCCGAGATCAGCGACAAACACGACGTGATCGATATCAAGGACGCGATCTATGACGGCGATCTCGTACTTGCGGATATCACCCGCCACAGCACGAGCGACCGAACGATCGAACATATCATCGACGAGCTCCGACAGGTGACCCGTGAGGTTGACGGCGACATCGTCCAGAAGGGCGACGACCAGCTGATCGTCACCCCGACCGGGATCGGCATCGACCGCGAAAAGCTGTAATCCTCAGTCGTCAGCCGTCGGCTCGCCGGGCTCCGCGTCGGTTGTCTCCAGATAGTGCCGCCGGTATCGCCACAGCTTCCGCAGCAGGAACAGCCCGAAGATGCTGTCGAAGATAATGACGTAGACGAGAAATCCACCCAACCCTGGCAGCCCGGTGATTCTGGTGATGGCAAAGGAGCCGATGCTCACCGTCGAGTTGTAGGTCGCGTGAATCGCCGCCGCAAGCAGGAGGCCCTTGACGACGATCGGCCCCCGGTTTGCCGGATTGAATTTTGCTAATCCGAGATAGTACCCCGCGATCGAGGAGTAGATAACGTGTCCCGGCCCCGCTAAGGCGCGCACCGCGGTGATGTCGCCGCCGGCAGCGACCGCGCTCAACCCGATCGTCAGCTCAGCTAACTCACCGCTCTCAGAGAGCTGACGGAGGATATACAGCGCGTTTTCGATCGTCGCAAAGCCGAGGCCGGCGACCGCGCCGTACACCGCCCCGTCGATGACGGCATCGAACCGGCGGTCGGTGTACGCATACAGCCGCACCGCAAGCAGCTTCACGGTCTCCTCGCCCGGGCCAACGATCAGGAAGAAAAACAGCGGCATCCCCAACACGCCAAGCGGCCGGAAATATCGTTCAGCATACGAATTAAACAAGGCGGCGAAGGTAGCAAACAGAATCGAGAGCAAAAACGTCGTTACCAGCAGCGACAACGGCTCGGCGTCGGTCACATCCGAGCGATACACATAGAGGGTCAACCCAGCGGCCGGCACAACTGACAGCAACGTCAACATTCCGACAGCAGGATCGCTGAGCGCGGCTATACCGCCGATTCCGGCGAGAATCCCAAGCGCCAGCAGGACGACGATCCACTTCGCTGTCCGTGTCAACAGCCAGAAAAGGGCGACCGCCGCCCCGTCGATCGAGGTGCGTTCCTCCCAGGAGGCGATCTCATAGAGATCCCGTGACTTCTCGGCGGCGGCCTCTACGGGTTCCTCTGTGTCGTCCATACCGTGTGTGAGTGGTGCGGTCGTAAGGATATCTCGATTGAAACGGTGCTTGCAGATCGGCGGTCACACCGAGTTAGACGTCGTGGACACCGGTATCGGTGATCAGCGTATCGATGAGCTCAACCGGAGTTGCGTCGTAGGCCGGGTTCTTGATGGTGATCCCTTCGACCGGCTCCAACATGACCTCCGCGGGATCGCGCTGCTGGTTTTCGAAAACAAAGCCCTCCTCGATGACCTTCGCGCCGGAGCCGACAGCGACGACCGGGACATCAAGCTGATTGGCGGTCGCCGCCAGCGGGAAGGTGCCGACGCGGTTGTATAGTGTATCGTCGACGATACAGTCCATCCCGATAACCACGCGGTCACACTCTTGGAGGAAGTGGCCCATCGCGTTGTCGACGATGAGATGTGGTTCGACACGGTCGATCGCCGACAGCATCCGCGCCGTCCCGCGGCCGATGTAGCGCGGCCGGGCCTCCATGACGTAGGCGTCGAGATAGTGGCCCTCCTGGGCGGCGGTTTCGACCGCGGCCAAGGCGGTCGAAGAAAAGTCGTGGGTCATGAACGTCTCGCCGTCATCGAACGTTTCGGCGGCGTTCTCGGCGGCCCGCCGCTTGCCCGTCTCGATGTCGTCGACAACGCGGTCGATCATCTCCCGGGTGAGCTCCTTGGCCGCCGAGACGGTGTCGGTGACATCAACGACCGAGCGTTCGACCGCCCGCACCGCGTTGTGGAGGGAGGCATGTGAGGGGTTGGCCCGCCGAAGCGCGCCGGCGTTGCGCTGGAGATCGAGTTCAAACTCGTCGACCGAGGCGTACTCGCGGTCAAGCAGTTCCGACAGCGCTTCGGTCGCCTTGATCGCGATTGTCGAGGAGCTGTGGGAGTGCATCCCCTGGATCTCCTCGACGGTCTCGTTAATCATACCTCAACGTATTTGCCTCGGGCAAAATGTGTTGCGACAGGCTTTGACCGTCGCAGAGTCCGCGCTCAGTAGCTCCGGGTTTTCGGCTTGTAGGTCTTCTCCTCGCCCTCAAGGACGACCGGTCGGAACCATAGCTCCGGGGAGCCATCGTTCCACGACAACAGCGTGTGTTTCAGCCACTCGTCGTCCTTGCGCTCTTGGTGTTCGGCTCGCCAGTGGGCCCCGCGGAACTCATCGCGGGCGAGCGCGCCAACGGTGATCGCCTCGGCGAGATCCAACAGATTCCGGGTTTCGATCGTCTGCAACAGATCAGTGTTGAACGTCTGGGAGGGATCGGAGACAGCCACGTTCTCGTACTCCTCCCGTGCCTGACGGATCTCTCGCAGCGCTTCCTTTAGCCCATTTTCCTCGCGGAAGACGTTGACCTTCGCGGTCATCGTCTCTTGGACATCGGCCCGCACCTCCGAGTGGTGGATTCCGTCGCTGTGCAGCAGCGTGTCGATGCGCTGGCGGGCCTGTTCGACGGTGCTGTCGAGGACGGAGTCGGCGTCGGCTGAGCCGCTCGCGGCGACAGCCCCACCGTCGGCGACGGCGTCGCCGAACGAGCCGGGGTCGCCGAGTTCAACGGGGCTGTCGACGGTCGCCCGCTCGAACTCGCCGCGCTGGCCGGTTTCGATCTCGGCGGGCTCCATCTCCTTGCCGGCGGCGTGGTAGCCGGCGCGTTTGCCGAAGACGATAAGCTCGGGAAGGGCGTTGCCGCCGAGACGGTTTGCCCCATGGACGGAGGCACAGGCACACTCGCCGGCAGCGTACAGCCCGCCAACACAGGTTTCGCCGTTTTCGTCGGTTTCGAGCCCGCCCATCGCGTAATGCTGGCCGGGTTTGACCGGCATCGGCTCATCAAGTCCGTCCGCGCCTTCGAAGTCCTCCGCAAGATGGAGGATGTTCTCCAGCCGGTCGGTGATCCGTTCCTCGCCGAGATGGCGCATATCGAGATGGACGTACTCGTCTTCGATCCCGCGGCCCTCGTTGACCTCGGTGAGTTCGGCCCGGGAGACCACGTCGCGGGAGGCGAGTTCGCCGTCGTTGTTGGCGTAGCCGTGTTCGAACATGAACCGCTCGCCGTCGGCGTTGTAGAGGATGCCACCCTCGCCGCGAACACCCTCGGAGATGAGGACGCCGGTCGACGGCAGCGTGGTTGGGTGGAACTGGATGAACTCCATGTCCTCCAACGGGACGCCAGCGCGGTAGGCCATCGCTTGGCCGTCACCGGTACAGGAGACAGCGTTGGTCGTGTGATCGAAGGCCTGGCCGGGACCGCCGGTCGCGAGGATGACGCCATCGCGGGCCTTGAACCCGGAGACCTCGCCGCTGGCGACATCATAGCCGACGACGCCGTGGCAGTGCCGATCCTCGGGCCGTTCCTCGTCGGTGACCGCCAGATCGAGGACGTGCCACTCGTCGTAGACCTCGATGCCTCGCTTGACGACCTGTTCGTACATCGTATGCAGCAGGTGGTGGCCGGTTTCCGCGCCGGCGTAGGTGGTGCGGGGAAACGAGAGCCCGCCGAAGGGTCGCTGGGAGACGCGGCCATCGTCCTCACGGGAGAAGGCCATTCCCCAGTGTTCGAGTTGGATGACCTCGTAGGGGCTATTCTGACAGAGCGTTTCGATCGCGGGGGCGTCGCCGAGATAGTCCGACCCCTTCATCGTGTCGTAGGCGTGATCCTCCCAGGAGTCGGCGTCCCGGAGGGCGGCGTTGATCCCGCCTTCGGCCGCGCCCGTGTGGCTTCGCACCGGGTGGAGTTTCGAGACGATAGCGACATCCGCACCGGCCTCGTCGGCGGCGATGGCGGCCCGGAGTCCGGCTCCGCCCGCGCCGACGACGACGACATCGTGTTCGTACATGGTTGGTGTGTTGGGTTCTGACGGTCGTATGCGTTACCAGCAGTCTTGGGAGTACAACTCAGCTGTGGCCACATTGTCGAGCGTGGCCCACCTATCGGCGGCCGAGCAACGGTACTCCCAATCTTAGCTGTGGCAATGAGAGGCATGGAGTAAAACATTCGGGTTCGACGGGCCATCGCTGCGGTGATCCTCCCTGCTGAGTGTGCCATGAGAGCCCACAACTGGCGACAGAAACTACGAAGATCATCGTAGAATATCTGTAATAAAAGACATATACTACATAGATACGCCGATTGTAAGATGCTATTACACTATTTGGCTAATACGTTGCAGAATATTTTAGTAGCTTTCGATGCTCAACGTAACTGGTCGTGTGCCACCACCACGGCCATGCCCGAGACCGTTCATTGTACCGACTCCCTCTGGCGGGTCGACCCACATCCACCGCCGTCCCGCCTTTCAAGCCGAGATAGAGTAACTACACACGCTGTGCGCGCCATGTCGATTCGCCGTTCAGCAACGGAATACTGTCTGATGCGTGCTACTGTAAACCATGTTACACCCACAGCTGCGACAGTTTTTAATTCGTAGCCAACAGATAGATAAATGGTCGCTTGTCCTCACAACGGGCGACCGACAGGATTCATTGTACCACCTGACGGCGGTTCGGCCGGACATTCCGGCTGTGCCGCTGTCGTTCGCCTACAAACGGCCGCCGATATCCGAAGACAGGGTCACGCAGCGCGATAACGTCTACCAGAATTTCAGATTCTTCTTGACAGCCTCGCGTTTCAGCTCCTGGATGTGCTCGGTGAGCGGGATATCCTTCGGGCAGACATTGGTACAGGAGAACTGGGTCTGACACCGCCAGACGCCGTGTTCCTGCTCGATGGTTTCGAGGCGATCCTGCGTTTTGGAGTCGCCCTCGCGTTCGTCCATCGCAAACCGATAGGCCTTGTTGAGCGCGGCCGGGCCGAGATACTCGTTGTCGCCGGCGGCGATGTTACACGAGGAGAAACACGCCCCACACCAGATACACCGCGTCGACATCTTCACCTTCTCGCGGTTGGCGCGTGACTGTCGCTGTTCCTCAAGCTCGCCGTCCGGTGTCTCGTCGGGATCAAAGTAGGGGTCGACGGCCTCCATCTCCTCGTAGAAGTGCTCCATATCGACGACGAGATCCTTGACGACATCCTGATGCGGAAGCGGTTCGATCCGAACCGGCTCCTCCAACTCGGAGAGCTGGGTTTTGCAGCCGAGCCGCTGCTGGCCGTTGACGAAAAAGGCATCCGAGCCACAGACGGCCTGCCGACAGGAGTGTCGGAAGGTGAGTGAGGGATCAAACTGATCCCGGGCGTAGATCACGGCGTCGAGGACGGTCATCCCCTTCGTGAAGGGAACATGGAAGGTGTCGAACCGCGGCTCCTGTTTGGCCTCAACCTCGGGATCATAGCGGAACACCTTGATTTCGCGGGTGTCCTCGTTGGCGTCGGGTTCGTGTTCGGTTTCGTCGGTCTGGTCGCCGACATCTCGCCGTGGTTCGGCGGCGTGATCATGATGGTGATCAGACTCGGTTGCAGCCGAGTCTGTGGACTGTTCGGCGGCCGGTTCCTCGGATTGCTGTTGTGGTGGGTGTGTGCTCATGTTAGAATACCCCGATGCCTGCCCAGGCGTTTGCGGTGCGGATCCCCTGAACGAGGAGGATCCCGCTGGCGACGACAAGTGTCCATTTGACGACTTGGCGTTTCGTCCCTGTCAACCCTTGGTTGAGCAAGGCGTTGTAGACGCCGTTGACACCGTGGAACGTTGCCGTAATCAGGAACAATACCATCAGCGAGTAGTACGTCCACGTCTGCATCCGCGACTGGCTCAACGCGAACGTCACCTCATCGGCGTGGTAGACAAAATGGAGGAGGAAGAAATGGAACGCCAACACGACAACAAGAAACGCCGCGGTGATACGCTGCCACAGCCAGAGGCGACCGCCTTCAGTGAACGAGGAGTAGTGTTCGGCCATCGTTAGAACGCCCCCGCGATGAACGTCGGCACCGAGGCGACGGTGATCGCTCCGGTCAGAATCACCGACGCATAGAAGCTCTTGTCCTGCGATTCCAGTCCGACCCCGAGATCGACCAACAACAGCCGAAGGCCGTTGAGAATGTGGAAAACGGCAACCGCCAGCAGACCGACCTCAAGAATCCGAACCAGTAGTAACCCTTCGAGGGTGACGATCGTATTGGTGTACATCTCCGCGCCCTCGATTGCGGTGCTGAGGACGGCAATGTGGGTGAAGAGATAGCCAACGAGCACCCAGCCGGTAAACTTGTGGAAGATCCATGCCCACATTCCGGCGGAGAACTCCCGCCACCGACCGAAGCTCTCGATGGTGCCGCGATTGTACGACTGGCTCATATCGTATGTGGGTGTGTCCCGCGCTGGTATAGAAGTTACGTCGTCGACTGTTCGGAGCACAGATCATATCAGTTACACCGGTGAAGCTCGACCCGGCGATCTGTTGGTGAACGAAGCTTTATACTGCTGGCTGGGCTAAAACTGAGCAATGAGTCTGCAACCTGCCGATGACGACACTGAAACGGGATCAGAAGAAGATGACCCCGTCATCCCGGCGGGTGTGCTCCGTGGTATTGAGGATATTGCCGACGAAAACACTGCAAGCAAAGCTGATCTCGAATCGATTCTAGAGTCCTAACTGCGGTTCCCGTGAGCGAAATTCCACTAACCGACGAGGAGACTCGGGCCATTTTTGCGGGAGAAGCGGCGTCGAATCTGCGTTCGCTTGAGCAAAGTGAACAAGAACAGATCATCAAGCGATTGTGTTCTATTCTCGAAAGCGACGCAAAACCAAGCTCGCTACGCTACGAGCGGATCGGACTGCTTGACATCTACGCAGTCGGTGACCAGATCAGACTCTACACCAAAGTTGTCGAGGAAATACCGCGTGGTGACGCCGAGCACCATCTCATCTACCTGTTCTATATCGACGACGATCACGACTATAATCAAACTGATCTCGCCACGTACAGTCCAGCAGCTGAAGCAAAACTACAGGAGGCAACATCGCTGGAAACAGTTCATGACGTGGAAGCGTATCTCGAGAGGATGAACGCAGTAGATGCGACCGATCTCCGTGACCTGCTCGACTGAGATCGGTGTTGCCGAGCACAAGCTGCTGCTGTTACTCAAGGTGGTCAGTCTTGCCCGAAAACCCAAGCTCCCAGCCGTCAGCAACACGGTCGATCCGCGTGAGTCCACAGAGTGGCGCGTCGACACCCTCAGTTGAGCCGACGAGGCCGCGGACGACGCCGCCGATGGTGAGCCCGTGGCCGACCATGAGTACCCGACCCTCGTGGGCATCGGCGATCTGGCGGGCGGTTTCGCCGGCCCGCGCTTCGGCTTCGTCGTGGGACTCGGGGAACTCGGGGACAACACGGGGGTCGTAGTCGTCGCGGATGGGATCAAAGTAGTCCGCCAGCGTTGCAAATGAGAGCGTCTCGGGCTCGCTGTCGAACCACTCGCTGTTGCGGTGTTCGCCGAGCCCCGGTTCGAGCCACCCCGTCCCGCCGATCACCCCGCAGATCTCAGCGGTCGTCTGTACCGCCCGGAGGAACGGCGAACAGTAGATCGTCTCGAAATCGATCCTGTTGTCGGCGAAAAACCGTCCACATCGCCACGCCTGCCAGCGACCGAGTTCGGTCAGCCCCGGGTCGTGAACACGGGCAGCAGTCAACTCCCAGTCCGGATCAACCGTGTCCTGTCGTTGGCCATGGCGGACAGCCCAGACGGTCTCGGTCATGGACAACAACTCGTGGTGGCGACCTATAGCTGTAGGGGCCAGACACACTCACTGGACGCTCGTCGAACCGCAGTATCGTGGCGGCCGACAATGATGGTATTAGTTGTTCCGTAATACGATCCGCCCGGAGCAGCAGCCAAGAGCCGTCGGTGGAGACCTGGACTTGGGGGCGGTGGCCACCCCAAGGTGAACGGGTAGAGAGGGCCGGCGGTCAGTGGTGGACAATCTGTTGGAGGGTTTCCACCTATATTATGCCATCTACAGTCCCTCATTTGAATACTCTCTAGGTGCTCCAAATTCGTGTTCCCCTACCGAAAGTATATGCCCCTACACGAAGATGGATGCGAGCAACGAACAGATGTCGGATCAGAGCCCACACGAGCTTCTGTACACGGTTAATCGACGGTGGGACTGCCTGCAGGCGATCGTCAAGGAGCCACAGGAGAAACGCACGCTCGTCGAGACGCTATCGATGCCGCGATCAACGCTGGATACCGTCGTCAGAGAGCTCGAAGGGGCGGATCTGGTGACCTACCACGATGGCGTCTGGCAGCCGACCGTCGCCGGTGAGGCTACCGCGGCAGTGTATTCCGATACCGTCGACTCGATTCGATCGATCACCACCGCGGGACAGGTGTTGTCGCCGCTGTCGGGCGATCACGGGGTGCCGACCGTCGCCGTTGAGGGTGCCGACAGCTTTCCAGCCGAGGAGCCGGTGCCCGATGCGGTACTCACGGAGTTTCTCGATCGGATCGCCGATGCCGATCGCATCCGTGGTGTTGCACCGCGCGCGCTGTCAGGATACACCGATCGAGTGTTTCGTACCGCCGCCGACAACGACACCGTCTTGGAGATGACCCTTGCGGACTCCGTGTTTGAACGGCTGTCGACGCTCAATCCTGAGACGGTTGCAGATCGCCTGCAGCGACCACTGTTTTCGGTGTATCGCGCGCCGGTCGATGTCGAATTTGGGCTCTGGATCGGCGACAATCCGAACCATATCGGCCTCATCGTGTATGCCGACCGTGGCGTCCACGGGGTTGTGATCAACAGGACACCGGCCGCCATCGAGTGGGCAACCGGCCGCTATAGGTCGATCCAGGCGGCCGCCGAGGAGCTCACACCCGCCGACGTGCCGGAGGCATAGTCGGCGTTTCGCCGTTGTAGCCGCTCCGAGTCGGCGAGGCTGTGCGGGTCGGGTGGACACCGCCACGAGAACTATACCGCTGTAGCCCCGAGTGTGAGCATGAGCAATCAGCCTGACAACCGGCAACCTGACAGCGACGAGCAGTGGCAAGAGACGCTCTCAGATGAGGAATACGAGATCCTTCGTGAAGCAGGCACCGAGCCTGCTGGCACCTCACCACTGTTAGATATCAGCGACGATGGCGTCTTCCGCTGTGCTGGCTGCGGCCAAGAGCTGTTCACGACCGACGAAAAGTTCGAGTCCGGCACCGGTTGGCCGAGCTTTTACGATCCAGCCGACAACGACGCTGTCGAGACTCGACCGGATCACAGTCTCGGCCGCACACGCACCGAGGTTGTCTGTAGCAGTTGTGAGGGCCACCTGGGTCACGTCTTTGAAGATGGCCCAAAACCAACCGGGAAACGCTACTGTATCAACGGGATCGCCCTCGACTTCGAGGATGAGTAGCAACCGCGATGGCTCCCACAGCATCCACGATCAAAGCCTACGACAACACAGCCCCTGACCAAGCAGCAACCGAGACAGCGACGTTCGCACTCGGCTGTTTCTGGGGGCCGGACGCTCAGTTCGGCGCGCTTGATGGCGTCGTCCGTACGCGTGTTGGCTACGCTGGCGGCACGATAACCGATCCGACGTATCACGATCTGGGCGATCACACTGAGGCGTTCCAGGTCGAGTACGACCCCGCGGAACGATCCTTCCTCGATCTACTGGATCTCGTTTTCCGGAGTCACGATCCGACCCAGCAGACACGGAAAACCCAGTATCAAAACATCATCTTCGTCGCAACTACCGAGCAGCGCGAGGCACTCACCGACTATCTCGACGCCAACGACTACACAGTCGATGGGATCGCAACCCGTGTTGAACAGCTATCTCGGTTTGTTCCGGCTGAGGACTACCATCAGAAGTACAGCCTCCGAAACAAGCGGTCGATTATGGCTGCCTTCGAGGATGCCGGCTACGACGAGACGGCGATCAGAGAGTCGCCAGCGGCCGCAACGCTCAACGGTCATGTTGTCGGCCACGAGGTGAGCGACGCCGATGCCCTCGGCATCGCATCAAACCGGAGCGTCCACAGCACATAGACGGCGAGACGGAATTTTGAATGGTCGCCCGTCGGTAGGCCGCGTATGGACGCAGACAGCGACGATAGCGACGCGACTCCCACCGCGTTCGAAACGCTTCGAATCGAGCGAACCGACGCTGTCGCCCGCGTGATCTTTGACCGGCCAGCCGAGCTAAACACGATCACGCCGGCGCTCCTTGAGGAGTTCGCGACCGTCATCGACACCCTTGAGGCCGACAACGATGTGGGCTGTCTGCTTCTCTCCGGTGCAGGTGACCGCGCATTCTCAGCGGGAGCCGAGCTTACAGCGTTGGCCGACGACGAGATGACCACCACCGACGGTGTCGAACTCGCTCGTACCGGCCAACAAACCTTCGGCCGACTCGACGCCTGCGACACGCCCGTCGTCGCCGCGGTCGACGGTGTCTGTCTTGGCGGCGGGATGGAGTTGGCGACGGCTGCGGATCTCCGACTCGCAACCGCCGACTCGACGTTCGGCCAGCCCGAACACAGCCTCGGGCTGCTGCCAGGCTGGGGCGGCACCCAGCGACTCCCGAACCTCATCGGCGAAAGTCGCGCCAAGGAGATCATCTTCACCGGCGACCACTACACCGCGGCGGAGATGGCCGATTACGGCTTTCTGACCCGCGTTGTCGACGGCGACGAGTTCAGCGAGCGAGCAATGGAGGTGGCCGAACAGGTCGCCGCTGGCCCGCCGCTCGCCCAGAAATACACGAAACGCGCGATGGGCGCCGGCCGCGACGACACCGACGCCGGCCTCGAAATCGAGGCCCACGCCTTCGGGCAACTGCTCGATACCGAGGACTTCAGCGAAGGTGTCACCGCATTCCAGAACGATGACGACCCGGCGTTTACTGGCGAATAGTTAGTCGTCGGCACGCGATTCGACGGCAGCGTCCGCACCGTCGTGGTTAGCCGTTGTTTTGACACGCTCAGGGTCAAACTCATTGACAGCCATGTTTGGCGTAAGGCCGGCGCGCTCGATCACTTCGATATCGGTTGCGGCGTCTTGGCCGCCGGTTGTGAGATAGTCGCCGGTCAGCAGGCCGTCCGCGCCAGCCTCGAAGGGCCAGTGCTGTTCATCCGTGGCGAGATTGACCTCGCGGCCACCCGTCAGCCGGACGCGGGCGGTCGGATGGAGTAGTCGGTAGACAGCGATGGTTTTGATCAGGTCGGTCTTCGAGATCGCCGCCGACTCACGGTCGCCGAGCGGCGTCCCCTCGACCGGGTTCAAGATGTTGACCGGCAGCGAGGAGACGCCGACCGTCCGCAGTTCGAGCGCGGCGTCGACACGATCCGCTGGTGTCTCGCCCATCCCGAGAATCACGCCGGCACAGAGATCCATCCCGGCGTTCTTCGCCCGGCGGAGTGTTTTCAGGCGATCCTCGAAGGTGTGTGTCGAGACGATCTCATCGAAGTACCGCGGGGAGGTCTCGATGTTGTGATTGTAATGATTGAGTCCTTCGTCAGCGAGAATGTTGGCCTCTTCCCGCGTGAGGAGGCCGAGGCTGGCGTCGATTTCGATATCGGTTTCATCGCGGACGAGTCGAACCGCACGGAGGACGTCGGCCCACTCCTCGGGGCGTTTTTGCTTGCTCACGCCTTTCTCGGCGACGACGATGCCAAACCGCTGTGCGCCGTCGGCTTCGGCGCGTTTGGCGGCCGCTAAGATCTCCTCGGGGTCGAGGAATCCGTGTGTCTCAATGCCGGTATCGAAATGCGCCGATTGAGCACAAAACCCACAGTCCTCGGCGCAGCTACCAGCCTTCGCGTTGACGATGCTGCAGGCGTCGACGGTGCCGTCGCCGAGTGTCGCTCGCACGGCGTCAGCCGCCGCGGCAAGGTCGTCAACCGGTTGCGCCAACAACGCGATAGCATCTGTGCGGTCGATCATTCCGCCATCGAGAACGCGAGCGACGGCGTCATCGATGGTTCTGTTTTCTGTCTCGTAAACCACGACCCACTGTGTTGTTTACACAATCATAAGTGTCGGGGGTCGAGGGGGGGAGAACGCGGTGATCAAGCACCGTCGCTACTCGTCGACGGCTGTGTCGGTGTCGTTTTCCTCACCCTCATCGGCCGCGTCAGCCGTGTTTAGATCCTCGGCGACATGCTCGAAGGCCTGTAGAATCACGCGTTTCGCCGTTTCACCCTTCGTTGTCCAGTGGTAGGCGTAATCCATCATGTCGTCGTAGATCTCGGGCTTACAGCCGGCCGCCTTCGGGTGGCCGCCGCCGTTGACCTGCCGGGCGACCAGATGGGCGGACTCAAAAGCCTCACCGCCGCGGATGCTCGCGCTGCCGGACGGTTTGACGATCACCGCGGCGTCCGCACCCACGTCTTGGAGCTCGTCGGCAACCTCGTTTTGTGAGCAGCGGCCGTAGGTGACGCCGACCGTCCACGGGCCGACCGATTTGTACGCCGCCCGGTCGACCGCTTTCTCGATCAGTTGCTCCTTTTCGACGCGGCGGTGGCTGATGTACGCCTCGACCGGCTGTGGCAGCGACGCCCCATAGGCACCGACGACAGCGGCATACTCCTCGGCGTCCGTCCAGAAGGCGTAGTCGGCCAGATCCATGCTCCGTGGATCATCCTTGATCCAGAGGTCGTGATCACGGGTGACCGCCGCCAGCTCGGCGAACTGCGCCTCAAAGTCATACGCCAGCGAGCGCAACGTGACATCCGTGCTACACTCCGCGTCGGAATCGCCGACAACGAGGTCGACACCGATATCACGGACAGCGTCGGCAACGTTCTTCGGCCACTGGTGGTGGTCGTACCACGAGACCCGGTCGTCACGATCACGGATCGTCTCAAGCGGATCGGCAACCGCATCGTAGCTATCCGGCGCGATATCACAGACGTAGACATCGGTGCCCGGCTCGGCATACGTAGCGACATACTCCAAGGATTCTGCCAGCGAGTGGGGCCCGGCGGCGATCAGCCCGACCGCGGAGTCACCCGTGTCATCCATCTCAACGGCTATCTCATCGGTGTCGTCGCCATCGTCAAGTCGGCTCTCGATCGCGTCAAGAAACGGCTCAACATCGAGCGCGGCGTCGTACCGCTCGCGGATGAGCGCGACACAGCCCAGTCCGTCGGCATCGGAGTCGGTGACAACGACGGCCTCCGCGCCGTCGATGGCGTCTTTCGCGCGTTTCTCACTGCGATCCTCGTCGAGTGAGTTCGGATAGAAGAACCCCGTGCCCGGGAGCACCGACCGCCGATCAAGCGAAAGCTCGCTGCTGTCGATAAGTGAATCGTCCATGAACTGATTCTGTCGGCAACGGTGAAAACTCCCCTGTGTTGGGGCGAGTACAATCACAACCACTACCACCCCCCACCGCCTTCCTCCGCGCATGCAACTCGGCGTGATCGGGCTTGGCCGGATGGGACAGATCGTTGTTGACCGTACCGTCAACGGCGGCCACGACGTGGTCGCCTTCGATCTCGACGACGACGCGGTCACAACGGCAGCCGACGCGGGGGCGACGCCCGCCGACTCGATCGCCGACTTTGTCGGGCAACTCGGCGCGGACAAACGGATCTGGCTGATGGTGCCGGCCGGCAAGGCGGTCGATGCAACCCTCAACGATCTTGATCCACACCTCACCGAGGACGACGTGGTCGTCGACGGCGGCAACTCCAAGTTCCAGCGATCGGTCGACCGCGCCGACGCCTGTTCGGCGGCCTACCTCGACTGCGGCACCAGCGGTGGGCCCGCGGGCGCAGAGGTGGGGTTCTCGCTGATGATCGGCGGCCCCGAGTGGGCCTACGAGGCACTCACCCCTGTCTTCGATGCGGTCGCCACCGGCCCGGATGGCCACGATCGAATGGGCCCATCCGGCGCGGGTCACTACGTGAAGATGGTGCACAACGGCGTCGAGTACGCGCTGATGCAGGCCTACGGCGAGGGCTTTGAGCTGTTGGCCAACGGTCGATACGACCTCGATATGGAGTCGATCGCCCGAACCTGGAACAACGGCGCGGTGATCCGCTCGTGGCTGCTTGAGCTCTGTGAGGAGGCCTTCGTCGAGGAGGGCAGCGATCTCGGCGATGTTGCCGACCACGTCGCTGGCGGCTCGACAGGCACCTGGACGGTGCAGGAATCACTCGAACAGGAGGTGCCGGTGCCACTCATCTATCAGGCCCTCGCCGAGCGGTTCGACAGCCGCAACGAGGGGCGATTCTCCCGGCGGCTTGCCAACCGGCTCCGATACGGCTTTGGGCGACATCATGTCGCTCGCAACGAGTGAGCGTCACAGATCGCGACACACGCAGGCGGAACCTCGTAAGGTAATTAACCCCCGATTCCTAACGCCTCAGTATGGTTGATCTTGTGGCGTTCGGCATCGCTGCAGCCCTGACAGGGATATTCGTCGTGCTGCACTTTGCCAATGGAACCGAGTGGGAGGCCAACCCCGATATCTCCCAGGAGATCTTAGAGAAGCGCGCAGCGGCGGTGCCGGAAACCAGCTTCCCTGAGCCGATGAACCGGTCGATCGGCGGCGGTGGCGGCGCGGTCGCCATCGAAGGCGGGGCTGAAACAGGCGATGACGGCGAACTCGAAGAGGCCGAGCCGGAAGAACAGAGCCCCGCGGAGATGCCCGAAGACGAGGTCGAGTACCACGAGATCGAACTCGCCAAACAGGGCGAAACGATCGAGGTTGCCAGCAACGAGACGATCCTTGACACGGCCGAAGACGAGGGGTTCGACCTGCCGTATGCCTGCCGGCAGGGCCAGTGTGTCTCCTGTGCGGGTCACATTGAGGATGGCCCGGCTGAGGATCACGTGATCCACTACGAGCAGGAAACGTTCACCGACGAGGAGATCGAAGAGGGCTACACCCTGACCTGTGTGGCCTACCCGATCGCGGACTTCACGCTCGAAACCGGCGAAGCGCCGTAGCGACCGGTTGACGACGCCGCGCGGATTCCGATCAACGATCGTTGTTTCTGTTGATTTTCCACTCGACAGCAGTAGCTCCCTCGGCAGTGGCGATACACGGTCGACCGCGGGCGATGCACAACCGCGTGGTGTTTAATTCCCGGCGTATCGGCTACTTTTTATGGATGACGCCACCCGATCAACCCTCGAAGATCTCCCGCCAAGCGCGAAGCTAGTCTACAAAACGCTCGAATACGAGGGGCCGTTGACGCAGGGTGACCTCGCAACCGAATCGTTGCTCCCCTCCCGTACCGTTCGCTACGCGCTGACAACACTGGCCGATGATGACCTCATCGAGGAGCGACTCCACATTCAGGACGCCCGGAAACGGCTCTACTCGCTGGCCACCAACGAGCCCGCCGCCGCGACCAATCTTGCGATCAACGAACCGAGCTGAGTCGATACGCCAATCGTTTTTGCATTACCGCGCGTACGCTGGCTATGGAACTGGTGTCAGTCGCCGCACTCGCAGACAACCGTGTAATCGGCGACGACGGCGGGCTTCCGTGGCCGTCGATCCCAGCCGACAAACAACAGTACCGCGAGCGGATCGCCGACGATCCCGTCATCTTGGGGCGGGTCACCTTTGAGTCGATGTTGGACGGCCTGCCGGGCACCGCCCAGATAGTCCTCAGTCGAAGCGAGCAAAAATTTGACGTACCGACTGCACACCACGCCGCCGGCGTCGACGACGCGATCACTGTCGCTGAGAGGTTGGCTGCGGAGACGGTCTACGTGATCGGTGGGGCGGTGATCTACGACCTGTTTCAATCGCATCTCGACCGGATGGTGTTGAGTCGGGTCGCCGGCACCTACGAGGGCGATGCAGTCTATCCCGCGTGGGACGACGAGGCCTGGACACTCGAATCGACGAGCGAGTACGACCGCTTCCGGCTCGAAGAGTGGGTTCGCGTTGCCCCCACAACGGCGGAGTAAGCGGCGGTCGGCGTTACATTCAATCCGATTGACAGCATAGAACAACTGCTATGCCGGTAGTCGAACTTGAGGACAAGACCATCGAGCGACTCGACGCCCTCCGCATCGATAACGAATCCTACGACGAGGTTGTCACCGAACTTATCAACAGCTACGAAAACGAGGGGCTCACGCTCTCGTTCGGTGACGACAGTGTCTGAGAAGATCCACACCACCGCGAGCAGCCGATGAGACCGCCGCGACTTCGACCTCGCGGTTGATGACAGCGATCCTGCCCGGGATCGGAGATTGTGTGATAGATGACGGGTCGTTGTATGGTCGACACCGCCAGCGTCCAGACCGGACAGACTGAGTCGGTAATCGGCCCAACAGTCTCGCTTGCACCTGCATCTCAATCACGGCACCGTCTATGGTGGCCGGTGGTTCGGGACAACATCGAGAAGCGATGGGATATTGCGTCGTGACACCTAAGAGGACGATCTCGACTACCCCCCCTTCGTTACCCATAAGCGGCGGCGGCGAGATCAACCTGTATGGAGTATCACGAGGCGGTGGATTTCCTCTTTGACCTCCGCCGGTTTCAGGTGCGGCCGGGGATCGAATCCGCGGCCGCATTGCGGTCGGAACTCGACGACCCCGGGGGCGACATCCGGTTCGTGCAGGTCGCCGGTTCTAACGGGAAAGGCAGCACCGCAAAGCTGACCGAATCCGTGCTACGGGAGGCCGGCTACTCGGTTGGCCTCTACACCTCGCCACACCTCGAAGCGCTAAACGAGCGGATTCAGGTCAACGGGCGGCCGATCACCGACCAAGCGATCACCGAGTTTGTCGAGCAGGTAAAACCGTGGCTGATCGACCGCGCCGCCGACGGCGAGCCGCTGACCTTCTTTGAGGTTGTCACCCTGCTCGGAATCTGGTATTTCGATCGACAGAACGTCGACGTCGCCGTCCTCGAAGTCGGCCTCGGCGGCGAGTTTGATGCGACCAGCGTCATCGATCCCGTCGCCAGCTGCGTGACGACCATCTCCTTGGAACATACGAGCGTCCTGGGTGAGACAATCGAAGAGATCGCGGCGACAAAAGCGGCAGTCGCCCCCGAGGACGGAACCCCGCTGGTAACCGGAACGACCGGTGACGCGCTTGCGACACTCCAAGCCGACGCTGGCGACGTGTTGACAGTTGGCACCGACGGATCGACAGACGTGACCGTCGGCTACGATAGCCGGGTGACGACCACCGAATCACAGATCTCGGTGTCGATGCCGGGCGACGACGCGGCTGCGAGCAGCGGCGACGGAACCACCAAATTCCCAGCACCGTTTGCCGACGGGCTGGATTGTTCGGCACGGCTCGCATTACTCGGCGAACACCAAGCCCTCAACGCCGGGATCGCAACGACGCTGGCCGGCCAAGTCATCGAGACGTTCGACGAGGATGACGACGATACAGCCGTCACCCTCGACACCGACACCCTCCGGCGGGGGTTACGCAACGCCCACTGGCCCGGGCGGTTTGAGGTGCTGGAAACGGAGCCGCTGACCGTCTTCGACGGCGCGCACAATGCCGACGCTATCGAAAAGGTCGCCGAGACGCTATCGACCTTCGAGTACGACGACCTCCACGTGGTCTTCGGCGCGATGCACGACAAGCCCCACGCCGAGATGGTCGCCGCGTTGCCGACGCCAACATCGGTGATCACCTGCCGGCCAAATCTCGACCGCGCCGAAGATCCGGCCGTTCTCGCCCGCTGTTTCGAAACCGAAGGCATCGCGTCGGTGACCGCAGGCGAGGCGGTCGCCGATGCCATCACCAAGGCTGAAACGCGGGTTGGCCCCAACGACTGTCTGCTCGTCACGGGGTCGCTGTTTGCGGTCGGCGAAGCGCGGTCGGCGGTGACGCGGCTCGATATTCCAAAGCGCGTCGATGACACCGAAACAGCGACTGAGGTGTTGAAGGGGATTCACGCAACAGCCGGTGACATCGACAGCGGCCACGAGGAGACAGTCCACCGAACGATCGCGACCCGTGTTGACGATAGACAGGCGGCCATCCTCCGCGAGCAGTTCGCCTCCCTCGGCGGCAACTGCGTCGCTTCGGGCGTCACGACACCGGGCGAACGCCATGAACTCGTCCTCTCGGGGACACTCGCGGAGTTCCGCGCGCTGACAACGGAGCTCGCTGACTGCGGCGTTGGCCTCCCGGCGGTCGCAGCCGATCTTCGCGAGGGGTTGGGCCTCGCTGCCGAGACCGCCGCCGACGCGACATCGACCGAGCCCAGACCGTGGGACGATGGCACCGCGGTTATGGGCATTCTCAACGTCACGCCCGACAGCTTCTACGACGGCGGCGATTTCTTTGATCAAGATGCGGCCATCGAAGGAGCAAGAGCACTCGTCGATTCGGGAGCAGATATCATCGATATCGGCGGCGAGAGTACGCGCCCCGGCGCGGAACCGGTGAGCGTCGACGAGGAGATCGATCGCGTCGTGCCGGTCATCGAGGCTGTCGCCGAACTGGACGTGGCCATCTCCGTCGACACACGGAAAGCCGCGGTTGCGGAGGCCGCGCTCGATGCCGGTGCTGATATCGTCAACGACGTAACCGGGCTTGACGATTCGGCGATGCGGGAGTTGGTCGCCGATCGCGAGGTGCCGGTGATCCTCATGCACTCGATCGACGCGCCGGTCGTCCCCGACAAGGAGATCGATTACGACGATGTCGTTGCGGATGTTCTCGCCGTCCTCAACGAGCGACTGATACTCGCCGAAAAAGCCGGTATCCCCCGCGAGCGGATCATCGTCGATCCCGGCATCGGCTTCGGGAAAACCAGCGCGGAGAGTTTTGAGCTGCTGGATCGCCTCGGCGAGTTCGACGCCCTCGGCTGCTCCGTGCTCGTCGGCCACTCCAGAAAATCCATGTTCAGCAAGATCGACAGCGAGCCCGACGACCGGCGTGACGCGACAGTTGCGGCAACCGCTTTAGCCGCCGAGCGCGGGGCCGATATCGTCCGTGTCCATGATGTCGCCGAGAACCGATCCGCGGTCGACGTGGTGGCTGCGCTCGACGATCCTGACTCGATCGGAGGGTAATCTCCGGCGTGGCCACAGGTTTATCGGCTGGCGGTGCCCGAACCATGTCAATGACACCGGAGCCAGTCAGCGTCGGCATCGTCGGTCTCGGGGGAATCGCCGCCCACCACGCCGAGATCCTGACCGACCACGACGCCGACCTCGTTGGTGGCGTCGACATCGACGAAACCGCCCGCGGTGAGTTCACCGCCGAATGGGCAGTGCCAACGCACGAGCGGTTAGAACCACTGCTTGATGCCGCCGAGGCCATCTTCGTCACGACGCCAAACAAATACCACGAGGAGTATGCAACCGCCGCATTGGCGGCTGGCTGTGACGTACTGATCGAAAAGCCGCTCGCCCACACGCTTGACAGCGCGAAACGGATCGCGGCGGCGGCTGCCGACGCTGAGGGGTTCTGTATGGTCGGCTTCAACAACCGGTTTGCCGCCCCGATCGACGTGCTCACCAGCTACCGCGCAGCGGGGCGATTCGGCGAGATCACCCACGTTGAGGCAAACTACGTGCGGCGACGCGGCATCCCCGGTCGAGGCTCGTGGTTCACCTCGAAGGCGGTCGCCGGCGGCGGCGCGATGATCGACCTCGGCGTCCACGCCATCGATCTTACGTTGTCGGTGCTTGACTTCCCTGAGATCACCGAGGTCTCGGCGACAACACGGGCGGCGTTCGGCACCCGTGAGGAGTACACCTATCTCCACATGTGGGGCGACGACGAGGGCCCCGATGCCTTCGATGTTGAGGATGCCGCTAGCGCGTTCATCCGCACGGCCGACGACCGCACGATCTCTCTGGAAGTCGCGTGGGCGACCAACCGACCGCGAACCGACGAGTTCGTGTTTCGCGGCACCGACGCCGGCGCGATCTACGACCGAAAAGCCGATTCGCTCACCCTCTATGAGGCGGACACAGCCGGGCAAGAGCATCTCACCGAAACAACCGTCGAAACCCGCGACAGCAACACGCATGCCGCCGAGGTTGGCTCCTTTCTTCAGCACGTCCGGCAGGGAAAAGCACCGACGACAAACACGGTCGAACAGGGGGTAGCCGTCCAGCGGGTGATCGATGCGATCTATCGCTCCGCGGACGCGAGCCACGCCGTCGGGGTTGAGTGAGGCTGACTGGTGGGCACCAGCGGATCGCGCCGTGGGCGAACCGTTATTCGGCTGGTCGCTGTTGCGGCGAGTATGTCACAACAACCCACGGCGGGACTGATCGACGATCGACCACACGGTGGAAGCGATGGCTGACCCCCTGCAGGTCGGGATGCTCGGCTATGGGTTCATGGGTCGTGCCCATGCCAACGCTATCGCCCGGCTCCCGATGTTCGTCCCAGAGGCCCCAGCGACAGAACGGCACACGCTGATCGGCCGCGACGAGGCCGCGCTCAGCGAGGCCGCCGATCGACTCGGCTTCGAGCACACAGCGACCGACTGGCGAGCCGTCATCGACGACGTGGACGTGCTGTACAATCTCGGGCCGAATCACCGCCACGCCGAGCCATCGATTGCCGCGCTCAACGCTGACACCGCCGTACTCTGTGAGAAACCGCTGGCGACGACGCTGGCCGACGCCGAGGCGATGACCGAGGCCGCAGACAGGGCGACAGTTCCGGCAGGGTGTGGCTTCAACTATCGCTTTCTCCCCGCGATCCAGCACGCCAAGGAGCTGATCGACCGCGGCGAACTCGGCGAGATTCAGCAGTTTCGGGGGCGCTATCTACAGGACTGGCTCGTCGATCCCGAAGCCCCCTGGACGTGGCGGCTGGACAGCGACGCCGCAGGCTCCGGCGCACTCGGGGATCTGGGAGCGCACACGATCGATCTCGCACGGTTTCTCATCGGCGACCACACCGGCGGGATCGACCGCATCACCGGCCAGCGACAGACGTTCGTCGATGAACGCCCGGTCTACGCCGACGACGGCGAGACAGTCACCGAGTATCAGCCGGTCACTGTCGACGACGCCTACACCGCCGAAGCCGTCTTCGCCAACGGGGCGACTGCCACCTTCGAGGCCTCCCGTGTTGCCGCCGGCCACAAAAACGACCATACCATCACAATCCACGGCACCAAGGGAAGTCTGCGGTTTTCGCTTGAACGACTCAACGAACTGGCGGTGCTCACCGGCGATGCCCGCGGCTATGAGACGGTGCTTGTGACCGAGGAGACCGACCCCTACTTGGACGCCTGGTGGCCGCCGGGCCACGTTCTCGGGTGGGAACACACCGCCGTCCACGAAAACGCGGCCTTCCTCTCGGCGGTTGCCGACGAGACGGCGTTTCAGCCATCGTTTGCCGACGGCTATGCCGTCCAGCGCGTTCTCGATGCCATCGAGCGCGCCGACAACACGGGGGAATGGGTCGATCTTGCTGCCGAGTCGGTGTCCGGGGATACCTGACCGAAACGATTTTTCGCGTCGCCGGTATCCCTCAGAGTATGTCCAGCGTCACTGATCTCGAACTGGTGTCGACCGTGGTGATGGGGATTATCATGGCTGGGGTGTTGGTGGCGTCCGGCTATCTCACGGTCTCGAGTTCGATCACGTTCGTCTCGATGGTGCTGATCGGGTTTATTGCCATGCGCGCGATCCGTGGCCGCAAATGGAGTTGGCGGTAGGCGAAGTTGCTACTGAGTCCCGTACACGATGTGGTCTCACTGACTGACCGCGACCCAAGGCGACTCCGTCGCTGATATCACGTAAACTCACAGATGGATAGTCACCAACGGATCGAAACGTTGTACGCGCTGTCGCTGGCGATCACCCCCGAGGAGACACTCGAAGCGACGGCGGCGACCGCGCTGGACGCGTATCTGGATCGACTCGACTGTTCGGTCGGCGCGGTCTTCGAGCGACGCGACACGGGCGAGTACCGGCTCGTCGGCCCGGATGCGGCCGTCGGGGCAGACGACCCGCTGTATGAAGCTGCCGAAGATCAACTGATAAGGCGGGCAGTCACCGACGAGGAGCACCACACGTCGCTGCCGGTCACCGCGGCGGTCGGTGACGACAGCCACTACTGGCTGTTCAACTTGCCTGATTTTGGGATGCTCTTGCTCGGCCGGCGTGGCGAACCGTTCGATGACGCGATGCTGACAGGGCTGAAACCGCTCAATGAGCAGTTGGCAACAGCCTGCAGAACCAAGCAGGTCAAAACGACACTAGGCGACGCACGCCGGCGGTTTGAGGCACTGTTCACGACGATCGATGAGCCGATGGTCACCGTCGGTGTCGGCGAAACAGGCTGTGAGATCGGTCGCACGAACGCGGCGTTCACAGCGACGTTTGGACAGCCGACAGCCCCGGTCGACGGGATTGATCCCACCGATCTGACCCCCAACAGCGACCCAGACCAGTTGGTCGAGCTCGAATCACGCCTCCGTGACGGTCACCCTGTAACCGAGGCGGTGCGCCGACAGACGACAGCCGGAACGGGCGAGTTTCTCCTGCGCGGCGTGCCGGTGAGAACCCCGAACGGCCAGGAGATTTTTCTGCTGTATGTGGATATCACCGAAGAACGACGCCGCCAGCGGACGTTAGCATCGCTCTCCGAGGAGTCGGCGGCGATTCTGACAAGCGACGATCAGGCGACAGCTTGTGACCGAACGGTAGCAACGGTGGTGTCGGTGCTCGACGTGGCGGTCGCAGAGATTCACCGCTACGATCGGGGCACCGACACACTACAGCCGGCGGCAACAACCGCCGAAACGCCGGTATTTGTCCAGAGCGACGCAGCCGACAGTTCGGTGCTGTGGGCAACGTACGACGGGACGCCACGCCGGATCGACGCGCTGTCGGAAACCGACGCGACACTCCGCTGTGACGACGAGACGATCGAAAGCGTTCTATCGTTGCCGCTGGGCGATCACGGCGTTGTCATCGTCGGCGACGACCGACCAGATAGCTTCGACGAAACAGCCCGGCAACTGGGCCAACTGCTTGCGGCCTTCGGCCGTATCGCGCTGACCCGGACAGAGCGCGTGCAGAGTCTTGAGGCGATCCAATCGATCACCCAAGACGCTGTCACCGCCGACAGCGTCGATGAGATGGTTGAGACGGTTGTCGACCAGCTCCCAACAGCGACCAACTTTCCGACCGCTGGGATCTGGCGGGCCGACCCCGCCACAGATCAACTCAAACCGATCGGCGCGACCGGGCGTGCCGCGGAGCTCATCGGGACGCATCCGACGTTCGAACCCGGAAACAGTCTGGCCTGGGAAGCCTACGAGGCGGGTGAAACGCGGTTGGTATCGGATGTACAGGAACACCGGGAGGCCTACAACGAAGCGAGCGTGATCCGCTCTGAGGTGATCACACCGATCGGCGAGTTCGGCGTACTGATCCCGGCGGCGATGCGCCCACAGAATATCACCGTTGGTGATCAAAAGATCGCCGAGACGCTGGCCTCAAGCCTCACGACAGCGATCAAGCTGATCGAAAACCGGCGAGACCTCCAGCTGCTGGAGGCTGTCACCGACCGTGTCCTCCGACACAATCTGCGGACGGAGCTCAGCGTGATCAAATCCCGAATTCAGCAGCTTGCCGAAGACTGTGGTGAAACGGCGTTTACTGAGCAGATGTTGGCCCACGCCGAAGGGCTTGAGTCGACCGCCGAAACCGCCCGGACGATGCGGACGGTCGTTCAACGCCGTGATGACCGCCGGGAGCTGCCTGTCGAGACTGTTATCGAAGACGGGATCGCGGCGGCCCCTGAGCCACCAGCCGACGTGGATCTTGTCGTCGATATCGACACCACAGCAACCGTTGTTGGCCACCCAAAGCTCCCGGCAGCGGTCGCTCACCTCATCGAAAACGCACTGGAACACGCGACGCAGGATGGCGGGGAGATCCGGGTGACAGCCACAGCCGACGATGAGGTACACATCACCGTCGCCGACGACGGCCCGGGGATTCCAACAAACGAGCTTGCGGTTCTCGACCAGGCTGACGAATCCACACTGAGCCACGCCAGCGGCGCTGGCCTCTGGCTGATAGACCGGATCGCCACCTACTCCGGCGGTATCTTTGTTGCTGATGTCGACGACGGGACGATCGCACAGATCACCCTCCAACGCCCATAGCGACGACACCCTCACAGCGCCTGCCAACCATAGATTCATTGATCACGTCTCACAAACCCTAGCTAACAGATACCATGAGCAAAACAACCCCACCCGACGATCCACGCCCGGATCCGGCGGATGATCCGCGAAGCAACTACGACTATCGGAGCGACGAGGTCGACGACCCCGGCCTCGTCGCCGATCTCGAAGCGCTTGTCGACGGCGACGTGCGCTTTGATAGCTATACTCGCAACCTGTTTGCGACCGACGCCAGCGCGTATCACCAGCTCCCGATCGGCGTTGTCGTCCCCGAGTCGACCGCGGACGTGCAGGCGGTGATGCGCTACTGCGCCGACAACGAGATTCCGGTACTCCCCCGCGGCGGTGGCACCAGCCTTGCGGGCCAGACGGTCAACGAGGCGGTCGTCCTCGATTTCAAAAAGCGGTTCACCGACATCATCGAGGTCGACCCTGACGCCCAGACGGTGACCGCCGAACCCGGGATCACACTCGCCCGACTCAACGACCAGCTTGCGGAGCACGGCCTCAAATACGCCCCCGATCCGGCGTGGGGCGACAAAAGCGTCCTCGGCGGCTGTATCGGCAACAACTCGACGGGCGCACACTCCCTGAAATACGAGAAGGCCGACGGCTATCTCGAATCGGTAGAGGTTGTCCTCGCCGACGGGACGGTAACAACGTTCGGGTGGATGTCGGTCGACGAACTCCACGACCGCGCCGAGGCCGCCGCGGGTACCAACGACCCACGCATCGAAGAGCAGGTCTACGCTGTCGTCAGCGATATCCTCCGCAATCACCGCGATGCGATCAGATCTCGGTTCCCGGATCTCATGCGCAACGTCTCGGGGTACAACCTCGATAAACTGATCGAAGACGCCGAAGAACACGGCGCGGTCAACGTTGGTCGCCTGCTGGCCGGCAGTGAGGGCACCCTCGGCATCGTCACCGAGGCGACCGTCTCGCTGGAACCGATCCCCAACGAGACGGCGGTCGTCATGTTGACCTACGACGACGTGATCGACGCGATGGAGGACGTGGCCCCGATCCTCGAACACGATCCCGCGGCCGTTGAGGTGATGGACGACGTGTTTCTCGATCTCGCGGCCGACCGTCCGGAGTTCGCCGATGTCGTCGATTTTCTGCCTGAGGGCACCGATTCAACGCTGCTCGTTGAGTTCTATGCCGACTCGATGGCGGATGGCAAACAGAAGATCGCCGACCTCCTGGCTGACCGGCTGCCGAGCAGTGATGCGGCGGTTGCGCCGAGCGACAACGCGGGATCGACGACGACAGACGAACCCTACGCCGTCGACGCCCTAGAGGCCTATGACGACGACCGACAGGCCAAGTTCTGGAAGATGCGGAAGGCCGGCCTGCCGATCCTCCTCTCGCGGACGAGCGACGCAAAACACTGGCCGTTCATCGAAGACACCGCTGTCCCAGCCGAGAATCTCCCCGAATACGTCAGCGACATCCAGACGCTCTTTGAGGAGTACGACACCTTTGCCTCCTACTACGCCCACGCCGGGCCAGGCGTGCTACATATCCGCCCGCTGCTCGATCTCAAAGCCGACGATGGCATCGAGACGATGCATGAGATCTGCGACGACGTGACCGATCTCGTCGTCGAGTACGGCGGGTCGGTCTCCGGTGAACACGGCGACGGGCGCGCGCGGACGACGTGGAACGAGAAGCTCTACGGCGACGAGATCTGGTCGCTGTTCCAGCGACTCAAGGCCGCCTTCGATCCCGATGACCTGCTCAACCCCGGCAACGTCAGCGGTGACGCCGACCCGACCGAGAATCTGCGATACGACGCCGACTACGCGTTCGACGCCGATTTTGAGCCAACGCTCAACTGGGACAACGATAACGGCTTTCAGGGGATGGCCGAACTCTGTCACGGCTGTGCCGGCTGTGAGGGTCACCAGGATACCACAGGCGGCGTCATGTGTCCAACCTACCGAGCGACAGAAAACGAGGAGATCACCTCAACGCGGGGGCGAGCAAATATGCTCCGCCGGGCGATGAGCGGCGAACTCCCTGACGACGTGTTCAGCGAGGAGTTCAGCGACGAGGTGTTGGATCTCTGTATCGGTTGTAAGGGCTGTAAGCGCGATTGCCCCAGCGGTGTCGACATGGCGAAGCTCAAAACGGAGATCACCCACGAACGCCACCAACGCGAGGGGATCGGACTCCGCGACAAGCTCTTCGCCAACGTCGAAACGCTGTACAGCCTCGGGAGCACGTTGGCCCCGCTGTCAAACATAGCGACGGCGCTTCCTGGCAGCGGTCTCCTCGCCGAGAAAACCCTCGGCATCGCCCGGGAACGGGAGTTGCCGAGGTTTACGCGCAACACGCTTCAGAGGTGGAACCGCGACCGGACGCCAGCCGTCAGCAAGGCCGACGCCGACCGCAAGGCCCTGTTGATCCCTGACCCATACACCAACTACACCCAGCCCGATGTCGGCAAAGCCGCGGTTCGGGTGCTCGAAGCCGCCGGTGTCCACGTCGCCATCGCCGAGGAGGTGACCGACAGCGGCCGACCGGCCCACTCGAAGGGCCTGCTCAACCAGTCGACGGCAACCGCCGAGGCCAACGTCGAGGTGCTGGCCGACCGTGTCGCCGACGGCTGGGAACTCATCAGCGTCGAACCCAGCGACGCGGTGATGTATCAGGAGGATTATCTCGATCTGTTGTCCGGTGATGCGGTCGAAGCCGTCGCCGACAACACCTACAGCGTCTTAGAGTATATCGACACCTTCCGGTTGGATGACGCCATCGACACGGCAGGCGACGAGACGCTGTCGTATCACGGCCACTGCCACCAGACTGCCGCCAGCCGGGAGCACCACGCGGTCGGCGTGCTTCGACGGGCCGGCTACGAGGTCGACGTGCTGGATACCACCTGCTGTGGGATGGCCGGCTCCTTCGGCTACGAGGCCGAACACTACTCGATGAGCCAGGCGATCGGCCGGCTGCTGTTTGACGCCGTCGACGACTCGCCGGCCGACACAGTCGTCGCACCGGGTACCTCCTGTCGCTCGCAACTCGGTGACGCCGACCAGTACGACGGGAAGCCGCCGCATCCGATCGAGAAGGTCGCCGACGCAGTTCGGTAGCTGCTGTTGGGCGTGTCGTGGGTTAGGCCGACCGGGGGCTGCTCGGTGTTCTGAGTAGGGACGTTCGCTGAGCCAGACGCGCGTGTCGGTAGTGGTTACGCTGTCTCCAACGCCGTGATCACTGCATCGATTTCGGCGGCCGTCGAGACCGCATGTACCGACACACGAATCGCATCGGGGTGGGGCAGCGACCGGATAACGATCCCCTCCTCGGCGAGTCGCTCGACGGTCGCCTCGGGGTTGTCGACGGTGATCGACACCAGCCCCGATTCGTACGCCTGTGGACTCAGCAGGGCCTCGTCGTCAACCCCGGCTTTCAGTCGATCGGTCAGCGTCTCAATCCGGTCGGCGATCGTCGTGACCCCGACCGACTCGATGGCATCGATCGCCTCGATCAAGCCGGCGTGGGGGCCCGGCGAGGTGGTGCCGATCTCGAAGCGTTTCGCGCCGGGTTCGTAGGTCAACTCGGCGGCTGTCGGGTCGGTGACGCTCCGATAGCCGACCGCGCTTGGTTCCATCGTGTCGGCGACTGCACGGTCAACGTAGAGAAAGCCCGCACCCCACGGCCCGAGCAGCCATTTATGCCCGGCTGCGGCCACGGCATCGGCCCCCCACTCCTGAACGTCCATCGGGAGTTGACCGGGCACCTGCACCGCATCAACGAGGGTAAACGCGCCGGCCTCGGCGGCGATATCGACCAGCTCGGAAACGGGTAGTTGTGTGCCATGTGTCCACGTTACCGCGCTGAAACAGACAAGCCGTGCGTCGGCGACGGCCTCGGTGTAGGCGTCGATGTCGAGGCGGCCGTCGGTGGTTTCGACGACGCGTACCTCAACGCCTTGCGCTTCAAGCTGTTGCCACGGCAGTGTGCCGGCCGGATGTTCAAGATCGGTACGGACGACCACATCACCGGGTTCGAAGTCGACGGCTGTGGCGATCCGATTGATCCCGTCGGTTGTGCTCTCTGTGAGAGCAACTTCCTCTGGCTCGGCTCCGATGAACGCGGCGACGCGTTCGCGAGCACGGTCGTAGCTCGCAAAAGCGGTCGTGTAGGGGTCGTCAGCCCCGGAGTTGAACTCGTGGTCGGCAACGGTGTCGCTGACCGCATCAACAACATATGCCGGGCTTGGCCCATGAGCCCCAAAGTTGAGATACGCCGACTCCTGGAAGGCTGGCACGTCCGCACGGAGTTCTCGCGGTGTCATTGCTCACTACTCCGGAGAGGGGACGGAAAACCGTCGCGGCCGAGACAGCTCACCCCCACGGCGGTTAGGCCGTGTAGCCGGTGATAGTGGTTTCGAGCGTGTCGCCGGTCTGGGCACCGACCATGCGCTCGGCCTGTTCGCCGCCAGCATAGACCAACAGCGTTGGAATGCCCTGTACGTCGTGTTGGCTCGCTACTCCTTGGAACTGGTCGACATCAACTTTGAGTACCGCCGCCGCGGTGTCCTCGGCGAGGGCCTCGATTGTTGGCTCCATCATCTGACACGGGCCACACCAGTCAGCATAGAAATCGACGAGAACGGCATCATACCGCGAGACGATATCGGCGTACTCGTCGGCGTCGGTCAGGTGGATCGGTTCGGCTGGCGCGACGTCAGTTTGTGAACTCATCACGATTACATAAAGCCTATCGACGTAAAACTGTTTTGGGCTATTTTCACAATACTACAACACAGGCGGCTGGCGGTGACGAGTTTTTCAAAAACGGGATACCGCGGGACGGCGTCGGTTACGCGCCGAGCCAGCCGCGAAGGCGGGAACCCACTTCGGCGGCAACCGCACCGAACACGCCTCGCGGAGAAAGCTGTATCATCGACAGCGACGACACACGAGCCAGCAGGCTGTCGGTGCCGTCCGGAACGTAGTGAGCGACCGCACGCCCACGAACCCGGATGACGGCCGGCGAGTTGAACACCAGCGGCGTCTCATCAGGGAGCGCGTCCGTTTCGGGCAGCCAGTAGCCGGCTGTTGCGGTGACGCTCTGCTGGAGGTCATACAGTGCGAACAGCCCGCCGAGACTGTCGATATCGACGACGAGCGTGCCGTCGGCGGTTGTGATCGACACGTCTGTGCGGTCGGATTGGAGGGTCAGATCCGCCCCCACGACGAGTTGCTGCGGGGCCGATCCGGACTCGGCGTCGGTCACACTCGTTACTCGTCGTTCTCGCTCGTTCGGATGGTTAACGTTCCGTCGAGCCGCCAGCGGGCGTGGCTGGCGTCCTCACCGACCTTGTCAGGCACATCGATGTACATCTCCTCGAACTCATACGCGATCTCGGCACCACGGCCTGTCAGTCGCTCGTAGAGTCCGATCGCCAGTTCTGGCCACGTTTGCGTCTCTTCGATCTGCGCATCAGTTGATGCCATTGTACCTCAATGCATGACTGGCAACATAATAGTGCTTCCGGCGATTACCGCCGAGCGAACGTCAGATAGCCCGTGTGGCCGACGCCCGCAGTCGATGGACGGGTGCCGCGGTCGTCAACGGTAAGCTCCCGCTGGATCGTCTCGATGGTTTCGATATCGGAGAGCCCAGCCGCCTCCGCGGCCGCAACCGTTGCTCGGGAGTTCTCAACAAACGGCGAGTAAACGGCGAGATAGCCGCCGGCAGCGAGCAACTCACCCGCGCTAGCAACGACCTCGGGGGCGTCCTCAGTATCGAGCGTCAGCAGATCGAACGGCTCGGCCCCGGCAAGCGCGTCGGTCTCTTCGGTAAGGTCACCGGTTCGCACGTCAACGGTGTCGGCGACGCCGGCGACAGCCATGTTGTCGCGGGCAACCTCGGCGAAGTCGGCGTCGCGCTCGTAGGTCGTCACGTCGGCACCGAGGCGGCCGAGATACGCCGCGAGAATCCCCGTTCCTGTGCCAGCATCGAGCACGCGGTCGCCGGCGGCCGCGCCCGTATGGCCGATCACGAGACCGATATCTCGTGGCATCATCGGCGCGCCCGTGCGTTCAAGATGATTAAACAGGTCTGGCCCGCGGAGTTCACGGGCACGGAATTCCTCGCCGAGATGCGTCTCAAGCGTGTCACCGGAGTCGACGTCGATAGGGATGTCGACGACGCCGAGGTCGGTGTGAAGCTCATCGCCCGGTTCCCGGAGGTACTCCCGGTCGCCGTGAACGAGGAGGATCACTCCAGTCGGCTGATCGCTGCGGCGGGTTCGCCGTCCTCGGCTTCGAGTGCCTCCCGGGCCTCGCCCGGTGAGACGCCGGTCTGAGAGGCGACAAGCTTGATATCGGATTCAGGGATCTCGTCGTCAGCGTCGCCGGCGTCGCTGTCGTCCGTGTCGCCGCCTTCGACGGCACCGGCCGCGCCGGACGCCTCCTGTCGGTTGGGTTCGCCGACGATCTGGTAGGTCTGGGTGCCCTGGGCGTCCATTCGGGTGATTTCTGGGGCCTCAAAGACGAGCTGCTCGCCGTCGCTCGTCGTGATCGTGACCGACTCGGCGTCGATCTCGGTTACGTCGATCCCCATCTGTTCCATCATCTGCTGCATCTTCCGCGGGTTCATACCGCCGCCTCCAAACATGCCTCATCTTTCTTGTGGCGGCAGCAAAAGCATGGCGAAGCCATACCGACCGTGGGCAGGATACCGTTCAGATACGGTCGATTGGGTCGAGACTACCTCGAAAGCCGTCGGCCCCTTTCAGTCCCTCCGCGTCGGTGGGTCAACCGGCCGCAGTCGGGTGGGCTTTCGAGATGGTTTCAGTTGCTCTGGTGTATCTGAACACGACACCGGCGGAGTCACGCTTTTGCCGGTGCCGCCCGTCGGCCACAGCCATGTTCGACGATGAGGATCTCGAAGCGATCCGTGAGGCGAAAGCCGACTGGGAGGCCGAGACGGCCGGCCCGACGCTGGATCGCTTCGGCGAGCGCGAAGAGACGTTCACCACCGACACCGGTGGCCAGCGCGTCAAACGGCTCTATACACCCGATGATATCGCTGATCTCGATTACGAGGACGATATCGGCTTTCCGGGCGAAGAGCCCTACACGCGAGGCGTTTACTCAACGATGCACCGCGGGCGGCTATGGACGATGCGGCAGTACGCCGGGATGGGCACCGCCAGCGAGACCAACGAGCGGTTCAACTATCTGATCGATCAGGGCTCCTCCGGCCTCTCGATGGCGTTCGACCTCCCGACGCAGATGGGCTACGATTCCGACGCGTCGATGGCTGCCGGTGAGGTCGGCAAAGCCGGCGTCGCCATCGACACGCTCGCGGATTTCGAGACCGTTTTTGAGGGGATTCCACTCGACGAGGTCTCGACGAGCATGACGATCAACGCCCCCGCAGTCGTGCTGTTGGCGATGTATATCGCCGTCGGCGACAAGCAGGGCGTCGACCGCGCGGAACTGCGCGGGACGATTCAAAACGACATCATGAAGGAGTATATCGCCCGCAATCTTTTCATCTACCCACCGGAGCCCTCGATGCGGCTGATCACGGATACCTTTGGGTTCGCCGCTGACGAAATCCCGAATTTCAACACGATCTCGATTTCGGGGTACCACATTCGGGAGGCGGGGTCGACTGCGGCCCAAGAAATCGCTTTCACGCTCGCCAACGGGATCGAGTACGTCGAGGCCGCCATCGACGCCGGGCAGGACGTCGACGAGTTCGCCCCACAGCTCTCCTTCTTTTTCAACGCCCACAATAACATCTTCGAGGAAGTAGCGAAATTCCGCGCCGCTCGCCGCCTCTGGGCACGGATTATGGACGAGCGATTCGGGGCGGAGAGTCCAAAATCCAAACAGCTGAAGTTCCACACCCAGACCGGCGGCTCGACGCTGACGGCCCAACAGATCGAGAACAATGTCGTTCGTGTCGGCTACCAAGCACTCGCGGCGGTGCTCGGCGGTACACAAAGTTTGCACACCAACGGCAAGGACGAAGCACTCTCACTGCCGACCGAGCAGTCGGTGCGGACAGCGCTCCGAACCCAACAGATCCTCGCCCACGAGTCCGGCGTCGCCGACACGATCGACCCGCTGGCCGGCAGCTACTACGTCGAGTCGCTGACCGATGCGGTCGAAGCCGAGGCCCGCGAGATCATCGACGACATCGACGACCGCGGCGGGATGTTGCGCGCGGTGGATGCGGGATACATCCAACAGGAGATCCAGGATGTCGCCTTCGAGCGCCAACAGGAGATCGAGGCGGGCGAGCGGATCATCGTCGGCGTCAACGAGTTCGAGGTCGACGACGATCCCGAAATGGATCTCGACTCCGTCGACGAGGAAGACGAACAGCGACAGATCGACCAACTGGCGGCGATCAAGGCCGACCGCGACGACGACGCCGTCGACGAGGCACTCGATGCGGTGGCTACGGCGGCCGCTGGCGGCGACAACGTGTTGCCGCCGGTGATCGAGGCGGTGAAAGCCTACGCAACCGTCGAGGAGATCTGCGATGTGTTTCGCGATGAGTTCGGCGAGTACCAGCCCGGCGTCTGATGGCACCAATCGATTTCAGCCACGGTTGGCACCCTGTGTGAGCCACCAACCCCACAAACATAGACGACGACCGCTGTATGCGAATCTCTGTGCAGTAACGGACGGTCGTTTTCCGAAAAGCAAGACGTTTGTAGCGATTATACAACGCTTGGTCGTGTTTTATTACATATCGATTGAAAGTATACATTGAGTTCGATCAGCCGATACGTTGCCGGGGTGATGACGATGAGAGGAGGGACACAGTGACCACCTATCCACGCACCGAGAGCACGAATCGCTTCGAACGACTGTTCAACGAACTCAACGAGGCTGTCGTCGAGTTCGAACTCGTTGACGGCGACCCGATGATCGTTCAGGCGAACGCGACGTTTGTCGACACCTTCGGTGATGGAACTGAGTCACTGGGCGGCAGCTCGCTCAACGACCTCATCGTCCCAACTGATCGCCGCGAGGAAGCCGAACAGTTCGACGAGCAGACGGCCGCCGGCGAGTCAAATGCCGCGGTCGTCGAACGGGTGACCGCCAACGGTCGCCGGCAGTTCGTCTATCGGAGCGTCACAATCGATCAGGGCCACGCCTTTGCGGTCTACACCGACGTGACGGCGGAACTCCGCCGGGAACGCCATCTCGATGTGCTTCAGCGCGTCCTCAGACATAATCTTCGCAACGACGTGAACGTGATCGTCGGCAAAGCCGAGGAGATCACCACGCTGGCCGACAACAAGGAGATACAGACGGCCGCAAGAACGATCCGCGAGACCGCAAACGGGCTGGCCCGCCTCAGCGAGGAGGCCAAAACCGTCCAACGTGTCCTCGGAGAGTCGCCGACGCTGGAACCAACCGATATCACGGCCATCATCGATCGGGTCGTCACAGCTTGCAACAAGGAGTTCCCGGCTGCCGCCATCACGACCGACTGCCCGACAGCCTTGCTTGTTGCAGCCGACGCCAGCCTCCGAATACTCGTTGAAAGCCTCATCGACAACGCGATTCGGCACAATACAGCCGCAACACCAGCGGTGACGGTCACCGCTCATGTCGTCGACGATGTCACCGCCGAGTTGCTCATCGACGACAACGGGCCAGGGATTCCGGCGACCGAACGCGAGGTTGTCACCGGCGATCAGGATATCACGCCACTCCACCATGGCAGCGGGCTTGGTCTCTGGTTGGTGCGGTGGATCACCGACCGCTACGGAGCTGACCTCTCGATCGAAACCCCAGACAGCGGGGGGACAACCGTCAGAATCGCCTTCGATCGCGCGCTCGTCAGCGCGTAACGCGCCGGGTCGACGGCGTGCTGGCACCACATCGACCGCCCGATTTTATGCCGCTATCGTCGCAACGCTCGGCATGAACTTTCATCACGCCGGAATCGCCACCAACGACGCTGCCGCCGTCGCCGACCGTTACGCCGCGCTGTTTGACGCGCCGATCGTCCACGAGGAGCGCTTCGACGGGATGGCGGTCAACTTTCTCGACCTCGGTTCGGGCTATTTTGAGCTCTTAGAACCACACGATGACGGGCCGATCGCCCACTATCTCGACAGCCACGGCCCCGGGATCCACCATCTTGCGCTCAGCACCGCCGACATCGAGGCCGCCCTCACCCGGGCCGCCGAGCAGGGCATCGACCGCATCGACGACGAACCACGCCCTGGCGCGTGGGGCCACGAGGTCGCGTTTCTCCACCCGTCGTCGACCGGCGGCGTGTTGATCGAGATTGTCGCCGAGTGACCACGGTTAGATATCGACTGCAAAGGAGTCAATCTCGTCGGCCCGCGTCGCGATCGCGCCGAGAAGCGCAGCGACCGCATCCAGATCCTTGGTGTCGATCACCTCGACCGGGGTGTGCATATACCGGTTCGGCAGCCCGATGTTGAGCGACGGGATGCCGCCACGGCTCGTATAGAAGCCGTCGGCGTCGGTACCGGTGCGGGTGCCGGTAGCTTGGAGCTGGATCTCAATATCGTCGGCGTCGGCGGCTGAGCGAGCGAGGTCGACGACGCGCGGATGATTCGCGCTGCCACGGGAGACGACCGGCCCCTCGCCCAACTCGACGGGGCCCTGCTTGTCGCCCGGCACATCGGGATTGTCGGTCGCATGTGTCACGTCGACAGCAATGGCGGCGTCAGGATCGAGATCGAAGCCGACCATCTGGGCTCCCTTGATGCCGAGTTCCTCCTGAACCGTGCTAACCGCATACACCGTTGGGTCGACATCGGCTTCGACCGCCCGGCGCAGCCCTTCGGCCGCACTCCACGTCCCGATCCGGTTGTCCATCCCACGGGCCGTGAGTCGGCTGCCCTGGAGCTCATACAGCTCACTGGAGAACGTGATCGGATCGCCAACCTCGACCAGTTCGGCGGCCTCGTCGCCGTCGGTCGCGCCGATATCGATGAACTGCTCGGCGATATCCGGGTACTCCTCCCCCCCAGTGTCCCGGAGATGGATCGCCGTCTGGCCGACAACGCCCTGTACCGAACCCTCGCCGGTGTGGATCGTGACATGTTGGCCCTGCGAGACCGTCCGGTCGGAGCCACCGATCCGGCTCATCCGGATGAACCCGTTGTCGTCGATATCCCGAACCATGAAGCCGATCTCGTCGGCGTGGCCGCTGAAGGCGACCTCGGGGCCCTCGCCGCTCCCCTCGTGGACGGCGACCGCGTTGCCGTAGTCATCGGTCGTGACCTCGTCGGCAAACTCCTCGACGTAATCAACCCAGACGCGTTGGCCGTCGGTTTCGAACCCCGAGGGGCTGGCCGTCGTCAGCAGCGATTCAAGAAACTCCCGGTGGGACTCCTGCATGCTATTTTGCAGCGGCAGCAGGCGTATCAACGTCACGGTTAGGGCCCCCACGCGGCGGTTGGTGGACGCACAAGGACTTTACTCGCCGCCACCCCAGCAGAAGTATGAATCTCTTTCGCAGCGCCCAAGCGGTCGCCGACGCTGACGGCGGCGAGGTTATCGACTGGGGAAGCGTCGCCGAGGCGGCCAAGGCGTCGACGCCGGCCGGCGATCTCACGCTCTCGTCCGAGGAGCAGGCCGGCTTTCGGGCTGACGTGCGGGACGCCCGCGACCGGTTGCGTGCGGCCGGTGGCGTCGATTTCGACCTTCCGGAAACAATCGAGATCCAGCATCGCCACCACTGGATCGACGCCAACATCGAAACCTTCCGGCGGGTCGTCGACCCCTTGGAGCCGTCGACGACGGTGCTGCCGGGGGTCTCACGCACGATCAACACCGGGACGATGGCGGTCACACTCGGCTTTCTGAGCCGGAATGTCCTCGGGCAGTACGACCCACTATTGCTCGCCGACGGCGGCCACGCGCTGTACTTCGTCCGCCCAAACATCCGTCGGGTCGCCGACGAACTCGATGTGGACTACCCACGCTTCCGTCGGTGGATCGCGTTCCACGAGGTCGCCCACGCCGCGGAGTTCGGTGCCGCGCCGTGGCTGCCGGAGTATCTCGAAACCCGGATGCAGGACAGCGTCACCGCGATCTCGGCTGGCGATCTCGATCAGGCAACCTTCGAGGAGTTGACCGCCGCGATGACCGCCGTCGAGGGCTACGCCGAGTTGCTGATGGATCGCGCCTTCGACGAGGAGTACGCCGATCTGCGCGCCAAACTCGACGCTCGCCGTGGCTCCGGCGGGCCGCTAAAACAGCTGATGAGCCGGCTGCTCGGGCTGGGCCTCAAACGCGATCAGTACGAACGCGGCGCGCGCTTTTTCGAAACCGTTGCCGACGCCCGCGGGCTGGAAGCCGCCAGCGTTGTCTGGGAACGCCCGGAACACCTCCCGACGGACGCCGAGTTGGCCGAGCCGATCCAGTGGCTTGATCGGGTCGATCCCTGACCGGCAGGTGTCGTCGCGGACAGCCGGGTCGACCACGAACTGAGTATTTATCAGCATCCCAGCAAAAACGAACGGTATGTCCGACTCCGACCGTGTCCGAGCCAACGTGTTCGTCAGTGGTCGCGTCCAGGGCGTCTACTACCGCGCCAGCACCCGCGATGCCGCCCGTGAGCGCGGCGTCGACGGCTGGGTGAAAAACCTCGATGACGGCCGCGTCGAAGCCGTCTTCGAGGGCGATCAAGAACGCGTTGGGGCGATGTGTGAGTGGTGTGAAACCGGCAGCCGTGCCGCCGAGGTCGACAGCGTCGATGTCACGATGGAAACACCCGAGGGCATCGATGGCTTCGAGGTTCGGTGGTAGGCTGAGGCCGCGGTGAGAGCGTGCTGTCGACACAACACCGACCGCGGGGTCTATATCTGCACGGCCACAACACGTTGCCAATGGAGTACGTCCAAGAACGGATTACAACGCTCCACCACCTCCGGGAGACGACACCGGCCGCGCCGACCGATCGCGCCGCGGTTGTCGTCCCGATGACCGAACGGGAGTACGCCGGCCTCGCCGCCGAGGGTGTCCTGTCCGAACTGGAGGCCGTCGCTCCCAAACGCGTCGTCGTCCCGTTGCGTGCCCCCGCCGAGAAGGTCGGCCCGTTTCGGGACTGGCTCGCCGGCTTCGACCTCCCACTGGAAGTGTTGTGGTGTAACGGCCCAACGCTTGCCGACCTGCTTGCCGACAACGGGCTCAACGGCTCGGCGGGCAAAGGCCGGGACGTGTGGCTCGCGCTTGGACAGGTGCTCGATGCCGACTACGTCGTCTGTCATGATGCCGACACGAAGACGTATAACCGCTCATACGTCCCGCGGCTGTTGTTCCCGCTGGAACACGGCCATCAGTTCTCGAAAGGCTACTACGCCCGCGTCGAGAACGGACAGCTCTACGGCCGGCTGTTCCGGCTATTTTACACGCCACTTGTCCGAGCGTTAGCCGACGAGACCCCTGGTGCCGAGATCCTGCGGTATCTCGATGCGTTCCGGTACGCGTTGGCCGGCGAGTTTGCCGCCACAGGCGACCTCATCGCTACGATGCGGGTTCAGCGATCATGGGGCCTTGAGGTCGGCACACTCGGGGAGGCGTTCGCTCACGCTGGCGTCGACGGCAGCGCGCAGGTCGATCTTGGGGCCTACGAGCACGACCACCGCGCGGTCGGCGGCCCGACCGGCCTCTCTGAGATGAGCGCGGCCGTCGGCGAGGCACTGTTCCGGGTTGTCGACGAGCACGGGGTCGACATCGACTACGGAACGCTCCCCGACCGCTATCGGACGGCTGCCGAATCGCTGCGCCGACAGTACGCCGTCGACGCCGCCTACAACGATCTGGCCTACGAGCGCAACGATGAGCGCGAACAGATCGATAGCTACGCCGATGCCCTGCGTGAACCGGGGGCTGATAGCCGCCTGCCAGCGTGGAACAACGCACCGATCAGCCCCGAGGCGATCGCCGATGCGGCCGCAGCCGATTTGGCGGCGGCAACCGAGGGATCGACCACCGAGTGAGGTAGACTCAACTGTCAGCAGCGACACAAGCATGGTATGACCGCGACAGGTGACGAACTCGCCGGCGTCGTCGACCTCTTTGGCGCGCTAACGCGCGAGGAGCTCGCTCAGGCCCTCACCGAGTTGGCATTCAAACGGGGGGCAGCTGTTGACGACGCGGCCGTCACCGACGCTATCGAAACCGCGACCGGCGAGTATGTGCTCGTCGAGTATCAGCCCGCCGCAAGCGACGCAGACAACGAGTCGTTGCTGACGGTCGGGCCGGCGGCGTTTCCGACGTTGCCACCGAACGCCGAGGATCTACCCCATATTCTCGACTACGAAAAACGGGCTGTCGACCGCGACCGACTGGCCGAACAAATACAAACGCGGCTCAAAGCCGAAGCCGATGAGGCTGTTGCCGCCGATGACGCCGACCGCGCCGCGGTACTGCTGGACGTGAGCTACGACCTCGAAGCGTGGGCCAGTGTCGAGACCGACGCGATCAGAGCGTCGCTGTCGGCGGCCCTCCCGCAGGACTAAGAGGACTGCTGTGCAAAAATGCATATGGATCTGACGGGGGTAGCTCGGTATACGCCGTCGCCGATCGCCGACCCCACAACGGAGGCCGCGGTGGTCGCGCCGATCATCGAGCAGGACGGCGAACCGGCGATCCTCTTTACGAAACGCTCCGAGCAGCTCGGCGACCACCCCGGCCAGATGAGCTTTCCGGGCGGGGGTCGCGAGCCGGGCGACGCGGATCTCCAAGCCACCGCCCTCCGGGAAGCCGACGAGGAGATCGGCCTTCAGCCAAACGAGGTCGAGGTCGTCGGCCGAATCGATGACATCGAAACGGTCACCCGATACATCGTCCGCCCTTTCGTCGGTTGGATTCCAAACCGTGAGTACACCCCTGATGAGTATGAGGTCGCCGAGATCGTTCGCCTACCGGTCGCCGCGCTCATCGATCACGCAAACTACGAGTCAGAACACCGTGATCACCCCCACTACGGGCCGATCCGGATTCACTTCTTCCACGTGGCGGGGTACACCGTTTGGGGGGCGACCGGCCGCATGTTAGCACAGCTATTGGAACTCACGACCGACTGGGAGATCCCGCCGGAAGCCGACCGCGTCGTTGATGCCGACGCCGACCTCCCGGTGTAGTTACGAGTGGGTTTCAGCCTCCGGCGACGGCGGTGGGTCGCCGGCATCGATCCGTTGCACCTGCTTGGTTTCCCACATCTGCCGGTCATGGATCGCGGTCGTAGCCGTTGAGGTAAGCGTATAGGAGTTGGTTCGCTTGTCGATGGCGGCCTTTTCGACGTAGCCACTGTCGACTAACTTCCCAAGATTCTGGTAGACACGTCCGGTGTTGACATCGTCGTCGTAGTACGATTCAATCCCTTCTTTGATCCCAAGTCCGTATGGATCGTCACGACTCGCAATGACGTACAAGAGGTCTCGCTGGAACGCTGTGAGGTCTTTCATAGCTAGTGTGAGACGGATCGCTTGTGGTGGCAGTTCAATTCAACTGTGTATTGATTGTTGAGATGTAAAAGCGTATTGGCGAATTTAGCGTTTGTACGTGGCTGAAAACCGGCGACTACTGGATATTTTGTATGTGTATGTAGCACTCTGTATCGAAATGATTTATTTGAGACAACACTCCCCACGACGGCTCAACCGTGCCGTCTATCGCGGTAGGCCGCGCCTGTGCAACGAGAGAAACAACCGATATAACGACAATCCCTGCCAGCGTAGAGCGTCCTTAGGCGTCGTCTGTGTGGTTGCCGGAGGTACCGTCGTGATCTGTATCGCCGGCCTGCTCGTCGTCTTCGACGGCAACGGTATGGGCGGCGTCAGCTTTCGGGATCGTCACATGGAGGGTTCCATCCTGGGTCAGCGTTGCATCTGGGGTTGTCTCGCTGCCGGTGACACTAGCGACGTCGGGCAGCGTCGCCGTCCCCGAAAGCGTCAGCCCGCGGCCGGGGAACCGCATCTCGAAGCCCTTGTGGAACGCCCGGAAGCGGTCGATCCGCACCTCCAGTTCGCCGTCGACGAACTGCACCTGAACATCCTCGGCGGTCGCGCCTGGCGCGTCGAAGACGACGAGATATTCGGTGTCAGTCTCGAGAAGATCATATGAGAGCGGCTTGCGTGACTGCAGTTGGCTGACACCGCGGCCGACCCGTTCAAGCACCGTGTTGAGGGCCTCCCGGCCGTAGGTTTCGAGCTTTGTCATAACGTGATCTCCGAGAGGCTTGCGTTGTCGGCGCAGCACGGACAGCTGAGATCATCGACGCCGTGGTCGTCAGGCACGTCGTAGGTGTAGTGAACTTCGAACATATCGAGTTCGCAGTCCCCGTTGCCGCATTCGACTTCGACAGTTTCGGGCATACCGGTAGGGAGGATTGCCATGAAGTTAAATGACGTGACACGCTGTTGAAAGCGGCACACGTCCGTAGGCCGGATCACACGGCTTTAGCCGTTTGATGCCAAACAACACGGTATGACTCGGCCCTCGAACCTTGCGGTCACCATCGTCGACGGCTACGTCGACGAGCCGGCCCACTTCGGCGTGCCGCCCTATATCTCGACGTATCCGCGCTTTACCGCCGGCGCGCTCGTTGATGCCGGCGTCCCACAATCGCAGATCACCTACCACACGATCGATGAACTCCGCGCGGACAAACAGAACTGGAACGCCGTCGCCGACGCCGACCTGATGATCTACGTCGGCGGGATGACTGTCCCCGGCAGCTACGTCGGCGGGACACCCGCCGAGCCCGACGAGGTCACAGAACTCGCGTGGGTCGCTGAGGGCACCTCGTTGATGGGCGGTCCCGTCAAGTTTGGTGTCGGCGACGAGAACGCCGGGGCGACCGAGACCGAACGCAAGGATCTCGACTTTGACTTCGTTGCGAAAGGCGACGTTGAGGCGGCCGCCTACGATCTCGTCGACAGCGGGCTAGAGGGGTTCAACAACCGGATGCGCGACAACGACGAGCTCAGCCGCTGGGCCCCCGGCGGTGCGTTCATCGTCAAGCAACATCCGAACCATCCCGACTACCTGATCTGCGAGATGGAAACCTCTCGGGGCTGTGCCTATCGGTGTTCGTTCTGTACGGAACCGCTGTACGGAAACCCTGCCTTCCGCACCGCCGACGAGGTCGTCGACGAGGTCGACACGCTCTCGAACTACGGTGTCAAACACTTCCGACTCGGTCGGCAGGCCGATATCCTCGCCTTCGGCGGCGATGGCGAGGCCCCCAACCCCGACGCGCTTCGGCGGCTCTACACCGGGATTCGAGAGGTTGCGCCCGATCTTGAAACGCTGCACCTCGACAACATGAACCCGATCACGATCGTCAACTGGCCCGAAAAGAGCCGCGAGGGGATTCGCATCATCGCCGAGCACAACACCCCCGGCGACACCGCCGCCTTCGGGCTGGAATCCGCCGATCCCGTCGTCCAAGAGGCCAACAACCTCAACGTCACCGCCGAGGAGTGTTTTCAGGCGGTCAAGATCGTCAACGAGGAGGCCGGCTGGCGACCCGGCGAAAACCCCGCCGACGCACCGACCCACGGCGACGATGCGGCGAACCGCCTGCCGAAACTGCTGCCCGGCATCAATCTGCTGCACGGCCTGCAGGAGGAACGCCGCGCGACGTACGACCACAACCGGGCGTTCCTTCAGCGCGTTTACGATGCGGGGCTGATGCTCCGCCGGATCAACATCCGGCAGGTGATGGCCTTCGAGGGCACCGATATGTCCGACACCGGCGCGGCCATCGCCGAGGAGCACACGGAGCTGTTCAAATCATACAAACAGGAGGTGCGAGAGACCATCGACCAGCCGATGTTAGAGCGCGTTGCCCCCGCCGGCACCGTCCTCCCGGACGTCCATCTCGAATACCACGAGGACGGCCGCACGTTCGGCCGCCAGCTCGGCACCTACCCGCTTCTCGTCGGCTTCCCCGAGGAGCGACCGCTCGGCCAGACCGTCGATGCCGTCATCGTCGATCACGGCTACCGGTCGGTGACGGCGGTGCCGTACCCGCTGGATATCAACAGCGCGAGCATGACCGAACTTGAGGCGATCCCGGGCATCGGGAAACAGCGCGCCGGCGATCTCGTCGTCAATCGTCCCTACGAGACGCCCGACGCCGTCGGCGGCGAGATCGACCTCTCGGCGTTCGTCACGACCGATTCAGCGGCGAGTCAACCCTCAGACTGATGGAGAGCCTCGAAAGCGAACTCGACCGGGCACGCGACCTCGCTATCGATGACCTTGCCGACGCCATCGAGTCAATCGGCTTCGAGTGTACGCGGTGTGGAGCCTGCTGCAAGGGGTATGACCCCGACAGCGATGGCGATGGGGAGGAGAACGCAGCCGACGATGCCGACGCCACCGACCGCGAACCGCATACAGCGACCGTGTTTCCCGACGAGATTCGTGATATAGAGGCTGCCACGGACTACGACTGGCGCGATATGGCGCGGCCGATGCCGTACGGGCTCAACGGCGACGCTGGCGATCAGTCCGGCGAGACCTTCGAGTGGGCACTCCAGACCGACGCCTGCGGCGACTGCACCTTCTACGAGGAGCGCGACGACGGCACCGGCAGCTGTTCGGTGCACGACGACCGCCCGCTGATCTGTCAAACGTATCCGTTCAGCGTCGCCCTCGGCGGGACGAGTCAGCCGATGGGCGAAGCCGTTGACGGCGAGGGCATGGTTCGGGCCCACGAGTGCGAGGGCCTTGGCCGCGACATCTCGCGCGAGGAGGCCGAAGAGTTGGCCGCCGCGCTCAAGGAGCGTGCGGTCAGCGAGATAGAGGAAGCCATCAGCGTGCGGGAGAACTACGAGCCAAAGGATGTCGATGGCGTCGTCGTACACGATTCCGAGGGGCAAAAGAGACCTGACGGAGAAGTATTATAATTACCACATTATCTCGGGAAAAAATATAAACAATATCACAAGAGAAATATACTATGTCGGTAGACCAATATCATCGAAACGATGTTTTTGGGACTGTTAGAGATTTACCACTAAATTATGTCGAGCGTAAAATCGTGGATGACAGACTTCTTGACATGCTAGATAGGGATAAACACACAGTAATATATGGGAGTTCAAAACAAGGAAAAACATGTCTGAGGAAGCATTGTATTCCCGAAGAGGATCGAATAGAAGTCCATTGTAGTAATAAATGGGATCTAGAACAGTTAATGGGTGCTATTTTGAAAAAAGCAGGTTATAAAATTGAAAGGTCTGAAACAAAGACAATAACTGGGAGGTTCAAAATAATAGCCAAGTTGAAAAGCGGTTTTCTCGGTGGAGGTGGTGAAGCAGGAGTTGAAAAAAGTGAACAAAAAGTCAGAGAAAAATTGGAACTTGATCCTAGTGATGTTAATGACGTCATCCGTGCATTAGACAACATAAACTTCGACAAGTACATTATTTTGGAAGATTTTCACTACATGAGTGAAGAAACTCAAGAAGACTTTTCTGTAGCATTGAAAGCCATTCACGAAAATTCAGATCTAGTTTTTATTATTGTTGGTGTTTGGCTTGAAGAAAATCGACTGATTTCTTTGAATGGTGATCTACGAGACAGAGTGAATTCAGTAAATGCTGATAAATGGGAAGATAAAAATTTAATTGAAGTCGTTGAAAGAGGTGAAGAACACCTCAATATAGAATTTGATACAGATTTCAGACGAAAACTTGCTGAAAATTGCCATGAAAGTGTTTCTATTGTGCAAAAAACTTGTCAAAAAGCTCTCGAAAAAGAGGAGATTGAAACAACACAAAAAGATAAGAAGGTAGTGGCGGATGATACAGATGTTATTGAAATCATAACAGAAGTAGTTGACAAAAATAGTGCTAGATATGAACGTTTTCTTAGAGATTTTGCCGGAGGGTTTCAAGAAACACAGTATGATATGTATATGTGGTTGTTATATCCCGTCATTAAATCGACTCCAGAGGAATTAGAACGAGGTGTACATTACTCTGATATTCGAGAAATGATAGAAAGTGAGCATCCAGAAGGTACAGATCTCAACCCAGGAAATCTAACCCAGTCAATTACTTCAGTTTCATCTCTACAGGCAAATATCGGAATAAAACCATTTATTCTAGATTACGATAGCAATAATCGAAGGCTGAGTTCTGTTGATAAAGGCTTCTTGACTTGGATTGCAACCCAAGATGAAAACAAGTTATTAGATGATGCTGGACTCAATGAACACTTGTAATTTTGAATTATGTATGAAGTGATTTATTGATATTAAACAACAGCGGTCGTTATTCATATGAATTATCAGCTGTCGTGAGACGAGTGATACCCGAAACACCGTCAAAGCCATCGTCGAAACTGTAGAGATACTCAGTCGATCACATTGAGAAGTTCACTGTCTCCGATAGTGGAGGCTAAATCGGTA
>NZ_QMDW01000019.1 GCF_003605635.1 Halonotius pteroides
TCGTCCGTCGGTCTGACGGACGAGTTCGATTCATCGTCTGCAAGGATCTACAGGAGGCCGACGAAGAAATCGCAGCCTACGGCGATGGCAGTGTGATTCTCTGTACGGATGGCTATACGATCTACGAAGATATCGAGGAAAAGGAGGGGGTGAACGGCCATCTGGCCGTCACCCACTCCGATACCTACGTCATCGGTGACGCTCACACGAACACCTGTGAGAACCGGCATAGCTTCCTTCGCCAGTGGCTGGCGAATTTCAGAGGCGTCTCGAAGCATCATCTGCAGAAATATCTCAACTTCCTTGCACTGAAGCTCAATTCACCCGAAGATTGGTTCGAGAAACTCCTATGTTACAATGTATCGGGATGAGCGTTGATACTACACGCGGTAGTTACTGAACGGCAGTCGGCTACAGCGATCGCCGAGAACCAGAGATAACGCCCAACACCCCGACGACTACACCGACCCCGATCGACGGAAGCCCGGCCTCCGGTGGCATCCAACCGGCGACCCAGAGCAGGCCGGCGGTAATGATGACCACCGCACCACCGGCTGAGGGAGCGACTCGCATAGCACCGCTGCCGAGAACAACGACTGCGAAGATCGACAGCACTGCACGCACCACCTCCTCTCGGCGTTCCTGACGTGTTGGATTCTGGATGGCCTGCTGGCCGCTGATCGTCGCATCGTTCGTGTTCGTCGCCTCGTAGTCGGCGTTCCAGTTCGAGCTGGTGGTGTCGTCTGGCACCGGTACATCCGCGGTCACGTTTTGCCCGTAGGAGCCATTTAAGACTGTATTCGACGCATTGCCCGCTTCCGAGAGCGTCAGCTCAGCGGCACGCACATTCGAGAGGTTGACCGCGAGTTGGTCGCCGCCCTCGGGGCGACGGTACGCCGTCGAGATGTTGATGCCGGCGATCGATTCGGTCGTGGTGTATTCGACCGGATCGATCGGCAGCGCGGTCGGTTCGCTCCGGCGAGGCGTGACAGTGGTGACATGGGTTTGCTGGGCGGTCGGATCGACGATCACCACGCGATACTGCTGGTTGCGCTTGAGTGCGGTCTGAAACCCATCGTCGCCGAGGATATCGCCGGCGACGGTCTGATACTGGGTGCCGGCGGCTGTTGGCACGGGCCGCTGAAGACGGAGTTCGGATCGTTCCGCACCGAATCGGCCAGTTTGATCAGCCAGCTGTAGCCGTGGAGTGACGGCTGCCACCGACTCGTCGGCTGGCAGCAGATACGCCGGCTGTTGGTCGATCCGGGCAGGCAGCCGAACGCGGCGGTCGTAGTAGCCGCCATCCGACGTGAGTTCAGCAGCAAACCGTGTGTTGGCCGGGAGGCCGGTCATGTTGATCGTTCCATCACGCGTCGTCTGCCGGGTGATCGGCTCGCCGGAATCGACAGGTGTGAGCGCCACAGCGGTCTCACTGCCGTCGATCAATGAGCCGTCAGTGACATCCCGGATCGATAGCTCAGAGGGGAGCTCAGCCACGCGAATCGTCTGTTGGCCGCTCGGAAGATCCTGAAACGTCGCTGTCCCACCCGGGTTCGGGGCGGCGTCGGTGGCGACAACCCGGTCGTCAACGACGGCGGCAACGCTGTTGTTGGACGAGACGCCGTTGACCGAGACGGTAACCGGCTCGGGAGCCCGGTAGCTGAAATCAGGGCGGTCGTCGGTCAGATCAACCCCGGAGGTCGTGAACTGGTCGAACTGACCATCCAGCGTGACCGGGGCCATGTCGCTTCGATTGACGGTGACGGGGTTGCGTGTAGCGTCGACCGATTCGATACCGACCTGTGTGGTGTCGAAGGCATCGTCGCTGACGGTGGCCGATGCCGGGCCGCCACTGCTGAGTTCGAGGGGGCCGCTCGTCCAAGAGTCGTTGCCGACGGCCGGTTTCGACTCGACGGCCTTGCTTTCGGTGACCGTGACCGCAAAGCCAGTCTCGGTCTCATAGGTGAGGTCGCTGACGGCCGTGTTTGTAATAACGGAGTATGAGATCACAGAAACCGGAATCGCCAGTAGCGCGACGGCGATCACAACGACCAACAGTTCATCCCGATTCATTAATTGAAACTGACAATAGTGGCGGATGGGTTGCCGTCGAGCTGTACACACACCAATAGCTTGCGAACGCGGTTAACACCGTCTATTAGCCTGCTAACGTGTGAATTGGCTGTCTTTTTTCATCCGTTGTATCCCAAACAGCCCGAACGAATGGTATAATTCACGCAACGCCACCGACTACTCAATAATTTGTCAAAAATAGTCCCGGGCGGATTCGAACCACGGTCGCAGCAAAGCTGCTCCCTGTTCCAAATCCACGTCGGGAGATGACCGCTCGCTATCGCTCGCAGAAGTAGTCCCGGGCGGATTCGAACCGCGAGGACTCGCTACGTTCGCCCTCTGGGTATCAAATCCACTGTAAGTATTCGTTCTCATTTCGTTCGAACAGAATAGTCCCGGGCGGATTCGAACCGCCGTCATAGGCTCCAAAGGCCCACATGATTGGCCACTACACCACGGGACTGCATTAGGATATCAAACCGGCGATTACATTAGTCCTTCCTTTTCGTGACACCCCGGTAGGACGGCGACGCCCACCAGCGATATACGCCATCGGTGTCAGAGACCAGCATGGGACTGCAACGCGTCGGGGTACTTTGTGTCGCCCTTGGGCTCGCAGTGGCGGTGCTGACGGCCGTACTCGTCGGCCCGGCTGCCGGCGGGACTGAGGCGGCCTGCTTCGACCACAACCCAAGCTACGCGCTGGAGGGGGTCGATGTCGACTCGCTAACTATCAGCTACACCGACGGCTGCAACGATTTTACCCTCCAACCATTCATTACCGGCGGCGTCGGGCTGACCGGGGTTGGAGCCCTCGTTGGCCTACTCGGGATCGGGCGGGCACGTGTCAACAGATCGTAGCTGTCGAGGTTCAAGCTGTCACCCAAGTCGGCCGAAAGGGGCGGATTTAAGCGTCAGTCCGTCTCGCGTACACACGTATGCGACTGCATGAGTATCAGGCGAAGGACATCTTCGGGGAGGCCGGGATTCCGGTGCCGGAGTCCCAACTCGCAGACAGCGTCGAGGGCGTCCTCGATGCGGTGTCCACGATCGGCTACCCAGCAGCGATCAAAGCGCAGGTACACGTCGGCGGCCGCGGGAAGGCCGGCGGGATCAAGATCGCCACCAGCGAGGAGGAAGCACGCGACGCCGCTGAGTCAATCCTCGGAATGGATCTCAAAGGCTACACCGTCGACCGCGTCCTCGTCGAGCAGGGCGTCGACTTCGTTGACGAGTACTACGTCGGCGTGACGATGGATCGCGGTGCGGGCGAACCCGTCGCCATGGTCTCGACGAAAGGCGGCGTCGACATCGAGGCCGTCGCCGAGGATGACCCAGAGGCCATCGCCCGAGAGCACATCGACCCCGCCTTCGGCCTCCAGCCGTATCAGGCCCGCAAAGTCGTCTACGACGCCGGCGTCCCCGCCGAGTACGCCCGTGACGTGTCGTCGATTCTCTCTGCGCTCTACGAGCTCTATGAGGCCAACGACGCCAGCGACATCGAGATCAACCCCGTCATGATCACAGGCGACGACGACGTGATCGCCGCCGACGCGGTCATGAACATCGACGAGGACGCCCTCTTTCGGCAGCCCGATCTCGCCGACATGGAGGAGGACGCCTCCCAGAACGACCTCGAACGCAAGGCCGGCGAGTACGGCTTTGACTATGTTCGCCTCTCCGGCAATACGGGCATCATCGGCAACGGCGCGGGCCTCGTGATGGCAACGCTCGATCTCGTCGACTACTACGGCGGCACGCCCGCGAACTTCCTCGATGTTGGCGGCGGCGCGAAAGCCGATCGCATCGGCAACGCCCTCGATATGGTCTTTGCCGACGAGAACGTCGAGAGCGTCGTGTTCAACATCTTCGGCGGGATTACCCGCGGCGACGAGGTCGCGAAGGGGATCAACGAAGCCCTCGAAGATTTCGAGGAGATCCCGAAACCGGTCGTCGTCCGACTGGCTGGCACCAACGCCGAGGAGGGGATGGAAATCCTGAACACTGACCTTGTGCAGGTCGAAGCGACACTTGAGGACGCCGTCCAACGCGCCGTTGCCAACGCCGAGGAGGTGGCTCAATGAGCGTCTTCGTTGACGAGGACACCCGCGTCGTCGTACAGGGAATCACCGGCGGCGAAGGGGAGTTCCACACCGAGCAGATGCTGGCGTACGGCACCAACGTCGTCGCCGGCGCGGTGCCGGGCAAAGGCGGCCAGGAGGTCGCCGGCGTTCCGGTCTACGACACCGTCGACGAGGCCGTCGACGCCGAGGACGCCACCGCCTCGGTCGTCTTCGTCCCGCCGGCGTTCGCCGGCGACGCGGTCTTCGAAGCCCTCGACACCAACCTCGATCTCGTCGTCGCCATCACCGAAGGGGTTCCGACCCAGGACATGGCGACGGTGAACAAGCGACTCTCCGAGGTCGACACGAACCTGATCGGCCCGAACTGCCCGGGGATCATCACGCCGGGCGAAGCCAAACTCGGTATCCTGCCAGGCAACATCTTTGAGGCCGGCAACGTCGGGCTCGTCTCCCGCTCGGGGACGCTGACCTACCAAGTTGTCTCGAATCTGACCGACCGCGGCATCGGCCAGACAACGGCGATCGGCATCGGCGGCGACCCGATTATCGGCACCTCCTTCATCGACGCGCTGGAGGCCTTCGAGGCCGATCCCGAGACCGACGCCATCGCCATGTGCGGGGAGATCGGCGGCGAGGACGAGGAGCAGGCCGCGAAATACATCGCCGAGAACATGGACACACCGGTCGCGGGCTTCATCGCTGGCCGCACCGCGCCGCCGGGCAAGCGGATGGGCCACGCGGGCGCGATCGTGTCGGGTTCCGGTACCGGTACCGCCGACTCGAAGATCACCGCGCTCAACGACGCCGGCGTCCCGGTCGCCGACACGCCGGGCGAAGTTGCCGAAGCGATCGACGACTTCCTGTAGCCGGGGCTGTCGGCGGTTGTATTTTCTGCGACGCGCTATTCGGTAGCCGAGTGGATAGCAGCGTACGACCGCGGTCTGCTGGCGAATACCTGTCACTGAACATAAGATAGTATAATGAACAGTCAGTTGTAACGATATACATATGACAGACGCTTCGCCCCCGGATGACACCGGTGAGAGAAACCCAGTAGCGATCGCCTTCGGCGAGGGCGGCGTCCCGGATGACTGCCAGGTCGCCAGCAACCGGGTTCGCTGTTCGCCGCTGTCCCACCACGCTGGGCTGTTGCCGATCAAGACTGGCCTTGAGATCGGCAAAACGTTCGATCATGACGGACGCCAAGGCGGTGGGATGATGACCGCCAAGCAGATCATTCAACCGGCCTACCAGCTCAAAACTGAGTTTGGCGACCGGGTGATCGGCGGGTTCTTCGCCGACGTGATGACTCCGGATCACGATGCGTACCCGATGACCGTGTACTATGGGTTCCGGCTGAAAACGGTTCGCGATGGGTTCAGGTTCAACAGTTCGGTCAGCCAGCAGATAGAGTCCCACTTCGAGAACGCGGCTGTCGTCAACACCGGGGCAACCGAACTAACCGTTTTGACCACCACCGATCCGTTCCCGCATCAACTGGTTGCATCGCTGCGTGGCTAAGCGGGGAACAAGGGTCTAAACCTGATCACCACCCAACCACGGATGTGACCAGCGAGTCAGATCGAAACTGGGAGCCGTATTTCGGCTTCTCCTCGCCGTACGAAAACCAAGCCGACGCCATCGAGCAGGCCATCGAGACCGTCGGCGACCGTGGCTATCTCGCCATGGAAGGCCCCTGTGGCACCGGGAAGACGATGGCGGCGTTGACCGCGGCGGCAACCCTGTTGCGAGAAACCGACAGCTTCGATAACATCTTCGTCGCTACACCGGTCAAACAGCAGCGCCAGCAGTTCATCGACGACCTACGAACCATCAACCGCGGGATCGAGGAGCCACTCGCCGGCGTTGCCCTTGTCGGCAAAACCGATCTCTGCCCATACGGCCGCGAAGACCTGTTCCCGGACGACGCGAGCGTCCACGATCGGTGTGAGGAGCTCCGAGAGTCGACAGCTGACCTCATTCGCGACGACGACAATGACGGCGCGGGCGAGACGACAACGCAGTCCTCGATCGCCTCACAACTGCTGGGCAGCGTTGCCGGCGGGAGCGGCGATGATACTGACGCCCCCAAGCCAGCAGCGCGCCTCACCGCCGGCCGTGAGGATACCGAACAGTGGTGGGATACTGAGCGGGCGCTTGAACTCGTTCGGACGGCCCAACAGGATCTTCGCGCGGCCCAACAGTCCGGCGGGGATGTCGACACCACGCCACTGGAAACAGCCGGCGCGAGCGCGCCGTACGGCACCGCTCAGCCGGCCGCGCCCGAATCGATGACCGACGGGGAGGCGACACCGCTGTACTGCCCGTTCGAGGCCGACTGGTACGCCCGCGACAAGGGGTCGCCCGTCGGCTTCGAGCAGGGCGTCGATCACGTGCTGTCGGCCGATAAGTTCCTCCCGGCGTCGGTCGAGGCCGGCACCTGTCCCCACCGGGCGATGGGCGTGCTGTTGGAACACGCGGATGTCGTCATCGGCAACTACAACCACCTCTTTGATAGTCGCACGCGCAACCTCACCGAGCCGATCCTTGATGAGCGCACACTTGTGATTCTCGATGAGGCCCACCGGATCGAGGAGCGCGTCCGCGATCTCGTCAGCGACACGGTTGGGCGGGTGACACTCACACAGGCCCAGCGCGATCTCGGCGAACTGCTGGATCGTGCCAGCCAACATCCCGACAACAAGGAACTGATCGAGAAACACCTCGCCGAACACGACGTGCCCTACGAAGCCGTCGAACAGGCCCAAACATTCTACCGCGAGGCGGTCGCGTGGCTGGACGACCACGTCGACAACGCACTCACCGAACGGTTTGAGGGCTACGCCGCCGGCTATCCCGACGATCTGCCGGACGAGCGGGTCGAACTCGAGCTCCGTGATCCGGAAACCGAGGAGCGAGATAGCTTCACCGAGTGGGCTGAAACGGCCGGCTACGACGGGGCGTTCTTCCGAACGCTCGGGACGGTCGGGGGTGCGGTCGAAGACGCGCTCAGCCAACTCGGGATCGATCGCGACTGCGTGTGTACCGCCGTCGGCGCGCGGTTCGGCCAGTGGTGGACGCGGGATCACACCGCCTTTTTCAGAGAGATCACACTGGAGCCGACCGACGCCGACAGAGAGCGTCTCGACCCCGGGTGGCGAACCGCCTACAACGCCTCGCTGGTGATGTACAACTGTATTCCAGCCGAGCAGGTGGGCGAGATCCTCGATGGGTTCGGCGGGGGCGTCCTGATGAGCGCGACGCTGGAACCGCTAGATGTATTCGAGGCGGTCAGCGGGCTGTCGTCGGTCGCAGATGGAAGCAGCACGGCCGGCGACAGCAACAGCCGACCACCTCGTCACGTTGACCGCCGCAGCTATGATCTCCAGTTCCCCGCCGCCAACCGCGAAAGCTGGATCGTCGACGTGGAACCGTTCACCGCCCGCAATCGCGGCGACCCGACCGGCCCCGACAACGCGACCCGTGATCGCTACGCGTACGTCGCCCGCGAGATCGCCCGCAGTCACGGGAATATCCTGCTGTGTTACCCCAACTACGCCGAGGCGAAGTGGGCCGCGGGCCGGCTGCGCGAGGAGATCGACAAACCAGTCTATCTCGATGAATCATCGAGTCACGAGGTGACCCACGCGCTCCGCGAGGGGTTTGTCGACGACGATCACGCGGTGTTGGTAACGAGCACGCGCGGCACGCTAACCGAGGGCGTCGACTACGAGGGCGAGGAGTTACACACCTGTGCGGTCTTTGGGATTCCGCTTGTCAACATCGGCTCGCCGCGCGTGCAAGCGGTACGACACGCCTACGGCGATCGGTTCGGGCGCGACAACGCCTTTGACTACGCGCTGACGGTGCCAGCCGTCCGCCAGGTGCGGCAGGCGATCGGCCGGGTGTTGCGCGGACCGGAGGAACACGGCGTGCGGATCCTTGTCGGCGAGCGGTATCTCCCGGATAAGCCACGGTCGGTCGCGCCGTTTTTTTCCGAACAGGAGCGTACAGAGTTCCGACGGTTGACGCCGGAGTATCTCGGTGGGCAGTTCGGGCAGTTCTGGGGCTGACGCTACCTGTGTGGTAGCATAAAACAAGGAGCAGCCGGTGGTTCCGCAGCGACCGTCGCCGTCGATCAGTGATCGACCCGGTCTGGCGTCGCGCCGCCGCTCACGCGCGCAGTTCGTCGAGCGCCGCTTGCAGATCGGCCTTATCCTGGACGCCGACAACGCGGTCGGCGGCCTCGCCGTTGTGGTAGAACTCGATGGTCGGGACGCTGCGAACCCCCTTCTCGCCAGCCAGTTCCTGTAGCTCGTCGATATCGACCTTCAGGACGGCGGCGTCGGTTTCGGCGGCCAGCTCTTCGACAGTCGGGGCCAGCATCTTACACGGGCCACACCAGTCGGCGTAGTAGTCGACGAGTGCAACCTCATTATCCGTAATCAGTTCCTCGAAGTGGTCGTTGTCGGACACGTGGATCGGCTCGGTAGCTGCTTGACTCATACCATCTTCTTCGGTAGCACTACATATAAGCATGAAGGGCCGATGTTGACAGCACACACAACCGCACCGCTCGACGGCCTGCTCAGGCCTCGACCGTGTATTTCAACACCACGCCGTCGTCCAACTGCTCGATGTCGTCGAGCGTGAGCACGGGGAACTCCTCGGTGAAGCCGTCGCCGTCGGCCAGCGTCGGCGCGTCCCGACCGCCGATGAGCTGTGAGCCAACAAAGACAGAGAGTTCGTCCACAAGCCCAGCGTCGAAGGCTGAAAAGATGAGCTCGCCGCCGCCCTCGATCATCAGCCGTTCGATCCCTTCATCGGCGAGGCGGTCGATCCCGGCGGCGAGATCAACGCGGTCGTCACCGACGACGATGACCTCCGCGCCGGCATCGGCCAGCTTGGTTCGTCGCTCCTCGGATGTCTGTTCGGAGACAAGCAGGTAGGTCGTCGCCTCGTCGTCAAGAATGCGGGCATCGAGTGGGGTTCGGGCCGTCGAGTCGGCGACGACGCGGGCCGGGTTGCCCGGCCGGCCGTGTCGCTGTCGCTGCACGCGGCGGTCAGTCACATCGAGCGTGAGATGCGGATCGTCAGCTACCACGGTGCCGACGCCGACTATGACGCCGTCCGCGGCCGCACGGATTCGGTCGACGCGGTCGAAGTCCTCGGGGCCGCTGATAGCGAGTTGCTCACGGCGATGGGAAGCGAGTTTGCCATCGACGCTCATCGCGGCGTTGACGACGACATGCATACCGGCTATCAGCGCGTGATCGATATCGGGGTTTCGGTCGTGAGGCGTGGCTGCGGCACCAAGCTACTTGCCCGCTGAACCCAAATACGGGGTATGGTTACCCTGTACGCGCTCGATGGGTGTCCGTACTGTGAGGCTGTTCACGATGCCCTCGCCGACCACGGGATCGACTACGAGACGATCTGGACCGACCCGCTTCACTCCGATCGCAACGAGGTCAAACGCGTCAGCGGGCAGCGAAGCGTGCCTGTCATTACCGACGAGGAACACGGTGTGACGATGGCCGAAAGCGAAAACATTCTCAGCTTCATCGAACGGAGCCTCGCATGACGATCTACACCGGCCGCGGTGACGAGGGGCTCACGGATCTACGGGATCGCTCCCGGGTGTCGAAAACGAACGTCCGGATCGAGGCCTACGGCGTTGTCGACGAGGCCAACTCGTTGATCGGCCGGGCGCGACCGACCGGCTACGACGATGTCGACGACTGGCTCGCCGGCGTGCAAAATCACCTCCATATCATCCAAGCGGAGTTCTCAATGCCGGAAGCCGACGATCCCTCGATCGAGGCGGCTCACGTCGAGGCGATCGAAGGCTGGATTGATACCGCCGACGAGGAGCTTGAACCGCTCACCGAGTTCATCCTGCCGGGCGGGGGTGACAGCGGGGCAGCCCTCCATCACGCTCGGTCGGTGACCCGGCGCGCCGAACGGCGGGCGGTCGAACTCGCCAACAGCGAACCGATCAACGCCGAGGCGTTGGTGTATCTCAACCGGCTATCGGACGCGCTGTTTACGTTCGCGCGGCTGGTCAATGCACGCGATGAGATCCCAGAAGAGTCGCCAAGCTACTGAGTATTGCTGATCAGTACTCGCCACACAGTCGAAGAGAACCCCGCGACGACCGACGGGACAGACGGGAGGATGCGGTCGTCGTGGTGCGGATGATGCCAACGATGCCGTCGGTAACACGACGGAGGCGATACGATGCGGTCACAACGGAAGCGGGTGTCCGTTGCCAACCGTATTTTTAGGTTTGCCTAATCCAATGTATATGTTTCGATTTAGGCCGACCTAAATAATGGGCGGCGGATCGGGATCTCAGGCTGTCAGTTTTTATTGGGACGGTAGTAGTCCCGAAAGAAGCTTTTAAGTTCAACCGAGTGCGACTTCCTATTGTCGGGTCGGTGGTCTAGTCTGGTTATGACGGCTCCTTCACACGGAGCAGGCCGACGGTTCAAATCCGTCCTGACCCACTAAATTACTGTAACTCCCAGAATCCACAGACAGCGTAGGGTATGTTATATATGACACCGGTCTACTATCAAGCGGATTCTTCCGTTCACCGTATGGCACTCTGCTCTGTCCGCTGGTTACTCATAATTAACGCGCGGATTTATCTATACACCAGAGTCTAGACCGGACATTGGAACCAAATTATGAGAATTTTCCTCAGTGACTATCATACGGTCTTACCTCGAAAAAGAAGACGTAGCAAGGGGCTGAGTAGGAGAGCATATCTATCCCCTCAATCCACTATGAAATCCTGTATATTCGAAAGGATGGTTCGGAAAATTATATCCCCGGACTCAGGATGGTTTATGTTTGAGTAGGGTGCGAATCAACTCCTCACCGTTTCTTGGATCGGACATTGAAGCTTGGCTTCTTCATTAGAACATAGCTCAAGAGCAGCACCGATTAATCTGCGTCCGAATCGGCTGTATTCTGTTGCTGGTACCACTGATGTTGTTTCACTGCGCAGGGGAGACTGATGGTTTTACCAGTAGTAGAGATTTTGTCTCAATCGAATAGCACTACTCGATTCTCCAGGAGCAGGCCGACGTTCCCGCGAGCGAACGAAGTGAGCGAGTGGGAAGCAGCGAGAGTCGAGCGAAGCGACGACTCTCGCCCGCGTTCAAATCCGTCCTGACCCATTACCGCGTACTGCGTTTTGAAGAGTAGAAATCAACCAATATCGTATCTGGGATTCCTACTCCGACTCCTAAGTATCTACCAGCAGTCCATAGCGTCTCGCGTCGTCCTTCGCTACGAATGCTGTATTGAAAACCGTCTTTGAGCGGCCGCTAAGCCGACAGTACACAGAACCACACGCCGACTGTACCCCATGGAGATCGGTTTTTGCGACAATCGGCTGTCGATAGCGTCTCCACATACCAATTGTGGCGCTATTCTTCCGGTATAAGCTCATTTGCTTGGGTCGTGACCACTGTGATCGTATTTTCCATAGTTTGTGTTGAACGTATGTATGGTATTTCTATATAGATTCAGATATACATTCTTCTCAAATAGAATATTCATTGTTTTTTAACGATGCAAAACGATTATTACGCAAGATTTGAAGTATTCATACCATGGGTGCTCAAACTGGGAACCAAAGCAGTGGGAAGCTACAGCGATTTATCAACAATACCCCGGATGGCAGCCGGATCACAGACGACTCCTTTGAGACCCGTCACCGGAACGTGCTCATTGCGATCGCATTGCAACTACCCTTTATATTCGGGGTGAGCCGTCTGACCGGCGTTGAGTCGGTGACCGGAGCCGAGTTGCCAGCCATCCCGTTGACGCACTCAATCGCTGGCATCGTCTTTCTTGCAATCCCCCTTGGAATCGCTATCGTTTCATCGTTACCACGACGGGTACGAACCTCACTTGCGTCGTTTGCGTTCATGAGTACCGCGGCGATACTCGCATACTTTACCGGCGGCTTCATTGAAGCGCATTTTCTCTACTTTGTTGGTGTTGGCGTTGTCGCACTCTACGAGGACTGGGTTCCGTTTGCGGTTGCGATCGGCTACGTCGCTACACAACACAGCGTCTTTGGGCTCATCGAGTGGTTTACCGTCTACAATCATCCCGCGGCGATGGCGAACCCGGTTGTCTGGGGAGGTGTTCATGCGTTTTTCGTCAGTCTACTCTCGGTGGCAATTTTGGTCAACTGGCAATCACTGGCGATCGCACGCAACGAAATCGAAGCACAAATGTCGGAAGTTGAGCAGGCAAAGGAGACTGTTGAGCAGAAACGTGCGGAAGCAGAAAAGCAGCGAAAACAGGCTGAAACCCAGCGTGAGCGCATGGCTGAGCTCAACACGCAGTTGGCTGATTCCTACGGTAGTGTGATCGAAGCCTGCGCACAGGGCGATCTGACACAACGGCTCGATACGGATGTCGACAACGAAGCGATGGCTGAGATCGCGACCTCGTTTAACGCCATGGTCGACCAGTGGGAAGACACCGTAGAGGAGATCCAATCGTTTGGCGTCGCCGTCTCGGAGGCAAGTGAGGAGGTGTCGACAAGCGTGACTGAGATCGAAACAGCAGGCGAGGGCGTTGCCCGCTCGGTCGAGGATGTGTCCCGTCGAAGCGATACCCAAAATGAGCAACTCCAGAGCGTTGCCGGCGAGATGAGCGATATGTCGGCGACAATCCAAGAGATCGCCTCCTCAGCCGAGGAGGTGTCGACGACAGCAGCGGAGGCGGTCGATCTGAGCGACACCGGTCGCGAACGGGCCGCAGACGCCACAGCACAGGTCGATGCGATCGAACAACAGGCGGAGGCGGTGGCCGCACAGGTGAACACACTCGATGAAAAGATGGCAGAGATCGACGCGATCGTCGATATGATCGACGAGATCGCCGATCAAACAAACCTACTCGCGCTCAACGCCTCAATCGAGGCGGCGCGAGCCGGCGAGGCCGGCGAAGGGTTTGCGGTCGTTGCCAACGAGGTGAAATCGCTAGCTGAGGCAGCCTCCGACGCAACCGACGATATCGAACAGCAGATCGCCGAAGCGCAGTCGGTGACCGATGACACGGTGACAGGAATCGAAACGATGACCGAACAGGTCGCCGAGGGTGCCGACACGATCGACGCGACGATCGACATCTTCGATGAGATCGCCGACAAGATCGAGGAATCCGGGAGTGGCATCGCCGAGATCTCCAGTGCGACTGACGATCAGGCAGCGTCATCAACGGAGGTCGCGTCGATGGTCGATGAGGCGGTGACGCTGAGCGACGAGACAGCGGGCGATGCCGCGGATGTGTCGGCAGCAACCGAAGAGCAAGCAGCCTCGCTGGCTGAGGTCACAGACAGGGTACAAGACCTCTCGGAGCGAGCCGGTGACCTTCGCGATGAGATCGCCACCTTTGAGACATCGAGCATGGTCGATGCGCCGAGTCCAACCGCGAGTGCGCCAGCCCCCAGGGCTGCTGACGGCGGCCACCCCAGTTCACAGGGCTGATCAGCGAAGGTATTGCCAAGCGCAACCGTAAAACACACGTTGCACGCACCGGCCTCGTTTCGCGTGCCCGCACAACCGACCCGCAGAAGCAGCCGTTTACTGCACCCCCGTCACGGTGTGAGGAGACGATTCATCCCTGATTTCTCCGAGTAGAGCCGATCTACCCGAAGATTTTTAATTGTTGAGGACGTGGTAACTGTTGTCATGTGCCACCACGTCGACATGGACATTGACTGGGAAGAGGCCGTCACCGAACAGGATGCTGACGCACAAACAGAGACACCTGCTGCCGACGCCGAGGAGCCGGAACTCGACGCCGAAGAGTCGCCCCAAGAGGTCGCACCACCGGCTGACGATTAGGTAGCCCGCGGTCGCCCGCGAGGGTGGCGATCGTTCCGGTAGCAGCGTCGTCGGTGTATTCCGACGCCGTTTGCCGTCGTCGTCCATTTTTACCGTGGATCGCGCTGTCCAGAGATCGACTCACTCAGGAGCGATGGCTTTATTACTGGGGTAGACACTTAGTGCAGGTACATGTCTTACCACGACACGGAGGACACGTCGGACTCCCCGGCGGATCGAGTTCTTCGAGGGCACATTGACTAACACTGACGAATTAGAGTCAGTACGACTTTTCGACACGACGCTGCGTGATGGCGAGCAGTCACCACGCACCTCGTTTGATTACAACGACAAACGCGCCATCGCCGAGCTGCTCGACGAGATGGGCACCCACGTCATCGAAGCCGGGTTCCCCGTCAACTCCGACCCCGAGTTCGAGGCCGTCTCGGACATCGCGGCGGCGACCGATGCGACGACCTGCGGGCTTGCCCGCGTTGTCGAGACGGACGTTCAGGCGGCGATCGACGCTGGCGTGGACATGGTACACGTCTTCGTTTCGACGAGCGACGTGCAGCTCCAGGATTCGATGCATGCGAGCCGCGAGGAGGCGGTCACCCGCGCGGTCAAAAGCGTCGAGCAGGTTCGCGATGCGGGCTTGGAGGTCATGTTCTCCCCGATGGATGCGACTCGCACCAACGAGGCGTTTCTCGTCGAGGTCGTCGAGGCGGTCAGCGAGGCCGGCGTCGACTGGATCAACATCCCCGACACCTGTGGCGTCGCAACCCCCTCACGGTTTGCGAAGCTCATCAGGCTCGTCGGCGAACACACCGACGCCCGGATCGACGTCCACACCCACGATGACTTTGGGCTGGCGACCGCTAACGCGATGTCCGGCTTCGAGGCCGGTGCCCACCAGGCACAGGTCTCGGTCAACGGCATCGGCGAACGCGCGGGCAACGCGGCCTTCGAGGAGGTCGTGATGTCCGCCGAGAGTCTCTACGACGTTGACACGGACATCGATACGACCCGGATCACCGAGCTGGCGAAACTCGTCGAGGAGAAATCGACGATCCCGATACCGGTGAATAAGGCCGTCGTCGGCGACAACGCCTTCGCCCACGAGAGCGGCATCCACGCCGCGGGCGTCATGGAGAACACCGATACCTTCGAACCCGGCGTGATGACCCCCGAGATGGTCGGGGCCTCCCGGGAGTTCGTCCTCGGCAAACACACCGGCACCCACTCGGTGCGGAAGCGGTTAGAGGAGCTCAACTACGAGCCCAGCGATTCCGAGGTGCGGGCGGTCACCAAACTCGTCAAGGAGTTCGGGGCCGAGAAGGAGCAGGTCACCGACAGCGTAATCGCACGCTTCGCCGAGGAGGTCGGTGTCAGCGGGGTCGACTCAGAGGAGGTACGGGTCTAATGTCCGTTCCCTGCTCGTTTGCAGCCGGTGAGCGGCAGCCCCAGCCAGCCGAGCGGGCAACTGCATCCTCGTGGTCGATGACAAGCCTGGCACCGGGAACACGCAACTATTATTATGAACCGTGTCATTCCTACGGATATGATGCCACGGCAACTCCCGCTCGGCGCGTCGGTCGACCGAGTCGGTGCTGTCGGCGTACGCGGTATTGTAGGGGTCTAACCCCGACTCCACCTTTTACTCCTACCCCCGGCGTTCGATACACACCCCTAGTAGGTGTCGAACTCACACAAACCCGACAGCAAACCATGCATTCACAACCACACACAGCACGCGACCGACCGACCACAGCAGCAGGCCAATGAGCGAAACAGCCAAATCACACCCCGACGCCGACGAGGAATCGACAACTGAGAAACCGCCCGCCGAAGCGGCAAGCGAGGCCGACGACAACGCCACGCCCGTCACTGATGGCTCGACAGCTATCGTCCGCGCGCTCGAAAACGGCGGCGTGGAACATGCTTTCGGCGTTCAGGGCGGGGCGATCATGCCCGTCTACGACGCGCTGTGGGATTCCGATATCGAACACATCACCATGGCTCACGAGCAGGGCGCGGCCCACGCGGCTGACGCCTACGGCGTCGTCGCCAACGAGCCCGGCATCGCACTGGCCACCTCGGGCCCCGGCGCGACCAACCTCGTTACCGGCATCGCCGACGCCAACATGGATTCGGACGCGATGGTCGCCCTCACCGGCCAAGTCCCCAGCGATATGGTCGGCTCCGACGCCTTCCAAGAGACCGACACCACCGGCGTCACGATGCCGATCACCAAGCACAACTGGTTTGCGGCCTCCGCCGACAGCATCGGCGACACCGTCGGCGAGGCGTTCGCGCTCGCGGAGTCCGGCCGCCCTGGCCCGACGCTTGTCGACCTTCCGAAGGACGTGAGTTTCGAGGAAACCGACGTTGAGCCGGGTGAGCCAGCGCTTCCTGCCGGCTCCGAACCGCCGACGACAGCCGATCAAGAGAGTGTTGCGGCGGCCGCCAGCACGATCGAGCGCGCAGAAAAACCGCTGTTGTTGCTCGGCGGCGGCGTCATCAAGGCCGAAGCCACCGACACCGCCCGCGAGTTCGCGCGCGAACACGGCATCCCTGTCGTGACGACGATGCCGGGCATCGGAACCTACCCCGAGGACGACGAACTCTGTCTTTCGTGGGCTGGCATGCACGGAACCGGGTACGCCAACATGGCGATCACCCACACCGACTGCCTGATCGGCGTCGGCACCCGCTTTGACGACCGGCTGACCGGCGGTATCGACACCTTCGCGCCGGAGGCTGAGGTCGTCCACATTGATATCGACCCTGCCGAAATCAGCAAGAATATTCACGCTGATTATCCCTGTATCGGCGATGCGGGGACGGTGCTCGATCAACTCACCGAAGCGATGGATCGAGAGCCTGACGCCCGCGAGTGGCGCGAGCAGTGTCAGACGTGGAAAGACGAGTATCCGATGGATTACTCGATCGACAAGGACGCCCCGCTGCGCCCGGAGTTCGTTGTCGAGGCCTTCGACGAGGCGACCGACGACAACACCATCGTCACCAGCGGTGTCGGCCAACATCAGATGTGGGCCTCTCAGTACTGGGAGTTCACCGAGCCGCGAACGTGGGTGTCCTCCCACGGTCTCGGCACGATGGGGTACGGGCTGCCCAGTGCGATCGGCGCACGGTTCGCCGCTGACGACGATCAAGGTGTGGTCTGTTTCGACGGCGACGGCTCCTTTTTGATGACGATCCAGGAGCTGTCGGTCGCGGTTCGGGAAAACCTCGATATCACGGTTGCCGTCCTCAACAACGAGTACGTCGGGATGGTTCGACAGTGGCAGGACGCCTTCTTCGAGGGCCGCCACATGGCCTCCGAGTACAACTGGATGCCCGAATTCGACAAGCTCGCGGAGGCCTTCGGCGCGAAAGGCTGGCGCGTCAACGATTACGACGAAGTTGCCGACAGCGTCGAGGCCGCCCTCGAATACGACGGCCCCTCGGTCATCGACTTCCATATCGACCCCGACGCCAACGTCTACCCGATGGTCGCAAGCGGCGCCCCAAATGGCAAATTCGCTCTCTCGGAGGAACAGCTATGAGCGAGAACCAACAGGGCCTGCAAGGGCCACCGCCGGAGGAACGCCCACACCCGGATGGTCGGCGCAACAGCCAGGGGATTCGGATCGACCCCGAGGTCGAAGCCGAACCCGACACACAGACCGCGATGATCTCCGCGCTGGTCGAACACGAGCCCGGTGTGTTGGCTCGCGTAGCGGGGCTGTTCTCGCGGCGGCAGTTCAACATCGAGAGCCTGACGGTCGGCCCGACGACCGTCGAGGGCAACGCCAGACTCACTCTCATTGTCGAGGAACCCGAACCTGGTATCGATCAGGCAAAAAAGCAGCTCGCCAAGCTCAAGCCGGTCATCTCGGTCGGCGAGCTTGAGGGCCGGCCGGTTCGCTCGGAGCTCGTCCTGCTGAAGGTCAACGGCGACGACCCCGACAGGGTGCAAGCGGTCACCGAGATGTACGATGGCACAACGCTGGATGCCGGCCCGGAAACGATCACCGTCCAGCTGACCGGCGAATACAACGAGATCGAGGACGCCCTCGACGCCTACCGGCAGTTCGGCATTATCGAGATCGCTCGGACTGGCCCGACCGCACTCGCCCGCGGCAGTACACCCACAACGCCAGGCGAGAAGCCCGCTGCGGAGGCAACCGCCGTTGGCGTCGAAGCCGACGGCGGGGGCGACGCTGGTGGCGATTCGGCTGAAAGCCAAGCCGAAACCACCAACTAAGGGGGGCGTCTTTCCGGAGATACAATGGCAGACGAACTCGACGCCACGATCTACTACGACGACGACGCAGACACCGGCTATCTGGACGACGCCACGGTCGCGGTCATCGGCTACGGCAGCCAGGGCCACGCCCACGCCCAGAACCTCAACGACAGTGGGATCGACGTTGTCGTCGGTCTCCGCGAGGGCTCATCCTCGCGGGACGCCGCCAAGAGCGACGGGCTCAGTGTGGCAACGCCACCCGAGGCGGCCGCGCAGGCCGATGTTGTCTCGATTCTGGTTCCCGATACGATCCAGCCGACGGTCTACGACCAGATCGAAAACGAACTCGACGCCGGCGACACGCTGCAGTTCGCCCATGGGTTCAACATCCACTACAACCAGATCCAGCCCAGCGACGATGTCGATGTGACGCTCGTTGCCCCGAAATCACCGGGCCACCTCGTCCGGCGGAACTACGAGGCCGACGAGGGGACGCCAGGCCTCGTCGCCGTCTATCAGGACGTGACGGGTGACGCCAAAGACCAGGCACTGGCCTACGCGAAAGCCATTGGGTGTACGCGGGCGGGCACCATCGAAACGACGTTCCGCGAGGAGACCGAGACCGACCTGTTCGGCGAGCAGGCCGTTCTCTGTGGCGGCGTCACCAGCCTCGTCAAACAGGGGTATGAGACGCTTGTCGAGGCGGGCTACAGCGAGGAGATGGCCTACTTCGAGTGTATGAACGAGCTGAAACTGATTGTCGACCTCATGTACGAGGGCGGCCTCGGCGAGATGTGGCACTCGGTGTCAGATACCGCCGAGTACGGCGGGCTGACCCGCGGCGACCGCGTCGTCGACGACCACGCCCGCGAGCAGATGGAGGCAGTTCTCGAAGAGGTACAGGACGGCACCTTCGCCCGGCAGTGGATCACCGAGAATCAGGCGGGCCGACCGAACTACGACCAGATAAAAACCGCCGAGGAGAACCACGAGATCGAGGCTATCGGCGAGGAACTGCGCGGCCTCTTCTCGTGGGCCGACGAGTAAATACGGTTGCGGATACACGAGCCACTATACGAATGGAACACGATATCGACACTAACGGAGCGATCACATGAGCAACGGAACGCTGTACGACAAGGTATGGGAGAAACACAAGGTAGCCGAGCTGCCGAGCGGACAGGATCAGCTGTTCATCGGCCTGCATCTCGTCCACGAGGTGACGAGCCCGCAGGCATTCGGCATGCTCCGGGAGCGCGATCTCGATGTCGCCTACCCGAATCAGACCTTCGCAACAACCGATCACATCGCGCCCACCGAGGCCGAAAAGCGGGAGCGACCGCTGACCGACGAGCAAAGCGAGGAGATGCTGTCGGCGCTGGAGCGCAACACCAGCGAGAACGGCATCACGTTCTTTGGCTTCGAGTCCGGCAAACAGGGCATCACCCACGTGGTCGCCCCCGAACTCGGCCTCTCGCAGCCGGGGATGACCGTCGCCTGCGGTGACAGCCACACGGCGACTCACGGCGCCTTCGGCTCTATCGGCGTCGGGATCGGCACCAGCCAGATCCGCGACGTGCTGGCAACTGGCTGTATCGCCGCCGACAAACAGAACGTTCGCCGGATCAACGTTGAGGGCGAACTCGGCGAGGGCGTCTACGCCAAGGACATCATTCTGAAAATTATTCAGGATCTCGGCGTCGACGGCGGCGTCGGCCACGTCTACGAGTACAGCGGGCCGGCCATCGAAGCCCTCGATATGGAGGGCCGGCTGGCGGTCTGTAACATGTCGATCGAGGGCGGCGCTCGCGCGGGCTACATCAACCCCGACGAAACCACCTACGAGTACCTGCAGGGACGGGAGTACGTCCCCGAAGGCGAGGCCTTCGAGGAGCGCAAGGAGTACTGGGAGTCGGTCAAATCCGACGACGACGCCGAATACGACGATGTTGTCACCGTCGATGCCGACGACATCGACCCGCTGCTCACATGGGGGATCAACCCCGGACAGGTCATCGAGATCACCGACAGCGTCCCACACCCCGAGGACTTCGAGGCCCGAACGGATCGGGAGGCCGCCGAGCAGGCCCTCGATCACATGGATATCGAGCCCGGCCAGTCGATGCTGGGCTACGATGTCGACGTGGCGTTCCTCGGCACCTGTACGAACGGCCGCGTCACTGACTTTGCGGAGGCTGCGAAGATTCTGGAGGGCCACACCGTCGACGACGACGTGCGCGCACTCGCTGTCCCCGGCTCCGAGACCGTCCGCGAGGAGTGTGAGGCCCGCGGCATCGACGAGACGTTCATCAACGCCGGCTTCCAGTGGCGCAGGGCCGGCTGTTCGATGTGTCTGGCGATGAACGACGATTCCCTTGAGGGCGACGAGGTCTGTGCCTCCTCGTCGAACCGGAACTTCATCGGCCGCCAGGGCAGCAAAGAGGGTCGCACCGTGCTGATGAGTCCCGCGATGGTCGCCGCGGCGGCCGTCGAGGGCGAGGTCGCCGACGCACGCGAGTTCCTGAGCGACGATCCGGCTGGCGGTGCCAGCGGCGTCGAGGAGGCGGCTGACTGATGTCGGGCGAAAACCACATCACGGAAGTCGGCGGCACCGGCGTCCCGATTCCCGGTGACGATATCGACACCGACCAGATCCTGCCGGCGCGGTTTATGAAGGAGGTCACCTTCGACAACATGGCCGACTACCTCTTCTATGACGCCCGGCGGGACGACGGCGAGTTCAACGACCACCCGCTTAACCGATTCGATGGCGCGTCGATCGCGGTCATCAACTCCAATTTCGGCTGTGGCTCCTCCCGGGAGCACGCCCCGCAGGCGATGATGCGCTGGGGCGTCGACGGCATCGTCGGCGAGTCCTACGCCGAGATCTTCCGCGACAACTGCAAATCGCTGGGGATTCCGGCGGTCACGACCGACCACGAGACGGTCGTCGAACTGCAGGAATGGATTGAGGACAACCCTGACGGCGAGATCGACATCGATGTCGAAAACGAGGAAGTTAGCTACGGCGACACCACCATCGACGTCGAGATCGACGACGCGATGAAGGAAGCCCTCGTTGAGGGCATCTGGGATACGACCGCGCTGATGTACTCGAATCGAAGCAAGGTCGAGGAAACGACGGCCGATCTGCCGTACGTCGAAGGCGACGACTAAGCCGATAGCAGATTCCTATTTTACTCAGCCAGTGTCCGCTTCACGGAGGACTTTCGAGTAGAGCCGATCCGAGATCCAGAACCCTGCGTCACGAAGTGCGTCGAGTTCCGTTTGTAACGCAACATTGCCATTGTTGGCTCCGCGTAGCAAAATCCCGATGACACCAGTTACAGTGAGGTCGTGTCTTCGAGCAACACGACGGCCATCACTCTCGTCGATGAGGACGAGATCAGCATCCTGGTTGATAGCGTGACAGATTGCGGCTGTTTCACCGCTATCCAACTCGTGACCGATTTCAGTGAACAGTTCCGATTCTTCGACTTCCACGATTGAGAGAAAGTCCTTGTCACGTAACGCGACCAGCGCGTCCACACCTGCGTCTCCCTCGGTGAGCTCTGTCCAGACGTGGGTCGGAGCGGTAATACTGGAAAACTGTGCTTCGAGAAGGTCAAGCCGGTCGATCAAGGCGAGATTGAGGAGTGGAGAAGTATCCGAAACGACGAGTTCGTCATTCGGCATAATCGAGGTCTTCGGCTAACTCGGCGTCGCCGTAGTGTCGTAGTATCTCTCGCTCGCCGAGGAGGTCGTGAAACTCGCGTTTCGACAAGCCTGCCAAAGAGCGAGCCTTCCCGAACGAGAGGATGTCGCGGGCGTACAGGGAAACGGCAAGCTCCTCTTTCAACGCGTCCGACCGCTCTCCCTCGGGGAGCTGTAACGCCTCGTATACTTCGTCGTCGATTTCGATGGTAGCCATTGGTGACTATGTGGGACACTTTCGTATTGAGTGTTTGGCAGCGACCTACGCCCCGTCAGCCCCGGAATCAGTGTACCAGTAGGCCCACAGAATCAATACGCCCTGCAGCGGCAGCCGTCCCCAGCGAATCAGCGGTGAGGGGTCGCCCCCGCTGATTCCATCGACAGCGACCATCGACGTCGCCATATAGATGTTCGCCGGAAAGATCGCGATTAACACAGCGATCGTCGCCCACGCCGCGTAGCGTCGCGTCCGTGGAATCAACACCCCGACACCGACGGCGATTTCGGCGACGCCGGAGAGATAGACCAACACCAGCGGCGCGGGCAGAAACGGCGGGATAATCTGGGCGTACAAATCCGGGACGACAAAATGCAGGACGCCCGCGACGACATAGAGCGGCCCCATCACGTAGAGCAGCGGGCGTTTGAACCGCGCCAAGCGATCTCGCATTGCCTCTTGCTATGGCAACCGCATGGAAGCGGTTTGGGGTTGCTCCGTTCGACGACGTAGATCGCCACTACCTCCACACATCGACATGCTCTTTTCAGTGCTGGCAAGAAAACGCGTATGAGTCACCAGATCGCCGTCATCGAAGGCGACGGCATCGGACAGGAAGTAATCCCAGCCGCCGTCGAGGTGCTCGAATCGCTCGATCTCGGTCTCGAATTCGTCGCAGGCGACGCTGGCGACGCCGTCGAAGCCGAAACCGGTGAGGCACTCCCACAGGAGACCTACGACCTCGCGGCCGAATCCGACGCCACGTTGTTTGGCGCGGCCGGTGAGACCGCCGCCGACGTGATCCTCCCGCTGCGCGAGGCCGTCGATTCGTTCGTCAACATCCGCCCCGCGAGGGCGTACCCCGGCGTCGATGCCGTCCGCCCCGAAACCGACCTCGTCTTTCTTCGCGAGAATACCGAAGGCGTCTACTCGGGTCACGAGGACGATCTCTCCGACGACATGTCGACGCTGACCCGCGTCGTCACGACCGCAGCCTCCGAGAAGCTCGCCGAGTTCGCCTGCGAGTACGTCGACGGCGAGGGCTTCAGCGTTGTCCACAAGGCCAACGTGATGCGGAAGACCGACGGCCGGTTCCGCGATGCGGTCGTCCGCGTTGCCGACGAGCACGGCGTCGACACTGACGAGGTCCTGATGGACGCGTTTGCGACGCGGGTCTGTCTCGATCCCACGCAGTTCGACACCATCGTCTGTCCGAACCTCGCGGGCGACGTGCTCTCGGATCTCGCGGCCGGCCTCGTCGGTGGGCTTGGACTCCTGCCCTCGGCGAACATCGGCGACGACAACGCCCTCTTCGAGCCGGTGCACGGCACCGCACCCGATATCGCCGGCGAGGGCGTCGCCAACCCGCTGGCGACGGTGCTCTCAGCGGCGATGCTGCTGGATCATCTCAGCTACAGCGAGGAATCCGAGCGCGTCGAGACTGCCGTCGAGACCGTGCTGGCCGAGGGGCCGCGGACAGCCGATCTCGGCGGCGATGCCAACACAGAGGCCGTAACGCAGGCGGTCATCAACGAGCTGTAACGCGGCGGGGACGGTAGCAGCCGGGCTGTTCACACAAACAGCTGCGTGAGTCTCCCAGAACGTTTCAGCTTCTGGTCGCCCGGGGGGATTCATTTTCAGATCCGCCAGGTGGTTGGGATCCCCGCGATCAAAACCGTCATAGGAGCACAGAGTCCGTCACACCGGGAGCACAGATCACGCCGAGTAGTAGTATTCGCCGTCGCGTTTCTGCTGGCTGTCCTTCTGGCTGCCCGGTTTGTTGATTCGCGGTCGACCTGTTCCTTCATCACGGCGGAATGTGATATCGAGATCCGCGAGGAAGTCGTTCATCCCGGCGCGCATCTCCTGTGGCGCAGCGGCGTGGCCGTGTTGGGCTGGCTCGCCGTCGAAGACCATCAGCCGGTCGGCCAACAGGTCAATCATGTAGATGTCGTGGTCGATAACGAGGGCGGTCGCATCGTGGTTCTCGGCGTAGCGGCGGATCGCCGAGGTGGCTTGAACGCGCTGTTCGACATCGAGGTGGGCGGACGGTTCGTCTAAGACGTAGAGATCAGCGGGCTCCGAGAGGCAAGCCGCGATAGCGACCCGCTGGCGCTCACCACCGGAGAGATCCGTCAGCTGCTGTTCCATGATCGAGTTCAACTGGAGCGGTTTGGCGACCTCCGTATCCCAGTAGGAGGTGCCGAACTCGTCAGTGATCGACGAGAGGAAGCTATCGACTCGCATCGGCTGGTCGATCTCGATGTACTGCGGTTTATACGAGATGTCGAGATCGAAGCCCAACCCACCGCTGTCGGGCTCAACCGAGCCGGCAAACAGCTTGGCGAGTGTCGATTTCCCGATTCCGTTGGGGCCGACGACACCCAACACCTCACCCTCATAGATCATGCCGCTGTCCACATCGAGAGAGAACTCGCCGTCACCGTAGGATTTTGAGATTTCGGGGTACTCCACCAGCGGCGTGCCGCGAGTACTCTCCCGTGGGGCGTGTTCCTCGAAGGTGATCGACTCCGGTCGGATACGCATGTTCTCATTGTTGAGATAGCCCTCAAGATACTCGTTGATCCCGTTGCGGACGGATTTCGGATCAGTCATCACGCCGAAAACGCCGGCTTCACCGTAGGCTACGTGCAGTGTGTCAGCCAGGAGATCGAGAATCGCCAGATCGTGTTCGACAACAAGCATCGATCGCTCGGCGTCGGGATCGTCGGCGAGTTCGCGGATGAGTCGGGCGACGACCATCCGCTGGCCGATGTCGAGATACGGGGTGATCTCATCAAGGAAGTAGAAGTCGGCGTCCCGTGCCAGCGTCGCCGCGATGGCGACCCGCTGGAGTTCGCCGCCACTGATCGAGTCGATAGGCTGATCCATGATCGGCTGGATCGAGAGCCGTTCGACCAACTCGTCGAGCGCGCCGCGTTCGTCGGTCTGCTCAAGCAGTTGGCGGGTGTTACCGTCGAACTGTTTGGGGATCTGGTCGACGTACTGGGGTTTCCGGGCGACCGTGATCTCCTCGTCGATCAGTTGGGTGAGATAGTTCTGGAGTTCGGAGCCCCGGTAGCGATCCAAAACGGCCTCCCAGTCGGCGTCGCCGCCGTATTCGCCGAGATTCGGCACGAGTTCGTCAGCCAGCGCCTTGACCGCCGTCGATTTCCCGATCCCGTTGGGGCCGAGGATGCCGGTCACGTTGCCCGGTGCGGGAACGGGGAGCCCATACAGCGCAAAGGCGTTGTCGCCGTAACGGTGGGTCGGCTCGTCGTCGAGTTCTTGGGGGAGATTGATGATCTCGATGGCGTCAAAGGGGCATTTCTCGACGCAGATACCGCAGGTCTCACCGAGACACAGCTCCTCGGAGATGCGGATCTGCTCGGGGTCGCCCTCGATGGGGTCGCCGTCGTCAGCCATCTCACCGCGTTTGGTGATACATTCCTCACCGGTGCGGTTTGGCGGGCAGTAGTTGGCACACTCGTAGTTGCAGCGGTCAGGTTGACAGCGGTCGAGGTCGACAACTGCGATGCTGTCGTCGGCCATCTACGCTCCCACCGCCGACGTGAGCAACACCGTATAGGTGATAAACCAGAGACAGAACGTCATGAACGCGACATAGAGGTTGTCCTTGATCCCGAAGTCGCCGATGTCGACGCCGACGATCTTGAGAATCGGAAACTGGATGAGAACCGCTGTCGCCACGAGGAGAGCCTGCCCCGTGCCGACCGCGGCGGCGGCTGTGGTGCCGAAGATTGTCGCCGATCCGAGCGCGGCCCCCAGCCCGGCCAGACAGGCGAGCGTCGTGACCGTTACCCCCCGCATATGCTCGGAGAGCCCGGTCGTTGTGTCAGTTGCCATACGCACCGTTCTGAGAGCCGTCATCAAAAGGAGTTCGCTTGGCCCTGAGCACCAGCGTCGATGACCTTGGTATGTGTTGCTGCCTGTCGACGACGACCAACACTGTTGGGTCGCGGCTCATCGCAGTGCCACAGACCGACAGCCACGCCGTTGTCTTCGTGTTATGAGTCGGGCTCTTCGACCGCCTCGTCGTCGACACGGTCGAGATACCGCGAGAGAAACTCCGTCTCCGAGAGGCCATCGTCCTCGATGTCGACCAAGAGCGATTCAAGCCCCGACCGCGGCTGGTGGGAAAGCTCTCGGAAACAGTCCTTACAGACGTGTTCGAACTCCTTGTCGTGTCGCTCCCAGCGGTCGCCGGTTTTGTCGTACTCCCGGGCCGCCGAACGCGGCACCGACTCCCCGCAAGCGATGCAGACAACAGTTGTATCACCACCGCCGGAGCCTAACATACCACCCCGCTATGACTGCAACCCACTTAGCGTTTGTTTCAGCACACAAAGAGGTCTGCTAGCTAAACGCTCCGACGGTGGTAGCAACCGCAAGAGCGATTAGATCGTCCACCACATGCCGGCCCACGGAGCGGGCGCGTTAAGTCGGTCGAAGCCGTGCCTGTGGTATGAACTATGTTGTCACCGCATCGACTCGTTCGCGCTGCTCTCGGGTGATCGATCGCCGATGAGCCGCGATGTCATCGAGGTTCGTGGCGCGGAGGAGCACAATCTGAAGGAAGTCGACGCGGAGATCCCACGCGAGGAGCTCACCGTCGTCACCGGTCTTTCGGGGTCGGGCAAATCCTCGCTGGCCTTTGATACGGTCTACGCCGAGGGACAGCGACGCTACATCGAGTCGTTGTCGGCGTACGCCCGCAATTTCCTCGGGCAGATGGACAAGCCGAAAGTCGAGGCTGTCGAGGGATTGTCGCCGGCGATCTCGATCGATCAGAAAAACGCCGCCAACAACCCCCGGTCGACGGTCGGCACCGTCACAGAGCTTCACGACTACCTGCGGCTGCTCTACGCCCGTACTGGCACCCAGTACGACCCGATTACCGGCGAGGAAGTCGGCGAGCAGAGCCCCCAGGCGATGATCGAGCAACTGCTGGAGTTCCCGGAGGGAACCCGAGCAAAGATCGCCGCGCCGATCGTCCGCGACCAGAAGGGGGCCTTCGAGGAGCTGTTCGACAATCTTGTTAGCGAAGGCTACGCCCGCGTCGAGGTCGACGGCGAGCAGTTCGACCTGACGATGGAGACGCCTGACCTCGACAAGAACTACGACCACACGATCGACGTGATCGTCGACCGCGTGAAACTCACTGCCGACGCGCGCTCGCGGCTCACCGACAGCGTTGAAACCGCACTTGAGGAAGCTGATGGCGTCCTCAAGGTGATCATTCCTGATCCACCAGCGGAGCCGCCAATCGGATCGAACACGCGCTCGACGGGCGATCTGGCCGGCGACGGTGACGACCGCCTGACCGTCGAGTTCTCCGAGACGCTTGGCAACCCGAACAGCGAGTTCCAGTTCTCCGAGATCGAAACCCGCTCGTTCTCGTTTAACAGCCCGTACGGTGCCTGTCCGGAGTGTGAGGGCATCGGCCAAGCAAAGGAAGTCGACGAGGGGCTGGTGATTCAGGATCCGAGCAAGCCACTAAAACACGTCTTTGAGGCCTGGAGCTACAACCGGTCGTACTACCGCACGCGAATCGACGCAGTGGCCGCCCACTTCGGTCTCAGCCTTGAGACACCGTGGGAAGAGATCGACGACGACATCCAACGCCAGTTCCTCTACGGGACGGATCGGCAGGTCGTCTTCGAGCGGTCGACGCGCAACGGCACCCGCCGGAAGGAAAAACGCTTCGAGGGTGTGATTCCGAACCTGAGTCGTCGCCACGTCGAAACCGACTCCGAGGGCACCCGCGAGCACATCGAGGAGTACATGGCCGTCACCGAGTGTCCCGAGTGCGACGGCACGCGGCTCAAAGAGCAGTCCCGCCACGTTCTCGTTGACGGCACATCAATCACCGAGGTCAATCAGCTGTCGATCGGCGAGGCGCGGCGTCACTTCGAGGGCATGGAAGAGAACCTCTCGGCGCGCGACCGCACTATCGCCGAGGAGATCCTCAAGGAGATTCGCGCCCGACTCGGCTTCATGGAGGAGGTCGGGCTGGAGTATCTCACCCTCGACCGCGAAGCCTCGACGCTCTCCGGTGGCGAGAGCCAGCGGATCCGCCTCGCCACACAGGTCGGTTCCGGCCTCGTCGGCGTGCTCTACGTGCTCGACGAACCCTCAATTGGGCTCCACCAACGCGACAACGACCGCCTGCTCAACACCTTGGAGGGCTTGCGCGATCTCGGCAACACGCTCGTTGTCGTCGAGCACGACGAGGAAACGATGCGGCGGGCCGACACCATCATCGACATGGGGCCTGGCCCGGGCAAGCGCGGCGGCGAGATCGTTGTCCAGGGTGATTTCGACGACGTGTGCGACGCTGAGGACTCGACGACCGGTGACTATCTTGCTGGCCGCAAGGAGATCCCCGTTCCCGACGAGCGACGCGACCGCGACGACGAACTCCGGGTGCGTGGCGCGCGCCAGCACAACCTCAAAGATCTCGATGTGCCGATCCCGCTGGGCGTCTTTACCGCGATTACGGGCGTTTCGGGTTCGGGCAAATCAACGCTGATGCACGAAATCCTCTACAAGGGGCTGGCCCGCGAGATGAACGACAACACCTCGGTCGATCCGGGTGAGCACGACACATTGGAGGGCGTCGAGGAGATCGAAACGGTTCGGCTGATCGACCAGAGTCCCATCGGTCGAACGCCGCGATCGAACCCCGCGACCTACACCGGGGTCTTCGACTACATCCGCGACCTGTTCGCCGAGACAAAACTCGCCAAACAGCGCGGCTACAAGAAGGGCCGCTTCTCGTTCAACGTCAAAGGCGGCCGGTGTGAGTCCTGCGGCGGGCAGGGAACGGTCACCATCGAGATGAACTTCCTCTCGGATGTGCAGGTGCCCTGCGAGGAGTGCGACGGCGCGCGCTACAACGACGAAACGCTGGACGTGACCTACAAGGACAAGACGATCGCCGACGTGCTCAACATGGAGGTCGCCGAAGCCTACGAGTTCTTCGAGGCGAACTCCCAGATCCGCCGCCGGCTGAAGCTCCTCAAAGACGTTGGCCTCGGCTACATGTCGCTCGGCCAGCCGTCGACAACGCTATCGGGTGGCGAGGCCCAGCGTGTGAAACTCGCCGAGGAACTCGGCAAAAGACAGACCGGCGACACGCTCTACCTGCTTGATGAGCCAACCACGGGCCTCCACAAGGAGGACGAACGCAAACTGATCGAGGTGCTCCAGCGGCTCGTCGACAACGGCAACAGCGTCGTTGTCGTGGAACACGAACTCGACCTGGTGAAAAACGCCGACCACATCATCGACCTCGGCCCGGAGGGCGGCGAGGGCGGCGGCGACGTTGTCGCCAGCGGCACCCCCGAATCGGTCGCCCGAACCGATGAGTCGCATACGGGTCGCTATCTGCGTGATTATCTTCCCGACGTCGATATTGAGGGGCCACGCGCGGATCGACGCAAGCCCGCGAAAGTCGCCGGCGACGACTGATTGATCTGGCCTCTTTTTCGCTCGGCCGAACAGCTGAACCCCTGGCGGACTGAAAGGGCGAGACGCTCCCGACGAACCCGGACGTTCACGAGAGCAAGCTCTCGTGAGCCAACCAGAAATCTCTGATTTCTGGTGACGACGCAAGCATCGCAGTGAGCGAAGCGAACGAGGAGCGCAGCGAGTCCCGGGAGTTCTGCGAGCGCAACGAGCAGAACCTCGAAAGCCGAGCACAGCGAGGCTTTCGACGGTCGAGAGAGCCGAGGGCTTTCTGGAACGTATCGACCTCAGAAACGCCTTCTCGAAAACAAACAAGCTAAACACACGCTTCCGTAAACTAACAGTAATGTACGATTTCGTCGTTGTCGGCGTCGGCCCTGCTGGCGCGCGGTTCGCCCGCCGTGCCGCGGAGTCAGGCTACAGCGTGCTCGGTCTTGAAAAAGGAACGATCGGCACCCCATTGGCCTGCTCGGGCCACGTCAGCACCGACATCTGGGACTATCTCCCCGACGCCGCCGAGGACAACCTCCTACAGAACCGCGTCTACGGCGCAAACTTCTACACTGGCGGCCCCGACAGTGATGCCAATCTGTTCTACACAACCGACGAGATCTCAAACGTCATCGACCGCGTCGAACTTGACCACACGCTCGCCGACGCCGCCCGCAACGCCGGCGCGGAGATCCGCGAAGGTCATACCGTCACCGGTGTCGACGAGCGCGACGATCGGGTCGTGCTTACCGCCAGCGTCGCCGATAAAAACGATCCAGTAGAGATCGAGGCCCACATGGTCGCGGGCTGCGATGGGCCCGTGTCCCGCGTTCGGCAGGCCGTCGAACTCCCTGAGCCGGAAGAAAAGCTCCACGGCGTCCTCGCGTTCACCGATGAGGAGGATCACGGCGACCACGTCGATGTCCACCTCACGGTTCCGCGATTTTTCGCGTGGCGCATCCCCCGCGGCGAGGCCGGCGTCGAGTACGGGCTCGCGGCCGCGCCGGGTGCGGATGTCAACGACCGCTTCGAGGTTCTCACCGAACAGTACGATGTTGAGACCGACCACTTCTGCTCGGGCGCGATCCCGATTGGGCCACCGGAGACGGTGACGACCGACCGCGTGTTCCTCATTGGCGACGCCGCCGCACAGACAAAGCCCTTCACCGGCGGCGGAATCCTTTACGGGATGACCGCTGCCGACTGCGCGGCCCGCCATATCCAACCGGATCGCCCCGACTCACTCGGGATCTACGAATCGGCGTGGCGCGAAACGCTCTCAAGCGAAATTCGCCTCGGTCACCTGATCCGGCGTGGCTACTCGCTGCCGGAGCCAGTTCAACGGCTCGGCCTCCGCGTGCTGTCGGGCGAAATCGGCGTCCACATGGACAAGCCGACCTCGCTGTTCTCGAAGCAACATCTCAAGCGGGTATTCTCCTAACGTGTTATAGCTGCGCCGTTATCACTGCGGCCACTGCCACGTGCTGAGTGTGTTTGCCGACTGACCTGATGGGTTTTGCCAGATGACCCGCACGGTGTCACCACCATCCGCATCAGTGTGCTCGATATCGACCGTATCGCCGGCCTCAATCGGGCTGGCCCACCCGGTTTTCGAGACCGCCGAACCGGAGTCATCGGGATACACTTCGTCACCGTCGACGGTGATCCGAACCCGGTTGTTGTCGATCTGGTCGCCGCTGACATGGGTGATCGTGATCTCATCGGCGTCGGTGCGTTCGTATCCGAAGGCCGCCTGCGGCGGCTGTTCGGAGAGCCCACTGGCAAAATCAAGCACCACTGTTCCAAGTACCGTTGCCAGAATCACTGTTAGTGCGACCATCAGGATCACGCCGATCACCGGCGAGACGCCACGGCTGTCGGTCGGAAACGAGGGATCGACCATCGGTATCCCGCCGTGGCCGCGGCTTCGTACTTGAAACTACGGCGTGAGCGGCCGGCCTACACAGCGTCGACGGCTTCGTCGTCCTCGAAGGCTGCCAGTTGCCGCACTGTCAACACCGGTGCCGGACAGATCCGGACGACGTGCTCGGCAACACTCCCAAGCAGAAACCGGTCTTCGCCGTGGCGACCGCGGGTGCCGGTGGTGACCAGATCAGCGTCAATCTCCTCGGCGTAGGCGTTGATCACCTCGGCTGGCTCACCCTCGCGGACGGTTGTCACGACGGGCTGGTTGGTTTCAGCGTCGACCGCGGTGAGTGCGTCCTTGGCGTGGGCGGTCAGTTTGTCGTGTTGGTCGGTGTCACCCTCGCCGGCGTCGGTGTCGACCACCGACAGCGCGTGGACGGTTGCATCGAACCGGTCGGCGACGTCGAGGGCAACCGTGACCGCTCGGCTGACGCTGTCGGAGCCGTCAGTCGCCACGACAATCGTCTCAAACATAGCCGGCGGTTCGACCGCGGCGGTGATAAATTGGTGGTGTTCAACAACAAGCGGGAGTCGACGGCGGAGGGGAGTGTTTTTGTGGTCGCCGGGAAACAGGTGGGGTATGGCCGATCTGGATATCGAGCTCGTTGTCGTCCCGGTCGACGGGAGCCCGGAGTCGACGACCGCCGTCGAGTACGCGGTGGCGATCGCCGACCGCTACAACGCAGCCGTCCACGCTGTCTATGTTCTTGGTGAGCCGCGGGTGCGCGGGCTGGCCGACGGGACGGTCACCGACGCCGAGATCGCCACCGATACCGAATCATTCACCGGGACGCTCGATGCGATCGCTGCCGACGCCGGGGTCAAGCTCTCAACCTCGATCACCCGTGGCTTTTCGACGGAGATCAAGACGCTCCACCCGGGCAGCGTTGTCCTCGACACAGCCGAGGATCTTGGGGCAGATTTCGTCGTTGTCCCGCGAGAGCCAGCCGGTGACAGCGACACCGATGTGTTGGAGAAAGCCGCCGAATACGTCCTGCTGTACGCGAGTCAGCCGGTACTATCGGTCTAAGTTAGCCGTCCTCGGCGAGCCGGATCGCCATCTCAAGCTCGAAGCTTTCGGCCCCTGTTGTTTCGAAGCCGACCTTCTCATACAGCGAGACGGCGGCGTGGTTCCACCGTTCGACGGTGAGCCAAACGCAGTTGATTCCCTCGCTGTAGCCGTAGCCGAGCAGCGACTCGATCAGGTGAGTGCCGATCCCGGCCTCCTGATAGTCTTGGAGGACGAAGATCGCCAACTCGTAGTCGTCGTCGCCGTCGGGGACGAGTGTTGAGTGGCCGGCGGCGGTGTCGCCGTCCCACGCGATCAGATTGTAGCAGTCGTCGGCGAGGATGCCGTCAAGCCAGGTTCGCACCCGCGACTCCCGTCCCGGGGGAATGCCTTGGGCGCGATCTGCGGGGTCGAACTCGACGTACATCTCCACTAGTGCCTCGTACTCCGGTTCAGAGCTATCATACGGGCGGATCTCGATGTCACGACCGTCCCGATCGTTGAACTGGATGGGCGGTTCCTCAAACGGGCCCGACACGGTCTCAGGGTAGCGACGTTCTGAATTCATCGGACGAGCGTCACCGTGGTGTGTGCGTTGAGAACGACGAACTCAACGGTTTTGTCGATCGTAATCTTTCCCATCGGACTCGTTCGGCCGCCGGCAAGGACGATCTCGTCGAACCCCTCTGATTCGGCGATATCGACAAGTTCGCTGCCCGGTTGGCCTGAAACGTGGCGTGTCGCGGCTGTGATATCATGCTCTTCTAGTGTTGTCGTCACAGTCGCCGCAAGCGACTCATCCGTGGCGGCATCGGGGGTGCAGATGGCGACGGTCAGCTCGTCGGCGATCCTTGCCGCCCGCCGGATGGTTCGTTCGATGGCGGCCGGCGAGTCGTTTGAGCCGCCGACCCCCACGAGTACGTTCATACAAGTGATAGTTGCGGCGACTCAGTAAAAGCGTTGTCCGTCCAACCGCCGTGCAACCGCCATCGCGGCTGTGGTGGCACCCACGACAACGTTTTTCAGGTGGCCGTTCGGAGTGGAAATATGGATGACGACGCAGCCGACGCCGAGTCTCACTCCCGTTCCGGCGACGGCGATCAGCCGGCCGGTGACGACGGCCAGCCACACGAGGAGCGCGACCGGCCGGCCGGCGATGAGCCCACGACGGCTCCAACTGCGGGACAAGCGGCCGACGCTGAGACGGAGATCCCAGCCGATGTCCGCAAATACGAGCGGTTCACAAAGATGGATGGCGCCCAGTACGACCGTGTCAACGAGTTTCTGCGCGACCGTACCTATATCACCGCCCGTGAGTGGGCCATCGCCCGGCTCTGTGCGGATTTCCGCACCGAAACCGGCGTCGAGATGACGAAGATCGGCGAGAACCTCCCGGAGTTAGTCCCGTTTATGACCGATACCTACAGCCCCCAAGCGGTCAACCAGGCCCGGTCATCATTTGAGGAGAAGGTGACACAGGCCGGTGCGACGTTTCTCTACGGGGCGATGTCGGGCTTCTTTAGCGCCGACGAGCTTGACGACCAGATGTACGAGGTGACCGAGGTGGCAAAATTCCTCTTGGAGGTCGAAGGCGTTGACCTCGCGGTCGCCGATGAACTCGACGCCGAAGAACGGATCTCCTCGGTGATGCGGGATGTCCGCCAGCAGAGCGCGGCACTCCGCAGCGAGGACGTTGAGTGTCCCAACTGCGGCCACACCCACACACCCGACGCCTCGGAGTGACTCCCCGCGCCCGTGATGCTGTGGTGAACCGGCGGACACACTGCGTCGGCCGACAGTTTAATTATCACATTAAGATATTATAATGTATGACCACCAATGCATCGTTGGATGAGTCTGCAAACCAACAGCAGTCCGAGCAGACGGAGATCGTCCTCCTCGATGATGATACCGAACAGGAGATCGGTGCTGTCTCGGGCCGTTCGCCCCCGGTTCCGGCTGTTGGCGACCTCGTCAGCCTCCAAAACTTCCAGATCGACGACGGCACCGACACCGAGCGACCCCGCAGCGAGGAGGATATGAGCTTCCGTGTCGTCGACCGCGCGATCCACTACTCGATCGTCGATGCGGAAGCCGACGACGAAGGGCTCACCACCGAGGTGTTGCTGTACGTTGTCTCAAAAGAGGAGTGGGCTGTTCGGCGACAACGCGGCAAGTAACGTGTTGTTCATCTCACATCCCGCTCACGGCTGACGACGCTGCTGTCGTGTGGATACTGACGCGGCGAGCAAACGATGCTTACTGGTGTGCTAGCGGTGCGGCAGCCTGCCGGACGGTGATATCATCAAGCTGACCAAGCAGCCGGTCACGGGCATCGAATCCGGTCGTCGGAGGCTGAGCTTCGCCGATCATGTGGTTGTGACTGTCGTGACGCCCAGCGTCGGGGGTGTCGTCTGCTGTGTGTGCGTTTAGTCCATCCATACGTCTCTGTAGGTGGTAATTCAGTATAAGCGGTCGCCAAGCGGAGTGAAAGTAAACCACGCCCCAAGAAACGTGGGACTGTCGCTGTCGATAGTGACTGACTGCTCTCTACCGTTTTCGGTGACCGGCGGCTGGGTGCTTGTTCGGTTGAGAGTCGGGTAACGACAACTGGAGGGGGCAGTATTTCTCTGGGGTTGTTGCCGACGAGGGCTAGTCTCACCCCCCGACAGGTGGGCTATAGATCCTCGGTCGGACAGCTCTGATCGGTGAATGCGTCGGGATTGCTGTAGGTCGCATCCCATTTTGCTCGGATATGTTGATGCACATCACGCTCGGTGCCCGAGCGCAGAAAGATCCAAAACTCGTCGTCTACAGGTGTTTTGACCGCCCAAGCGCCATCCTCCGCTTGGCGATACTCAACGAGCTTTGGATTTTGGCGGTGAGGACCGCGGGTGATCATGAGTGAGCCGGTGGTGCGATCAGCGTCGGTGTCGTGCGTTTCGTCGCTATCGACCTCTGTGGGCGTAGTAGCGACCGGTGTGATCGTGAGCCGCACAACCACAAGCTGATCTTCTGGGCGATCCAGCTGATCGGCAACCGCGGCCAGCTTCTCGGCTGCCGCTTCGCGGCTCTCGCCGAGTACGACACCATCGTCGGTGTGGCAGATATCGTCTCTCTCGCGGTCGTAGACTGCATACTGTTCATCCTGTGTCTCGGTGCGACCTTGCTGAACCGGCTGTGAGCTTGCAGGCATTGGTTTCGTCCTCTGGTGGAACATCGTCAACCGCATCGATTACTCCGGGTGCGGTACGATCAGTCAGATCGGTTCGGGTTCAACGTTAGAATTCCAGCAAATTAATCATACGGAATAGCCAGCCGGGGGATCGTCGTGAGCGGTCGAAACTGGTGTCAGATAAATTGGTCGCATTGTGATGAGAACCACGAGAAGAGATGCTTGAGGGCAAACACTACCTGACCACCGCTTGCTGACGCTGCGTGCTGCTGTAGCAACAGCACAGGCGATACAACGAAGTAGGATCCACCGCTTGATTCACTCAGTATGGCGACACAGTGGGAGGAGTACGAATCCGAGCTACGCGCTGGTGATGCTGACCGGGTCAATGCGGTCGTTGACGAGATCAGAGAGATGAACATCATGGAGCGTACTGAGGCATTTGAGGGGTGGTTTGCGGGTGCGACCGATCTTTACCGCAGCCACGAGGATGGGTACGTTCGGCAGTCCTGTGTCCGAGTTGTCCAGCAGTTTGCGCCGAGACTCCCGGCGGCAGTCACGCTTCAGTCATCGGATGTTGCGAGTCCGCCGGCGGAAACCGTCCACGATCAAACCGATGCTGTCTGTGGGTTTTTACTCGAGGCGATAACCGACGAAGACGGTCGTGTCAGGCAATCTGCCAAGCGTGCGCTCAAAGATTGTATCCGAGCGTACGACGCACTCGAAGAGACAGCAACAATCGAGGGGCTCATCAGAGAGTTAGAGACGATGGCCGCCGGTGCCTCCGGCAAACAAGCAAAGCACCTGCGAGAGGCCAAGGAAGACGCCGAGTTCTTCATGCAATCCGGGCTCGGACGTCTCATTGAGGGGTTCGAAAAGGAGTTCGGCGACGCTCTCGACTCTTGAGTTTCTGTGAAATCCTCCATCGTCTTCATCATGCTCCAGCGCGTACCCATGGTAATGACTGACGAGATGCCCGCCGATGTCCGATCAACTCTTGGACAACTGCTTGCGGAAGCCCGCAACTATGCCACAACGGGCGACAGTGACACCGCAGCCTCACTCTTAGAGAGCACCCACACGGTTGCAACGAACAAACTGCCTGAAGGCACGCGACGTGATCGCCTTCGGCATGGGTGTCTGTCTGCTTGCGAAGCACTGCCAGACGGAGCACTTGCGACAGCCTACATTGTAGCGATGGAACGGCGACTGCCTGAGCGATAACAACAGCGACCGGTACGAAGCCCCAACGACATTCCACAGGCAACTGTGCTGCAGTGAGATGCGTTTGCTCGCTCCGAGATGAGAGGTGCTATTTTTGAAGCTTGATCACACACCCTCTGTATGGAGATTTCGGATAACTTAGCATGTCTCTTCACGGCGCAAATACAAGACCACGAGGACACATATCGGATTCAGGTTCCGACCCAAGAGATCGAACTTGGTGAGATAGAACCGGAAGGAACCTACCGTGTTGCAGTGATGCCAGCTGAGACACAGACAGAGCACACGACAGCCAACGACACGGTAAGTGATTCGGCTGACACGGCGGGGCTCTCACAGAGTCGAAGCCAGCGTGCAAATCAGGAGCCACCGGTCGACGTTGGGGAAACACGAACTGTCGAAATTGATAGCATCGGCGATCAGGGCGATGGGATCGCACGGGTTGACCGCGGCTATGTCCTCATCATTCCAGAGACAGAGGTCGGCGACAGCGTCACGGTTCGGATTGAGAACACCACAGAGAATGTTGCGTTCGCTGAGGTGGTTGATCGACACCAACGACCGCAACACGACTGATGCCGACGCTGATGGGTAGTCGGAACGGTTTGAACGTAAAAACGAACGAGAGTAGATAATCACAGTGGGTACCGTAGGCATATCCACCGGTCAGGCGAACCGTCCTCACGTCCCAACCAGCGAATGAACGTCTCCGTTTGCGTATCCGATGAATGACCTTTTCCAGAGCAATCTTCCTCCTGTAGGCCTTGTGGAGCGACATGGACGACAAGCTCGTAGAAGAGATGCTCAGGGATCACTCACGGAATCCACGCCACTACGGTGAACTCAACTCACCTGATGTCGAAGCCGAAGTGACGAATCCGCAGTGTGTTGGCCCAACGCATCCCGACGGCGACCGTGTCTCACTGCAGGTTACCCTCAGCGATGATGGGAACACCGTCAAGAACGTTCGCTTTACCGGAGACGGATGCACGCTGTCACAGGCTGGTGCGTCGTTGTTGTCCGAACAGATGGTTGGTACCGCCGTTTCTGAGATCCTTGGGTGGGATAACGAATACATCGAAGCGTGTGTTGGAATGGAGTTGATACCCAGCCGACTCCAGTGTGCAGAATTGCTCATTTCGGCGTTCCGCCAAGCCGTTGAAAACCAACAATAGTTCACGAGAACCGTCGCCACTGTGCGTCGCTTCTCACCACTCACCAGCGGTCACAGTGAAGCCAACATCCCGCAGTCGGTCACCGAGTGGATCGCCAATCCCCGAGGCAGGCGTCAGAATCCCACCGTCCAACGGTGATGCCGTCTCATCTCGTAGCAAACACATCCCAGCCTCTCCGAGCATCCGGGCGGTTGCGCCATAGCCAGGATCCAGTTCGGCTCCGATCTCGCTCATCACGGTGAACGGCCCGTCGGTCGCTGTCCCGCGACCGATAGCGCGAACAGAGAAGTGCCCCGATTCTATCTCTTCTTGTGAGGGCCCTGACCCCGGCTCGGGGAAGACGAACCGGCGCAATCCGCGTCGAAGCAGGCTACTTTTCATCGCAGCCGTTCCAACGCCCAAGCCGAGTGCGATCCCGCCAGCTGCTGTGGCACCACTGATTCCAAAACCGGTTGGGATACCCTCTGTACATCGAAACTCGCGGCCCCATGGGTACGATAAGAGGGCATTGCTCCGTCTGATTACCCGCTCGTTGACGGCTGCCATCGGCGAGGGCGCAGTCCATATCGAGCGGATGGAATCTCGCCGTGGGCGTCGTTGTTCGCCTGTATCGACACCGTAGCGTTCGCCCGGTGGAGCCAGTGAGTACGGATTTGTCAGGGTTTCTCGGGCGATCGGATCAGTTGCGGCCGCTTCGAATAACTCGGCTGCACTGGCGAGGGTACCGCCGCTTACCCCACCCTCTCCATCTTCCAGATAGATACGAACGAACTCACAAGCTGCTCCAAACTCCTCGGTAGCGTACGATTGCAGCAGTTTGACCCCGAGGTCGGCTGGGATCGAATCGAACCCACAGCTGTGGACGATTTTCACGTCGGCTTCCACGGCTTCGTCGTGATAGCGGTCAATCATCTCCCGAACCCAGTTGATCTCCCCGGTGAGATCACAGTAGTCGGTTCCGGCGTCGATACAGGCTTCGACGAGTTCCGTCCCGTATGTTGTATAGGGCCCAACGGTCGTGCAGACAACCGCTGTTTGGGCAGCCATCTCACGGAGGCTCGCCAGGGCGGTGGCATCAGCAACAACGATGGGGATCTCTGCCCGATCGGTCTCGTCTGTAAGCTCTTTTCTGAGTCGCTGAAGCTTGGATTCATTTCGACCACCAAGCGCAACAGACAGCTCAGCAGCGGGGTAGCGGCCGGTGAGATGCTCAGCGACGAGTTGGCCAGCGAAACCGGTGGCTCCCCAGACGACGATGTCGTAGCGATTTGTAGTTGCTGACACGAGTTTCTCCTGTTAGTAGGACACCCAGACCCTCAACTGTTCGGGCCGGTTCCAACGACAGTGTTCACCTGTGAGAGTAGTACTACACCCCTGTTTAGCTAAATGTACTTCGGCCGGCACTCCCTGAGACTTCGGCGAGATCGGCGTACACCTCGGCGATACGGTCGCGAATATCCCGACCGGCGACACGCGGGTCAAAGCGATCCTTGTTTGGGGCCCACTCCACATCGTTGAAAAACGTATTCCGGTGATCCTCGACGCCCGCCGGTGGAACGATCTCGTCGGGTGCCTCGCGGTAGAGATCGAGGGCGGTGCGGGTGTACTCGTATTGGTAGCGGGTGTCCTTGTTGACCTTACAGATCCCGTGGGTCAGCATCTCCTGGAGTTGGTCGGGCTGGACACCTGAGGAGCCGTGCAGGACGAGCGGTGTATCGAGGCCGTGATCGCGCAGGGCGGTGCGGATCTCCTCGGTCAGGTCAGGTTTGAGTTCGAGATCTTTCCCCTTGGCGACGCCGTGTTGGGTGCCGACTGAGATCGCCAGCAGGTCACAGCCTGTGCGGTCGACAAACTCGACGGCCTGTTCGGGATCGGTGTAGAAGGCGTTCTCAGAGACGATCTCGTCTTCGACGCCCTTGATCTTCCCGAGTTCGGCCTCGACGAGGATGTCGGCGTCGGCGTCGTCGATCATCTCAACGACCTGCTTGCTGCGGGCGACATTGTCCTCGAACTCCTCGTGGGAGGCGTCGATCATGATCGAGGAGGGGATCTCCAGTTCGACCTGTCGCTGAATGGTGTCAAGGTCGGTCTGATGATCCATGTTGAGGAAGACACCGATATCGTACTGGGCGGCGATGCGTTCGATGTAGTTGCTCATAACGCGCAGGCCAGCGATGGGGTCGCCGTTGCCGGCGAACGTACAGGCCCCGTTGCTCATCTGGAGGAGAAGATCGGAGTCGACGCTGGCCGCGCCCTGAATCAGTCCGATCATCGTGTTCGGCTCGGCGATGTTGCTTGCGATCAGCCCGAATCCGGAGTCAAGTGCAGCGTCGTAGACTGATGCCAGTTCAGTGCCACCGTAGAAGGTCATATCGACGGTATTCTACAGGGAATGGCATAAATCCCGCCGTCTCCTGAACCGATCGTTACAGGTAGAATCGGCAGCGTAACACCGAGGAGGAGCGCAACGATTGAGCCTGCCGATGAGCAGCGATGTCACTGTATGGAACCTATATGTCGCCCGGAACACTAACGCCCGACCGCATCCTGTGGCGGCGTGCCTTGTCGGTCGGGAAACCCTCGTGCCGGGCGGCTGTCGTTGCGGCCGACAGCGGGCCGTCTGTTCCGTGCCTGGGTTCGCCGGACTGTCATCGCTCCCGAAAGAGGATCGCTCGGCCGGGGACTTGTGGCACGTACTACAGCGTCGGGACGCGCTTGGCTTACACCTTCCGTTGCCGTCGGCCGTGGGCGTGAGCAACTATGGAAGCCGAAACATAGTTACGAGTCCCTCCCACAGCACGTTTTGTGCCGCGTTTGCCCTCCATACCGACGCAGTGGCTCGGCCTCCTCGCGGTTGTCGCCGGCAATCTCTTTCCCCTACTCGGCGTTTCTGTCTGGGGGTGGAGCCTCACGTCGCTGCTTGTCATCTACTGGTTTGAAGCCCTCACAACCGCCCTATTGGCCGCGATCAAGGCACTCTTCGCAAAACAGGGCTCCCCGGAGCTGTACGTGCTGGAGCCGATGACGAATCTACGCGCCAAGCGCGGCGGGCTACAGCCACGATCGGGGTGGCCACCGATCTATCCACGGAACCTCCCGTTTGCGGTCTCGATTCTTGGCGTGTGGTGTATCGCGGTGCTGCCGATGAGTCTGCTCGCTTGGCTCTCGCTTGATCTCACTCCGACGGTGTCGGGTGGACTCCTCGTTGCCCTTGTCGCGCTCGTTGCCTCGCATCTTACGGACTTCCGGGTCGACTACATCGGTACCGAGCGATACACCAACGTGTCGGCTCAAGAACTGACCCGCACACCGGCCCAGCAGGTGCTGGTGTTGTTCTGCTTGCTCCCGTTTATTACAGGTGAGACAGCAAGTGGGGCCGTACTGATAGGCGGGGTTGTCCTTGCGAAAACGGCCGGTGAGGCGTATCGCTTCTATGTCGACCACATGGGGCAGCCGCTGGTTGTGGTCACCGACTGGCTGCGGCAGAGCACGCTGATCGAGACTGAGTCGCTTCAGGAACCGCCGCCGGAGATCGAGCTACCTGACAGCCCTGTCGATGGCCGGGTCACGACTGACACAGCGGCGATTATCCTCGGCAGTATCCCGGACATCATGCTGGGGTTGGTAAGCGACGGTGGTATACTGTTAGGGGCGGTGCTCATATTCGGTATCGCCATCGATTCCCCGCTGGTCGTTGGGTTCGCTGTCGCTGTTTTGCTCGCGATTGTCGCGGTCGCTGTTCTGAGTCGATGGCTGCGGTTCGGCACCATCGAGTACCAGCGGCGCGACCACGAGATCGTGGCCTACGATCGTCTGCTGGCCGAGCCACAGTGGGTCACCCCTGTGTATCGCGGCGATATCGAGGTCAAAAACGCGATCCCCGATCGGCTGCTTGGGACAGGAACGGTCACGCTGTCGACACCCAACGACGATGATAAGCCGGTCACACTCGGCCCGGTGCCGGATCTTGACGCTGCGGTTGATGAGCTTGCGTTACCGATCAGACAGCCGCGTCGCCCTGAGACGGAGTATACCGTCGTCGCTGCCGCTGCCGGCCTGTTGGCTGTGTTTGCCGTGCTTCCGGTTGTCGTACTGACGGCCGGTGATCTCGACACCGGAACCGCGATTGCGGTACTCGTTTTCGCCGCGCCACTGTTGTTTCCGCTGGTAGGGGGGCTGCTGTTGAGCGGCCTCTCACGTCTCTGATCCCCCGTGTCGAAAACGCGCGTTTGAGGCTTCACCGGGTATATACGGCTTGTGTCACAACCGGTGGTTGTGATGGAGCTTGACGAATTCACGCAGGCCAACGCCCCGAAATCCGGTGGCGATGGCTTCCAGTTGGAGAACGCAAAACTGCTCGACATCGCGGTCGAGGGCACCGCCATGGTCAAAGCCGGCTCGATGGTCGCCTACACCGGCGATCTCACGTTCACCGGGAAGTCCTCCGCCGAGGGCGGGATCACCGGCCTCGTCAAAGACGCTGTCTCCAGTGAGGGAACGCCGATCATGGAGGCCGACGGCTCGGGGCATCTCTACGTCGCCGATCAGGAAAAAAAGATCCAGGTGCTCTCACTCGACGCTGACGACTCGATCTCGGTCAACGGCAACGATATCCTCGCCTTTGAGTCCCGTGTCGACTACGAGATCAACACCGTTGGCGGGCTCTCGGAGGCTATCGCCGGCGGCCTCACAAACGTGTACCTCAGCGGCCCGGGGACGGTGGCGCTGACGACTCACGGCGATCCGTTGGTGGCGACGCCACCGATAACAACCGATCCCGATGCGACCGTTGCGTGGAGTACGAACCTCTCGCCGTCGATCGAGACGAACAAGACAATCGAGATCGGCCAACAGTCCGGCGAATCCTTCCAGATGGCGTTCACCGGCAGCGAGGGGTTCGTCGTCGTCCAGCCCTACGAGGAAGGCGGTCAACCGGCCCAACAGTAGCACCGTCGGTTCTCAGCGGCGGCCGTGTGAGTATCACCAACGATTTGGATAGATCGACACACGGCACCGGGAATCCGACCGACTTATATATGTGAGACGGCTTCGCACGGCAATGACAGTTTCTGTCGGTATCCTCGGCGCAACGGGCGCGGTTGGACAGCGGTTCATCCAACTGCTCGATGGCCATCCAACCTTTGAGATCGACGCACTCACCGCCAGCGAGTCGAGTGCAGGCAAGTCGTATCAGGCGGCCGCCAAATGGCGCGCGAACACGCCGATCCCCCGGGATGTCGCCGATATCGAGGTCGGCGAAACGCATCCGGACGCTGTTAGCGATGACATCGATCTCCTGTTTTCATCGTTGCCGTCAGGCGTCGCCAGCGAAGTCGAACCCAAGTTCCTCGAAGCCGGCTATGTTGTCTCCTCAAACTCCTCGAACGATCGCATGGCGGAAGATGTCCCGCTGACCATCCCTGAGATCAACCCTGGTCACCTCGATCTCATCGAGGTGCAACGCGATAACCGCGGCTGGGACGGCGCGCTTATCAAAAACCCCAACTGCTCGACGATCACGATGGTGCCGACGCTGGCCGCCCTTGATGCAGGCTTTGGGATCGAACGCGCCGACGTGACGACGCTGCAGGCCGTCTCCGGCGCAGGTTACTCCGGGGTCACGTCGATGGAGATCATCGACAACGCGATCCCGCATATCGGCGGCGAGGAAAACAAGATGGAGACCGAATCCCGCAAGCTGCTCGGGGAGTTCGACGGCGCGGAGCTCTCCCTGCACGACGCCGAGGTCAACGCCTCCTGTAACCGGATTCCAACGCTTGATGGCCACCTCGAAAGCGTCTTTGTCGATCTCGCCGACGACCCCTCACCGGCTGCGGCGCGGGAAGCGCTGGAATCGTTCCCCGGAATCGACCTTCCGAGCGCGCCAGACCAGCTCATCCACGTTTTCGGCGACGACCAACCTGAGCGACCACAGCCACGGCGTGATCGGAACCGTGACAACGGGATGGCGATCTCCGTCGGCGGCGTCAGCGAAACCCCCAGCGGGCTCAAATACAACTGTCTCGCTCACAACACTCTCCGCGGGGCAGCCGGCGCGAGCCTGCTGAACGGCGAACTGCTCGTCGAAGAAGGCTGGATCTAAGAGCGAAAATCGCCCATCGGCTGACACCCACAAGCGGTGTCAGGAACCTGATCTACGTCTCGTCGTCCGTGTGGTCGTCGTTATCGGTGCTATCGCCGTCGGCCTGCTCATCAAGCTGCGCCTCGATCGCCTCGGTTTTTGCTTCCAACGTCTCGGTCGCCGCTGACACCTCCTCGCTGACCGTCTCCTCGACGGCCGCTTCGACTGTCTCTTCGACGCGTTTGGCGACCTCCTCACCAACGGTCTCCTCGACAGTTTTCTCAACTTCATCGCCAACCGTGGCTTCGACGGTTTTGGCGACCTCGTCGCCGACTGTTTCCTCGACGGTCTCCTCGACGGTTTCGGTAACGCCGTCGTCGACGGTTTTACCGACCGTCTCCTCGACAGTTGCCTCAACGGTGTCGCCGACCTCCTTTTCAACCGTGTCGCCGACGGTCTGTTCGACGGTCGCAACGACCTCCTTGTCGACGGTCTCCTCAACAGTTTTCTCGACGGTGTCGCCGACTTCCTGCTCGACCGTTTCGCCGACGGTCTGTTCGACCGCCTCGCCGACCTCCTTGTCGACGGTTTCCTCGACAGTTTTCTCGACGGCCTCGGCGACCTCCTGGCTCATCCAGTCGGGATCGAACCGCGACATCTTCCAGACGACGTGGACAGTGTAGGACAACAGCACCCCGAGACCGAAGGCGATCCCCGTTTGGGTGCCGACAACCACGAGTAGGGCGACAGCCAGCGAGATCAACAGCCCGAACGCCATATCGACGATAAAATCGACGCGATTCGGCTTCATTCCCTCACTCCAGCGTGATGAGTACAGATCTGCATATCGGTGTTACTTGACCGGCCGGTTTAGTCCTCCCGTCGTGGCCCCACGGTTTACGTCGATGCGACCGGTACGAGCGGGTATGTATGTCCGCGATGGCAAAAGCCGGGATGAGACGTGGCTTCGTGATGGGATCGGGGCGATGGGCCTCGGCGAGGCGGTCGGCGAGCCACAGGAGTACGTGATCGCGGTTGAGGAAGATTCCGACGAACGGGCCGGATTTGGTCGGCTATGCGTCCACACAGACGGGTCGACTGTCTGTGAACTGATACATATCGGCGTTCACCAATCATGGCGCGATCAGGGTATCGGTGCCCACATTATCGAGCGGCTGCTCACCAAAACTGGTGACGCCGGCGTCGAGACGGCGTACATACTGACTGACGAGCCCGGCTATCCGACTCAGTTGGGATTCGAGCGTGTCGACGATCTCCCTACGCCACTGGCTGATCGGCGGAGAAAAAAAGCGGCAGGAGGAGACGACGAGGTTGTTGGCCTCGCTATCGACATCGACGACTTCGAGATGCCATCGCGGCTGCGAGATGCGTTCAAAACCGCCAGCGGGGCTGCCGAGGAGCCCACCGTTGATGCCGAGGAGTTTGGGATCGACGCCGACGGCGCGACCTACAAATACGACACCGGTGGTTGAACGAGCGGCCGCCGTGCGTGGTTGGAATAATACGAGTACGTATCCCGGTGGATCGCATTTAAACCAGTTGCCCAATACGAGTAATCTATCTACACTTTGGGCACCACACGCATGAACTCAGCAATTACTCTAATGAAAAATATAATTGACCGAAACGAACCAGGTCTCGGTCATGTTTGTCCGGATCATCAACCCGAAACCGAAGGAACTGGTTTCGCATGTCCATGATCATACGCATTAGCTCATGGATCACGTCCGGTTGATCATCGAAACACGAGTCACATTCCTCCCGATGAATCGAGCGAAGCTGTGCGTCGCTGCAATGCCCTATTGACGTTGGTGAGTATTCCTTGTTGAACGTTTCAGCCAACTGCTCTGTCAATGAATCATCGGTTATGAGCCGAAGAGAAGCGATCTTTCTTCAAGGCGAGAATCCCGCCGTTTACCACGGGCGTGAAACCGACAACTACTGACCGTCCCACCGTTGGTCGAAGGCCGAATACCCCACATAGAAAAACGTTTATTGAGATTGGCTGTATAGAAATTAGCACGGCCTAATGAAGTATAACCTCGAAAAAGGATCTCACACGGTGTATGCGCTTCAATATCACTTTGTGACCGTCACAAAGTATCGGAGCGACATCCTCACCGACGAGATCGCAGAACGGCTTGGTGAGATTGCCAGTGACATCGCCGCAGATTTCGGTGTGAACATCCAGAACGTCAATGGCGGTTCTGACCACGTTCACATCCTGTTCACGGCAGAACCGACCACTGAGCTTACCAAGTTCATCAACTCGCTCAAGGGTGTCTCGTCCCGAAAAATTCGGGACG
>NZ_QMDW01000001.1 GCF_003605635.1 Halonotius pteroides
GCACTCAAAAACTTAGAACCTCCAGAAGTCTTTACGTATCTATGTCCGTGATTATCATCTACAATCCTGAATCTGACTCAGGACAGCGGATCGCAGCGGCGGGTGCCGAAAGTTGGTACGAGCCGCTAGCCGATGAGGCCGTCAATCTCGGGCGAACTGATCCCGATCAAGATCCACTCGGCTATCGAACGCTGTTTATGATCGAACTGGCCTCACGATACTACGATGACGCATCCAATCTCACCGACCAGATTCTTCAAGAAAACCAACTGTACCCAGAAACAGCTTTATTAAGCCAGTTTGAAACTGGTTCCATTGATGCTGCAATTGCCTACCGAAACATGGCCGTCGAACGTGGGTATGAGTACATCGAGTTACCGGATCAGATCAATCTGAGTAATCCACAATATGTGGATGGCTGGTACGCTACAACGTCGTACACATTGCCAAGCGGGCAACAAATCCAGGGTGGGCTCATCAGCTACGGATCAACCATTCGGCACATGAGCGACGCTGCAGTGGCCGTATTCGATGGACATACAACCGGAAACTATCTTACAGATCACGGATTCATCCTACGCGAGCAGTTCCCTGTGTACACGGGTGACATCCCCCAGCCAATTAGAAGGATAACCGAGGATCAGTCTGATGATACCCGATCACAGCTCACCCGCTCGACAACCGTGCAGTCACCGGATATCACAGGAATAACGGTGCTAATTTGAATGGCGACACAGTCGAAATCCTCACCGTCAGAAACGAAGATAGCAGGGTTCGGCTGGCTCAGTGTTACTCTTCTCTTCGGTGGCGTGTTACTTGCGTACTATATCGTACCGGTAGGGTCGCTATTTCTCTCGGTACCACCAACAGAGGTTCTTGGGCGGATGAACAGTCCGATCATCGTGGATGCAGCGAAGACATCGGTACTCTCAGCGTCAATTAGCACACTCATAGCAACGGTTTTTGGGCTACCGCTCGCGTACTGGCTGGCACGAGCTGACGGAGCCGCACAAACGGCAGTACTTGGGATTGTGGTGCTCCCATTGGTACTGCCACCAGTCGTGGGTGGCATCGTGCTGTTAACGGTCTTCGGTTCAAGCTCGCCGCTTGGAGAAGCCGCTATTGCTGCTGGGTTCCCACTTACCCGGTCGCTGGCTGGAGTGATACTCGCACAGACGTTCGTCGCATCACCCTTCCTTGTAGTAACGGCGAAAGTGGCCTTCGAGCGGGTTGCCCAGACACTTGAGTATGCTTCGCGCTCACTCGGAAAAAGTCGCTGGCACACTGCTCGCAGAGTTACGATCCCATTAGCCGTGCCAGGCATTGTTGCCGGGGTGACGCTCACTTTCGCGCGGGCAATTGGTGAGTTCGGCGCGACAATGATGCTAGCATACTATCCCCGGACAATGCCTGTTCAAATCTGGGTCTCTTTTATCGAACTGGGGCTGGAAAATGCCTATCCCGTCGCCATTCTGCTTGTCGGTATCGCTGGTGTGACACTGCTGGTAATCAATATTATTGCGTCTAACCCGTGGGAATGACACTGAATCTATCCGATTTGAGCAAGACGTATGGTCAATTCAAGTTTGGCCCTTTCGATCTACGTGTTGAAGATGGAGTGCTCGCAGTCTTGGGGCCGTCTGGGAGTGGCAAAACAACGTTGCTTTCACTAATCGCTGGTATCACCGAGCCTGATTCAGGTTCAATCTGTCTCAACGGTCGGGAATTAGTTGGCCACCCACTCGAAAACCGGGATGTCGGGATGGTCTTTCAGGAGGGAGCCCTGTTTCCGCATATGACTGCCCGGGAAAATATCGCCTATGCGGCCACAACAGCAGCCCGTGTCGATGGACTCGCGGCGACACTCGAAATAGAAGATATTCTTAACAGGAGCCCACCAGTACTCTCGGGTGGTGAGTACCAGCGAGTTGCATTAGCACGAACACTCGCTACAGACCCGGCAGTCTTGCTCTTAGACGAACCGTTGTCAAGTCTGGATACACCTATTCGGCGGCGACTTCGAGACGAACTCCATAGTCTGTTCGAATCACTCGATATACCGATTCTCTATGTCACTCACGACCAGCGAACGGCGACTGCACTCGGTGACAGGATCGCTATTGTTCGGGATGGTATGCTCGAACAGGTTGGAGATTCGTCTACAGTAGTTGAACAGCCAGCGACTGAGTTCGTTGCGCGGTTTACCGGCAACGAGAACCTGTTCGAAGGGAGCGTGATTGAGCACTCTGAGCAAGGAGTAACCGTTCGAGTTGGCGATGTTGAATTACAGACAGCTACATCGAATATCGGACAGTCAGACATCACAGTCTGTATCCACCCGTCACGGGTAGAGATTAAACCATCCCGTGCTCCTGATGATGAGCAGATTATCAATACAATCACAGGGACAGTGACTCGATGGTTGAACGAAGGAAGTGAGTATCAGATAGAGATGGCCACCAGTTGGGGGTCTCCAGCCTTGACGGCGAGCGTTCATCCACCGGTATTCGAACGACTGACCATTGATACTGGTACCGAACTACAGATAATGATCCCTCCTAGTTCGATCCATTTGATGCCAAACCGGGGGTAGGCTCTGGATAATATTCCTTTGTGATTCCACGTTGACCGATAGTTCTCAGAAGGGGTTTTCCGCGTCCCCATCTGCAATTTCTTCAAGCGTTTCTCTGTCCATCGTCGCTACGATGTTGTCTGGCATTTCTGAAGGAAGTTTGTCGTAGAGTGACTGTGGGACACCATCTGGTGCCGTTTGATCTGTGTACCCTCCATCGGAAGCGGCTTGTTGAGTATCGTATTCTCCGGGGTCGGTGGGGTATTTTTTTCCATCCCAGTCGCCTTTCTCGGTGACGTTCACCAGATCGGTCGCTCCCGAATCATCAAGTTTGTCTGTGGCATCGGCTATATTTTCGATCTCTTCTTCTTGTCCTTCGATCTCCTCTGTTACTGTCTGGACTTCTTCGGCAGTCTGGGTCGCATTCTCCGCTAGCTCGTCCACCATCGAACTGACCTCCTCTGTGCTTTCTGCTTGATTCTCTGTTGCTTCTGCGATTTCTTCGGTTGAATTAGCGGCTTCAGACGCCTTGCCCTCGATTTGATCAAGCAGTTCGTCTGTTTGAGTAACCTTTGTTTCACCCTCGTTGACTAGCTGTTCGACCTGTTCTAGCCGTTCAGAAGCCTTTGTGATATCGTCTGTTACTGTCTCTAGAAGTTCCTCAATGTCACTCGCCTGATCTTGGGTGTCCTCAGCCAAATTCTTCACTTCATCGGCAACAACCTCAAACCCACTTCCGGCCTCGCCCGCTCGTGCCGCCTCTATGTTTGCGTTGAGTGCTAATATGTTAGTCTGGTCAGCGATATCATCAATTGTTTCAATGATCTGATCCATCTCACCAACTGCATCAACTAGATCTTCCATTTGTTCGGATAATTCCTCTTGAGCAGCAGATATCTCTGATAGTGTTTCAACAGATTCTGCTGCTTTATCCTTTCCGTCGTCGGTGAGTTCGGCTGCCTCCTCCGCCGTCTGGCGTGCTGTGTTACTTGAAGCAGCTATCTCTTCGACCGTTGCGCTGAGATTAGAAATTTCGCCAGCGACTGATTCTGTATCGTCAGCAAATTGGTTTGCAAGCGATTGGAGTTCTTCTGTGCTTTCTTTCGTTGACTCGAAAGAAACCCTGCTGTTTTTGATCGAGTCAACTGCTTGTTCTCGCAGCTGTTGACTTGCATCAATCTCGTCTCGAAGAGAACTGGTAAGCGACACTAGGTACGTGTCGTTTACCACCTGCATATCAAGATTTAGGATTTTGATGAATGAGGCGATATCTTCAACTGCACCGTATAGGTCATTAGTTGATATTGTGATCTCGTCGCCCGCCCCGGTTGAGTTGTTCTCAACAAACTCGTTCATTCGGGCTTCGACAACGGTCGCTGTCAGACCCCCAAACATCCCCGCAAAGTAGTGAAGCGGCATGTTGAGTTTGTCGTGAAGTTGCCCGATCCGAGTCCGGTGTTTGAAATGATCTACCCCGAAATCCCCGTTCACAACTGTCTGGAAGTATCCGCTGACAATCTGTTCTAGCTCATCGTTGGTGCGTGGAGAACGGTCAACTATCTCTTTTGTCTCAGGGGTCGTATAGATAGGTTCGAGGAACGCATCCACTAATTCAGCTTCGTATTTATTGACCAACGGTTTGGCGTCTCGAAGCCGTTGAGCGTCATCAGAATCAAAATCGATGAAGTCCTTTCTCCACTGAATCTCCTGAATGGTCAGTCCAATCTCTTGGGCAACCTCCTCAGCCGTCGAATCAGATCCAATCGATTGTCCGCCAACGATTGATGTATTCTTACTCCGATCAGACATTAGAATATATAGGGTGCTCTATCCACTTATGAGTGCTGGACTCATATGTATGATTTGATGGAGTTTGCTGAGGGGTATGTATTGGAAAAAACACTTTGAGTTCACAACTCAGTAGTTTTACTGTTGTTTGATTAGGATATTTTACTCGACAGACGTAGTCAAATTCGGATCTATGCCACTGTGTGAGCGTTGGTGAACCCTCCGTTGAGTTATCCGAATCACAGCAGCGTGGGCTGGAACTAATCAAGGAGACTGGCGGCATCCAGCAAAGCGAGTTCTGGAAGAACTTGATGTCTCATCACGTGCTGGAAGTCGGATCAGCCAATAAAAATCCACGCCAAAAACTCAATAAATAAATCGTATATTCAACAGCTGTTACAAAATACAACAATCAATTTTCCATCGACTCTCACAAAAACCTCTAACTGAGACTTTATTGTTCCCCATTCTAACACCGCACGGTGGCACGCAACCTCTATTCAGATCCGTACCCAATACTGTCTTGTGCATTCATCACAAGCCAAAGTGAGCAAGCAAGAGCGCCATGAAGCTGCAATTGACTTCATTGAGCAATGTTACGCTGAATGTGATCGTGAAGACGATGTTGATGAACGGCTTGAAGCAATCTGGCATGCGATCGGAAGAACGGGCCACTACACGCACACGTCTATGGAGCTTGAACACGGTGCAAAAATGGCGTGGCGAAACAGTAATCGATGTATTGGCCGCCATTTTTGGGACAGCCTGCGGGTACGAGACTGCCGAGAGGCGACCACCGCCGAAGCGGCCTATGACGAGCTGGTTTCACACATCACCACTGCAACCAACGATGGGAACATCGTGCCGACACTCTCGGTGTTTCCGGCAGCGGTTCAGGAAAACCCACGAGTTCGAATCTGGAATCAGCAACTGATCCGTTATGCTGGCTATGAAACGGATTCTGGTGTTGTCGGCGACCCCGACTCGGTGGCACTAACGAGCTACTGTCAGTCCCGCGGGTGGAGCGGTGAAGGCACGCCGTTTGATCTGCTACCACTCGTGATTCAGATCGGGGATAGAGAGCCTGAACTGTTTGAACTGCCTGATGAGATTGTGCTTGAGGTTCCACTTTCACATCCTGATTACGACTGGTTTGCTGAGCTGGGATTGCAGTGGTATGCAGTCCCGATCGTCTCTGATATGATCTTGGAAATAGGTGGCATTCGCTATCCTGCCGCGCCGTTCAACGGCTGGTATATGGGGACGGAGATCGGAAGCCGAGATCTCGGGGATACGGATCGATACGACATGCTTCCGGAGGTTGCGACACGGCTGGGGCTTGATACGACGACCGACAGATCGTTATGGAAAGACCAGGCACTGACTGTGCTCAACCGAGCCGTCTTGCACTCGTTCGATACGGAAGGGGTGCGGATCGTTGATCACCACACCGCAGCCGATCAGTTCAAACAATTTGAGTCTGATGAAGCGGCGGCCGGCCGCTCAGTGACTGGTGATAGATCTTGGCTCTTGCCCCCTAACGCATCCTCAACGGTACACATCTTCGACGAGGAGTACGATGAGACGGTTCGAACACCGAACTTCTTCTATCGAGATGATCCGTTGACAATGTAATTTATTACCATTATAGGCTGTCACTCGACATACAGGCATGGACAGTCGCACCTGTCTAGATTATGGGTTGAACAGGCACAGTACCACGCCATACACGGCGTGAATACGCGCCGTCACCCTGGGAAACGTATCACTATTCAGACACTTGCCCCAAATTTCATAGAGAAATAATCGACTCCTTATCAACTCAACGGTGAAAGAAGCACTCGCAGATCACCCGGTGTCAGCTGATTTCTGCGGATCTGTCAACGACAGAGCTGCCGAGCTGCTCAATGAGGCCGCCCAACGGGTCGAAGAGAACCAGGATTGCCACATGATCACTTTCTGGTAGTTAGAAGAGTATCTGCACAACGAGCAGCATCACGCTCGCAACGACTACCCAGCCAGTGAACACCACGACAATCGGTCTGTATCCCGTGTTTCGGAAATCAGCGAGTTGTATCTCAAGACCAAGCCCAGCAAACGCCAGAAGAAACGCCCAGTCTGAGAGATGCGAAAGCGATGTAAGCTGCCCACTCGTCAACAGTCCGGTGTTAGCAACAGCGATCATCCCAACAAATCCGAGTACAAACTTTGGGAAAGACCGCCAGAGAAACTTCCACTGAACAGTATGGCTAGGTGTGCTGTCGCCGTGCTTGGTTCCACCGGATGTTCCTGAGGAAGTCTTCTGAGCGTAGGAGAACGCATACACAACCGCAACGAACCCAATGAGAGAGTTCCGCGTAAGCTTCGCCAGAAGTGCCCACTGACCGGCAGTGTCGGAAAATGCGAAACCCGCAGCCGCAACAGGGCCGGTACTAAACATAGTCAGTCCGGCCCAGATGCCAAAGACGGTATTGGAGAGCTCAAGGGCGTGCCCGACGAGTGGATAAATAAATAGCGTCATCGCATCGAAGATAATGACAGTTGCCGCAGCGTATGCAATCCGGCTCTCGTCGGCAGTAATACTCTCGGCGACGGCGACAACAGCTGACACACCGCAGATCCCAGAGCCAGCGGCAAGCAACGATCCGGTCTCCTCGTGAATAGTGAAGACAACCCGTGCAAGGAACTCTATCAGGAGCGTGGTTGCGACGACAGTAGTGATGACCAATAAAATGATAACTGAACCAGCCTCAAAAATGCGGTCAAGTGCCACACTGGCCCCCATGACAACGATTCCGAGCTCGAGCCAGAGCGTATGCGTTTCAACCGCCGTCTGCGCCCACGCCGGAATCCCATACAGATTCCCGATCAACAGGCCGAGAAGAACGGTGATGATAAGATGGTTCACTGGAAGCACGGTGCTGAGGAGTCGGGCAGTGAGTCCAATCGCAAGCAGAAAGCCGAGCCCAGCGAAAACCCGGTAATTCACGCAGTCACCATGGGATCGGAACACCGATCATAACCGCTAGCAGGGCTACTCCCCCAAGGAGGACGGCTTGCCAACCATCGTCAATATTCTTCCACCACCCCAAGAGATGCTTATACGGGTCGCGGAGGTTACTCATACTGTTCAACTGTATCCTCTAAGTTGGTATGAGGATTTTGTTCTTGACAGACAGCGGTCGACACAGGGAGTGCGACGGAGTGTGGCGTGAACCGCCTCGGGGTCAAGTCCCGAGGCACTCCGCCTAGATACCAGCAGATATCCCAACGCTGCGGTACGGCAAGCCGCGTCGTTCACGGCAGGATTTCCTGCTTGATGGAGATGGTCGACCTCCGGGGCGGCGTCACCGTCTCGCTGTGTATGATCCTCGGATCGTCTTCACGACTGGGTTGTTATCGGGCGTTCTCAGTGTCGGCGGTGGTTTCATCCGAATGCCGGCGTTGTTCTGTCTCATCGGCGTCCCGATGCCGATCGCCGTCGGCACGAATCTCCTCGAGATCGTTTTTTCAGGCGGACTGGAGAGCCTCTTATACGCGCTTGACCGCAGGGTTGATCTCTCGATCGTCGTCCCGCTGTTGACCGGGAGCGCTTTCGGCGCGCGGATCGGCTCGGCGGCCATCAACATCGTCGACGAGAGGAAGTCAAGATCTACTCCGGGTTGATGCTGCTCGGCGGCGCGCTGGTGGTAGCGATCCGCGAGATCGGCAAGATCTACAAGCTGCTGATCCTCAACTGTGTGAGCCTTGTACTGATCCTTGGATCCGCGCTGCTGATCAGCGGGGCGGTGGTCTACAGCAGTATCACCGCACTGCGGGAAAAGAACCAGACCGCTTCGCCAACCGTGGAGTGAGGGTTCGACGGTGAAGTGGCGACGATGACAACCCATCGTTGACGACGGCGAAAGGGTGTCGACGACGGGTCATCGTTGACGACGGCGGAAGGGTGTCGACGACACCGGGCAGTCACGGGTACGCCGCCGCTCCTGATCGATTCGATCGAATGACGCCTTTGTGTATAGAATTGTATTTTGTTCACAACACTTTTGCTGCCACAGCGAGTAGTCTATGCCACGATGGTTGATTCAATGGCCGAGCAACTCCGGTCAGATATGCCGTGTGAGGATCTCTTGGCCTGTTTTCACGGCCTGAAGCCGCTCGATCGGGAGTGTTTTCAGGCGTTCGTGACGGCCGAGAAGCCGCTGACGGTCGATGAGGTCGCCGACGCTGTCGATCGGGAGCGGTCAACCGCCTACCGGTCGGTACAGCGACTGCTGCAGACCGGGTTCCTGGAGAAACAACAGATCAACTACGACGCCGGCGGCTACTACCACGTCTATGTCCCAACCGACCCTGCGGTGATTGCCGACGAGATGCAGCGACTCCTCAACGACTGGTATGCCCAGACCGGCCAACTGATCCAGGAGTTTGAGGAGACGTACGCTGACGCCACGCCGCCCACAGCCGAGATAGAATCCTGAACGTCCGACAGCGACAACCACGGGTGCACAACCTGGCCAACATAGTCCCCGACCCGCAACGAGACCGATCACAGACCCATGGATCCGCATATCGCTATCGTCGATGCCTCAATCGGCGAGACACCGGCCGAACGAAACTTGACCCGCGAGATCGACGCCGAGACAACGGTCTACAAGGCCAGCGAGGGCGAGCGGCCGCCGATGCCGGGGCAGCGCGATCGAGGCTACGACGCTGTCGTCATCAGTGGCTCCCAGACATCGGTCTACGACGATCACGACTGGATTCACGCGTTAACCGCGTGGACTCGCACCGCACAGCGGGCGGACGTGCCGATGCTCGGGGTGTGTTGGGGCCACCAGTTTCTTGCCCAGGCCTTTGGGGGGCGGATCGTCGATATGGGTGCGTATGAGATCGGCTACCGATCGATCGACCAGCGCGGCAACGACCCGCTGTTTGCCGGCATCGACTCGCCGATGACGGCGTTTGAGACCCATTCGGATCGCGTCGCTGAGTTGCCGGCCGGAGCCGTCGAGTTGGCACGCAACGACTATGGGGTACAGGCGTTCCGACTGGGGGCCAACTACGGGGTTCAGTTCCACCCGGAGTACGACCGCCAAACAGCCGAGTGGATCCTTGACTCAAAGAATCTCGACGAAGAAACACACGCGGACGCCGCCGCAACGGTCACCGACGACGCCATCGCCGCAGCCAGTGAGGCAGCCGGCGTGTTTAATGGCTTTCTCGACATCGTCGCCGACCACAGCCGCCGGCCTGGCCGGTCGCGGTAGTTACTAGACAGATTCAATCACGTTCGTCAGTTGGGCCGCGCTCTTGACGCCGACCAGACGCTCGGCCGGCTGTCCGTCGCTGAAGACGACCATCGTCGGGACACCCTGAACACCGTGCTGTTGGGCGAGTCGCTGATGGCGGTCGATATCGACTTTTGCGACGGCGGCGTCCGTCTCGGCGGCAACCTCCTCGACGATCGGTTCAAGCTGTTGACACGGGCCACACCAGTCCGCATAGAAGTCGACGAGGACGACAGTATGTCGGGCCGTTACCTCGTTGAAGTGGTCAACACCGTCAATATGGATCGGTGTCTCCGGAGCGGCGTCTGAACTCACATCGGTGTCGGCATCGCTCGACGGCTCGCCGTCTTGGAGGCTTTCCATCAGTTCCTGTCGCTTCTGTTCGCGGATCTCCTCGATCGAATCAGCGTCGCTCATCACCGTCGGATAGGGGTTCATCATATATTATGCTTGTGCTCAAAATATGCAAGATAGTTTTAGTGAGAAATAGCCAAACAGGTGCATAGCCGGATTTAAAGCCATAAAATGACTCAACGGCGAGGTCATACCGGATTAGTTGTGTGCGTCAACTGAAACACAGAGACTAAGTCAATCCGCGGTATTGCATAGTGTACGCATGTCTGGAGTCGCAATCATCGGTGGTGGCCCGGCTGGGTTGAGTGCAGCGATCTACACGGCGCGTGCCGACAAACGGACGCTCGTCTTCGATGACGGCGGCGGCACGACGCGGGATGTTAGCCGGATGGAGAACGTCTACGGCTTCCCTGATGGCGTCACCGGCCCGGAGTTGGTCGAGGTGGGCCAGGAACACGCCAAAAAGTACGGGGCCGAGCGGATCAGCGAGGAGGTCGTCCACATCGAACGCACCGACGACGGCTTCCGCGTCGAGACGACCGCCGACGAGTACGCTGTCGATGGGGTGATTCTGGCGACCGGTGCGGATTACGAACGCCCGGCGATCGCCGATGTCGAGGCCTATGAGGGCCAAGGCGTCTCCTACTGTGTGGAGTGTGACGCCTACTTCTACCGTGATCGGCCGGTTGCCGTCGTCGGCAACGGCAACTACGCCGCAACGGAAGCCCTGATGCTGCTGGATTACACCGACGATGTGTGGCTGCTTACCAACGGTGCCGACTTCAACGCTGATCCGGAGCTCCAAGCGAAGGTCGACGCCGCGGAGATCCCGGTTCGCACCGATCGACTCGATCAGCTGGTTGGCGACGACGGTCTAGAGGGGATTGTCACCACCGACGGCGAGACGATCGCTGTCGACGGGCTGTTTGTTGCCCTCGGGACGGCCGGCGGCACCGATCTCGCGGAGATGCTCGGCATCCCGGTCGACGGCGACGAGATCGTCACCGAGCCGGATCAGTTGACGACCGTCGACCGCGTGTATGCGGCCGGCGACGCCACCGGCGGCCACCAACAGATCGCAACCTCCGTCGGCGAAGGGGCCCGAGCCGCGATCAACCTCCTCGAGGCGTTCCGCGGGGCCGACTACGTCGATTACAAGAAGGTACCAGCCTGATTGAGTTGCTGCTGCGGGGCAGCCCTCTCACTCCGCGCGTGGGAGCGTCACAGCAAAAACCGCACCCTCAGGATCGTTGTCAGCGACCGACACAGAGCCGTCGTAGGCCGACACAAGCGTCTCGACCAGATAGAGGCCAAGACCAGTGCCAGCACTGTCCAGCCCGGTTTCACCCTTCCCGAAGATCTCTGCCTTGTGATCGTCGGGAACGCCGGGGCCGTTGTCCGCGACCTGCACGGCTTGCTGTTTGGATTCGGCGCTGGCGTCTTCTTGCATGTCGCCGTCGACCTGCTGCCGGAGTGTACCGCCGGCAGTGACACGTGCCCCGTCGACGCTGCAGGCGACGGCGACGCCCACCGTTTTCAGGATCGGCTGCGAACCCACGCCGCCGTGAGTTCACTCGGCGGGGCGGCAGCCGTCGTTGCTGCGTGGCTTGTCGTTGTCTAACCACCTGGACGGTCAGCGAGGCGCAGCAGGCTCGCCGGGGAACGCCTGTTCGCCGGCCTCGATGCGGACATCGAGCCAGTTTTCGGGCGGAATCATCGGACACTCGTAGGCGTGGTTGTAGGCACACGTCGGATTGTAGGCCGCGTTGAAATCGAGAATCCACCCGTCGTCGACGCGGTGGGTGTCGGGTTCGAGATCGAGATACCGACCGGCCCCGTAGGTCGTCTCGCCGCTCGTGGCGTCGCGGAACGGTACCCAGAGGTGGTCTGCCTCCCGATCCGGCCGGTAGGCCTGCAGGGTATACGTCTCACCGTCGAACTCGAAGCTGAACGCACCCCAGCGGAGATACGTCTGTTCGCCGTCGGCTGTCGTTTCGACGGTGACCGGTTCTTTTGTCTCGTGTTCCTCCAGCGGTAGCACGAAGCGATAGGCTGGATCGGGCTCGTAGTAGGCGAGGCCCGGAAACGCCGCGCCGCGCTGCTCATCGGGCAGTGGCGATCTCGGCGAGTTATTAAACTGATCGCGTTTGGCCTCGCGCTGCTGTCTGATGCTGTCGGCCCATCCCTCAGGCGGTGATTCTGCTTCCATACATCAATATTGTTTCTCTAACACAATAACGCTACTGGCAGTGAACCAGGATAGCCCGAGGCGGCTCCAGTGACGGCGGTTACTGTTCTGCTGTCACCGGTTCGGCGTCGGCTTCGTCGCTGTCTACCGCGGCCTCATAGCGGTAGTAGCCACCGGTGAGGCTGCTCGCCTCGATGCCGTGTTCCGCGAGGATTCGGGTCGCCATGTAGGAGCTTTTGCCGATCTTACAGTAGGTGAACACCTCGTCGTCGGGGTCGGCGTCGGCAGCCCACTCCCGGAGTTTGCCGAGCGGAACGTTCTCGTCGCCGTCGATCCAGCCCTGGGCCTCCCGCATTTCGGGTGGGCGAGTGTCGATGACGGTCGCGTCGTCCTCACGCGCGAGGAACTCATCGAGATGGACGATGTCGGCGACGCCCTCCACGACGTTTGCGCCGATCATCCCCAGCATGTTGACCGGGTCTTTGGCGGCCGAGTACGGCGGGGCGTACGCCAGATCGTAGTCCCGGATGTCGAAGACGGTGTCGTCGTGAGCGATAGCCGTCGCCAGCACGTCAGTTCGTTTGTCGACGCCGTCTTCGCCGATGGCCTGTGCGCCCAAAAGCGTCCCGTCGTCGGGATCGAAGAGGAGTTTGAACTGGATCTCGGTCGCGCCGGGGTAATACTCGGCATGATTCGGCTGGCTCGTGTAGACCGCCTCGTAGGCCTGTCCGCGCTCGTCGAGTGTCGCGGCGGTGTCGCCGACGGTGCCGACATCGAGGTCGAACACCTTAGCGATCGCCGTATCCAAGACGGGATCGAGCTGGTCGTCGTGGCCCGCGATATCGTTGGCCGCGACGCGACCCATGCGGTTGGCCGGGCCGCCGAGCGGTACCCACGCGTTCCCGTCGGCGCGAGCCGCTGGGGGCGCGACCGCGTCGCCGACCGCGTGGATCGACTCGACTGAGGTTTGCATCTGATCGTCGACAGTGATCGCGCCGCTGTCGTGGATCTCGACGCCGGCCGATTCGGCCAGTTCCGTCCGCGGGGTGACACCGGTAGCGACGACGACGAGATCGAAGGTGTGGTCGGTGTCGTCCATCGTGGCGACGACCGTCCCGTCGCCGGGTTCAGTCAGGTCGTCGACGCCGGTTTCCAGCCGAAGATCGATCCCTTCGTCGCGGAGGTGAGATTCGACCATCGCCGCCAGCTCCGGGCCGAGCGTGTTCGGCATCACCTGGTCGAGCAGCTCGGCGACGACCACGTCGTGGCCGGCCTCGTGGAGGTTCTCGGCGACTTCGAGCCCGATGTAACCGCCGCCGATGACGAGTGCGCGCTCGGCGTCGGCGACCCCTTCGCGGATCTCTGTCGCATCCGAAACGGTGCGGAGGGTGTGGCAGTGCTCCAGCTCGTCGAGGTCGAACATCGGTGGCACGAGCGGTTCGGCTCCCGTTGCGACAACGAGGTCGTCGTAAGCGATGGTCGTCGACTCACTGTCGGCGTCAACCACCGAGACGGTCTGTGCGTCCGGATCGATATCGGTCGCCGTGACACCAGTGCGGATATCAAGATCGAAGGCGGCACTCAACTGTTCAACGCCCATCACCGCGAGCTGTTCTTCGGGGACGGTGCCGCTCAGGTGATACGGCAGCCCACAGCTCGCATACGAGACGTGCTCGGCTTGTTCGAGAATCGTGATCTCAGCCACTTCATTAAGCCGTCGCAGTCGTGTCGCGGTACTCATTCCAGCGGCGTTGCCACCGACAATCAGGTACTGCTGTGCCATACTTGTGCCAATGTTGCAAGGCACATAAAGGTACAATCGCACTCCCATCTGGAGAGAAACCACACTGAGACCATCTAACTGCCGCTAACTGGTAGAATCATTTAGCAGATCAAACCACAATAATTCATTGGTCTTGAAGTATGCCGTTGGGATGAAACGGTCTTGCGATTCGTGAGGTAGTTCACTACCTCATCCTACTCAGCGGCTACTGCCGCTTCGTTGAGTGTGGGGCTCCCTGCTTCCACGACACGCTTTGCAGATACAGGTGTATCCACAGGGAGCGCAGTCTCCACGGCGTTGACGAATCGTGGAGCGATCCGTTCGCACACCAGAAATCTTCGATTTCTGTGGACGGTGTATCCTCTCCCTACTGCGCTACTCGGCCTCTGGCCTACGTTGCTTCTTCAGGGGGGGGGCTTACCGCCCAGAATTAGCTAAACTCAACGCGAATGCTGTCGTCGTCGGTGTTAACCTCACCAGCAGCTCCGAACTGCTGGAGTTCGGCGGTGACTGTCTCCCAGTCAGTAAGTTTGAGTTCGATCGTCATTGGAATCTTGGGATGTACTCTCAGACATACGTTGAAACCGCCATGAGGACGATAATACCCATCCCGATGGCTATCCACACTGGGCCGTTCGAACCGGTAGCAAGGGTCAGGACTGCCCAGCCGAGTCCGCCGAAGATGGTACTCTTCTGAAACCGAACGATTTGTTGTTGCCGGTGTGCGATCGCTTGTTGCCGTGACTCAAGTTGCGCCGGTGTGGGGTCGTTCTCGCCAGATCCGGCTGAGGGGTCATGATTACTGACATTGAATCCCGTATCAACTAATTGTTTGAGTGCATCGCTGGTCGAAAGATCGTGATTTTCTGCATATTCGGTGACGGCAGTCTTGGTTTCGCTGTCAAGGTGGTTCTCTGTTGGTTCCTGCGACACAGATCCAAATAGAGCCGAGAGTGTATCAACCCGCCGTATGACAAGTTAGCGTTCACCATTTCGCCGAGAGTCAAGATACCGTGATACGGCGGGTACACGTTAGAGCCCGACTCAACAGCCGGCGGACATGCCAATTCACCGAATCAAGTCACTCAAGCAACCTATGGGGAGGTTACTGACTACGACTTTGTTCTCATCCCAAATCTCCCGCTTGCGACGGCTCTCAATCAGCGGCTTGATGAACCACATTTCGGAGCCTTTGGGACGACGCCTCGCCAACTGGTCGGGACATTTGAGGCGGCAGATGATCGTAGGGAATCTGATCAGACACAGTATATTGCCTGACAACATGCGGGTTGTCGGAACTACTGATTCTTTTTATTTCAATAGCGGAACTGTATTGAGAGGCGAAGTGACTGCTTTCAGCAGGGACACCGGGGTCATATCGACCGACGGTTGGGTCGAGCAAGGTGGGACACGTAGTTTCGGGTTGCATCGCTGAGCCCAACCGGTTCTGGATGTAGACACCATTGGAGCACTTCCAAAGAGTCAACCAGCCGGTGGCTCGGGCGGTTGAACAAGACATTACCATCGACAGCGTACACCCGACCGTCTGTAACTGCCGTCATCTTTTCCCACCCCTGGCGTTGTTTGAGATCGTCGATCGCGTCTCTCGCTCGATCACGCTCGAATCCACAGGGCGTCACGACCAACACTTCTGGATCGTACTCTGTAATCTGCTCCCAGCTGACGGGTTCGGATGCGCCAGCAGGCTGAAACGAAGCGTCCCCGCCGGCTCGTTCGATCATCTCTGTAACCCAGTGGCCTGCTCGGATCGGTGGGTCAGTCCAATCGAGAACAGCCGTGCGGGGACGACCGTTCGTCCCAACTGCTGTTTCGGTAGTGGCCTCGATTTGTTCGGCCGTCGTTTGCAGCTCTGTAGTAAGCGTTGTAGCCGTCTCGGATTCGTTGATCGCGTCGCCAACGCGCTGAATGTCATCGATTACATCGGAAAATGAGTGTGGATCCAGCGTCAGCACATCCGGCTCGGTGTCCAGTTTTGTCACCGCGTCGTGTACCTGAGTAGCATCAACAGCACAGACATCGCAGGTTGCTTGGGTCACCACGAGATCGGGTTTGAGGGCAGCCAGCTGATCCAGATGTAGGTCGTAGACTGCGCCATCGACAGACTGCATCTGGGCATCAATCTCGTCGGCTGTGTGATCCTCGTAATCGATGACGGTAGACGTTATTGTTGGGATATCAGCAACCGCTTCCGGGTGGTCACAGCTATGAGAGACGCCAACAGGTTTGATTCCCAGTGCGAACAATATCTCCGTACAAGACGGTAAGAGGGAGACGACGCGCATGATTAGATCAGGGGGCCACGCGACAAAAGCTTCACTCGCCGAGGGTAGCTCATCTGAGCCGAAACGCCAACCACCGGTGGCAGCACTACAGTACCCGGTATCAATCACCGGTATCCCAGTATAATCGGTATTTGTTCACTGGGTCAGGTGAGAGCCTCAAACATATCCGAGTAGCTCACGCCGGTTAGTTCCTCACTGGTCTTCCACAACGTTTTCGCGTCTTCCTCGTCGTATGAGGCATCGTTGGAAGTTTGTAGTTCGGGAGCACCGCGCATATTCTTGAATCCGCTTGGGCCGTAGTAGTCGCCACCGCTTACGTCTTCACCTGTCGCTGCGTACAACAGCGGCAACACACCTCTTAGAGCTGACTGAGCGACGACAGCGTTGGCGACCTTCATCATCGCCAACCAGAGTCGTGATCCAGATTGCTCAGGGCCGCGGTACTGCAGATTCGTGGCTGCATACCCAGGGTGGCAGGCGACGCTGATCGTATCTGTGACCTCTGCTGTATTGAACCGTCGCTGTAACTCGTAGGCAAACAACAGGTTAGCCAGTTTGCTCTGACCGTAGGCTCCCCACCTACTGTAGGATTGTTCTCGGTGAAGGTCATCGAAGTCCATCGCTCCGGCCTCGTGTGCGCCACTAGAGTGGGTGACGACTCGGCTTTCGCCGTCGCTATCCACGAGCAGCTCCAGCAGGTGACCGGTCAGTGCGAAGTGACCGAGGTGATTCACTCCAAGCTGTTTCTCGAAGCCGTCTTCAGTTTCCTGTCGTGGGATCGCCATCACCCCGGCATTGTTGCAGAGGATGTCGAGCGTATCGTAGTCATCCGTGATGCCATCGGCGAAGGTTTCGATCGAATCGAGTGATGCAAGGTCACAGTCTCGAACGTTCAACGTCGCACCGGTGTCCCCAACATCGCTCTTGATGTCGGCCGCTGCCTCCCGTCCACGGTCGAGACTGCGACAGGCCATGATCACAGTTGTGCCCTTTGCCGCGAAAGCCTTCGTCGCCTCATAGCCAAGGCCGCTGTTGGCACCGGTGATGAGCACTATTTTGTCCGCACAATCCGGCATTTGGTCAGCAGTCCACGAAGTTGCCATGGGGATGCTACAGCGTCAGCAGGGAGAAATTTCACGACAATTCAGTGGCCGGCTTACACTTCCCAAAGATTTTGACGAACAGTATGGATACCGCTATCGTATTGTTGAGGTTCACGACAGCATGAAGCCCGTTCCTGTCGCCGATGATCCACTGCAAGCCCTGCAAGACGAGTTTGAGGAAGTACACAAGTCTGTCGACACACTTCGGACAGCGGCCCACGGTGAGGCACGTGAGTAGATGTACGCTGAGACTAACATCATCGTCAGTGGTTTTACTCATCCACTCTGTTCCTCAACTACTATACTACTCTAGACGGCCAAAGACGCTCGGGTGTCGCCACTCACAAAACAACAGACAACGGCGTGGTGTCATCCTAGCGTGGGTGATATGGTACTGTCGGCTTCACTGACGGTCACCCCTCTGCGTGTGCTGTCGACGCTGTCAGTGACGCCCGAATCCGATCGAAGGCCTCTGATTGCTCGTGCAAGACGAGCATCTTGCCGTGTGTCGGAATCAAAAAATGTCACGGCACCTTCTGAAAGTCCTTCGAGGGCTTCGGCGGCACGGTAATATTGCTTCCATGCGAGATTCTCGTCTCGATCGGCTTCCAGCAGTTGTTTCGGATTATCTTTCGGTCGCAGGCAGTACCCTTTCGGCATCTTTGTGCCCCATTTCGGGAGATTTCGTCATAATGCGACCACTCGGCGGGCGGCCACCGAGTCGGTGACACTACTAATATCGTCGCCAGCAGCCCGGGAGATGCGCTCGACGTGGCTCAGCTCATCGGCTGGTGTGGTGTGCATTTGTACGCTCGGTGGACTCACGCAACTCAGCTTCGAGTTGGAGGCGCAGCTCTGCTTCCCAGTCGTGTTCGGAGATCGATCCGGCGATCCGTCGACCAACCGGTAGGCCGTCGATACTCAACGTTGTGATCGGTTCCTTCTCGTCGGAACCGATGTCGATGTCGGGTTGGCCGACGAGGTCTACGTGACTGCCGGTGAGAAGGGGCACGAGGACGAGGGAATCGCTGCGGGGGACACCAACATGGCCGATCAAGCGACAAGGCCTGTTTAGGATTGCCGTGATGGATGCTGTGCCAATAATGGTGATATTTGTTTAACCAACATCGAGGAGGTTGAAATGCAGATTGTTGGTTAGCTTTGTGCAGGATCCGTAGGAGATATGGCTGTGTCTCGACAGAATACACGCAGCCAACTGCAGATTTATACTATGTCAGATCCAACAATTGTTATGTCTTTGCCAATCCAGATTGCTGTGGTACAACATAATCCCAAGGTTGGTGCTGTTTCTGGGAACTGTGCTCAAATCATCGAGGGATATTCGCAGGCTGCCAGTGCCGGTGCTGAGTTAGTTGTCACCCCTGAACTTGCCCTTCTCGGGTACCCGCCGCGTGACCTCCTCCACCGACAATCTGTGATTAAAGCTGAGCGGGCCGCTCTCAATGAACTACAATGTGCCACCGAAGATGGCCCTGCGCTCATTGCCGGACATACAGCCGATTCGACCCGAGAAAGCGGTCCGCCGCTGATGAACAGTGCCACCGCTTTTGTGGACGGAGAGGCCACTGTACGGTACGACAAGCGTCTGCTCCCGACATATGACATTTTTGACGAACACCGTTACTTCTCTCGGGGCAACAAACCACAAACCGTCGTAATAGATGGCGTGACGGTTGGTATCACAATCTGTGAGGATGCTTGGTACGACCACGAAGTGACCGGACAACAACGCCACGGAACGGATCCTGTCGCTGCATACGATGATGTTGATCTCCTTGTGAACTTGTCCGCAAGCCCGTACCGAGTAAACAAACCCTCCTCTCGTATCACCCGGTTTGGAAACCACGCTCAGAATACCAGCACGCCGGTGGTTTTCGCCAATCAAGTTGGTGGCAATGATGATATTCTGTTTGACGGCACGTCGGTGATTCTTGACGCCGTTGGTGCCACGGTCACCTCTGCGCCGGTTGGCAAACCCCACGTGCTGTTCAACTCATCTAATGTGGGGTCTCGAGAGTCGGTAGTGCCGCCTGAAACAACCCAACTTCGACGGATGCTTGAAGTTGGTATTCGGGATTACCTCCACAAGACCGGATTCAAAGATGTTGTGATCGGGTTATCAGGTGGTATTGACTCGTCGGTCACGGCCGCGCTTGCTGCCGAAGCTATTGGCCCCGAACACGTCTACGGTATCACCCTCCCAAGTGCCGTCACTGCGGATGAGAACCGCACAGATGCCGAACACGTCGCCCGTAACTTGGAAATACAGTTTGGTGAGGAGGAGATAGAATCACTCTCAAAAACCGCAATCGAGTCAATCGCTGGACTCACAGAAGGAGAGGCCACGAGGAGTATCACCCGTGAAAACGTACAAGCCAGAGTACGGGGTCTCTTGTTGATGGGTGTCGCAAACGACTCAGACGCACTTGTGCTAACCCCAGATAATAAAAGCGAAGCGGCGGTTGGCTACTGTACGCTGTATGGCGACGCAGTTGGTGCAGTGGCTCCGCTTGGGGACTGCACCAAACGCCGAGTGTACGCGCTTGCTGAATCGTTTAATTCAGATCCGCCACAGTGGATTGACTCAGCACCGATTCCGGACTCCATATTAGAGAAAGCACCGACCGCCGAACTGGCCGAAGGACAGACTGACGAAGACGAGATCCCCCCATACGATGCAGTTGACTCTGTGGTCAGGCAATATGTTGATAATAAAAACTCTGTAGAGGAAATCATCAACGAAACCGACGCGACACGGGAGCAAATCAAAACGGTGGTTCAACGTCTTACCCGGTCAGAATTTAAACGGGAGCAAACGCCGCCTGCTCTCCGGGTCACAACAAAGGCGTTCGATAGCGGGTGGCGTTATCCGATTGCGGCGTCCTATGCTGAGGTCATTGGAAGCGACTCTATGAACCAATCGTAGTGCAGTGTAGAAGGCATGTGATTTCTCTGTGTTACCGCTGTCGACCGTCTATCACTCTGACGGTGGCCGGCGTACTGAACGTCAGGGTTCAAGTCCGAGCCGCCCCATCAGTGATATGAGATGGATCGCGACGAAACGGGTGATAACCAGGGTTCCACCGCCGAGACGACGGTTCCGATCGCGGCGGACGTTCCTCGACCGGCGGATATCTGCGATAACGCCGATGCGACGGGGACTGTCGTGTGGCATCGTAAACACCTGCGAGTTGACGACCACCTGGCAGTCGCCCGGGCCGCCGAGGCGGATGTCGTCTGCCCGCTGTTTGTGTTCGACCCGTCATTTTACGCCGACGGTGGCCTGGCGTGTGATGCCCGACTTCGGTTTTTTCACGAGGCCGTCGCAAGCCTTGACAGGCTGTACGCGGCGGTGCCAGGGTCGACGGCCACCCGACCAGCACCCGACTCCCACCGGCAGGTCACATCGATCGGTGTGCAGCCTGACGCGGGCGACGAGGGCTCGCTTGCGGGGGCTGACGACACCGGGCTGACGATCGGCTACGGCGATCCGGTGGCCGCACTCTCCCGGTTTGTCGATGCCGGCTGGGAGGTGGTGACGATGGCGACGCCGACGAGTCGGTACGGCAAACAACGGGATGAACGCGTCCGCGACACCTGTGGGGACGCGATCACGTTTGTCTCCGGCGACGGCCTCGTTCGCGACCGCGAGTGGTCAAGACGCGGCTGGCAGGATCATATCAAGGAGTGGCTCACCGCGACACAGCACTCACCCGACTGGGACGGAGCCGACACCGTTCGAGTTGGTATCGATACCGGGGTCACACCGGCAGCCGTTGATCGCATGTTCGATGTTACGCCAGCAAAACGGAAGGTACCGACCGGGACGCATCAGGATGCTGTAGAACGGCTTGACTCCTTTCTCGACCGGATCAGAGCATATCCCGAACATATCTCGGCCCCACAGAGGGCACGGGTAGGCGCGAGCGGGCTGTCACCGTTTCTCAACTTTGGGCTGCTCTCGATACGACAGGTACACCAAGCGGTCACCGAGCGTGCGCCGTCGTGTCGAGGTCGTGAGATGTTCACCGACCGGCTGGTCTGGAATCTCCACTACAACCAGAAGCTTGTTGACTGGCCCGGATGGACCGATACAGCGGTCAACCCTGTTTTCGAGGGGTACAACGAGGATCGACACGATCCCGAGTTGGTTCAAGCCTGGAAGCGCGGGGAAACCGGTTTTCCGATGGTCGATGCCTCAATGCGCTGTCTCGCGGGGTCAGGCTGGCTGAACTTCCGGATGCGTGCGATGTGTGCGTCGTTTTTTGCGCATGTGTTACACCAGCCGTGGTGGATCGGTGCCGACTGGTATCATCACCACCTCATCGACAGCGATGTCGGCATCAACTACACACAGTGGCAGAGCCAAGCTGGGCTTATCGGCAAGCCGGCCCAGCGAGTGTATAACCCACGGAAACAGGTTCAAGATCAGGATCCAGACGGCGAGTGGATCACCGAGTGGGTTCCGGAGCTGTCGCCGCTGCCGAGTCAGTTCCTTTCTCGCCCCGAGCGGGCACCGCTCAATGTTCAGACGGACTGTGGGGTTGTTATCGGGGACACATACCCGCGGCCAGTCGTCGACTTTGAGGCCCGCCGAGAAACATTTTGGTCGCGGTATGAGCGTGATCGCCCGGAGGCCGCCGCCCGGCTTGCACAGCCGGAGATCGCCAAGCGAGCCTCCTTTTCAGGGGGATACGATGCGGCGAAGGCGATCGCAAAAAAACACGGCCGTGATGCCGAGTCGCCACCCCAAGACGTTCAGGCCTCGCTGTCGGACGTTGTCAACGCCGATCGAGAGACGACCGGTATGCGTCGACCCGCACAAGCCGAAACGAATCCCAACAGCGGGGGTGACGACGGGGTCGATGAATCAACAGTACCAACGGGTGTCGGTCGGCATCAGGGCGCGCCCTCGCCCGACGACCATGCGGCTGTCCCCGACGGTGACGATACCGATGACTCTGACAGAGCATCGTTGGACGACTCAACTGACGAGGCTGAACAGACGACGTTTGAGGGGTTCAACGGCTAGTGTTAATTTTCATCAACGATATCGATCGTATCGGTCATCTCTCTTGTGCGGCTCCGGGCGGTGTCGGTGTCCGTGGCTGTCGCTAAGGCAACACCCATTTGTCGACCGGCGTATGACTTTGGCTTCCCGAATAGTCGTAGGTCGGCTTCAGGCGTCGATAACGCCGCGTCAACCCCGAGGAAGCCAGGACTGTCGAGTGGCTCGTCAGCGACCAGTGCCGTGCTCGCGCCGGGGCGTTCAACACTGACATCAGGGATCGGAAGCCCGAGAATCGGGCGCAGGTGGAGATCAAACTGACTGTATCGGATCGACTCAATGAGTTACGGTGGGGGATTAGGCATCCGAACCATCCCTTTGAGGAGAATATCAAGGCTATTGAGGTCGGAAGGTACGACATCTGTGTTGGTACAGCTATCGAGCACGCCATGTATATCGATCGACACGCGGCAACGACAATTCTTGAAGATCCCTTTGAGGCGGATCTCGTCGCTGACCCGGCCCAGTTGCTCCAAGCTATCGGCGGAATCGATCGTCAGTATACCCCTGATACGAGTGATCACTGGAACTGGGAGACGCTGTTACCCGAATTCGACGAGGAGGGCTTTGACTAGGATCCCGCGGTTCGAGATCGCCTTCGGACTCTCGTCGTCGACTGTGAGCTCGCCAAACAACTCCCTGCCGATAGGGATTTACTGATATCGTCCCGTGGCGGCCGGCAGAGCAATCCCGTTTGTACTATGTGTAAAAACAATATATTTTGCTCGTGGAAAGGAATATATGGTTTCTACTCATACGTGGAGGTATGACAGCACAGAGTCGTCGTGACGGCCCACCACCATTTGACCGACCGTTCGAAGCGGCAAATACCAAGCAGCGCGTATATGGTGCGATATTACACGCCCGAGAACCGACGACGGTGGCCGAGATCGCTACCCGGGCGGACTGTTCCGAAGAGTCCGCACGGACACACTTAGCGTTCTATGCTGATCTCGGCATCGTCATCCAACACGAGGGACGACCAGTGCGGTATGAGCGCAACGACGAATACTTTGAATGGCGGCGGGTAAATGAACTGGCCCGGAAGAAGACGGTTGAGGAGCTACAAACACGTGTTTCAGAACTCACCGATCGGCTTGAAGAGTACCGAGCTGAGTACGACGTCGACTCACCAGCGATGGTCGATGTCCTCGAATTTGACGCGTCACGCGTCGACGACGTGTATACTGACCTCGGTGATTGGGCGACTGTAATGGAAAAACGAGAGTTGCACGAGCGCGCGCGTAAAAAGGCAGCCAGCTCCACGGCGTCGTCAGTTAGCTGAGGATGGCTCCGGTAGACGACGGTGTAAGTCCTGCGCCGATAGATCGGTCAGTGTTAGAACTGATTCAGTCGCGACTCGCCAACACTCGGCTCGTCGAATCAGCCGACCTCGTTGCTGACGGAAACCTCTCTCTTCGAATCGTGTTATCTGGTGAGTATTACCCAAGTGAAGTCGCAGCACGAGTGGAGATTCGCTGGTACCGGAATGATGATGTCAACGTACTGTATCGGGAGCAAAGACAAGAGGAGACGTGGATATGTCGTTGGGATCGCCATCCAAACCCCCACAATTCACGGGATCACTTCCATCCACCACCAGCCGCCAGTCAGGCTGACGCGCAAGATGAACAGTGGCCAGACGATCATCGAGACGTATGCCAGCTAACGCTTGATTATATTGAAGACCGCATTGAGACGTTGTGGGAACAACGTCACTGAGGTGCGCGTTATTTCGCGGCAGCATTCTCCGCATTTTGTAGAAATTTCATTCGAGAGTTGAAGATATGAAAGAAGGGCGGTTTGCCCGTAGATCTCATTATCTATGCTTGTATCGAGCTTGGAACTGTCTTACTCACCCCATGAGGATGATCCCACTGGACATGCCGCTGGCTATCAACCATCGTCGAGAGAATACACCCATCATCGTGGAAGTCATCCAGATGCTTCGAAACTACACTGCTATGGAGGTTGACTTCTGAGGCCAACTCCTGTTGGGCAACCCACTGGGCCGATCGATCGTAGAGGTATTCACCCAAAGCCCGCTTGCTGTGATTGATCGTGCGCATGCGAGGAATGTAGCAGCCACAAGAAGGCGACAGATCCAGCCCCGATGCTCCGCTGAAACTCCGTGGCCCACCGGTAGGCTGCAGGGGGATCAAGCCTCTCGGCCGCCAGTAGTTGCCCACAATGCACGACCACCACGACAGCGGCTACTCCAGGCGTCCGAGCGGGATACTGCTTCTTCCACCGAAGCCAATCAAACAGGGACTCCACAAACGGTTCAATCCGCTTCAAACGCCCCTAACACGTCCTCAAGGATCATCGCACCAGTGGCAGTATCTAGCGGATCGTTATTATTCCCACAGTCTTCGCTCATCACACACAACGGACACCCACGCCGTCGGCCACATTCACAGTCGCCAATATGGGCAGCCGTCCGTTCGGCAAGCGTTTCGATATTCTCATAGATCGCCTTCGAGAACCCGATCCCGCCATCGATGCCATCGTGGACGAACCATGTGGGCCCAGCGATCGTCTCGTGGGGATGTGACAGCATGGAGAGCCCACCGATATCATTGTTATCAACCATCAGCTCCAATGGAGCCAGCTGAATAATCCCGTGTTCGGCGGCATGAATCCCGCCACCGTAGGTGTATCGTGACTGCTCGTTCGGGACGTTTCGATCGCTTCCAGCACGACTGGTCGGCTCTAAGAGAGGCTGCTCAAGTGCGTCAATTGTCTTCGCAAGATGGTTTTCGGGTAAGGCAACCCACAACAGCTCTGTTTGGAGGTCAAGCGGCGGTGTCTCCGTTGGCAGTGGGCCCTCAACAAGCTCTCCGGTCTGGAAGTCCCGAACCATGTAGCTCCCATAGGTGATCCGAACCGTTCCAGTGCCGAAGTAGACATCATACCCGCCGGCCAGGCTAGTATGATCGCGAACCTCAAGCTCCTGGATCTGTTTTTCCGACAGCGTTTGGGTGTAACGAGATGTGGCCACCTTCTGGACGTGGATACATGGGTGTGGCTGGCTGTGATCTATCTCGGTCACTTCGTACTGCTGGCCAGCGTGAAGGAACAACGCGCCCTCGTGATAATCCCGGTAGGCACGCTCCTTGGCAACTGGATCGTGATCGATCTCACCGTTGGTGCAGAGTACCTCATAGTCGGTGCCTGTGGTACCATACATCGAAATCCGACTTTGTGGCCGACGATCACCCCGATAGGTGACCCCGCTGGCGTCGAGATCACCGGCTTGCTCAAGCAGGCCTGCGTCCTGCCACATCGCAGTCATCTCACGGAATCGATCCTCGCCGCCGAGATACGGGGCATCCGCAGCTGTGAGCGGCCGTTCGGCGGCTGCCGCCAACAGGTGATCGGCAAACACGCGGTCGTTGTCGATCGAGACCACCGCATCTTCCACGGTCTCATCATCGAAGAGGTATGCAGGGTTGTCGAGGATGTATGCGTCCATGGCGTCTTTGCCACCGACAAGCACCGATAGTGCGTCACTGGCTCCCCGTCCGGCTCGTCCGATCTGCTGCCAGAAGGATTGTTTCGTTCCAGGGTAGGAATCCGTCACTGTCGCATCAACGGAGCCGATGTCGATACCCAACTCTAAGGCATTCGTCGAGATGACCGCATCGAGAGTGGTTCCTTTCAGTTGATTTTCGACCGCTCGCCGCTTTTGTTTGCCGAGCCCAGCGTGATAGGGTTCAACATCGATGTACTGCTCTCGCGGATGATCTCTGGCTGCCCCAACCGCTTGCTTCGCACCGATCTCGGTGCCCTGTCGGGCCGTTGTAAACTGCAGGGTTTGCATCCCATTGATCGCAAGATGAGCTGTCACCGAGGCCGCCTCACGGGCACTGGAGCGGCGGGCTTGCTCAAACCCCTCCATGAGGTCACCACTGCCATCATCGTAGTCTTCGAGGGGTTCCTCATCAAGTGGTGGCTCCCAAAGTACGATATCTCGACTCCCCCGTGGAGAGCCATCCGCATCGATGACCTGGAAATCAGCCCCAGTGAGCGTTCCAGCATGGGTTGCTGGATTGCCGATCGTCGCCGTCGTCATCACGAATTGCGGATCAGACTCATAGTGAGCAAGCACCCGTCGGAGTCGCCGGAGGATCCACGCGACGTGGGTGCCCATGACGCCGCTGTACTCGTGGCCCTCATCGATGACAACGAGTTCAAGATTGCTGTAGAAGCGATGCCAGCCACGATCCTTGTTGTGGCGTGGCAGATAGACATTCAATCCTGCTGGATTGGTGAGAATGACGTTTGCTGTCTCTCGGATCCGTCGTTTTCGTTCATTTTTCGTGTCGCCATCATACACACCGACGGTGGTATCAAGCTCTAAGCTCTCCCGCAGCCCATCGTTGAGTGCTTTTTCCTGATCGGTCGTCAAGGCCTTCGTCGGAAAGAGACAGAGGGCCGTCGCGTCGGGATTCCCGAGGTGGTTGCGTGCAATTTGGAGCTGGTAGATCAGTGTTTTGCCGGAGGAGGTTGAGGTGGTCACGACGACATTCTCGTCGTTGGCGAGCAACTCAAGCGCGTCGGCCTGATGCGAATAGAGCTCATGGTCGAGTCGCGATGAGAGTGGCTCTTGGAGCACCGTGTTTGGAGCAACCGTATCGGCTGTTTGAGCGGCGAGTCGTTCGCTGTGACAGATTTGATCTCGCCAGTCAGGAAATGAGTCTTGCAGTTGCTCCTCAGAAAGGATCTGGCGTCGTGTTGTCCCACCGTCAGTGATCGGTCTGGTATCGTGAGCGTTCATGTTGATCCGAAATGGTTGCATGATTGGTTAGGAAAAATCAGCCAACGAGCCCTGCGAACTGTTCTCGCCGGTCGGTGTTTGTGTCGCCGGCTCGCGGCGTGCCGCTGTTTCAAGATGCTCATAGATCGTTGCGAGAGCTCGGACATCATCCTCACAATACTGTTCAAGACGTTCCCAATTTGGTTCAACTGCTCCATCGGATTCGGTCTCGCTTGTAATCTGTCTCCGGTAGGCTGTATAGATCTCTGCGACAGTTGCGCCATCGATCCCATTGGTTGTTGGCTCCCAGCCAAGTGCCTCAGCCACGGGTTCGAGTTTGTTGGTTCGCCCTGGGAGTGCCACATTGCCGCCGTTCTTCGTTGTCGCCCAGTAATACACATCAAGGTGATACCGATCAGTCCACGTATCCACGAGACCGGGATAGTGCTCTCTGAGTTGCTCTGTGATGACAGGGAAATCAAAGTCATAGCCGTTCCACGCCACGATCGGGCGGCCGGCTGCCGCCCCAGTGAGCCACGTTATGAAGGCCTCAAGATGTGCGCCATCATCAACCGCCTGTTCACGGAAGCTCATGTAGTTGCCTTCGGCTGGCCCGCCATCGAGAACCCCGATGAGCCACGCCGTCGATGGATTCAGACCATCTGTTTCGATATCGATAAACACCGGCTCTTGATTAGGGAGTGAATCATCACCGGTTGGGATCACCGTCTCTGTCGTCCGGGCCTCCGCTGCTGTCTGTATATTCTCAGCTGAACTCCGACCCAGGCCTGGTAGCTCAGCGAGCGTTCGGAGTGGCATCGCCACAAGATCCCTTACTGAGGTGATCCCAGCATCTCGCAGGGCTTCGATTCGGGTTGCTCCAATCCCATGCACACCCCGCAGGCCAAACGACTGTGGGTCAACGTCTGAAACGTCAATGGCACCGTTTGAATAGACCTCGATGATCGTCGCCGGAACTGTCTGTGTCGTGGTTCCGACACCAAGATCCGCCTCAGACGTTCCGATACCGACAAACCGTGTGACCGCCCCGGTTGATGATCGATAGTTCGTCGTGAACCCAGCCCGCAAAGCAGTCGATAGATGGAGTGTCTGTTCACCCCACCAGTGGTCAGGAAGTCGGTCACGATAGCTGTCGACCCCGGTGAGAGTCGCCGATCGCTGATATGGATCCACCGACAACGAAACGGCTTGGGTGATCACACACCGATTGGACGGAGTGTTGTGTTGATCAGTGGATCGATTTTGCTGACGGGCGATCTGGTTGGTATCGAGTGGCTCGGCTCCCATCGGGAGAGCGATCACATCACACTCACCAGCACCAACGGCCACAACGTCCGGCCGCATCCCACTCCCAGCTTTTAGAATCTCGAGATCTATCTGTCGCTGTAAGCTGGGTTTAACGACCTCTGCTTGGGGGTCGCTGGCGACGACCACATCGGGTGCGGTACGCTCAATCATCGCCGTGATCGTCTCGGTGTGAGCCTGATTGACTGCCTGGCCTGACAACGATAACAACCGCGTCGGCGACTCATCCGGAGGTGGCAGGGTGGGAACGGTTGCGGTCTCGCTGCCTCCATCTGCGGTGAGTCGCCCTCCAACAGCGAAACCAGAACTGCGGGAGGAAGCCCAATCGTCACTCATTGTAAAGAAAACCGTGTTACATCTATATCAAACCTTGAGTGCTAACCGATCAATGTATTTGAAACACCTCTCTCAATGTGGCCGGTTTGCGAATCCAGATGCCATGATCTGTGTATGGTAGTTGGATAGCAGTTTAGTCGAATTCGTAGCTGATTCGTTGCTGACAAACATCCGTCGAGTCGAGAGTGTACCTGCGCTGCGTATAATGCCGCCATCGTCTGCTCTCAGGCCGTTTTCATCGTCGCCGTTTCGGCATCCAGTTCAATACCACGTGGCAGATTCCATCCCAGTGCATCCGCCAGCCATCAATCCCTCTGATCGATGGACGACCGAGTTTGCGTTGGATGCCGATGGGGTGCCACCAGCTATTGTCTCACTGTTGGGCGATACGGAACTGACGGTTGGAGACGTAGGCCCGCGGCAATCGTGGTAGCACTACACCGCTGTTGTCTAACGGCTGTCGTGCTGTTTTCAGTGTGCCAGTTTCGAATAGCTAACTAATACTGGATTAGATTGAATGGCTTTTGTTGGTTAGCAATCGAATCCAGCGAACCAGTGATCACAGCCCATGACTGATGAATTGCGCTGTGCATCTCGCACTGCCCTCTTGATAGAATTGTGATAGGCCTGGCTATGCTATCTTCGGCAAGAGTCTCTCTCAGTACCCTCGTCTGTCTGCCGCCAGCCAAGGGATTGTTGATTAAGCTCTTCGACAGCGGGCCGTCCGTTGGCGAGCATGCGATCTGCAACCGTGATTGCGGCTCGTAACTGGGCTTCAGAGAGATGTTTGTATGCCGGTGACCTGCTGATGTGGTGTGACCACTCATCCCTGAAGAGTGTATCGAGTACCACCCGGGCAAAGCAGTGATCATCAGTGATCGGCCAGCCATCGCTCGCCTGTGCTTTGGCAGGCAACTTCTCGGTGACCTTCTGCAGATACTCCTCCCGGAGGGCAGAGATATCGGTTCCAGAGAGAGTCTGTTGATTCATACGATATCAGTTATTGGGTCTTGGTATGAATCAACATTGGCATCATCAAGTATGCCCTGTGGATGTGCCAATCAGCCCTCAAAGTGTTCAGTTTTACTCAGACACACTACAGTTGGTTCATACACCACATGACAGGAAGCGCAGTCATTGCTCGATTATCTCTCCGTCTCCGACAGCAAGTGTCCCCTCAAGCTCAGTAAGGAGTTCTTCGCCTTCCTCACGGAGTTCTTGTGCCTCCTCAAGTGACACCTCGCCGTTTTCAAGTTGTTCAATGATCGCTTCAACTCGGTCTACCTTGTCGCTGACTGGAGTATTCTCGCTCATGATGTTAGATAGAGGGTGGTAAGGCCAAGCACGATCACCACGAGTACAGCGATGATGATCTTGTAGCGTCGCTGCTGTCTGGCCATCTTCGCCCTGATTTCACTCTTTGCCTCGTCACGCACTGCTTCGACTGTTTCTTCAAGTTCCTCTTCATGTTCCTTCTCCTGTTCAAGGGTTCGGTAGCCGGTGTCCAACCGGTTCCGCAATTCGAGCAGCTTTGCCTCAACGTGGCGATCAGCAGCATTCGCGAGTGAGGCTTCTAACTCGTGTAGCCGACCGGCAACCACGCTTTGGTAGGCGTTATTGAGCGTGGTCTTTGAGGCTGTGAGTTTGGTGTCGACAGTACCCTGGTATGCCGTATCGAGTCGCTCCGCAAGCCGCGTTCGCTTCTGATCGAGATCAGCTCGCTTCGGGACGACCTCGCCAGCATGCGTTGGTGTCATAAACCGATAATCAGCCACCTCGTCGGCGAGCGTCTGATCATCCTCATGACCGATGCCCACCGCTGTCGGGGTATCAGTGTTAGCGACGACCCGACAGAGCGGCATTTCGTTGAAGATCCGGAGCGTCTTGTCTGCACCACCGCCACGGGTGACAACGATCACATCAACGGCTGCATCCTCGTCGAAGGTTGCAACACCGCTCATCAGCGCTTGGAGTGCATTCGGGCCTTGGACACTGGCGTCGTTGATCTTGATATCGACTTGCGGATACCGATCATGGATTGCGGTGACAGCATCAATCCGTGCGTCGCTATCGGCTGATGTGACAAGGCCGACTGTCGTTGGTAGCTCCGGGAGTGGCTGTTTTTGCTCGTCGTCAAGTAGGCCGTCACCGGCGAGTTTCTCCTTGTTTTCAGCGTAAACTTGACTGTACTCGCTTTTACCCATATTGACGACATCCTCGACAATGAGAGAGCACGACCCCTGTGGCTCGTAATAAGAGAGCTCGCCGCGAACAGCGACGTGCATCTCTTCATCAGGTTTTGTGTTCAACCCCTTGTATCTGAACCCAAAAACAACACAGTGAATAGATGCATCGCCTGAAACGAGATCGAAGTGGAGGTGGCCGTTAGCCGATCGACAATCTGACACATCGCCGATGACATAGTCATGCACAAGCTCTTGATTCTCATCAATGACGGCGGCTATCTCGTCGTTGAGTGTGGCTACGGTGACGACATCATCGCTGTCAAGTTCAACCGGCCCGGCCGCCGATTCATCTGCTTTTGCCATCCACTTTGTGGTACGCTTGATACCATCAAAAAGCTGTTCAGGTTTGTCTACGACATCCTTCGCGTCGCCAACGACGCAGCTTCCCACGCACGGGGAATCCAGCCTGGTAGATTTCAATCCGAGTAGGCCACCATGGTCTGTATATCACGGGCCGTTTCAGACGACCCCTCGTGGGATTGAATAAAATGCTCGTTGGCGAGGGATGGGGAATATGAGCCAGACAACTCAAAGAACGGCTATCACGAGAATGTTGGCCGTTCTGCGTACTTAATCGGATCTTGTGTACCAGCATTGCGGAACGCTTCAAGCCGAAACGCGCACGCATCACATGTACCGCATGCCGGCTCGTTGTCTCGATAACATGACCACGTGATTTCGTAGGGGACATCAAGCTCAAGTCCACGCTCAGCAATTTCTGTTTTCGACCACTCAACGAACGGAGCCATCAGATCGATGTCCGTCTCTGGTTTCGTCCCGAGATCAATCACGTTCTGGAACGCCTCGAAAAACTCTGGACGGCAGTCTGGATATCCAGAGAAGTCCTCTGTGTGTGCTCCAATGAACAACGCCGATGAGTCAGTCGCTTCAGCGTACGATGTTGCCATCGACAACAGGTTCGAATTCCGGAACGGAACGTACGATGTCGGTATCTCGTCACTATCTAAATCTGCATCAGCCACATCCATCTCATCATCTGTGAGACTCGATTCCCCGATTTGGGCTAAATGCTCTGTTTCAATATGCAGGGAGTCGACTGCATTGACTTCGTCGGCGAGTGCTTTTGCGCACTCGTATTCTTTATTTTCAGTCCGCTGCCCGTACGATGTATGCAGGAAGTAGGGCTCGTAGCCCTGATCCATCGCTTCGTACACAGCGGTTGCACTATCCATTCCTCCGGATACCAGAATGACTGCACTTTTGTTGCTCATTGTCGCTCAATTTTGTCGGACGTGTCGTTTGTTTGTTCTCTATGTGGGCTCTGACATCCACACTCCCCACTCTTTACAGTACTCTCTCGGCTGTGGCGTCTCCATTTGCTGGTCACGTTCCTGGTGCGTCGTTCCACAGATCAACATGGAGTCGTGGTGTGTACCGGTAGCCGTACTCCATAGCAAGCTCAGCCACCTCGCTGCGCGTTCCATCGAGTTGTTCACGAGTCATTCCCTCCGGCATCAACAATACATCATCATCTGCTACTGTGGTCGTTGTTGTCGCTCGTATCCGATCAACCACGTCCGTAATCTCCTGCATATCCTCCTCTCCGGTCACGACGAATTTCAGTTGTGTCTCGTAGTCGTCGATCAATTGCGACAGTGCCTCCATATCGATCCGGTCTTGCTCGTGTTGGCCTTCCCACTCGCCATCGCCTTTCGGATCTCGATCAGGTGTCGGTGTACTGCTCGCCAGCTTCGGGCTAATACTGGCGAGGTCGATGGGTGCATCCCGGTAAATCGTTCCGTTCGTCTCCACTGTGGTATGATATCCATCTGCTGTTAGTTGTTCTATGAGGGCTACTGACTCCTCGTGAATGAGTGGCTCTCCACCGGTGAGCACCACATGAGTAGCCTGCTTATGAGAGTGGACTTCCTCCAAAATTGAGTCCACATCTCGCCACGCCCCAGTCGGCTCCCAAGACGTGTGATACGAATCACAGAACCAGCATCGTAGGTTACATCCTGAGGTTCGTATGAAGACTGTTGGTACGCCTGCTAAGGTACCTTCCCCCTGCAACGAATAGAACAACTCGTTGATCGGGAGGTCGCCATCAGTGTCAGGTTCGGTCTCTTCTACTTCAGCGTTGACAGGCATGATTACGGGGCCGCACACAGTTCACCGGTCTCACGAACAGACACGGCGATCTCTGAGACAGTTTCTGGCAGTGCATCGGACAGTTCCCCCTCAAGCAGCACAGCCATTACCTCTGCTGTGGGTGGATGGTCGATGATAACCAGCGAATCCTCGTCACCGCTTCGCTGAAATGCCTCAATGAGGGGATCACCTCGTTCTACGAGAAACCGATGATCCCATTCAGATATTACTGAGGTAATATCACCCTTATCAACGATCCAGCCTTCCGAAGTCAGTTCGCCAGTCACCGAAACGGTGATCTCGTAGTTATGACCGTGTGGCCTGCTGCATTTTCCTTCGTGGTGAAGTATCCGATGCCCTGTACTGATTCGAATGGGCCGATCCTCCCCGACACGCAGTTCTCGTTCACCTGCATCAGCGAGGGTTTCATCATCTGGTGATTGATTACTGGATAATCCTTGAGACATATCTCAAGAATATTCAGGTGGTACTTATGCGTGCCTATCTGAGCGAATCTAACCTATCATCCTTACTTGTCGAGCACCCATTGTTGGGTGGTAGTTTGGCGTCCCCCAATGGAGAGTTTCAAACGAACCCTTGTTGGGATGAAGCAATCATCTACAGCTACCCGGACGGTGACGACAACGAGTTTCAGACGAACCCATATGAGGTCAAAGTGGTCAACCAGTAAAATAATCTGTTGCGTATCAAATCAATGGTTGAAACGTATGTTAACGGCTGAAACCTTTGATTTCAGCCGACTCATCGACGCGGACGTGCTCTGGGTCATACACTCTATATCATTTTGTCATGGTAAGTTACAATAATTCTCTCCAGGAGTTGATCTGTTTACTTGGGATATGACTCCGCCCAAATTTTGTGTAGAAGAGGGATAGCGAACGGTAATCCGAAGGCAGTATACACAACCACTTCTCCTATGCTTATCGACGGTGCCACAATAAGAACACCCACTGTGACGAGTATGCCGCCGATACAACTTCCAAACAAGACTATCGGCCACCGTTTGAGTGGGTCAAATCCTGTCGATGCAATAGGGAACTCAAATGATTCGGTGACTGTCTTAGGGTCACTCACAGGCCCAATCGTCCGTTCCGCTGCGTTTTCACCAGCCCCTACCGTGGCTACAATAGTTCGCGTGCCGAGCAACCGATCAGGAAGCCGATCCGTAACGAGTTCAACTCCACGAAGTACGTCAGTAGAGGTCTCCCATTGAGCCTCCTCGACAAGTCGGTCGTACGCAATGAGACGATCTCCACACCGATGATACTCCAACAAGCCATACCTCAGATAGAATATCAGGACTTCAGCGAGCAGAAACCCAATATACGATCCAAATACCGCGAGCGTGATGCCGACAGCCATTACTGAGGAGAGGTCACTGCCCACAAATCCGAGTAACACAATCCAGAGGATGATAAACGGCAGCGCAACAAACGGCGCGAGATTCACGATAACGTTCAAAGCCCCGGTGAAGAGAACGCCACGGCTGTCAGTTGACACCCGTACGTCAGGCTCCTCGTTGGGCAGAACCACGTCAGTTGATTCAGTGTCCTGAGAGACTGGCCCTGAGAGCCATGCCGTGAGGCGGCTCCCAGTTTCTGTCGAGGCCTGATAGCCAGACCACTCAACGACTATCTTCCCACCGATCAGAATCACGACTGCAAACTCCGTCCCAGCGGCTGAAGTAAACACAGTTACAAACAGCAACAAAATGATAAATGCCATCTCTCTGGCGGGAGCTTCAACCACTGAGTACGGCGAGACCGTTTTGTACTCCCCTCGAAAGTAAGTGCGCCACATGTCGATCAGTCGGGCGACGACAAGAACCGCCAAGCCCCCGATGACTTCACGCTCGGAGATCACTCCCGTGATATCGACAATTTTGGACAGAAGGAGACCGAATGCAAGCGAGGACTGCACCCCAAAGCCCACCACTGCGGTAATAAATGGGATATTCCGCGGATATACTGGCGGCAACAGTTCCAGGATCTTGGTGCTGCCACGCTTTGCTTCTAGATCGCTTGAGATGCTGATTAGTGTATTGTCCGCATCACCACGAGTTTGCGGTGCTCGTTGTGCAAACAGGGCTTTTGCAGCCGCGAAGAGAATTGAAAAGAACAACTCTAAGACGTATAGCACGATGAGTGTCTCTGAGTCCCACCCAAACATCAGAACCCCAATAATGGGGAATAAATTTGCAAGGAGTGTTGGAACGAACCCAACTGCATATGGTTTGGAACCATCGGCTATCGAGGGCATACTGATACACCATATTGTGGGCAACAAAATATTTCGAACATCGTCAACACCACCACTTATTGAACTTTGTATTTTCTTATACTTCTCAAAGTTGAAACACGAAAACAAGGGATTCCTTATTTACTACCGGACGCCCGGTGCCGGTGGTTTGTAGTTTCTAAAGTTGATCGGATACTGGATGCCCTCAATAACCGATTGTGGACAGCTCTGTGAGATGAGCACGGCCTCTCTATCGAAGCAACCCCCTGTGTACCGAGTGAAAACACACCAGCCTGCAAGTGTATTTATGCTCCGGACATAGTGGGGGTCTCCGCCAGATCGAAATCAGACACACCACATTTCCGCTGTAATCCAATACTCAACAGACTCGGTGATAGAAAGTCACGTATCACCGCTCGTATCAGTCACTTCGAGCTGTTCGTCGGCCGCTGACTCTGTGTCCTCCTCGCTCGGCTCTTCTCCTGACGATGCTCCCCCATCTTCTTTGTCGCTGGCGGCGTCGTCAGCCGTACTCTCAGCTGGCTCTTCCGGTTCCTCGTCACGGGAGTCAGTGACTGACGCCGACTCCACATCGGTCGAATACCCAGCGAGGGCCTCACGTAACTCTTCACTGGCCGAAGCAATCGCTCCAAATGTGGCAACCGTCTCCTCCAGTTCACTGATCGTTGCTTCTGTCTCGGTAACATACTCCAATTCGAAAGCATCCGCACGCTGGCCAAGTAGGAACGTCTTCTTCACGTCTGCAACGGCCGCCTCAGCCGCATCAATGTCCACCGCCTCTCAACTGACTCCAAAGCAACAACGGCTGTCTCGGGATCATGTTCACCCGCTACGGCCACGCCCCCGGAGCAGCCCCAAAGCCGCAACGTCCCCGATGCGTAGCGTTTAGTCTCTCAGTGTTCAGGTAACACGTATGCGAGTCACTGCCGTTGGAACAAGCGGCGGCCTTCCCACCGCCACCTACGGAACCAGCTGCGTATACATGGAGCTGTTCGGCGACCGGATTCTCCTTGACTGCGGTGAGGGGACACAGCAACGCCTGATGCGGTACGACTCGTCGCCAAACGTCGATGCGATCCTCGTCAGCCACTTTTATGCGGATCACACGCTCGGCATCCCCGGTGTCGTTCAGGCCCTCGAAATGAACGACCGCAAGCGGCCCCTGCGTCTCTGCGTTCCCGACGGACGGATCCAACGGGCGAACGACCTCGTCGAGGGTGCCTACGGACATCCAACGTACCCGCTCAAAATATGCGGCTACGGCGGCGACGAACCGGCGATGTCCACCGACAACTACCGTATCCAGCCGTTCGAAACGGAATATACGGAACACTCCCACGGGTTCGTCGTCGAAGAGACGCCGAAGCGGGAGTTCCTCGTCGGGAGGGCACAGGATCTCGGCGTCGACCCGGGACCAAAGTACGGGAAACTGCAGAACGGCCACTCCGTCGAGACCGACGACGGGCGGACGGTGACACCCAACGACGTGTTATCGGAACCAAAGCCTGGACGGAAAGTGGTGTACACGGGCGATACGAGGCCGATCCCCGGGGTCGTCGACGCGGCGTCCGACGCCTCGTTGCTCGTCTACAGCGCGATGTTCTCGGACAGCAACGCCGAACGGGCCCGATCGACCGGCCATTCGACGGCAGCGGAGGCCGGACAGGTCGCCTCGGAATCCGACAGTGACCGGCTCTGGCTGACGCACATCTCCCCGAGACACGAGGGGGAGGAGCCGACGCTCGAATCGGAGGCGGAAGCGGCGTTTGACGGAGACGTCGTCGCCGTTCGGGACGGCGAGTCCACGGAGCTGTGACGCGGCGTGGGGTCGGGTGATCGCTTGGCCGGCGGTGCGGGGCGGAACCGACGGAGCGCAACCGTCCTCATGGCCCCGTGCAAGGTGCTTTCCCGCGGCCACCGTAGGGTATTTTGATCGATTTCTTCCTACGATATGGATCTGGTGTTGGAGACGTGGCAGCTTCGCGAGCGGCTCCTGCCGCGCGTCCCCCCGGACGACTGGGCGACAGTCGACGGCCTCCGCGCCGCGGTCTGTCTCAAGATCCTTCGCGTCGTCGACGGTACCGAGTCGATCAAGCCACTCGAAAGATCGCCGGCTGACCACGGGCGGTTCAAGACAACGGTCGCCGTCGAATCAATCGACAACGAACACGTCCGCGTTGCGACGGCTGCCAGGGACGCTTCCGGGGGCGACGCGAGAGACGGACGGAACAGGGATTTCGACGAGACGACCGAATAGTTCGATCTCGACGAAGCTATAAATCGGTTGTAACCCACCTCTTGACCGTATCAGCTGTCGGTCAACCCGACTCGGAGCCGACGGAACCCGTCGGCGGCACCGTGCTCCCGGAGACCGTACGCGGCGTCAGCGAGTTCGTCGCGGATCGACTCGTATTCCGCATCCGGTCGGTGGATCCCAACGAAAACTTTCAGTCCACCGACCGGCGAGACACGGTAGTGAGCGACTCCGTGTGCCTCCAACACCGCGAGGGCTTCCCCGAGTACCGCCTCGTCGATCCGGTCGCGACACGACGTTGGGATCGCGACCTCGAAGATCGTCTCTGTCTCGACGCCCGCCGGATACCCGCCGGCCGGCCCATCGGTACCCCTCACGACCCCGTGCCCCCATCGTCGACACTCGCCGACCCGTTCACACACGCGATCACGGCGTATCGTCCCTCGCTGTGTCGACTTCTTTCGGCCCCCACCTCGGGTCGGCCGGCCCGGTTCCGCCACCGATGTCGTCGACTCGGCGAGTCAGAGTGTCGGCGGCAGCGGCCGACACCTCAACGCGCACCACGACATCGTCGTCGTATGCGACCTCCCGGACAAGCGCGTCGTCGTGGAGTTCGGCGACGAGGGCGTGTGTGGCGTCGCCGTACGGCAAGCGCAGGCGATATGCTACCGTATCGAGCGTCCCGAGCACCGTATCTCGGATCTCGTCGATGTCGGAACACTGCCTGCAGGCGGCGTCGGTTTGGTCGGACAGCGATTCGACGAGCGAGCCGGTTCCTGCTCCAACTCCAACAACGAGGTCGGCCCGCTCTATCGCTTCGAGGGTTCCGGCGGCGACGGCCTCAACGTACGCTGGCACCGCTCCGTCGCCGGGGATCCCCGGTGTCTCGGTCACCGCAACAGTGTGGGGGCCGATGTCAGCTGTCGCCGTCTTCGCCCGTGCGGGACGACCGGCGGGTGTCGGCGCATCAGTGCCAGTAAGCGCCGTCCAGCAGTCGGTCGTGGCCGTTCCCGGCCGCCCGACGAACACGACGTGACCATCGACGTTCCTGTAGCCGTTTGCCACCCGTTCGCCGGCGGCCTGACGGAACCGCTCAAACTGGGCCCGGAGCTCGTCTCGGCGCCGTTCGAGGTCGGCCCGACGGCCACTTGATCCGCCCGGGCTGCTCGCCGCAGCGTCCCGATCCACCCGCGCCGCGGCAAGCCGCTCAATGCGGCACTGCCTGAGTTCGAACCGTACGTCTGCGACCCGGTTCGCCCCGCGCAGCCGCTCCCAGACGGCACCCTTCCGGTCTCGAACCGTCGCGGCCGGGAGCCGCGCCCGCAGATCGAGCATCTGCCCCGGGTGGAGGTCGCCGTCGACGACAATATAGGCGTCCTCCGTCCTCTCGACAACGTCGACAACCTGACCAAGGGTCGCCGGTGGAAGGTCGTATTTTTTATGCTCCGGCCGGTTCGTGACGACCCGTTTGACGTTCTCGTATCCGCGCGCTGCTACCAGCGCCGGCAGCCCCCGCGTGATCGCTCCAGTTCGGCTCGCGATCAGTGCTTCCCCATCCATCGCCTACCGTTTTCACGCGGCGAGCGAACTTGATCGTGACGGCAACACGGGGCTACGCACTATTCATCGCGGTGCCGTTTCGATATCGACGCGATCGCCCGCGTTACTTTTAGAAGGAAATTTGCCATCGCCGTTAAGTAGGTGTGGAACCGAGAAAACCTCTGAAACATAGTCACAACTTCCGAGCAAACAGAACTCGGTTACTTTGTCGAATCTTGAGTTAAGCCGTTCTCGGGAGCCCTACGGCTGGTCATACAAAGACCCAGCTAGTCAGGGGCTTGGCTCCAAGACAATTCACTTCCATCACGGCTAAATAGTGTGAGATATACCTGATGAAACCAGACAGCATCAAGGTAAGCGAAACTGCAGCCAAGAAACACTCGCGGTATCTGACCACAGCACAGCTCAAAGCGGTTCTACGCGAGCAGACGGGGTATATCTGTACCAAGTCATCCCAAATCACGATGACCTCTATTCGGATAACAAGTTCATCCTGCGAGGAGAGTTTTATGACGTTCAATTGGATATTGTGTTCGTCGTAGAACAACACAGTGACCTTGTCGTTGTCACACAGATGTCACAACACAGCGATAGCTTACGCGGTCGATTTTATCAATATGTTGGTCGCGTCGCAAAGTCCTCTAGAGTTTGCCTCTGGTGCTCTCAGTTGAGAGGTCACAGCTCATTGCTGTTTTGATTGATCGCTGGAGCAGGTCGTCAAGAAACAACTGGTAGTGAGATAGATCAGCGTACTTCACTAGCCGAAGCCGGAGCAACGCCTCCAGCCCCTCTGTTGTCCAGCGCATCCACTGGTTCTTACACCGGTTGCTGACTTCCTTCATCAGCCGTTCGACGGGGTTCGAGGCCCACGGCATCTCGAACCCCTCGATAGCTGCCTCAGCAAATGTCACGATTGACGGCAGCTACGCATAGAGATACCCCGCTGCCGTCTCTGCTCCGTACTGATCCAACTGCCACGCTGTCTTCTCGATACGGTCGGTCGTTTGCGCGATCCGCTCGCGGATCGCCGCGAACTCCTCGTTCGGACGGTGCTTAGCGACCGAGTTCTCCAGATGGAACACCTCACCGATTACTTCTGAGACGATCTCGTTACGCTGATTTATTGGAAAGACACCGTCATCCCAGAGATAGTAGTCCAGTGTTCGACCAACGTGGACAAGGTCAAGTTGGTGATCGTGAGATTCGTCGGTAAAGGCCGTGACAATGCCTCTATCCCCGTCACTGACGACCGTCGCGTCGTCAGTGACTGCACCCATGTCATCGAGTTCGGCAGCTGTCTTGTTCCAATCACCATTCACCGAGAGATCCAGCAGAGAGCGTGACTTGTCTGCGGTATCTTCGCCAAGCGTTGCTTGAATTGAGTGGTACGACCGGTCGTCGTCTTGGCTGTAGCACTTTGTGCCGTCAGGAATGACAGCGTCAGCCTCTGTATCAGCGACACAGTCTGGAGGAAACTGCTTGAGCTTACCGCCGTATTCTCTGACACGGCGGTTGATGATGGTTGGCGACGGCATCCGTTCGAAGATGCCGTCGTCGTGATCAGCAGTATCACGGTAGCTGAGCGAGGTGGCGAGATCGACACTAGTGGCTGCGATGTCCTGCTGATAGCGGTTCTGCCCGTCGAAGCTGAGAACATCTTCGACGGGCCGGAAGTAACTGGATTCATCGTGGTTAGCAGCAGTATCCTCGACGTAGTGGAGGCTGAACTCGTGATCACCAGCGGTTGTGACAGCTGTGTGAGGATCGGTGCCACCGTCTGATTTTGCCTACCGGTGTTGATCGAGGAGGCCGACGACGAGCAGCCCACGCGGAGGCGGCCTCAACGGCGTTGTGTTCGCGGCCCGCCGCTAACTCTTCGAGCACCCACCTCAGATAGTTCGGGTCGATCTAGCCCATTGGATCGCAATCCATACACACGCCGCCACATCGTGGCACGACGTTCACGCCGCCGTGTCAGCGGTTGAGATGTTTGGCGAGGTAGATCTCGGTGTCGATAGCCACGCTTCGCCGAGAGGACGCCTCCACCAACCTGATGTGATCGATTGGTTTTCGCTTCGAATCGGATGCTGTTTCAAACAGCTCATTTCCGATCAGTTCTCAGAAAGGGCGGCTGCTCATCCAGAAGCGAACCGGCGCGTTACTCGTCGTCGCCCGCCAGCATCTGCTTTATCTCTTCGAGTTTGAAGTATGAGGCCATCGCGAGGATGGTAACAGGCCAAAATCCAACAAATTGGCCGCGCTGTTTATCGCCGCGCACGTAATAGAAGTACAGTGCCAAGGCGACTGAACCGGCCGATGCTAGTACAGCTGGAGAGAGGCCCTCCGTATCGATGCCTTCCGCAGACTCTATGCCAGACTCTTTGGTTGTATCAGACACATTTGCCATTGAGCCTGTGGAGGTAAATCGCTTCTCATGACACAGGTGACGACAATGCAGGCTGTCCAGAAGTGTGGCCTCCCTGTATGGCATCCCGTTCGTAGAGATGTCTTGACAGCAGCTGTCGACGGAGATCAAGTATTATTTTTCATAGTTGCGGATAGCGAGGAATACGACTACTGATACAGCAAGCATAATCAAAACAAAGGCCACGTCACTGTCGCCGCCGTCTTTGTCTGTCTTAGCGATCATAACGTGGTTTTACACAAGTCTCATACACATAGGACTTCGCTTGCTGCTCATCGGCGTGATCGCTGCTTCGCTCGCCCGCCAGACGTTTGACGCCGGTCGCTCTGGATACCCAACTGTTTCAGGGTCATAGCGTCTACTACTAGCATGGAAGATATTGATCCCGATACCGCGATGGTCGCCGCCGGCGTTGTGCTCAGTTTGATCGCCATCATAGAGCTGTACCCGGCTTGGAAGAAGTCGCGGGCGGAGTAAGGACGTTTGAGCCGGGGAGTACGGCCAACACGGGAGCTCGGCACCCTAATAGTCAGCACATGGTGTACCGTATACGCGCTCTCCAGCTTGCACTACCCATCCTGATAGAACTCCGATAAGCTTGTCTCGCTAACTTCGACGAGAACCTCTTCCGAACAGCCGCCACGAGGACGGATCTCAACGCCTACATAGCTCGGTCGCCAACCACTGATATGGCCGACTCAGCGGGGTTTGCGGATCTGCTTCGGCGGCATGTCGACGACGACGGGCCGGCAATCCCATCTACGGATGTTGCTAACTCACTGGCGGTGGCCCTCGGTGAAATTCGAACGGCCGCAGCACCCGAAACAGCCGGCGGTGGCAGCGAACCGGCGATCAGGTGGGCGACACCTGCGATGGACACCGCCCCGATCAGCATGGTGATCACCGGCCCAGCCTACGAGGACAATCCGGTGTGGTACGCCAACGATGCCTTCGAGTCACTTACCGGCTACGCCGAGTCGGACGTGCTGGGTGAGAATCTCCGGTGTCTGCAAGGCCCTGAGACCGCCGCCGAGCCGGTCGCGACGCTACGAGAGGCGACCGAGATCTGGGCAGCCGCGATTACCGAGTTACAGAACTACCGCGTCGATGGCACGGCATTCGACAGCCGGGTTGCCATCGCGCCGATCCCCGATGAAACAGGGACGATCAGCAACTGGGTCGGGTTTCAGGAGCCGGTCGAGACGGCCATCGACACATCATCGCCGTGAGGCGGTTTCGTGGGCGGATATATCGGCTGATGGCAGACCTCACCACGTAATCCATCGGCAGCGTTCAGTCAACAAGGAACACGAGGAGTACGCCAGCGACAATCAACAGTCCCAACAACACGACGGCATACAACATGAATCGATCACTCCCCTCCATGAGCGAACATACTCACTTGAGACACTTGGATACCCTACTTGCGGCATAAAAAGCCATCAGTAGAGCATTTCACGCTGTCACTACTGCAGGCAGCTATCGGGTTATAGATCCGCTACCGGGTTAGCTCCGACTGATCCGGCGCGTTCGACTGTTCGGCCGCCTGCTGGTTGATCTTCTCCAGTGCAGTCTCCTGTCTGCCACGCGCTAATCCACCGGACTCGGCGTGTCGACCAGCATACTGCTGGCTGGGCTGTATGTTTCAGCCGATAAACCCTCACTAACCGGCGGTACCAACGGCAACGAGAGCAAGCCGTGCCAGCCACCAATCACTCACAGCGTGGCCGGAAGCCCACCACACAGGCGGATCACAACGGTGATACTGCCGAGCCAACGATTCCCGCGGTCGTCGCGACCGGAAGCAATATAGAACATGTGCATCGACTGAAGAGACGCACGGTCGTGGAACTGCCAGGTGGCGAGAGATGCAGTTTAATGTGGGAGTCAGCCGAACCGCCGGTATGGCATCCCCAACAATCGCCGTGTTGCGACAGAAGATTCACGGGCTGTCGGCTGTCGACTACGCGACAGCCTTACGGGATAAACTCCCCGAAGCAGATGTTGCTGTCGCAGAGACACCGGCTGCGGAACGCGAGCTCGTGGCGTCGGCCCCGATCGTCACCGGCTACGATCTCGATGCAGAGCTGATCGAAACCGCCGAGAATATCGCTCTCTTCGCCGGTGTCTACGCGGGCGTCGATCATCTCCCCTTAGATACCTTCGAGGCCAACGATGTTGCGGTGACAAACGCCTCCGGCGTCCACGGGCCGAATATCGCGGAGTATGTCATCGGCGCGATCCTGAGCCACGTGCGTGGGTTCCGGCGGGCGCGACGACAGCAGAACCAACGCACCTGGCAGTCGTATCCCGCCCGCGAACTACAGGGTAGCACGGTGACAGTCGTTGGCCTCGGCGCGATCGGCTCAGCGGTCATTGAGCGACTCGGCCCCTTCGGCGTCGAAACCCTCGGTGTTCGCTACACCCCTGAGAAGGGTGGCCCAACCGACGAGGTGTTGGGCTTCGACGAACTCCATGCGGCTCTTGCCCGTACCGACTATCTCGTTTTGGCTTGTCCGTTGACGGATGCGACCCGGGGGCTGATCGACAACGAGGCGTTGTTGACACTGCCGACCGAGGCATTTCTCGTCAACATCGCCCGCGGCGGGGTCGTCGACACCGACGACCTCGTGAGCGCGCTGCAGGCCAACCGGATCGCCGGCGCGGCCCTCGATGTGACTGATCCCGAACCGCTACCGGAAGACCACCCGCTGTGGGGGTTCGACACCGTCTCGATCACCCCCCACAACGCTGGCCACACCCCACGCTACTACGAGCGTACTGCCGAAATCCTCGCCGACAACATCGAACGATACCGCAACGGCGAGACCGACTTTGAAAACCGCGTCGTCTAACGCAGCTTAGGGGCTCACCGACACCACGACTACCGGGGCGACCACCAACACCGTCAGCCCATAGACGAGGGCTGAGCGGAGCCACTGGCCGCGAACCGCTGTTGCTTGTTCCTCATACGGGCGGCCGCCGGCCCGCGGGAGGACAAGATGGGCGAAAAAGGCGTAGATGAAGCCGACAACGACGATCACGCCGACCAGATGCGCAGGCAAGCCGACACCGACGGTCGGCGGCAGCGTCGGGGGCAGCCGGTCGACGCCGAGAGCGACAAGCCCGTACAACAGGCCGGCCAGCCCGCCAGCGAGATGGTGGACAAACATTGCCGTCCGAAACCGAACATCGGTTGGGGGCGTTCGGGTCAGGACGCCGGCAGCGATATACGCCGGCGTAAAGCCCTCGGGCTGGCGACTCATCGGCCAATCCATCACGAGTGCAGCCACGACGCCGGCCGCGATGCCGATAGCCAGAAACAACGGCGGAGCCAGTCCGCCGGTCGTGAGGCCACTCGTGAGCGATTCCATACCCGACACACCGTGTCGATATATAAATAAGCACGTCAGACGAGGGGACGGCAGTCGCCGCCGCGCGACGTTAGTTGTCGGGCAGCGTGATGTAGAACGTCGTTCCCTCACCGGGTGGTGACTCGACACGGATCTTACCGTCGTGGCGGGTGACGATCCGCTCACAGACCGCCAGTCCGATCCCCGTGCCATCGCTGTCCCTGCCTGTATCAAAGAGCCCAAAGATCTCATCCTGCTGGTCGACCGGGATGCCGGGGCCGTCGTCGCTGACGGCAAACTCGACGCCTTGTGTCGTTTCGGTGGCGGTTACCTCGACAGTTGTTCCGTCGCCGCCGTGATCGATCGCGTTGGTGAGGAGATTCTGGAACAGTTGGCCGAGTTGGTCGAAGTCGGCGGCAACCGTCGGAAGCTCACCGACGATGATCTCGGCGTCGGCTTCCGCGGTCGCCAACTGGAGGTCGTCGACAACGCCGTCGACAACGGCCTCGACGTCAACGGGTTCGAACGCCTTGCCGTCGGTTTCGACGCGAGAGTACTCCAACAGCCCGTCGATCATCCCCCGCATTCGTTCGGCCCCGTCGACAACGAACCCCATGTACTCTTTGGTCTCTGCGTCGAGATCGTCGCCGAGTTCACTTTCCAGAAGATCGATGTAGCTGGAAACCATCCGGAGCGGTTCCTGAAGATCATGCGAGAGAATGTAGGCAAACTCCTGGAGACGCTCGTTTGAGCGTTCAAGCCGTTGCTCGTACTCCTTGCGGTCGGTGATATCCTTTGAGATAACCGCCAACCCGTCGTCGTCGGGATAGATCTGCAGCACCGTCCAGTAGTCGGCGGGCTCGTAGTAGTACTCACAGGTGGTCGGCTCGCCGGTGGTCATCGCCTCTCGTAGTCGATCCTCGACAACCGTGTCGGTGATCTCGGGGAAATAGTCCCAAAGAGACTCATTGAGGACATCCTCGCGTGGCACGTTCAACCGGTCTGCGATCGTATCGTTCCAGTAGGTCACGGTAAAGTCGGTGTCGACGGCATAGTAGGCATCGGAGATCCGTTCGGTCAGCCGCCGATATTTGGCCTCTCGTTCGGTGCGTTCAAGCTCGTAGCTCGCCCACTCGGCCAGCAGTTCGACGAAGGTTTCCTGAATCTCAGTAAACTCCGCATCTACAGGCCCGCGGTCAGCGAAACAGAGTGTCCCGGTCACCTCACCGTCGACTGTGATCGTTGCACCAACATAACACCCCAGACCGAACCGGTCGTAGGCAGGGTCGTCACCCCAACCGTCGCTGGCGGCATCGGTGACAACCAGTGGCTCCGCCTGATCGGGTGAGACAGTATGCCGACAGTAGGATTCCGAAACGGGCGCGTCTGCACCGGTTTTGAGCTGCTGGTTGGGGCCTACCCCGACGACGATCCGTTGGCTATCGCCGTTGATCCGGGTCAAAAAGCCCTGCTCAACACCCATATAGCCGCGACCGAACTCCAGTAGTTCGGCGACCTTCTCCTCGAAGGGAATCGATTTCGCGACTGTTTGATTGAACTGTCGAAGCATTTCCTCCTGGGTTTTGAGCCGGTCAAGCCGCTCCGTGCGGTCGGAAATTTCCCGGCCGATGCCGATGATCCCCTGAATGGTGCCGTGGTCATCGGTGAGCTGTGTGCCGGTAAACTCATCGGGGATCAACTCGCCGTCCGCGGTGCAGAATGCGGCTTCGACGATCACCGAACCGGTTTCCCGCACTTCGGCGATGGCAGCTTCGACCGTCGGCTGATCAGCCTCGTCGAACAGTTCGAGAGCGTGCAACTCCTCCAGTTCGGCATCACTGTACCCCAGTGTTTCGGCCAGTGTCGCGTTCCACCGCTGGAGGGTACCGTCGACAGCAAGGAGATAGAAAGAGTCCTCCAGTGCTTCGAGGCCTTGTTTCATAAACGCTTGTTCGCTGTCGAGAACCCGCTGGTGGTGTTTGCGCGCCGAGATGTCACTGACCTCCGTGAGCACGTAATCCTCACCATCGAGTGTCGTGTGAGCCAGCCGTACCGCCGCCCAGAACCGCTCACCGTCGGCGCGTTCGATCCGCCACTCGAACTCCTGTGGCTCGCCGTCGACGGCCGCCTGAATCCGCGCCTCGATGTCAGCCTGCGTGAATCCGTCACCGGTCGCGCTGTAGTCGGCGACCGAACGCCCGCTCAGCTCGGCTTCGGTGTAGCCATACAGTTCCTCAACCCGGCTGTTGGCCCCGACGATCCTCCCGGTTTCGGGATCATGCAGCATAATCCCAACACCCAGATCGTCGAAAACGGACTCGACAGTCTGTTGCATCAGTTTCATGACCGTAGGCAGCGTCGCTGTAAAAACAGTCGGGCGGGCGACCGCTGAAACCGCCGGAATTGTTCACTACAAGCGGCATTCTCCCTTGCCTGACACGAAATTTGAAACCAAAGGGGTGTGTACGACTCACAAATGGGAACGTGGTTTGAGCGGTCGGGTGGCAACATGTCGACACCCAATCTGGGGGTGGCCGACAGATGACAACCGGAGACAACCCCGCCGAGATCTTGCTGGCGGAGGACAACCCTGGTGATGTAGTGTTGACGAAGAAGGCCCTCAAACAGGGCAAGCTCGCCAACAACCTCCATGTCGTTGCCGACGGCGTCGAGGCGATGCGATATCTCCGGCAGGAGGCCGAGTACGCTGACGCCCCGCGGCCGGATCTGATTTTACTGGATCTCAACATGCCACGCAAGGACGGCAAGGAAGTGTTAGCGGATATCGACGAGGAAAACGAGCTCAGTCGCATCCCGGTCGTTGTGTTGACAAGTTCGGAATCCGAGGCGGATATCGCCCGGTCTTACGAGCTGAGTGCCAACGCCTACCTGACGAAACCAGTTGATTTCGACGGCTTCGTCGAGATCGTCAACCGGCTTGAGGGGTTCTGGTTTCAGGTCGTCACACTCCCGGAGGGCTAAATGTCGGTAAACGTCGACGACACACTCGAACTGTTGTTAGTCGAGGACAACCCCGGCGATGCGACCCTGTTCGAACACCATCTCACGACTGATCGCCCGGAGTCGTTTCCGCCGGCGACTGTCACCCACATAACGCGGCTGGATGCCGCCATCGGGGCCCGCAACGAGGGCGACTACGACCTCGTTCTGTTAGACCTCGGGCTGGCGGAAAGTACGGGGTTGGCGACGCTGGATCGGTACAACACGGCTGTCGAGGACAGCGACGCCCTCTCGGCGTTGCCGGTGATCGTTCTGACCGGGCTGAAAGACGACGCCATCGCAGTCGAAGCGATCGAACGAGGGGCCCAAGACTATCTGGTCAAAGACAGCGTCAGCGCCGACGTGCTCCATCGGACGATCCGGTACGCGCTGGAACGCCACCGCCAACAACAGGAGCTTCGCCGACAAAATGACCGCCTCAAACGGTTCGCCCACGTCGTCAGCCACGACCTCCGGAATCCGCTTGGCGTCGCTCAGGGCCGGATCAAGATGATCGACGACGACGAACACGCGCCGATCGTTGCCAAAAACCTCGACCGGATGGAGGCGATCATCGACGATGTGCTTACGCTTGCTCGGGAGGGGCAAGCCGTCGAGGAAACGGAACCGGTCGATATGGGGGTGTTAGCTGCCAACTGCTGGGCAAACGTCAAGACCGCCGGCGCGACACTGTCAGTTTCCGATGGGCTGGTCGTCCACGCGGATACAGGTCGACTCCAACAACTACTGGAGAATTTGCTGCGCAACAGCGTCGAACACGCCGGCGACGACGTTTCGATCACGATCGGCGCGCTTTCCGATGGCTTCTCTGTCGCCGACGACGGCCCGGGGATCGATCCCGACAACCGCGATGAGATCTTCGAGGCTGGCTATACGACCGATCCTGATGGGACGGGCTTTGGGCTGAATATCGTCGAAGAGATCGCCGCAGCCCACGGCTGGGATGTCGCCCTCACCGACAGCGATGACGGCGGCGCGCGCTTCGAGTTTACCGGTGTTCAGATCGAAACGTGAAGCGGTGTCGGTAACGTGTTCACCCGAAGTGGTGGAATCCTTCTGTCGGATTTCTATGAAGAAGTACAGTGCAAGACAGAAGACACGTCCCCCGTACCGAACCGGTGGTTACAGCGGTGGGTCGGGCATGAATATATCCTCTATCGTGCAATCGAAACAGCGCGCGAGTTCAAAGGCTAGTTCCAGCGATGGATTATATCGCTCCGCTTCAAGATTATTAATCGTCTGACGGGTCACACCCACCTCTACTGCCAACTCTTTTTGGGTATATCCGTGCTCATCCCGCAGTTCTTTCACCGAATTCTTCATACTATTTGAGATCGATTTTCTGGTAGCCCCAGGAAAGTCCAAGGAAGCTCATGGCGACGAGAAGATACACCGATGTTTCCAAACTCGTGGGGATAAAATCAAAGCCTGATTCGATCACTAAGATCATAACTAGTAGATAAAACGCCGTCGACGCTGCTCTGTGAGCTTCTCTCTGGGTTCGTTCGTCTGAGGTCGGGACAGTGATTTCCCGCGTCGGCTGGAGCTGTCTCCACGCCAAATATCCAACAACCCCTGCCACAGCGACCTGCGGGCCAGCAAGCCAGTATGCCCCCTCCAGAAGATTGACCACTGCAGCCACAGCGATGAGGAGACCTACTGCTGTAAATAACACACCTGTCGCCCGTTGACGTTGTACGGTTGTCATTGTCTCGCTCCTAACCGAACACATTGATGAGTAACTCTGGTCATCGCTCACTTTGTAAAAGAAGCTTTACGTAAAAGAACTTTTTCATTAGCTGCGGCCGGTGGAAATCTCATAGGCACTTATTGACCGTTAGATCAGGGAAGAATTCTTCACAGACACTGATCGGAGCGTCCTCCGCACTGCAATGTCGATCTAAATGTCGCGGCTGACGCCTCCCAACCAGCTCTCAACGGTGAACGGCCAAATGACATTAGTATTCACGGGCCATACGGTGCTGTCGTCACATACGTTCGGTCGCTTAGCGCATCGGTACACCACGGACTGACTGTCGACGTGAAACGAATATATCCGGAGTCGATTGCCGACCACGTCGGCGGTGTCGCCCGAGAGGGCATTCGGACGCTACGAGATGAATGTTATTATCAGATAATTTATCTACTTACGCTAATCGGTGATTGGTAACAAAGAATATTACATAGCTCCATCATTCACCACTCTCTTAGGTTGTTAGGCGGTAGTAAATGCGATGGAATCCGACCCACTCTTTACTGAACTCACGCTCAAAGATCACACACTTGACAATCGGGTTGGCCTTGCACCGATGACCCGGACGAGCGCAACCGATGACGGAGATGCAACCGATCAAATGGCTCAATATTACGCTTCGTTTGCCCGCGGCGGGTTTTCATTTCTTGTCACAGAGGGCATCCATCCAGATACGACCCACAGTCAGGGGTATGCGAATCAACCTGGTCTTGCCACCGATGAGCAGGCAGCAGCGTGGAAGTCAGTCGTCGAAGCCGTCCACGCAGCGGGAAGTCCAATCTTTGCACAGTTGATGCACGCCGGCGCCCAGGCCCAAGGCAATCGGTATGGCTATGACTCTGTGGCCCCCTCAGCGTACCGTCCGCCAGGAGAGATGTCGGAACTGTACGGCGGTTCCGGAGAGTTCCCGGAGGCAGACGCACTTGACACTGCAGAGTTGCGTGACATACGAGCGGAGTTTGTTGCCGCCGCAAAGCGGGCTGTTGAGGCCGGCTTCGATGGCATCGAGGTGCATGCGGCCAACGGCTATCTCCTGCATGAGTTCGTCGATCCGCTAGTCAACAGCCGTGATGATGAGTATGGCGGGTCACCAGCCAACCGCGCGCGGTTTCCGGCTGAGGTGACCGCTGCGATCAACGACGCCACGCCGGAGAAGTTCGTGATCGGTGTGCGCACCTCACAAACGGCTGTCGTTGATGAACAGCGGGTGTGGCCAGACGGCGAGTCGACGGCTACTGCGCTGTTCAGCGCACTCTCGGAGGCTGGAGCCGACTACATCCATGTCACCGGTGGCGATGCGACTGCCGGGGAGGTGCCAGACACGGAGCAAACACTTGCGGAACTCGCTGTCCAATACAGTGATGCTCATGTTGCTGTAATCGCCAACGGTGGACTTGGTGATCCAACGAAGGCACGGACGGCACTAGAGAGGGGGGCTGATCTCCTCACGCTTGGCACGAGCGCGCTTGCCAATCACGACTGGCCGCATCGAGTGAAAACTGGTGAACCGCTTGCGGATTTAGATCCGAGTATTATCTTTGAGCCCGATGCGTCGTTGAGTGACGCCGAAATCCCTAGTGACGATTGAGCATACCCCGGGTCTCAGCGGTGGGTCGATATGACGAGGCAGTGCACAGCTCTTTGAGGGTTTCACAGGGACAAGGGAAATGCCACGGGGCTTGACCCCGAGGCAATCTACCACAAATGGAGGTGAGAATGCATTCCAGAGAACGGTATCCTCATACGAACCGAGGGCCTTACTGCAAGTGATGACAGCAGCCCTTGAGTCTGAGTTAGCTGGAGAGGTAGCAATCGTAACTGGCGCATCGTCTGGAATCGGGGAAGCGACTGCTGAGTCGCTGGCTGCCCGTGGAGCCAGCGTTGTGCTCGCCGCACGCCGTGCAGACGAACTTGAGGCAGTGGCCGAACGCATCACCTCGGAGGGAGGCGATGCACTTGTGACTCCGACAGATGTCACCGAAGACGACGACATCGATGCACTCGTTGCAGAAACCGTCGATGAGTTCGGCGCGATCGATATTCTCGTGAACAATGCTGGAGTGATGCTACTGGAACGGCTTGATGAGGCTGCCCGCGAACACCTTCGACAGATGATTGAGGTCAATCTCTTGGGATTGATGAATCTCACCCATGCCGCACTGCCAATCATGCAAGAACAAGACACCGCCCATATCGTCAACGTCTCATCAACGGCTGGCCGACAGGCCGGTGCGAAAAGTTCGGGCTACAATGCGACAAAGTTTGGTGTCAACGCCTTCACCGAAGCCGTCCGGCAAGAAGTCACAACTGAGGGCATCCGGACGACAATCATTGAGCCCGGGGCGGTCGATACCGAACTGCAAGAGCACATCCCTGACGAAGAGATCAAACAACAGATCGAAGAGGGGATGCTTGAGTCGATGACACCACTCGAAAGCGAAGATATCGCCCGTGCAATCGCCTACGCTGTAACCCAGCCCCAGCATGTCAATGTCAATGAGATGCTCATCCGCCCAACCGATCAGCAGCGATAACAGGTTTACTATTTGTTGATCCTGAGGTATACCCCTCTTCTGCAGATAAGCAAGGCGAGTGCCCCGGGAGTTAACCCCGAGACGGTTCACATGTGGGAGATTCCGGTTTTCAGTCAAAAGGAGAATGCGACATGGAACTGGTCAACGGTCATTCGCCGCTTTGATTAGGATCCAACCACCTCTGAGTATGGCGTAACATTCTCACTCGATGGGATTGTCCCTGCGGAAGGTCGTCGTTGTCTTGGATGTACTCGGGATCGATCGCTCTCATAGAGCTGTGAGGAACTGGACGCACGATCTCACCGAAACACAATCAGCCCCGCCGACGGTGGAACCGTTGCGGGTAGCTATCGATGGGAAACAAATCGGGGTCAACGGTGAAGTAAATCGAGGTTGACGGTGAAACAAAATGGCTGTACGCAGCTGTCGATACGGACGCAAAATCCATTCCCGATGTCAACGTGTACAGCCGCCGAGTGACTGATGCCGCGGCGGTGTTTCTCCGTTGACTTACGGAATTGAGCTACTCATGCGATTGGTTGAATCGCTTGAGAAACTCTCACGCCGCAGTCTGAGTACCGAAATCGAGTCTGCAATAGCTAATACGCGCGCTGCTGCAGTTGTGACTAAGGCGTCAAACCAACACGAAACGTAGACAATGCCTGCGATCTGGTAGTAAATATGAACCACGACCGTATCCATGCCCAGAAGCCAGATCATGATATCGAACGCTGGTCGGTTGGGACGATCGACGCAGTTCAGCAGCGGGATGGCCACTGTATTGTCACTGTCAGCACTGAAGATGACGAGCTTGTTGAGCTAGTTGTCACGCTTGCGGTTCGGGATCTCTTTGTTCGCCGGTTGGAACTTGCGGAAGGTGCGTCTCCAGAGGGTGAGCGTGTCTGGTTTCGCAAACACGGTGGGTGAGAGGGCTACCCAGGTGAACAGCTTATCAACCCACGTGCGATTGATACGCTTGGATACTCTACTGTATGTAATGACTGTGTTATCCGATGTTGACCGCCGTAAGATCGATACTGGTGATGATACGTCGTTCTATGATTCCCCGCGGTACGTTACCCACGCCAGCGAAACGTTTCTCGACCGACTCACCGATCTGTACGACCGGATTCTCACCCCGGGCGATAGGGTGTTTGATGCGATGGGCAGTTGGGTCTCGCATTTGCCAGAGACCGAGTTGACTCACGTCGTTGGACATGGACTCAACGCCGAGGAGCTCAGAGCAAATGACCGCTACGATGAGTGGTTTATCCAGAGCTTCAACGACGATCAGTCACTACCGTTGGCCGACGACAGTTTTGATATGATCTGTTGTGCTCTCTCCGTCCAGTATCTCCAATATCCAGCAGCAATCTTCGCTGAATTCAACCGAGTGCTCGCCGACGACGGAACCGTCGTTATCAGTTTTACCGACCGAATGTTCCCGACGAAAGCAATCCGAGCGTGGCGTACAGCAACGATGGACGAGCGGGCTGAATTAGTGGGCTCTTACATACAAGCTGGTGGGATGACAGTAACCGATCAGATCGCTCAAGATGACACTGAGAGTCCGTTTTACGCAGTAATTGGCTCTTGCGATTGATCGTGATCGGCACACACTGATACTCTTGAGGCCGATCACAGTCCAAACACCCCTGCCGGATCACTTCGATATGAACAAAGAAGACACTGTGGCAGTCTTGGACAATCTCTCTGGCTTCGAATTTGAGGACGTAGTTGTGGATATCTTCAGAAATCTCGGCTACGAAAATGTCCGCCAAGCCGATCGCCGTACCGATGAGGGCCGCGACGTACTGATGGAGGAAGATCTTGACGCGAAGGACGATCCGTATCCAATCGAGTTGATCGACGGAGAGAATCTCAGAGAGATCGCCGACAGTGTTGGACTTGATCTCTACAACGGACGGATGGAGATCCTCTATGATGAAATCCTCCGGCCATATGATCCAGCAGCGTCGATCATCACACCCCTCGAAGAGGCAATCAGGGATATCCAGGGTATCGATGCGGCTGACCTACCGAAACCACATTCAACAGTCACGTTTCAGCCGGTCGTGGAGGTGACAGCCGAAACGAATGCCGTCTTCGAGACCTCCGTTGGGGTAATTCATCGGATCAACGAGCAGACACAGTTTGTCATCTATGCCGATCGTGGTTCTCCTCGGGCGGCCGATAGCGACGTTGCAGCACTGATCTCGGAGAACTTCCATGCGATTGTCGATCTTGATGACGAATCGATCCGCGAGCCATTCGACGAGGCTACCGAACAGCGGTTCGGACAGACCGAACCCGAGTACAAAGACTGGGCTATCGATCAACTGCAGCGAGCCCAGGTGACAACGGTGAGCTACACCGGCGACAACAACGTCACCTACAACAAGACCTGTGAACCGAATCGCTCGGCTATCTCCGTTCAATCGATTGAGGCGGTGTATGTGCCTATGGTACGGCAAACGGCTAATCTTGGTGAGTACACCTACCCCTACGAGCACTATGCTGCCGGGCCGTCTCGTGTCACGACGGCGGATGGCTTCCATTAGTGTGTCCACTGTGAAACGGCGGATTATGATGAGCCCTACGCGTACTGTGAGAACTGCGGTGCGATTGCCTATGATGACCACATCAAGACAGAGCGATTGTCTGGGGAGCCGGTCTGTACTGGGTGTGCAGTAACTGAAACGTTCGCGTTCAAGACGAAATATTTCTATGACGAAGCGAATCTGGAAGCCTTCCGCGAGGAGTACGCCGCAATGTGGCCGCATGAGAAGGCCATGGAGAATCCACCGTTGGCTGGTGGTGGAATACTGGTGGTACTGGTGATAGAGATACGAGCGCATACCCCCGCATTCCCGTGAGTGACGAGTGTTCCGACACCCTGCCGGAACCGAGGAGCGAACAGGCGGGGGTCGAGCGGACAGCATAGTGCGACAATCCACCGTTCTATTGCAGGGCTGGATTTCCCACCGTTTCCGCAAAATATTTGCAATGGCATTACCATAGTGTGTAGCACAGATGAAGACCACACGGCACGCAACCTACAACCTTAACTATCACATAGTGTGGCTCCCGAAGTACCGCAACGCGGTACTGACGGGAGAGGTTGCCGACCGTGTGGAATCCATCCTCCACGAAATTGCCGACGAGAAGGGTTTGGACATTCAAAACCTGACTGTTCAGCCCGACCACGTTCATCTGTTCGTCAGTAGCCCGCCCAAACACAGCCCATCACTGCTTGCCAACTGGTTCAAGGGCATTTCCTCACGGAAATATAACCACCGCCACGCCGACCACGACGGCGAGAAAATACGGTGGGCACGCGGCTACTACACTGGAACAGCCGGGCACGTCTCCAGCGAAACTGTCGAGAACTACATCGACCGGCACAAGGAGGCCGAAGCGTGACCGAACTCACGAAAACGCTCGAACTGAAGCTTGTGGATCCGAATGTCCACAAGCGGCAGAAGCTTCGTGAGACACGGGACGCCTACCAGCAGGCACTTCAGGACGCCTTCGACGCTGGCTGTGACACACAGGCAGCGGCTAACGATGTGGTTGTTGAGTACGACCTGAGCGGCTACGCGAAAAACGCCCTCAAGAAGTACGTCCCACAACTCTGTGGGAACAGCTACGACGCCGACGAGCTTCACGACGACCACCCGGTGCGGTTCACCAACGAGGGCGTTCGACTCGATCACCAGCCACAGAACGCCATCGAGTGGTACGTCAAAATCCCGCACCACGAGGATTACCACCTCTGGATGCCGGCTCGTGCCAATCCCGAACAACGAGAGTGGCTGGAAGCGTTGTACGCTGACGACGCAGAGATGGGCGAAAGTCGGCTGTTCGAACGAGACGGAATGTGGTATCTCCACGTCACCGCCACCCGAAACGTGGAGGACGAATCTGAGGTGTCCGCCGACGAGCGGACGCCGATTGGTGTGGACATCGGAGAAGCGAGTCTCGTCACGGTGTGTCACCGAAACGACTCGGGTTCTCCGGTTCGCCCCCGGCTGTGGGCCGACGAGGGAAAGACCGTTCGTCGGCTCCGCAAAACCTACTTCACCGCCAAGAGACGGCTTCAGCAGCGTGGCAGTGAGCGAATCGCAGAGTGCTACGCTGACGCACTGTGGAACCAGATCGACGACGTATTCCACCGTGTGACTAGCGAGGTCGTGGCGCACGCCGAGTCCGTCGAGAATCCAGTGCTGGTGCTGGAAGACCTGACGTACATCCGCGAGAACATGGACTACGGCGAGTACATGAATCGGCGGTTGCACGGGTGGGGGTTTGGGAAGCTCCACGCACAGATTCGCTACAAAGCCGCCGAGCAGGGGATTCCCGTCGAGACGGTGAATCCCCGAAACACGTCGAAGGCGTGTCACGCTTGCGGTGAAGTAGGCTCCCGGCCACGACAGGCGACGTTCCGCTGTTCGAACGACGACTGCTGGCTCGGTGAGTATCAAGCCGACGTGAACGGGGCGATAAACATTGCAGACCGCTACCGTAGTGGAGAGAGTCACCGCCAAAGCGACCGGGCTTCCCGGCAGAAGGTCGGTGACGATGACTCGGCTACGGATGGGGCCTCTTTGACCGGGCCACGAGACAGCCACGCCGTTAACGAATCGCGCAGCGATTCGTTCGCACACCAGAAATCGAAGATTTCTGGGGACGATGCTGAAACCCAGCAGCCGACGCTTGGAACGAATGCGTCTTGAAACTAACAGGCCGCTTCGCTCGGCCTGAAATCCCATGGTGGGATTCCCGCGTCTTCAGGCGCGGGAGGAGGTCAACTCGCCTGAGCCTCCGATTCAATCGTTGTGAACTGGCGGTTCTCACAAACATCACATATCGGCGGCTCCTCAATATCCGCATAGACCGTCTCACAGCCAGTGCATGAAAAAAATTCTAGGCTGCGCACGTCACAGTTTAGAGGTGGTGAAGTATAACGACAGCGGTCAGTCGAGATTGAGAGGGGAGGCCCGTGCTGATGGCACTCCACCCGTTCGCCCAGAGTGGTTTGCCATCGTGCGTCCAAGCAAGCGTATGGCGAAGACAGCCGTAATCGATGGTGTCGGCTCCGGACTGGGTGCATCAATAGCACGGAGACTCCCAACCAGTGAGTGTGAACAATGGAACGACGTTTTCTCCATGGTAACCGTCTGTACGTCGATGCCGTGTAGTTCGGGGTTATACTCGACGTACTCGCACAACCGCTCGAAGGCCCGCTTGTGTCCACACAATGCACCAAGAGACTCAGTAGCTACATCAGGGGTGCCAGATCAGGAAGATGTGTTCAATCCGCGTTGAACCCATCGTAAGCTACAGGCCTTCGGTATCTGAATCGGTTAGCAGATGCCTCAACGTGAACACGCGACAACACGTCGGCATGGTGCTTTGTTGAGCGTGAGTCTTCCCGAACAGCGTCAGCAGCGGTACCAACGAGCGTTCCCCATCCGAAGAGGTGGCGTGTGACGCTGTTGGCCGGTGCTCAGCCGAGCTGGTTCCCACTGGCTCGCGAGGAGGCTCGCGGACTACTGACCGCCAAGGGGCCGTGGATTCTCGCCGTACTGCTCGTCTTGTGGGGCTACCGACCGACCTACGTCGGTTGGCAGGGGCTAGGCTCGAACATGACCATCGGCTTTCTCCAGACCGCCGGATCGTTTCTTCTCCCACTTGGTGTCCTTCTGTTGAGCTATCGGTCAGTTGTCGGCGAACGAACCTCGGGGAGCCTGAAGTTCGTCCTCGGCTTGCCGATGACTCGGAGTGATGTTCTCGTCGGGAAGGTTCTGGGCCGCAGTGCTGGCATCGCAATCCCAATCTCGGCCGCCGCTGTCACCCTTGGTGTGATCGGCCTCATTCGGTTCGGAGCCTTCTCGCCGCTGTTGTTCTGTGGTGTCCTACTGTCGACAGTGGTGTATGTCATGTCGCTGGTGTCGGTGGGGACGGCTCTCTCTGCGGTCACAACGAGTACTGTCCGGGCCGCCGGTGCCGCGTTTGGGGGTGTCTATCTCGTCTTCACAGCCTTCTGGACAAAGTTCGCCGAGATAATATACGCGACTGTCGGTACTGCGCCCCCGGAGACGACTGTTGGTACAGCATCAGTCAACACGTTCAGCGCGCCGGCCGACGGGCTGTTTTTTCTGCTTCTCCGGCTCTCCCCCGGGAGAGCGTATCGCGTCCTGACAAACTGGTTGCTCGGTGTTGGGAACTCCGGTGGGAGTTTCGACGCCGTCATTACGAAGCTCGAAACCCCGACGAGCATCACCATCTACACCGTCGAGAGTGCGTTCCACGGACAAACACCACCGGCCTACCTCCACGAGCTCTCAGGGGTCGTGATACTCCTCTGTTGGTTGCTGGTACCGCTGGGGGTCGCTCGCTATCGGTTCGAGCGTGGTGATCTGGTGTGACAGTCCCAGCTATCAAAACAGCGGGTCTGAGCAAGCAGTACGACGAGGTGACCGCTCTTGACGGCCTTGAGTTGACCGTCGAACAGGGGGAAGTGTATGGCTTCCTCGGCCCCAACGGGGCCGGGAAGTCGACGACTATCGGCCTCCTGATGAACTACAGCAAACCGACAGCTGGAACCGCACGCGTACTCGGCTTCGATCCGTGGACGGACGTGGTCGCCTGCCATCAACAGATCGGAATCCTCCCCGACCGATTCGATACCTACGACAACCGCTCAGCACGGCGGCATCTCCAGTTGGTTGCAGACACGAAAGGGGCCGACGCCGACCCCGCCGCGTTGCTCGAACGCGTCGGCCTCGGTGACGCCATCGACCGTCCGGCGGGTGAGTTCTCACAAGGAATGGAACAGCGGCTCGCCCTTGCGATGAGCCTCGTCGGCGACCCGGAGCTGTTGATTCTCGATGAGCCCTTCACCGGACTCGACCCCCATGGCGTGGCACTGGTTCGAGAGGTCGTTGATTCCGAGTCCGAACGCGGAACGACGGTGTTCTTTTCGAGTCACGTCCTCGGTCAGGTCGAAGTTGTCTGTGACCGGATCGGCATCCTTCACCGCGGACGACTCGTCGACGAGGGGACGCTGTCGGCGTTCCGTGAACGACTTGATCTCACGGCTGAGGCGACAGTCGAGGACGTTTTTATCCAGTTGACCGACGAGTCAGTTCAGCAGACAACGGATTCAGCTCGCCTCCGGGAGGAAGACCAATGAACCGACGGCACTATCTTGGCGTCGCGACGGCGACGATAGCCGGGCTCGCTGGCTGCATGGGTGACTCCGAATACACTATCACCAACATCGGTACTTCCGGTATGGCGGGGCCGCTCGATTACGATATCGAGGCGGTCGATACGGCTGTGACAGTCGATAGCCCTGGATCGCTTGATCTGACGGTTCGAAACGGTAGTGAAACGGCGGTCGAAATCAGCAACATTGGCGTCTGGCCATTCGGAATACTCGCTTTGGTGCCAGCCAAGGAGCACACGTTCAAGACGCTCTTGCTTACTGATGGATACGACGAAACCGACCATGTCGAGGTGACAGCAAACAGCACTAGGACGGACAACACCCGACTGGTTCGCAGTCTGGCTGCCAGCGAGTCAGTCACGAGGCGATATTTCGTTCATGGCAACCGTCTGTCCGGGAGCGGGAGGTATACTCTTGGGGACTACTTTGATGGCCCTCTACTCTCCTACCGCACCGACGACACCGGGAGCTGGATCGAACGCAATCCGACGGTTTCAGTGACCATCGCCGAACGCTCACTGTTGCTCTAACTGTTCGTGCTGGTCAAAGACCGAATGCTCAACAAGAGTTCGTCTGAAACCAATGACGGCGGTGTATAACCGGGGGGGGGGCTCAAAGATATCTCAATGAGCTACTGCTGTCAGGCGATTTCACTATTAGCTAAATACGGATGGTTCGCCCAGAGTGTCTCGGTGTTTCTGTTGGTGAGTACAGTAAGCCTTCGACGTATGCGACAGAGATCAACGAGCTATCAGCCGCGGAATTGTCAGTACTGCCTGTCCCCGCGCTCAACGTGCGAATCAGGGAGTCTTGCTGTCCCGAAAAGCTGTTCTCGCAGGGTCTGCTGTTGGGTGGTATCCGACGCCTCGGAGGGGAGGTGCCCACGTGTGCGCAGTTCTGGCACGAGTTTCGCACACACCCCTTGAAAGGTGCGTGGAACGGCAGGAGCCATGAACATAAACCCGTCCGCGCCAGCTTCCATCCATTGTTCCAGCTTGTCAGCGACCATACTGGGGGTTCCAATCAGCTCCGCGGTTGGGTACCGTGCGTATCGGACAGCTGCCTCACCAACCGTCCAACGCCGATCATCAGTTAGGAATGCCTGCAGTGCCCCTCTGATCCCCTCTGCGTTGATTGATTTCAGTTGAGCGTCGGTGTCGTACTGACTGTAATCGTGGTTGAGGTGGTTTGAGAGCCGTACGAGCCCTGTTTCGGGAGCGATCGTCTCAATGACCGATTGATGAAACTGCTCGGCGGCGGCAGTCGTTGACCCAACGTATGGTGTTACCGCCGGGTAGAGCCGATACTGGTCGCGACCGCGGTCGATGGCACGCGTTTCTGCCCGCATCTCGCTGGCATACGACCGGAACTCCGCCGAAGAAAGATGAAACGAGAACACTGCCTCGGCGTGACGAGCCGCAAACGCACGACCGCTATCGGACTGTCCGGCCTGAAAGAGAACAGGTGTCCGCTGGGGGGTCGGAGCACACATATGTGGCCCAGGAACATTGTACACCGGCCCGTCGTGATTGATAAATGACACGCTGTTCGGATCAGCAAACGTCTCGGTCGTTGCGTCCTGCAGGACGGCTCCCTCGGCCCAAGACTCCTCCCACAGTGCATAACAAACCTGCATGAACTCATCGGCTTGCTCATACCGCTCATCGTGGGGGATGTACTCTCCAACGACATTCTCAAACTCAAGCTGTCCGGCGGAGGTGACAATGTTCCACCCGACACGACCATCGGTGAGGTCGTCGATCGTAGAGAGTTTTTTTGCAAGCAGATAGGGGGGATACAACGAGGTTGATGCGGTTGCCACCAACCCGATCCGGTCGGTGACCGCCGCTAGCGCTGATAACAACGGCAACGGATCATTTTCGGGCAGTTGCTCACCACGCCGAACGGTCGGCGCGATCTCCCCCTGATAGTTGTTTGCAACATTGTATGCATCCGCAAAAAACATCCCTCTAAACCCGCCGTCTTCAAGCAGTTCTGCTAACTTCGTCCAGAACTCTATGTCAGTATACCCGTCTGGCTGCGTGTGCCCGGGGAGCTGCCATGCGTCCTCAACCGTCGGGGAGTGGCTGCAGTTGAGATACGCAAAAAGATCAAGCATACGATTTAAACGGTGTGTAGCTGATTATATCTCACGCTCTCTGTGAGTGATCGTTTTACTGGCTCTATGTATACCGGTTGAGTGGTTTATGTCAGCCGTGTATGATCGGTTTATACAGTATCAATCAATATCTTGATCGGCAACCGTTAGATCAACCTGATCGACGCCGCCGTGACTTACCTACGAGTAGCAACTATGTCGAATAGATGGTTCTGATACCACGATGACGGCTGCCGCTCAGACGGAGGACGATGACGAGCTGCTCGCGGAGGTGGTGGAGAAGTCAGCAGTTGGGATTGTAGCCTTCATCTCCGAGCGCCTTCTCCTATTTGTGGTTGCATATGCCGTCGCTGGTGTATCGGGGGCGGCGGCGTACGGCTTTCTGTCCGTATTTATTCGTGGGGAGACGATCTCACGGAATCTGGTCGCCGGGATCGGCGACGGATACACTAGAATCGTTCCGACTGTCTCATCGTCAGCACAACAGACGCTGATGAGCGCAGGTACCGTTGGATACGTTTGTATCTGGATTGTTGTCGCGATGCCGGTTATCATGTTTCGAGACCGGCTCGTTGAGCTGACGCTTCTCCAGCCGCGTCATGAAGCTGTCGTCGTTATATTTGCGGTCGGGTTACTGCCGTTTCTGCTGCTTCGAGATCTTCGAGATATGTTCAGAGCACTACGCCGCATCAGACTCGCCATGTTGGTGTCGCGCGTTTTTGCTCCGTTAGCACTGTTAGTCGGCGTACTGGCGATTAGTGTTGGTGGGATCACCAGTTCACTGTTGAACCTGTGGGTGGGGATCGTTGGAGCTGTCGTCCTACTGGTGGCGATCGGCACGTGGCTGCTGTTTCGGTTTACCGATATTCGATTCGGCTCGCTTAGATCACACCGTGGGGTCGTTCAGAGATTCCTCACATATGCCGCGAGTACGACCGGGGTTGCGGTACTAGAGCTTGTCCAGCGGCGAGCTGTGTTTGTGGTTATGAGCGTGTATCTCTCGCCGGTTGTCGCCGGCGCGTTTAGCCTCTCAGTAGTGGTTGCACTCATCGTTCGGTGGCCATTGAGCGGTGTAAACGGGATTCTGCCACCGATAGCCGCGTCGCTTTACAACGACGGAGACACCCAGCGGCTACACCGACTCTACCAGCAGACGAGTCGGCTGGCGATCGTCGTCACAACGCCGGTATTTGTGGTTGGATACACGTATGCTCCGGAGTTACTCGGCGTCATAAGCGACGCATACGCCCAACAGGCGGCGGTTCTGCGTGTGGTGCTTGGTGCGCAGTATGTTGCGACCATCTTCGGGAGTGTCGGTCTGCTGTTGCTTATGACTGACAATGAGCGAGCGAGTCTACTCACACAGGTGTTCAATGCTGCTGTCGCACTTCCGCTGATGGTGACGTTCACGACGGGCTACGGGGCAATCGGCCTGGGAGTCGCCTATCTGCTGTCGGTGGTGCTCAACAACACCACCGAGTTGGCAGTGTTGTACTTCCGCGACGGATTGACACCGTTTAGCCGACAGCAAGTGTATGCTATTGCTCTCTCGTGTCCGGCAGTATACGCGTGCCAGGTAATAAAATCGATAGCTGGGATTCGGGTAAGTCTGGTTTTCGTATCGCTTGCGGTCGCTGTATATCTGTGGTTCGGCAAACGAGTTCTGCTTCGGTCAGTAGATATGAGAGCCATGCGAGCACTGATCGCTGAGTGACGGAATAATCACAACACACTGACAGGCTGAATATCGAGCCTCCGGTCTTCATCGGCAGTGTGCCGCACCACGCCAAATCAAGGGCTTGCGGACACAACTCCAGTTGGTTGCCGGACGCATCCTCCTAACAACCGAGTTCCAAACGTGTCACGGCGGAATGTGCCGCGAGCACTGTTGCTACTGACACCCTCCGTAGAGAGTGTTATAGAGGAGTCCGCATTGTCTGTTGAATCAGTTCTACGGGTTGAAACTACGGCACAGTTAGTACACGCTGTTCTAAGCCCGTTCTAGCCGTGACAAAAGAGCAGTTCGGCGGCGTTGTTGACGAGGAAATCGTGCGAGGAGTGGCTGAATTGGTCGCTGAGTGGCAGTTGCCACCGCCCCGTGCTGCTGGAAACTGGACAACAGTAGGAGTGGGTAACGTCGGTGATATGTCGATATAGACACAACATGGTCGAGTATACGACAGATAGATACCTCAAAAGCACATAGGACGTATGTACGCAACGTAACTACCACGCTGTGCCGTGCGTGTGGCCTGTGGTACGGAGCACAAGACACCGACAACAGATAGAAACCATATGACCGACCAAGCGCAAACCCACTCACAACCGTCTGGAACGCAGGAGAAAATCCTGCAGCTTGCACAGGAAAATCCTGAACTGACCAACGCCGAGATCGCCGATCGGATCAACGGCCGTGTGGCGACCGTTCGTGACACGCTCATCACATACGATGAGCCAGCTGAAACGAGTGACAAGCCACCGACAGAGATCTCGAAACCGGTCGATTCGGCGTCGTTTAACGCGACCGAGTCCGCTGTCTTGGAGTATGCGCTTCGCAATCCTGCAGCAACCAATGCAGAGATCGCCGCTGCCGTGGATACACACGTCGGGTTGGTTCGTGATATTCGAGACGAGCACGAGGCGACTGCAACGCTGCCAGATGATGGCCGCTCTGTAAGCAGCACGGAGACTGATCAGGCGGACTCGTCGGCAACCACACAGGAGGAACTATCAGAAATCGAAGAAGAGATACTGGAGGCAGCCACAAACAATCCGGAGTATTCGATCGCTGACATCGCCTCGGATGTTGGTGCGCGTATCCCACTTGTCAGAGATACCTTGGCTGCTCATCAGGTGTAGTACACCACGCACGACAGCCTAATTCAACAGTAGGCTCAACCACCGCAGCCTACGAACGTGACATCCTCCGCGTCGTGAACGACGCGGCTTCCCGTACCGCAACGGTGGGATATCTGCTGGTCTACGGTACTACCTGTTCTGTGGGACTATTTCACCCGTTGATTTGTCGAACAGGTAGACCGAGGGCTGTGTCAGACAGCCGTTACTCCTATCCTGAGACGGATTCGGAGTTATCTTTTGTCTAATATTCTCTGCGCCATTGCAGTCGGCGTTGGCTACCAGTCCGCAGGAATCGCACACGTTCAACACGGTTGCTGTCGGTTATATCTCCGCACTCACAGCAGGTCTTTGAGGTATTCCACTCGTTTTCTTTCAGCACCTCAATACCGTGTGCTTCGCCCTTGTAGTTGAGATACTGATACAGCCGGTCAAAGGCCCATGTATGCAACCACTTGTTCGCCGTCCTCCCGAGATCGTCCGACCGGACATCTTCGGGCCAGCCGACGACAAGCGTCCCGACGCCACGCTCCACACACTCATTGATAATAGAAAACTCGATTGCGGTCAACGGTATCTTACTGCTCAACCGCGTTCTCAAGATGATCAACCGCATCCGCTGGGTGTTCAACGTGCTCGATTCCATAGATACCGTCGATTTGGTGGGTCTCGATTCCAGCAACCGGTTTCCCAAATGTGAGGGCGTGGCCCATCTCCGAAAGCGTTCCTGGGCCACCGTCAACTGCGACAACACCGTCTCCGTTCATCACGATCACCGGATTACGTGCGTCGTTGATTCCGGTTGCAATGGCCGTCTCAACGTACTGGTTTGCCGTCTCAGGATTTTTCCCTGGAATGATGCCGATCGTCTGCCCGCCGGTTTGTTGGGCACCCTTACACACCGCTTCCATAACACCGTCGAGGCCACCACAAACAACCGTATGTCCACGCTGTCCGATCTGCTCTCCAAGCTCTTCGGCGATGGCGTACTCTGCTTCGGTGACAGAACTCCCACCGATAACACTGATTCGCATGGGAACTGTACTGCCGGCACCCTCCTGATTGTTTCGTCGTGACCGCTCTGGCTACGATCGATTGGACACTGGATGCTATGGACGGGTGCAAATATCTCTCTGATTCGATTGGACTATACCATAATTTGTGTAGCCTCTGTATCAAAAGTCACATACTTGCTGTATTCGACCGAAGTTATCAGACATCACTAATAATATTTTTTACTTTTGCAGTCGCGGTGTCCGGCCACCCGGAACACTCAGTCGTCCCCAGATGCATGAGACGGCAGGCCTCGGCCGAAAGGGTTCCGCTCATCGAGACGACTGGCCATGTGCGTTGTTCCCACGAAAGCGTCCACGATGCTGCCGGTGTAACCCGCAGGTAGCGGATCGTTTCTGTTGGAGTTATATCATCGACAGCATGCTGCTCCCTCCCGGCAGTTGTCGTATCATCCACCACGACAGTTGCTGTCGGTTCAATATACTCGCTGGTCTGTAGTGTCTCGAGACACTGTGCCAGCGACTTCGCCTTCCATGTCGCGGTACAATGTGTCGCGAAAGCCTCGATATGAACTGTGGGCGATACCGGGATGGTCTGCTCGCCGGTGCCGCCGTTCCGATCGGGCATACCATCCAGTCGGGCCGGAGTCATAAGAACACTCTTGACGGCTGTCTCAGGTCGGCTGCGGAGCTATGTACTCTCTGTATCTGTGGTCGATTCGCCGGGCTCCGCGTAGACCGCCTCAAACCGCTCAGCAGACGCTGTCAGATATGTCGCGTTGTCGGTGAAAACTTCGATTGTCGCCGTGGTCGGTGCCACATCGTGGAGCAGGGGGCCGATCGAACTGTAGTCGACATCCCCACTGCCAACCGAAATGTGTGTATCGCCTCGGTGTCGTGCACCGTGAACATGGAGATGCTCGACGAGATCACCGTACGAAGCGATGAATGAGGCGATGCCGTCGGTGCCCGCTTCGAGATACGCATACCCGACATCAAGACAGATTGCTGCATCTGCTTTGGCGGCCGCTGCACCAACGCGGTCTAATGACAGCCCGCCGGCGTATCCCAGCGTTTCAAAACAAACGGTAATATCGTTGGCTGCACCGCGGTCGGACAGCTGTGTCATCCGCTGTATAAGCGTATCGTCTCCAACACCGCGGGTGCGAGGATGTGCAACAGCGGTTGTTGCGTCGATCGCCGCAGCTGTTTCGAGCACCTCCGCAAGATACTCTTGTGTCGCCATATCAATCCGTTCGACCGGCGTGGCGAGCGGTTGTCGGTACGGCAGGTGGACAACTGCACCGAACCCGTGTGCTGTAAGATCGTCAGCCAGCTGGTCGGCGTCGACAACCGCCAGCGGGCGTTCGCCCTCACCGATCGCGAGTTCGACAAACGAGAATGAGTCCGGCAGTGCATCGATACGATCCACATACGGGCCGACTGAGACACCGATATCCATGCGACTAATTCGGCTGAATGGTATAAATCACCACGGCTTGCTCAACACACAGAACAGCTGATCTGCCACGCCTGCTGTGAACGCGTGACAGTCTTCGCGTGGTAAACGACGCCGCTTCCAGTACGGCGGTGGGATCTCTGGCGGTCTATGTCACCGGATCAGACAAGCTCCTCTGTGAGTTGACTACATCAGCCACCAACAACAGTGAACAGCAGTAAATTATGCACGCCCGGGCCGAATCCGACGGCGGCAACAAAGCCCAACAGCGCGTATCCCTCGGTTGGCTCAGCATCGACATACTCCCGGAAGAGGACAACGACCCCGGCGGCAACACCGAGTTTTACAAGCACAAACAGCCAGCCAACGCCGATGGTCTCGGCGGTTGGCAAGGCTGCCGCCGACTCAATGATCACCCGCGACAGCGGTGTGCGCTCGCCGAACCCCAACACGTCAACGCCGATGGCCGTCGAAATACCATCCAGCGTGTGGCCGAACAGGGCAAGCAGGCCGACCACCCCGGTTGTCGCCGTCGCCGCCGGTCGCAGTTTCCGCAGTCCAACCCAGCCAGCGGCGGTCAGCGCGACCGTCAACAGCAGCCCAGCGGCCGGCCACATCGGCGCGAGCGTCCCACGAGCCAGTCCGGCGCGCAAGGCGACGGCGACTGTCACAAGCAGCACGACGATCCCCCCGCCAGCAAGCACCGGTGGCACCCGCATTGGGCGAACGGCGTCGACAGCGAGCCAGCCCACGCCGGCCAACACCGCGGTCGTGAGGTACACCGCGGCTGTCCCGCCAAACGGGGCGATGACCGCTGGCAGGCCATCGATCCCGTAAAGCACGTGCAACGCCGAGCCGACCGCCATCCACGGCGTCAATGAGAGGACGTGGCGAGCCGTAACCGGCGGCCGTCGTCGGGCGAACCCGACGCTGACGGCGAATCCACCGGCAAGCAACATGAGGGCGTAGGGCAGCGGCGGGAGACTGAAGCCGGCCGGAAGCAACACCATACCCTCGGTTTCGGTGAGTCGGTGGAAAGAGTTGTGATCGCCGGCGTTGCGCGTTGCCCACCGGTGGGGAGCTTTTTGCCGATAGGGGGTCTCCAGGGCGTATGAAGCGCGCCGCCCTCGCAGCAAAGATCGACCACACTGTTCTCGGGCCGACAACGACGGCCGGCGACGTTGCACGCGTCGTCGACGAGGCCACCGAGGCTGGCATGAACGTCTGTATTCCGCCCTGTTATCTCGACAGCGTCGCCAGCGACGCCCCGGATGCGCTCACCATCGCCACGGTCGTCGGCTTCCCACACGGCCAAGCCGATCCCGAGATCAAACGCGAAGCCGGCTCGGTTGCGTGGAAGGCTGGCGCGGACGAACTCGACGTGGTGCTCAATGTCGGTCGCCTCAAAGCCGGCGAAGACGACGCCGTTGCTGATGAACTCCGCGCGGTCGTCGCCTCGGTACCGATCCCGGTGAAGGTCATCATCGAAGCGGGCCTGCTGACCGACGACGAGACACACCGCGCCTGCGAGGTCGCCGTTGACGCCGACGCCGACATGCTGAAAACATCGACCGGCTTTGCCGACGGCGAGCCGAGCGGGGCGACGGTCGCGGCTGTCGAACTCATGGCCGACTATCTGCCGGTCAAGGCCAGCGGTGGGATCAACGACTACGAAACGGCGATGGCGATGATCGAGGCTGGTGCCGAACGGATCGGAGCCTCCAGTGGGCTCGCGATCCTCGATGGCGCGCCGTCATAACCGAGGGGGGCCGAAAAGCCAACCTCTTAGGGTGCCGCCCGAATTGAACTCGGCAATGAGCGATTCCCCCTCCGATCCCGAGGATTCCGTCCGGGAGGCCGTCGAGCGATCCCGCAGCGGCGCGCCGGCGGTCGGCGAGGTGCTCCGCGATCGGTTTTCCGCCGATGAGGTGTTTCAGCGTGTGGTGGCCGCCGCCGACGAGGAGATCACCTCCGGCGTTCGGGAGCTGTTTTTTAGTGCGGTCGCCGCCGGCTTTGCGATCACGATCACGTTTCTGTTGTATGCGTCGCTGTCAGCGGCCAGCGACAACCCGCTTATCGGCGTCATGCTGTACCCGCTTGGTTTCATCTATATTATTATCGGTGGCTACCAGCTGTACACCGAAAACACGCTGCCGCCGGTCGCGCTGACAATCGAGCGATTGGCCAGTGTTCCGACGCTGTTGCGCCACTGGCTGATCGTACTGACGGGCAACTTTACCGGCGGGGCGATCGGCGCGGTCGCCTTGGCCTACGGCGGGGTCTTTGATGCGAAAACGACGACGAAAGCCATCGAGCTGGCCGAAAAGGGGGCTTTCGAAACCGGGTGGTGGTCACTGTTTTTCAAAGCGGTGTTCGCGGGGCTGATCGTCGCCGGCGTTGTCTGGGTTGTTTTTTCGGCGACCGATACGGTCTCTCGGCTGCTCGTCGTCTACGTTGCCTTTCTGGCGATCCCACTGGGGAATCTGTTCCACGTTGTCGTCTCCTTTACCGAGGTCATCTATCTCGTCGCACTCGGTCGGCTTGCCCTCCTGCCGGGCGTCACCGAGTTCGTGCTTCCGGTCTTGCTTGGCAACACGCTTGGTGGCGTTGTGTTGGTCACGGTTGTCAACTACTTCCAGACGAGCGAACGACGACTTGAAAACGCCCGCTTCGAGGGACTGAGTCGACGGCTCACGCTTCCCGAGTGGGCGTTCGGTCGGTTCGCCGGGCGGTCGTACGTGCCGATTCTTGATTCGGTTGAGGCGACGCTCGTTGGCGAGGATCGCTACCGGGTGATGGTGCCGATCACGAACCCCCGAACCGACACGGAACTCGTTGAACTCGCCGCCCGGATCGCCAGCCAACAGGACAACGCAACCGTCCACGTCGTCCACATCATTCAGGCCCCCAAACAGCTATCACTGGTCAGCGGCGGCAACGTCGAACGGATCGAGGCCGAATCAAACAAGCGCATGCAGGAGATCTACGCCCTCGGCGATGAGTGCGAGGTCGATATTACCATTACCTCGCTGGCGAGTCATCACGCCTTCGAGGAGATCTTCGATATGGCGCGTCGAACCCAACCGGAGCTGGTCGCCATGGAGTGGGGCGACGATCAGCTCTGGCACGCTGCCCGCGCTGAACGGCCGTTGGATGAGATCACCAATCAGCTCCCCTGTGACTTTGCGATCTTCAAGGATCGTGGTCTCGACCCCGCCGAGATCCTCATCCCGACGGCTGGCGGCCCCGACTCAGGACTGAGTGCGGAGATCGCCGCCGCGTTGCAGTCGGCGGTTGGGGCATCGGTGACGCTGTTACATGTCGTCGATGATCCGAGCGAAACGGCTGCCGGCGAGGCGTTTCTCGACAGTTGGGCCACCGAACACGGGCTTGACGACGCCGAGCGGATCGTCGACACCGGCGGCGATATCGAGGCGGCGATCAAGCGAGCGGCCGACAGCGCAACGCTCGTTACCATCGGCGCGACCGAACGCGGCCTGGTCTCCCGGCTCGCGAGCGACTCCCTCCATCTTGATGTTGTCAACGAGGTTGATTGCTCGGTGCTGCTGGCCGAACGCCCCTCCTCGCGGTCGATCCTGAAGCGGCTGTTCGGGAGCGGGCAACGCGAGAAACCACAGTCGGAGATCACCCCCGGTAGCGACAATGCCAAGACCGGCGGCGACACGGTAGCAAAGAGAGACGAGTAACCGATCGTCAGTCGTCGCCGTCGCCTCGGGGAAGCGCGATAACGGGCCGGTCTGCGTTGGTAACAAGCTTGATCGAGAGATCACCCGAGAGGAACTGCGCAAGTCGGTTGCCACCACGAGAGCGGTAGGCGATCGCGCTGGCGTCGATCTCGGCGGCTGTCTCAAAGATCGCCGCCACAACATCGTTGTTGTACGCTGTGTGGAGTGCCGCACCAGGGAACTCGGTTCTGAACGCCTCGACAGCCTGTTCGGCGATCGCCTCAGACTGCTCGACCGGTGTTTTATCGGGGGAACCAGCACCTTTCTCGACGACATGGAGAACCGTCACCCGGTCAGGGGCGTATGGCGCAAGCGCGTTGGCGGTGTGTTTGGCATCAGCCTCCGTGGCGACGGGGACGAGGACGTGTGAAAGCATCTCGGCCTCGGTAGCTGCTGAACTGTCCATGCCAACATCACCGAGAGCGGTTTGATAAGGATTGTGTCAGAACCGGACAGCCTGCAGCCGAACCGATTAAGACCGGCGGCCGCAACCACTCCGGTATGTTGAATCGCCGTCTGTTCGGTATCTCGTCTGCATCGGCCATGTCAGATTGTCTTTATGTTATCCCCCGACGACCCCACTGCGATCGGGGTGATCCTGATGAGTGATGACGAACTCGCCAAGGATCTGACGCTCACATCAGCACTCACCATTGGCATCGGAACGATGGTCGGCGCGGGCATCTTTGTGTTGCCGGGCACGGCCGTCGAGATGGCGGGCCCGCTGTCGGCCGGAGCGTTCATTCTCGGCGGCACCATCGCTATCTTCACCGCACTGTCGGCCAGCGAGCTCGGGACGGCAATGCCCCGCTCCGGCGGCGCGTACTTTTATGTGAACCGTGGGCTTGGGCCGCTGTTTGGCTCCGTCGCCGGCTGGGGGAACTGGATCGGCCTTACCTTCGCCTCGGCGTTCTACATGTTTGGGCTCGGCGAGTACGTCAACGCCTTTGTTGCCGTACCCGGCCTCACGGTCGGCCCGTTGTCGCTGTCGGGTGCGAAGATCGTCGCCCTGCTCGGCGGGACGTTCTTTGTCACGGTCAACTACGTCGGCGCAAAAGAAACCGGCAAACTACAGAACATCATTGTCTTCATTCTCCTCGGCATTCTCACGGTGTTCACGCTATTTGGGCTCGTAAACGCCGATATTCAGACCCTGCGGCCGTTCGCGCCTGACGGGCTCACCCCGTTGTTGCCGCTAACGGGCATCATCTTTGTCTCCTATCTCGGCTTTGTCCAGATCACCTCCGTTGCCGAGGAGATACAAGATCCCGGGCGGAATCTCCCGATTGCGATCATCGGCAGCGTCGTCATCGTGACGGCGATCTACGCGCTCGTCCTGTTGGCTGTGCTGGCGGCCGTCCCCAACGAGGTCGTCGCCGGCAACGACACCGCTGTCGTTGAGGTCGCTCGAATACTGATTGGGCCAATCGGCGCGGCCGCCCTGCTGTTCGGTGGGCTGTTGGCGACAGCGTCCTCGGCCAACGCGTCGATTCTCGCATCCTCGCGGATCAACTTCGCGATGGGGCGGGATAAGATCGTCTCGCCGTCGCTCAATGAGGTGCACGAGCGGTTCGGCACGCCGTACAAATCGATCGCGCTGACCGGCGGGCTAATTCTGTTGTTCATCGTCGTTGGCAATCTGCAACTGCTGGCGACGGCGGGCAGCGTCCTCCATCTGGTCGTCTACGGCCTGCTCAACCTCGCGTTGATCGTTTTTCGTGAGGGCGATCCCGCCGAGTACGACCCGGAGTTCACCGTGCCGTTGTACCCGGTGACGCCGATTCTTGGAGCGGTGCTCTCGTTTGCCCTGATCGCCTTTATCGAGCCGTTTGTCATCGCGCTGTGTGGATTGTTTGTCGCTCTGGCATTGGCGTGGTATATGCTGTATGCCCGCTCGCGGACGACGCGAGAGGGTGTCCTCTCGGAGTATATCCTCTCGCGCTCCGAGAAGATGCCCGACGCGGCGGTGTCGGCGGCGAGTTCGGTCAAGCCTGACGGCGGCGAGTACCGGGTGATGGTGCCGTTGTCGAACCCCCGCACCGAACGCGACCTCATCGAGTTAGCGAGTCTCATCGCGAAAGCCAAAGGCGGCAGCGTGTTGGCGACACATATCGTCCAGGTTCCCGATCAGACGCCGCTGTATGCCGGCTCCGACCACGTCGAGCGGATCGATGCCGAATCGGAGAAACTCCTGGATTCGGCTCGCGAGAACGCCAAGACGTTTAGGGCCGACGTTGAGACAAAAACGATCGTCTCCCATCGCTCCTTTGAGGAGGTCTTCGATGCCGCTCGAACCAACAATGCCGACCTGGTCGTGATGGGGTGGAGCGGCAACTCGCCGCTGTCGGCTGGCCGCGTCGAGAGCCCACTTGATGAGTTGACAAGCAGCCTCCCGTCTGATTTCCTCGTAATGAAGGATCGTGGCTTCGATCCCTCGGACGTGCTGGTGCCGACGGCAGGTGGGTATAGCTCCGATCTCAGCGCGGAGGTCGCCGAAGTCCTGCTTGACAACGGCAACGACGTGTCGCTGCTGTACGTCGCCGACGACGAGTCCGAACAGGCAGAGGGTGAGGAGTTCCTCTCAACGTGGGCTACTGATCACAGTCTTGAGGAGGCGAATCGGATTGTCGACACGGCTGGCGATGTCGAGGACTCTATCGCCCGCCACGCTGAGAGCCGATCGATGGTCATCATCGGCGCGACACGCGAGGGCCTGCTCTCACGGCTGATGCGTGGCTCGCTGGCCTTCGAGGTGCTCAATGATGTCGACAGCACCGTTCTGTTGGCTGAACGCCCGCAGAAACGGTCGATCATCGAACGGCTGTTCGGGTAACGCTCGTTAACGGCTGTTCGGGCGACAACGCTTCGTTTTGCCGCTGCTCGTTGCTGGCCGACCGGGCGCAGTCAGTCCCGATCCGCAAGTCCACCGACGAACAGCGCGAGAACAGGGACGATCTCCAGCCGGCCGACCCACATCAGGAAGATCATGACACACTTCGAGATCGGTGAGAAGTCAAGATAGCTGCCGAACGGCCCAAGCGAACCGAACCCCGGTCCGATGTTACCAAGTGTCGCCAGCGACGCGCTCAGTGCTTCCAACACCGACAACTCATAACCGATCCGCGCGGAATCCAGACTCAAAAAGACGGCTGCGATGAAAAACAACAAGATGTAGAGCATGGTGAAGACGACGATACCACGAATCGCGTCTTCGTCGACGATGCGGCCGCCAAGCCGCACCGGCTCAACCGCGCTCGGATGAAGCGTCGTATACAGCTCCCGTCGGAGTGATTTGATGACGACCAACCAGCGAATAATCTTGATGCCGCCACCCGTTGAGCCCGCCGACCCGCCGATGAACATCGCAAACATGACCACGAGTTGTGCGTGGGGATCCCACTGTGCGAAGTCAGCGGTCGCATACCCGGTTGAGTTCAAAAGCGAGCCGACCTGGAAGGCTGCCTGACGGATCGTGTTTTCGGTGAGCCCGGTCGTTACACCACCGATTTCCAGCGGGGGGGCTGCCCCACGAGCGAGAACAACCGACAAAACGGCAATCAACACGGCGATTGCGCCGGCGTAGGTGCGGAACTCCGGGTTGTCGGCGAGCGCGCGCCACTCCCCGTGAACTACCTGCCAAAACAGCGCGAAGTTGACCCCGGCGATCACCATGAAGGGGATGAATACCCACTGGACGATGCCACTGAACGCTGCGATGCTGTCGGCTTTCGTTGAGAAGCCGCCGGTCGGCAGCGTCGAAAAGCCGTGGGCGACGGCGTTGTAGAGGTTCATCTTCGGAGCCATCCCGGTCAGATGGAGCCCATAGAGGATGGCAATTAGGAGGAGTGTAAAGCCAAAATAGATGAGCCACAGCGCGCGGGCGGTTTCGGCGATCCGCGGCGTCAGCTTCTGTAACTCGGGGCCGGGAGCCTCCGACTGCATCAACTCCGCGCCGTTGACCGCCAACTCCGGGAGAATCGCGATCATCAGCACGATGATCCCCATCCCACCGAGCCACTGCGTCAGTTGTCGCCACAGCATAATCGCATGCGAGTGATCCTCGACGCTAATGCTACCAAGGACGGTCGCGCCAGTCGTTGTGAACCCGCTCATCGACTCGAACAGCGCATTGATAGCCGAGCCGAGGAGGGCACCCGTCGATGACGGATCAAGCCCGATTGTCGACTCCGTCCCGTAGCCCGCAACTAGGTACGGTACCGCACCGACGGCTGCCGCACCAAACCACGCGAGTGACACCAACAACAGGGCTTCGGTCGGGCCGATATCGGGGTCGGGATCGAGCCGTTCGAGGGCGATGCCGGCCACCAGCGCGATCATCAGCGAGGCCCCAAACACCCAGATATCGTCACCGTAGACGACCGCAACGATCAGCGGAACCAGCATCGTCAACGCGAGGTATTTGACGATTGTGCCGAGGAGGCTCACGCTGGCCCGCCAGTCAAGATAGAACGTCATCGGCGTCTCACCATCGTCGGCATCTATCGGTGGACTGCGCGTCGGCTGTATAATACTTCTGTCCCGCCGGTGGCGTCGCGGCTGTGTTGCTGACGGTGGCCACTGTCAGCAGACGGTCGGCATGCAAACAAATGACACGTTGAGATAATAGATCGCCGTGTTGATATATATAGAGTATGTAGCCGACGGCGGACGGGAGACTGTGCTCACTGAACTGATCCTCTATACCGGTATTGTCGTTGGCACCGTACTGCTAAGCTACTTTGCGCTCGGAGTGCTCGCCTACATCGCCTACACACCCCACCAAGCCGATTCGAAGGCTGAGGATGTGACGTTCGTGGTTCCGACGATCGGGGCGGCCGCCGTTCGGGATTCGTTGTTTGAGTGTCTTGCCCACCACACCGAGAAATTCGCCGACTATGATATCTATGTGGTTACTGATGAAGGCGCGGATCTGGAAGCGGAGCTCCGCGCCTACGACGGCGTCGAAACGATGGTTGTCCCCGACGAGTACGACCCCACAGCCGTCGCCAAAGGGCGAGCAATCCAATACTTTATCCAACAGGTTGTTGCCGACAATCCGGATGGGTGGTATTCGTTTATCGACGACGACAACCTGGTTCGCGGCGAGGAGTTTCTCTATGAGATCCCGTATTACGATGCCCGCGGCTACGGCGCGATGAACTCCGTGCTCACACCGCGGCAGGGTAACTCCGCGCTGACGTACGTGATGGATCATATCCGCCTCCTCGACGATCTCACCGTTTTTCGGGCGTTCACCGGGCTGTTCAAACGCCCCTACATCGGGTTTCATGGCGAACTACTGACCGCCCGCGGCGACGTACTGCGTGATGTCGGGTTCGATCGTGAATCCATCGTCGAAGATTACGCCTTTGCCGCCGAGTTGATCAAAGCCGGCGTGCCGACATGGCAGTCGGCGACACGGGTGTCGATTCTCTCGCCGCACAGCGTGACCGACCTGCTCAAACAACGATCGCGGTGGTATATCGGCACCTGGAACCTGTTGTGGCAGACCTCACCGGTGACAAAGCTGCTCACCGGCACACGACTGCTGTCGTGGACGGCTGCCATTGTTGCCGGGCCGATCGCGTTTGTCGCCGGCCAGATCGGTGGCGACCTCGGGTTGCCGTGGCTCTTCCAGGTCGCACCGTTTCTCGCCGGTGTCGTCTACGGCGGCACGTACGCGTACGGAGCGGTTGGGCTCGGTGGCTGGACGCGGCTTCGGATGGTGGTGTCGATCCCGCTGTGTGTAATCTGTGAATCTATCGCCCCGATCTATGCTGTCACCGTTGCCGACCGCGATTTCACCGTGATCAACAAAACCGATGTCGACGACGGCGATAACGCCAACACCATCCCCAACGAATCGCCTGCCGACTGAAAGGGTATCACCGATCGTGGTGTCGCCGGTAGCTTGTGCCGTCAGTCCCAGAAGGACTGCGTTCGAGCGTACTGTCGTTCCTCGGCGAGAATATCCCGGTAGAAATCCGCTTCGTCCTCGCGGAAGTTGTTGATAATCCGCGCGGCCGTATCCGGCCCGACGCCGCGAGCAGCCAGCGCGATGACAGCCTGCTTGCCGTGGCTCTGGACGAGGTTGGCCGCCCGGTAGGCCCGCTTGGTTTGTCGCTCCTGCTCGTCGTCCTTCTGGTCGGCTCGCACCGCCGCGACAACCGCCTCAGCCCACGGGTTCAGCGCGGCGATCCGCGTTGAGCCACACTCAGGGCACTCGGGTTGCTCGCGGACGCGCCGCACCTTCGTTGTGTGCTCCCACTCCGTGCAGTGACAACAACACAGCAGGATCCGATCGTTCCGCAGCCGCGTTTGCAGCGTCTCGATAACGCTGGCATCGGCGTTTTCCGGCACCAACAGCTCTTGACCGTGTGTTGATCCCGAACTCCCAAGCGGCGTCGCCTCGCCAACGAGCGCAATATCGATCTCACCAGCCTGCAGTCGCCGGAGCACGTCGGCAGCGGCATCGACGGCGAGATCACGATGAAACACCTCCCGGAGGGCCTCCTCGTAGACCGGCGTGTCTTCCAGTGCCTCCAGCAGTCGGTCGCCGCCAAAGCGGCCGCGACCCTGATACCGTTTTAACGAGCCGAACTTCGCGGCGACCTGTGTGACAGTAAATTTCAGCGTCTCCGATCCTTTCAGCGCAAGCTCAAGATAGTGTTCGAGATGGTCGGGATCGGTCGACAGCAATACATCGCGGAACGCCGAGAGGCCGACGCCGGACGGCACCTCGAATTCGATCCGATATGGATCGACGCTCATCCCGACCGACGAGCCGGTGCGCTGGCCAACCAATGCCGCTAACAACCGGCCCAGCGTTTCGTTGATCTCGTGACCGTAGGGACTGTTGAGCCGCACCGTACTGGCCTGTGCCTCAAGAACGAGCCGTGACGCCGTCGGGATCGGGTGGTCGCTTTCGATCTGTCGCTCGATGGGGTCGAGTGCGGTTTCGATAGTCGTGCTGTCGGCCGGATACCGCGGTGCGAGATCGCGGGCGACGGCGTCGGTTGCTGCCCCGCGGGCGAACTGCTCGCCGGCGATCTCGCGGAGCTCGCCGCCCTCATTTGCGACGGCTGCGGGGACAGGGATCTCTTGGCCAACCCACGAGGGCACCTCGCCGCCAGGGTCGGCGATCGGCGCGACATTGACGCGGGCGTCATCCTCGTCGATATCGTTGATCCGCCACATCTCCCCGCGCTGGATGAATGTCTCGCCGGGGGCGGCGAAGTTGACGACGAACCGTTCGTCGAGGGTGCCGATCTGGGTTCGGGCAGACATATCGTAGACCTCGTAGCTCTCCTCGTCGGGGATCATCGAGAGGTTTTGGTAGAAATACTGCCACGTCCCGCCGGCGGTTTCCAGCCGGTCGGCGTCCTCATCGAGCCAGCAGAGACGATTGCTGTGGAGTTCACGGACGACAGCGCGGAACCGCTCTTCAGCAAGCTCATGGAAGGGTGCGGCGCGCCGACAGATCTCGTAGGCGGCTCGCGCGCTCACGTCATCGAAATCCATCAGCAGCCCGACGAGCTGGTTGGCGAGGACATCGAGGCTGCCGTGGTGGATCGCGGTCGACTCGACCAACCCTTCGCTCGCTCGACGCGCGATGGCAAGCGATTCGACCGTGTCGTCGGGATCGGTGGTGATCACCGTGCCCTGTGAGACCTGATCGTGGCGATGGCCGGCCCGGCCAACCCGCTGGAGCAGCCGGGCGACTTCCCGTGGGCTCCCGTACTGGACGACATGATCGACGCGGCCCACGTCGATGCCGAGCTCCATCGAGGACGTACAGACGAGCCCCGCGAGGTCGCCGTTCTTGAACCGATTCTCAACGTCGATCCGCACGTCTCGGGCCAGCGAGCCGTGGTGGACTTCCAGCGCAACATCGAGCTTCTTGAGCCGTGAGCCAAGCGCCTCGGCGGTCTGTCGAGTGTTGACGAACACCAGTGTTGATTCGTTGTCAGCGATAGCGTCGCGGATCGTCCGGACGTGACTCGCCATCTCCTCGGTCGTTGCCAACTCACCGGCCAATCGCTCGTCTTCGGGTGTGACCTCGGGACGTCTAACGGTGAACTCGACACGGCTGCCGACATCGACGCTGATGGTGTCGAAGCTTCGGTCGACGCCAGACGGTGGTTTGCTGTCGAGACCGGTTTCGGCGGCCGGCGGCTTGTCGCTGCCGCGCTTGCCGGTCAGAAACCGCCCGACTGCCTCGGGATCGCCAACCGTCGCCGAGAGACCGATCCGTTGGAAGCCACCAGACAGCAGTTGGAGGCGTTCAAGCCCGACCGTTAACTGCGCGCCGCGTTTCGACGCCGCGAGTTCGTGTACCTCGTCGATGATGACGTGTCGCACGTCGCCGAGCGCATCCCGAAGTTTCGACCCTGTCAACATCGCCTGCAGCGTTTCTGGCGTCGTCACCAACACATCCGGCGGGTCGTCGGCCTGCTGTTGTCGCTGGTAGTCGGTTGTATCGCCGTGTCGTACGTCGATCTCCAGATCCAGCGTCTCGCCCCACCAGTCAAGTCGCTCCCGCATATCGCGATTCAGCGCGCGCAACGGAGTAATGTAGAGCGCGGCAAACCCGTCGGTCGCCCCGTGTGTTGCCCGGTGGGCGACGAGTGAATCAAAGACCGGTAACATCGCCGTCTCGGTTTTCCCGGTGCCGGTCGGCGCGAGGACGAGCGCGTTGTCGCCGGCGGCCAGCGGCGGGATCGCGCGTCGCTGTGGCTCGGTCGGCTGTGAAAAGCCGCGGTCGGAGAGCGCCGCCCGAACGGTGTCACCGAGGTGTTGAAAGGCGTCTACACCCGCCTGCGACCCCGAAAAACTCATTAGCGAATACAGGGCCGCGAAGCGATTAAGCCCACTGCTTGGTGGATCTATCGCCTGACAGTTCACACGCTTCGATAGGTACCCAACCGGGTTCCGTCAAGGAGATAACACTCGGCGTCCGGCATCGCCGCGGGAAGAAACGGCGCGAGAAAGCCCTGTTCCTCGACGTTGACCCATGTCCCACCCGATCGGTCGTTGAACGCCGGACAGACGACCAGTTCCGGCGGGTCGACAGCGTCGTCCGGTGGCGCGGCCGTGTCGGCGTCTCCCATCGCCGCGGGGTCGACACGGCCCCGGAGCCACGCCTGCTCGACGCGATAGCCGCCGACGCTGTCTTCGAGTTTGACCTGCGGGTGTTCGTGGCCAATACAGATCGTCGTCGCCGACAACAACGCCGGATCGGGCCATGTATGGCCATGTACCACACCCAGCGTTGCCGGTGGCTCACCGAGCACACCACCGCTGGTCGGCAGGAGTGTCACGCCCTCGCGGTCACCGAACAGCCCCTCGATCTCGCCGTCGTGGTTCCCCGGTGCGACCGTGATCGCAACGCCGCGGTCGACAACGACTGCCTCATAGAGCGCGTCGAGTTCCTCGCGTTCGACGCCGTCGGCCCCACCGATTCGATGGCCGAGGTCGCCCAACACGACCAGCCGGTCGGCGTCAGTGTCAGCTAACAACGCGAGGACTCGCTGGCGACGCTCGGCGGCGTTGTTCGGCAGTTCGACCCCACGTTCGTAGCGGAGGCCCGCCTCGATACCGGCGTGGTAGTCGGCGATGAGAAGGGCTCGCTTGTCGCCAAGCATAGCAGTTGCTGCGGGTTCGCCGGGCAACGGCTCGACGAGTCGCTGGGATGATCGCGCCATCAGATTGGTTTGAGCGTACCGTCGTCGGGTTCGTAACACCGACCGCCCATCAGCGCGTCGTCGATGGCGTCCTCAACGGCCCCGACAGCGACACCGTGTTCGTCGACGACCGCTGCCACAACAGCCTCGCGATCGGCCCCGTTGCCGTCATCAAGATCGCTCATCAGCTCGACGGCCGCGTCTTCGATGTCGACAGCCGTCTTGTTGTTGGCTGCCGATGTGTCCGATTCGGGGGGCTCGTCGGTCGATACCGCGGCATCGGTTCTCGCGTTGTCGCTGTCGTTGTCACCTTCGTCGTCGCTGTCGACGCGCTCGACAGTATCATCGAAAGAGCCGAGCGTGTCGGTGTCGTCAGTCGATGTCGTCGTCGGCTCGGTATCGGCTGTGGGCTCGTCGGCTGCTTCGGCCTCGGCCGCGAGTTCGTCGGCATCGGGCACGTCGATGTCGGCCTCGCCGGCCGGATCTACCTCGTTGCCGCTCGAAAAGTCCGCGCCGAACTCGGATTCCAACTCCTCGGCACGCTCCGCATCGAGTTCGTACATCTCCGGGTCGTCGCCCGCGTCAGCGGTATCATCGGGCCGATCCGACTCGCTGCTCGCTGGTGGCTCCGTGGCAGCGTCCGCAGTTGCCGATCGGGTGGTGTCAGATTCCGTTGCTGTGTCCGTCGTCGCAGTTGTCGACGGCTCGACTGGGGCCGACTCAGCCGTTGCGTCGGGCGTCGGCGAGTCGTCGCTTGTGGCGGGTGACGACCCGTCGCTCGCGGTGGTTGTATTTGAATCGTCAGCCGTCTCGGTCGCTGTTGATGACGGCGCTGACGCAGGTGTATCAGCATCTGCGGAGTCAGATTCAACATCCGCGGTCGCCGTTGTGTCAGGCGATTCGGTCGTCTGGCTTGTTGGTGATTCGGCTGACTCGGATGTCGCACTCGCTGTCGAATCGGACGACTCGGTCGTTGTGCTTGTCGTTTGGGCGGACGAGTCAGCCGGTTCGCTTGGCGGATCAGTCGCCGCTGTCGACGCCCCGGCTGTCGCCGGATTCGACCCCTCGGGTGTCGGTGCTGACTCGCTGGCCACACCAGCGAGAGCAATATCGACAGCCGGCAGCGAGCCGAGTGTTACGTCGCCGCCGCCACCGGGTGCGACATCGACCGGGCGCACCTCGTCGCGCTCGTCGGCTACGACTTCCAGGGCGTCGACCGCACATTGTCGGATCGCTTCGAGATAGGCGGTCGTCGTCCCGTAGTGATCGATGGCACGGGGAACCCCAGCCGCCAGCGACGCGTCAACGCCGGCGTCCGCCAACGCTGCCTCTAAGCCATCGCCAGTGTGCCCTGAATCAAGGGCTGCCGCAAAGACCGCAACCCGATCAAGCGTTGCCTCGGCGGCTGAGACCGTCCAGCGGTCACGGGTGTCGGCGGTCACCTCGCTGAGGCTCTCTGGGCGCACCGAGGTGAAGATCCGATCGGCATCGTCGGGTTCGAAGGTGCGAGCCTTGCCGGTGATCGACACAAACGACGGTGCGTCCGCACCATCGAGGAAGGCTTGGGCTTCGGGCTGGTACTGGCCGGCGTAGGTGACAAACGCGCCTGTCGGGTCGACGATGCGGCCCCGCAGCGTGTCAGTATTCAGTCGCTCGACCTCGGTCAGTACGCCGACGGTAAAAAGTCGATTAACCCGCAGGCCGGTCGGTGTGACGACGTAATTTGGGGCGCGCTCCTCGTCGCTTTCGGAATACGAGAGGGTGGCGTCATCGAACTCGGTTGCAAACAGCCGGTAGGCGACCTCTCGGGTGCCCGGCCCCGAGTCGCCGCCGGCGTCGTCGGTATCGCTGGTGTCGTCGGTGTTCGTGCTCATCCGTCCACCTCCGCGAGGACGGCTTGGGCACGCTCGACGGGGTCAGTGTCATCAGCCGCGAAATCCGCAACCGTGAGATTCGCGCCGTACTCATCGATCGAGAGGCTGCCACGGACGCGGTAGCTGTCACCGACCAGTTCCTCGCGGATCGTCTCGGCGACAACCCCCTTGTCCATCGCGTCACGGGCGGCCTCCTTGGCGTCAGCCATGTCGCCGCCGTAGATCTCCTCGGTCAGCTCCGAGCCGATGATCGCGGTCACAGTCGCGGTGCCGTCATCGAGGATCGCCTTGATCCGGAGGTCATCCTCGCCGTCGACGGTGCCGTGTACCCGACACTGGTCATTTTGGATCGCCCGGCCACACTCCGGACAGCGTTCGATCAGCCCGGATCCATCACGCACCTCCAAGACGTTAGCGACGACCTCGACATCGAAGAGCCCGCCGCTGTCGACGGCGTTGGCAAGCGAGAGCTGTGGTGCGTCGTCGGTGACAGCCACCGACTCCGCGAGTGGTGTCACCACCGAAAACTCAGAGACGTTGATCGACGGCGAGCCGCGGTACTCCCGAACATATACGTCCTCGATCCGGCAACTGGCATCGGCATCGATCTCGGGATGTGGATCCCAGTCAGTAAACGGGAGGCGTGCGGTCTCATCGGCAACAACGCCCGAGAGGATCTCGGTTTCGCCGTTGCGGCCGTCGATCGTTCTGGTTTCGACCTCTTGGATCTGTACCGCAATGTTGCGGCCGCGATCGCCCGGTGATAGCTCGATCAGGTTGCTGTCGCCGCCGATCTCGGCAGCTGTCTCGACCGGCTCCTCGGCCATCGCGACCGACGTTGACGAGCCGAGGTTGAGTTCGGGCTCACCCTCCCACTCACGAACACCGGCGTTGCCGACGACCAGCGAGTCGCCGGCCTCGAAGCCGAAATCCTGCCAGGCGGTGTAGGAGATGGTGCCGGTCTCGTCGCCGAACCGGCCCTCGCGGATCGTCTGCTCGTCGCCTTGATACTGGATTGTCCGGGTGCCGACGGTCACCACGCGGACGCTGACGGTGACGTTGTTTTGGCCGGGAGCGATCTCGTCGAGCGCGACCGACTCCGGCTGGGCGGCGTCGCCACCACCCTCGCCGCCGTGTTTCCGCCGGATGCTCTGTTTGGCCTCCTCCAGCGGGACGCTGTACCCCAGCAGCGATTCCAGATCCTCTTTGACCTCCTGTTTGTCAACGCCGAGAGCGGAGGCAAGCTCCTCGGCAGGTGTGTCTACGTCCATCACACCCAGCTTCGGCGGCCCGGGATAAAAACTATTGCCGCGCCGACAGCCGACCCGGGGAACTCCTAAGTGGCCTCCCTCACCACAGACGGATATGAGCGAAGCCGCAGCCGAACTGCCGACCGTGGAGTACACCACCCGCATCGAAGACGGCCAGACGATCATCGATGTGACCGGCGAGACAACGGTCGCCTTCATCGTCCAGTCGGCCGGCGGCGAACGGGTCTACTTCCCACCGGAGGATATGGACGAAAAGCCGGCTGGCGACCCCGACAGCCCATATCAACCAAGCGATAGCCCCTACGAAGCCGACAGTCCCTACCAGCCAGCCGACGCCGATAATCCGTATCAACCAAGCGAAGAACAGGAGGAAACAAGCACCCGTGGGGTGACCGAGACCAGAACCGGCTTCAAGATCACGCATCCCGAGCCGGCACGTGAGATCACCGTTGTCCGTCGCACCGAGGCCTAACGGTTCACTGCGGATTTTGAAGCAAGACAGAGCGACCAAACGCCACCACAAACCGGGGTGCTGAGGGTCGATTACTCCAAGGCGTCGCTGTAGACCGCAAGTAGGTCGTCGGCGACCTCGTCCCACGTTCGCGGCTCGTACTCCGGCGGCCCCTCCCGGGCCAGTGCTTCCCTGATACCCTCGACGATCGAATCGGAGTGTGTCGTCACCTCAACCAGACAGCCATCGGGCAGGGTTTCGCGGACACCGCTTGGGGTGGCGACAACCTGTGAGCCGGCCGCCAGCGCCTCGGTGATCGTCAGGCCGAACGGCTCGGCACGGGACGGCGAGATGAACACGTCGGCGGCTTCGTAGTAGTCGCCCAGTTCCTCCTCGGGGATGTAGCCCGCAAACTGGACGCGGTCGTCGATGCCGAGCAGCTCGGTGAACATCTTGAGATGTTCGGTCTGATGGCCGGAACCACCGAGGACGAGCGTTGCGTCGGTCGCACCCAGCTTTCGCATCGCATACAGCAGATGGGTGATCCCCTTCTGATCGGTGTGGCGACCGACGAAAAACAGCATCGGGCCGTCGATCCCGAGTTCGCTTTTGATGTTGACGCCGCTGGGGTCGACCGACGTAAACCCGTTGTGGACGATATGAGAGTCTGCACCATAGAGCTCCAAGACATCCTGACGGACGATATCGCTGACCGAGATCAACACATCTGATTGGTCGGCAACGCGCTGCTCAGTTTCGACCTCTCGCTCCGGTGGGTTGATGTTGCGATCCGGCGACAGCGAGTGAAACGACGACACCCACGTGGCATCGGTTTCGCGTTTGGCGCGCAGGCCCGGCCCGTAGCCGAACCAGTCGTTGGTGTGGGCGATATCGGCGGTGTCGGCGAGTTCGACGAACCTGTCGCCCATGCGGCCGACCCGGGAGATGATGTCGCCGTCGCCGGTATCGACGCTGTGGATGTTGTCGTAGTCGTCGGGGGCGTACTCCGCGGGGAGCAACAGCTTCTGCTCGATACCCTTCCGCTCGAAGGCATGGAACACTTCAGCGACGTAGGTGTCGAGACCGCCGGTCACGTTCGGTGGGAATCCCCAGCCCAGGGTGAGCACGCTCGGAGCCATATCAGTTCAGTCCACCCACCACCACTTAGGGGTTGGCCATAGAGCGAGCCGTTCGCAGGGGAGACGGGTCGGTGATCGCGGCCATCCGATGACCGATATCTTAACAGTCGGCAGCCCGAACTGCGACGTATGAGCCTCGAAACCGAGCAGCACTGTCCGGAGTGTGAGACCGGCCAGACGTTTTACCGCACGGCGAGTACGACACTACATCTCGGTGAGAAGACAAAGTGGGCCTGTGCGGACTGCGGCTATGCGTTTGCGAGCGTCGGCGACATCACAACGCTGTCAGCCTGATCGACACACGCCACCACCGTCGCCAGCAGCGACACGGCTAAGACACTTCCATGCGTAGAAAACAACATGGGCAGGGCCGGCGGGATACCGGGAGTGAGCGAAGGCTATGGGTGACGAAGAGTATCAGATAGCCGATGGGAAAGGGCGGTTCACGATCGCGGTCAAGGACGGCCGCAAACTCAACAACATTTCCTGGGAGAGCGGCCGGATTCTGTTGTCGAACAAGCGGCTCATTCTCGCCGGCAACGACGGCAAGCGCACGATCAAACTCTCGGATGTCACCGGGCTCTCGGGGCGGGAAGACGCAACCCAGTCGATCGCCGCGATGTCGAACTATCTGAGCGTCAAGGTCGGTGATGACGTACTTATCATCGCTCCCAACGACCACGAGACGTTCAAGACCGCCTTTTTTACTGCGATGCTCGGAGAAACGGCCATCACGGCCAAACATCCGGCTGTCGAGGGCGGGGTCGTCCAAAACAGTCCGTGGGAGAAAGCTCGCCTCGCTGTCGAACCCGAATCGCTGCTGGTCACCGTAGAGAGCGGCAGCCTCGTCGAGTTGGATCTCGATGAGATCAGTGAGATCGATACCGAACAGCGAACCGTCGACGGCAAGAAACGAACCGTCATCGAGGTCTCACACGTCGAGGGGGCGACAAACGTCGAAACGCATCTCACCGGCACAGCACGTACGTGCATCTTCGCCCAGGCGTTTCTCAAGGAGGGTGAGCGACGCAGCGAGACAAACGTTGATCTCGATCCCTCCGAAGAGGAGGTGTTGATGGCACTGTATTCGGGTGTGTCGCCGTTTAGCATCCCGGAGTTTATCGGCCAAGATGTCAAGACGGTCGAGGAAACCTTTGAGAAGCTGATCGAACTCGATATCGTCGATAAGGTGCGGGAACGACGGGAAGTGACACTCAACTCACGCGGGCGCAACATCGCCAGCGAGGCGATGGGCGAGCAGTAAGTGCGATCGAAGGGGTGCTGTCACGGGATGGCCGTCTCTGCATAGTTGACAGGTGTGTTTATACCGGCTCCAAGAGAAGGAGATTACATGCCAGAAGAGGTGCTCTTCAGTTCGGAACAACAGCACAGCCGCGAAGAGATCGCAACGTACTTCCACGATGTCGCCGACAAACTCGCAGCCGGCGAGGCGATCACGCTCAGTTCCGGTTCGGAATCGACCACGATGGATCCGCCGGCGCGGCCAACCTTCGAGGTCAAAGCCGAGCGAGAGGGGCCGGCTGCGGGCCCAGCCGAGTTGAGCATCGAGTTTGAGCTAGAGTGGGACGAAGCCGACAGCGGAAACGAGAGTTCCAACGGCGAGTTGCGGATCGAGTGAGTCGGCTGTCAGCACTACAATCCTGATTTGAGTCTGGAACGCACGCAAATAGTTTGGCTGTGAAACGACACACAATGGCCGATTTCATCGAGCGACTCCAGCAACGATCAAGTGAGCCGACCCAGCAGCCCCGCATTATGGAGATGGACGACGAGGATACCGATGAGGTGCTGTCAGCGTTGTCGCCGACCACGCGTCGTCGTCTCTATCGAGCCCTGTTTACCGAGCCACAGACTACCTCCGAACTCGCCGAAAGCGTCGACACCTCGATCCAAAACGTCCAGTATCACCTAAAGACGCTCCAAGACGCCGGCCTCGTTGATCCGGTTGAGACCGTCTACTCCGGGAAGGGCAACGAGATGACCGTTTTTGCGCCCGCCAGCGATCCGCTGGTTTTCGTCGGCGACGCGGATCGGCTGCCGGCGATCAACGAATCGCTCTCCCACGTTGTCGGCGGGTTGGCCGTGTTGGGTGTGGCGAGTCTCCTCGTCCAGTGGGTTGTTGCGCGTGAGTTTGCGGTGCGCCCGCAGGCCCGCGAGGCCTCAGCGATGACAGCCACCGAGGAGGCGGCGATGGAGGCGGCCGCCCAAACCGGTGCCGACCCGGGTCTCCAGTGGCTCATTATCGAGGTGCTTGAACCCGGGCTGGTGTTTTTTGTTGGCAGCCTAGTCGTGGCCGCACTCGTCGTATGGTTCCGTCGGTCGTGAGGGTGATGGCGTGTCGGTTGCGGACTGACTTCGCGCTGTGAAATCCGCCACGGCGGTTTATCAGGACTGTCTACACAGGAGCACCCGTGCAACGACGCTGCCCGCCACGACATGCCGATCGCGACAACCGGCGACTGCGACGAGCTGTTGGATCGACTGACTACGGTCGACCGTCCCAACTCACGGCCAGCAACCACTCACAGCAACACAGAGACGACACCCGACCACCGCAACACCCGATCGGAGGCTACCGATGACGACAACTGATCGCCTCCAGGCGGCCGGCGGCACCACAAAGCGATACCTCACGGCGCTCAACGGTGAGGGCTGGCTCAAACTCGGTGTCGTCGTGCTCCTGTTTTCGATCGGTGCAGGCATCGGACTGAACACTCTCGGGGTTCTCACCCCTGAACAGTCAGTAGAGGCAATCAACTGGCAGCAAGCCACCGGCGAAGCGGCTATCGCAGCTCTGGTTGTTGGTGTCGTCGGCTACGTGGCTGCCGTTGCCGACTTTGTCTTTGTCGCCTCGCTGCGCTCCGGGCGGCTCCCGGTGTGGTCATACGTCAAAGCAAATCTCCGACGAGCCGGCTGGCTGGTGGTGTTTCGTGCGGCCATCGTTCTCGGTGCCCTCGGGGTTGTTGCCGCGGTGATCGCCACAACGGTTGGGATCACACAGCCAACAGCCGAGGAACTGACCGGCGGTGAGAGCATCCTCGTCGGCGTGACCGCAGCCGTGGCGGCCGTCGGCTGGCTCGTCATCAGCACCGTGACCAACGCGTTTGTGGTACCGATTATGCAGTACGAACATCGCGGCCCACTCGACGCGTGGCGGCGGTTCACCCACGCGATCAGTGGCCACTGGACGGCCGTGGCTGTATTTCTGCTCGTTGCCGTCGTCATCAGCACGGTGGTCGGCGTCGCGCTGTTCGTGGTGAGCTTCTTTGTCATGCTCGTCGGTGGCTTGCTGTTGGCTGGTGGGGGCGTTCTTGTCGCCGAGAACGCTCCCGCACTTGAACCGGTTGTCGTGGTTGGGCTTATCGCCAGCTATCTTGGCTACCGGTACGTGGTATCGCTGATACGAGCTCCTGTTCGGAGCTATCTGCGGTACTACGCGTTGTTGCTGCTTGGTGACGTATCGCCGTCGTTGGCGATGATCACCGACGAGGTAACCGGCGAAGCTACCACAACCGAAGAAGACAGTGCAGACATAACCGGTGGAGGAGCAACGTCTGACGACACCGACAACAACAACGCTGGCGACGAGACGGTCGATAGCAACGGTGGTGACGAGCAAACAACCGACGGTGATCGTGTTGACGACGACCAAGCAGCCGCCGCTGACGATCGTACAGACGATTCTGCGTAACTCAGCTGGTTGCTATATGATATACTGACGCCAGCCAGCGCGGCTTACAGTTCCTCGACAGCTTGAATCCGGTCGGCGTGCTCGGACATCCGAACGAAATCGATCGTTACCCAGTAGTCGGTGCCGTCGTAGCGCGTCAGCCACTCAGCCTCCGACTCATAGGGAGTAAACAGCGCCGGCTCGCGTACGAACTGGTCGGCAACACCCTCGAAGACACCATCGTCAACGTCGTCAAAGCCACCTTTGTAGAAGGAGCCCTCCTCGATGACCATCTTAAAAAACTCATGTTCGGCATCGCTGAGCCCGGTGAGCGGAAACCGGTGGGCGGATCGAAGCTCCCGACCGAACGCCGCCAACGACGACGCCCGTTCGGTCGCGGTGTAGGCGAAAACAGGAAGCTGGACGGTGACCGGTTCGACCGTCACCGTCACCGGATAGCCGTTGACCTCGATGGTGTCGTACGCCGGCTCGGGCACCAACGCCGACGCCTCGCGTTCAGCCGGTGGATACCACGCCTGTCGCTCAAAGGGCTCCGGGAGGCCGGCGGTTTCGTTTGCTTCCTGAATATTGTCGATAACACGCGGGAGTGGGGTCAGCCGCTCCTGATCGACAGCCGGCAGTTCATCGAAGCTGACCTCGGGGGCATAGTCGCTATCAGCATCGTGGATAGTCAACGAGAGAAGATGCTCGGTGCGCTGCTGTTGTCTGCCGGTGGCATTCCAGTCGAGATCGTAGACTGTGCCGTTGTATCTGACAGGCCGGTCGGGCTGATACGGTGGGTTCCCGCGGTCGTTCCGGCTGGTGCGGTTCGTGCCGCCGGCAACGGTTTCAGCGACCAATGCAGCTGTCTCAGCATCGCGGCTGTCGGGTGCCGTCGTCGCCTCGGTTGCGATATCGGTGGCGGCCGAAACCGGTTCAACGTACATCACCGCATCGGGATCGGCACAGCCAGCCAACCCGGCGGTCAGTCCGGCCGCACAGCCGGCCAACAGCTCACGTCTGGATATAGAGGGCATAGCTGACGGAGGCGTCGCCACCGACATAGCTCTATGGTCGTGTTTCCGAACCTGAAACACGGTCGCTCAGTCCCCGTCATCAGATTCGTCGGCGAAGGCAGAGAGGGCAGCTTGGTCGTCAGTCCCGTCGGCGGTCGTGGTATCGGTGCTTGTGTCGGCGGTCGCAGCTTCGGTGGCGTCACCGCGATCGCTGACCCGAACTGGTGTTGGCTCGTCGCCGTCGGCGATCGTGGCCATCACCGACTCAGCGGTGGCGACGGCTTCGTCCCGGGTGACAGCCTCAGCAAAGATCGGATAGCGCGGCCCATAGCCAGCGAGTCCCTTCACCGTCCACGCCTCAACGGCGTCTGGGTCGGCTGCGGTGGGTGTAGGTTCGGTCGGCAACACGAGCAGTGAACGGCCATCCGGCTGGTACAACAGGCTGAGATGGGTCGGCTGAGCGGTGCTGACAAGCCAGCCGGAGGGGCAGGTCGGGGCCATCGACATGGATACATGCTCTCGGGCCGAGGGCTCAAAGACATCGGTTCAGGCCGATGCGGCCTTGAGGTGCTATGACTATCGCGCTCGATACCGCGGTCGAACAACCGGGTATTGGTGGACATATGAACGCGTTGTACGAGTTCGATATATCGTTTCCCGGGACTGTTGGGTGATATTTATATGCCCATGATAAATATAGACATTTGTATGCCAACAGACCAAACACGACGGCGGTTCATTGCAACGACTGGTATCGCAAGTGTCGCGGCCTTAGCTGGCTGTGCTGGCAATGGGGACGGCGGCGATGGCAGCGGTAACGAGACCGAAGACGGGGGAGATGGCGGCGACGGTGGCACCGCCAACCGGCTAAGCTGGCACGCTGGTGGCACCGGCGGGACGTATTTCCCGCTGTCCAACGAGATCAAGACAATCGTCGAAGCTAACACGGACTTCTCGCTGAACGTCCAGTCGACAGGTGCCAGCGTCGAGAACGTCGGTAGCCTCTCGGATGGCTCGGCTGACTTCGCGCTTATTCAAAACGATATCGCCTCCTTCGCAAAAAATGGCACCGGGATCGACGCCTTCGAGGACAACGCCATCGAATCCCTGCAGGGTGTCGCCACGCTGTATCCGGAGACGATCACGCTCGTCACGCTGGCTGGCAGCGACATCTCGACGATCGACGACCTCAGCGGCGCGACGATCAACACCGGCGACCTCGGCTCAGGAACACAGGTCAACGCCAACCAGATTCTTGAATCTGCTGGGATCAGCGACTACTCAGAGCAGAATGCCGGCTTCTCGCAGGCCTCCGAACAGCTTGCCAACGGCGATATCGACGCGGCGTTCGTCGTCGGCGGCTGGCCGGTCGGCGCGATCGAGGATCTCGCTAACACCAACGATGTCCAGATCGTCCCCATCGACGGCGAGATCCGCGAGACGGTCAAATCCGACGCCTCATGGTTCGCCGATGACACCATCCCCAGTGGCACCTACAGCGGTGTCGAGGAGGCTGTTGAAACCGTCGCCGTCCAGGCGATGATCGCCACCCACTCCGGCGTCGACGCCGAGACGGTCGAGACGGTCACCGCGGCCATCTTCGATAACCTCGATGAGCTGACGATCAAGACCGACTTCATCACGGTTGACAGCGCCCAAGACGGCATGTCGATCGAGCTCAACGACGGCGCGGCAGCGTACTTCGACGCCTAACCTCGCGGCAGCGTGATGCGGTGGTGCCGGACTGCCGCCTCACAGCAGGCATCGACCGAGCATCGATACTGACAGGTCGGCGGCCGGCTGCGATGCTCGAATCGAGACGAAGCCAACAGGGTAACAGCGGGTATACCAGTGGTACACAATCGACTGACCGCGCTGATCAACAATACATCCGGGCGACAGTGGCTCCTCATACTGGGAGTAGCAGCGGTGCTCGGTGCCAGCCTTTTTGGGTTGGTCGCCACCGAGTCCGTGCTGGTGGTCGAAGATATCGAAACCGGCAAGACGTATCTCGCTGCGCCGGTTACAAACGGAAGCACTGTGGCGCTGGAGTATACCCACAGCGTCGAGAAGACCAGAGTCTACGACGGCTACCGTGTTGACGGTGAGACATTAATCAATACGCGTATGGAGTTTGAATCCTACGGCTGGGGACTGCCTGCCCGTGTCAACGTGACAACGGTCAACGGCACATTCGTGTACGACCCTGAGGAGCCGATTGCCGAACTGACAGAGCTTTCGGTCTCTCCCGGCCGGATCGCCGACCACACATTAATTGTTGATGGGTCACGACATGACCTCGTTGCCCGCACTAACGCCCGTGACGTGTCCATCCACATCGAACGCCGATCCCGCATCAACCGCATCATATGAGCACATCCACACCCGCCGACGACGGCGACGAATCGGATCCAGAGCTGTCCCATGCGGAAGCCGACGAGCTAATCGACGAGATTGAACGCCGGCGATCGTTACAAGGGATCGCCGCGGTCGCCGTCGCGGCCATCGGTATCGTGTTTTCGGTCTTCCAGCTGTTTCTGGCGGCCAAGAGCTTCACGTTCACGGTTCCGCTGCCGCTGATTGCTGACTGGGAGATTTCCCTGCAGTTGCTTCAGGCCAATGCGGTTCACGTCGTCTTCGCGTTGGCGATCACCTTCCTGCTGTTCCCGGCGAGTACGGGCGATGGGATCGTCGCCCGCAACCTCGGCCGGATCGTCCCCGCGCTGTCTGACGCTGTCGGCGAACACCATCCACTCACACGGGCGGCAGCCGCCTTGCGGCGTGGCTTCCGGTGGGCCTTCGTCGACCCCGAGATGGAGCGGGTCACCGCCTTCGATATCGCCTGCATCCTCGGGGCGGTGTTGTCGGCGTTTTATTTCCTGACGGAGTTTGCCGAGATCCAGAATATGCGGGTCTTCGGGATCGACTCCGGCCGACCGGTGACGGCGATCTACACGTTCCTTGATCCGATCCTCGGCAGCGTCCCCTTTGTCAGCGAATACTCCTATGCGATGGCTCTCGGGGTGATGGGTATCCTGCTCGTCTTGGAGGCGACCCGGCGGACACTTGGGCTGCCGCTCATGTTGATCGTGGCAGGTTTCATCGTCTACGCGCGGTGGGGGTTCCTCATCAGCGGTAACACGCCGTTCCTCGGCCTGCTGGCGATCCCGGAGCTAACGTGGCCGGATATCATCCAAAATCTGTGGTATAACACTGAAAACGGCGTCTTCGGCATCCCGGTGACCGTCTCGGTGAGCTTCATCTACATCTTCATTCTCTTTGGCTCCTTTCTCGAAATGAGCGGTGCTGGTCAGTGGTTCATTGATCTTGCTTACGCTGCGACCGGCCAACGCAAAGGCGGCCCGGCGAAGGCGAGTATTCTGGCCAGTGGCTTCATGGGGACGATCTCGGGGTCGTCGATCGCCAACACCGTGACGACCGGTGCGTTCACCATCCCACTGATGAAGCGATCAGGCTACTCCCCGGAGTTCTCCGGGGCTGTTGAGGCCTCAGCGTCCTCGGGGGGGCAGATCCTCCCGCCGGTAATGGGCGCGGCCGCGTTTCTGATGGTACAGTACACCGCGACGCCGTTTGCGGATATCATTATTCTGGCGACGATCCCCGCGGTCGTCTTCTTTTTCGGCGTGTGGGTGATGGTGCATCTCAAGGCCGTTCAGGAAGGTATCGGCGGGCTCGAAGAGGAGACCGTATCGATGGGCGAACACCTCAAACGCGGGTGGTTTTACCTCGTGCCGATCGGGCTGCTGCTGTACTACCTCATCATCGAGCGGCTGTCAGTTTCTCGGTCGGCGTGGTTCACCTTGGTCGCTCTCGTCGCGTTGATCGCGGTTATCTCAGCGTACAGCAAGGACACACGTGGACGGCTGCTTGGCGTCCTCGTCGCCGTCGTCACCGCCGAGTTGGCGAGCTTCACACTTGCCGGCGTGCCGGTTACCGGACTGCTCGGAGGAACCACCGCGGGCCTTCCGCTCGGTGAGGCCGCAGGAATTGTCGGCTCCCGGCTCGGCTGGTATATGATGATCGCGGGGGCGGTGACGCTGCTCTCGAAGCCGGATCTCGATGCCTCGCTACTCGACCTCAATCCAAAGGTCACCGAAACGACAACAATGCTATCGGAGAAGACCGGGCGTGATCTTGACACCCAGCCGGCTCGCCTCGGCGCGTTCGTCGTCAAATCAATGGACGAGGGAGCCCGCACCGCGGTACCGGTCGTCATCGCCGTCGCCGCCGCCGGTATCATTCCCGGTGTCATCAGCGTCTCCGGGCTCGGCCCAAACCTCACCTCGCTGCTGCTCGCGCTGTCGGGCGGCTCGATCGTGGTCATGCTGTTGGTGACCGCCATCGCCAGCATCATCCTCGGGATGGGGATGCCGACAACGGTGACCTACATCATCCTCATCTCGATGTTGGCAAGTCCGCTCGTCGAGTTCGGGATTCCGCTGTTGGCGGCGCATCTCTTCATCCTCTACTTTGGCGTGATCGCCGACATCACGCCGCCGGTGGCGGTGGCAGCCTACGCGGCCAGCGGCGTTGCCAAATCCGATCCCTTCGAGACCGGCGTCAAGGCGTTCTCGCTGTCGTTAAACAAGGCGGTTGTCCCCTTCGCGTTCGTGCTCGCCCCGGGGGTCGTCCTGCTGCGAAAGAAGGCCAACGCCGCCGAGTTGCCGATCCGCGATCAGTACCGCGTTGTCGGGCTTAACGACCTGGCCGAACTATCTTATTCGGTGCCGGAGATTCTGGTACCCGTAATCGGCGTCTTCCTTGGGGTGATCGCCCTCGGAGCAACCGTGATCGGGACGCTCTACACCCGCGTTGATGCGGCCGGTCGGGCTGGCTTCGCGCTCAGTTCGCTGCTGCTGATGGCTCCACGGCTTATCTCAGAGAGCGTTTTCGACCTGGTGGGACTGGTTGGGGTAAGCGTCTCGGTGAACGCGTTGCTGTTGGATCTGACACTCCGGGCGGTCGGCTTTGGGCTCTTCGCCGTCCTCGTGGTGCGAAACCGACAGAAACGTGATGGCGAGCCGGACAGCGATGAAACCCTCGCTGCCGCCAGCGCGTCGAACTGACACCGCTGCCGCTACGTTTAGCACGCTGTAGCCCCGATGACGACTATGTTTGCGGCACTTGATGACTTCCTTCGGTTTGACCCCGGCGAGCGGGGCGTCGGAGCGTTACACGCTGCCGCGAACCCCAACACACCGCCGGTCGAAGCCGCCGCACAAACGCTCCGGGAGGTGGCAACTGACGGTGACGCTGTGTTGTTGACAACGGGGTTTCCGATTCCACCGGATTGGCAGCCGGAAACTGATGGCCCGCCAGGGACGGTTGTGCTGGCGCGCGCGCTCCAGGAACTCGGTGCCAAGCTGGTGATCGTCGCCGAGCCACGGGTAGAGGCACCGATCGACGCGGCTGCTGAGGTGTGTGAGCTTGCTACCCTGCCGTTCGAGTCGGTGTCACCGGACGTAACGACGACAGCGACCAGCGAAGCACTCCTTGATCGCTACGAGCCGGGGGCCGTCATCGCTATCGAACGACCGGGGAGGACGGCCGACCACACATATCGAAGCATGACGGGCACCGACATCACAGCCCACGTCGCGCCGATGGATCCACTGTTTGCGCTGGCATGTGACCGTGAGATCCCAACGATCGCGGTCGGCGACGGCGGCAATGAGATCGGGATGGGTGGTATTCGGTCGGTCGTCGAAGCCGAAATCAAGCACGGCGAACAGATTGCCGCCACCACCGCCGTCGATCACCTTGTCGTCGCTGGCGTCTCAAACTGGGGGGCGTATGGGATCGTTGCCGCGCTCGAACACCTGATCGGCCAAGCGCGGCTGCACCACCCATCGACCGAACGGGAACTACTGGCAGCCTGCTGTGCCGCCGGCTGCGTTGATGGCCGTACGGGCGTCGCAGAACCATGGGTTGACGGTCTATCGACGGCAATGCACGAATACGTTGTTGGGCTGTTTAGGGAACTCTTAGGCCACGAACGGACAGAAACGGAAAGCTAGGACAGGGATTTGAACCCCGGAAGTCTCGATTACAAGTCGAGTGCATGAACCGCCCATGCTCTCCTAGCGCAGTCGGTAGTTACGGGTCATCCTTTGAGTGTGTATCGTTTTCGATCCGTTTTCGCAGCTCGATCCGATGGGGATCGTAGCCACGACGATCATAAAATTCTCTGGCGGCCTCGTTTGCGGTCAACGCCTCAATCGAGACTGTCGCCGCGCCACGGTCGGCCAACGCCTGCTCGGCGGCCGCCAACAGTCGGGTTCCGAGCCCCTTGTTTCGGGCGGGCGGCCGAACGTAGAGTGTCGTGATCGTCCCGGTCGGCTCGGTCTGGCTGTATGTGCCGGCATCGACATGGAACATGACAAACCCACAGATGCCGTCCTCACGGGCGACATAGACACCATCGGTGACGACATGGCGGGCGATTGTCTCGGTCGCCGATGTTCGGTTTGGCTCGGCCTGCAGTCGTGAGCCATGCTGTTGTTGATCGGCCGCCAACGCGACCCAGCAGTCAGCGATCGCATCGATATCAGCAACAGTGGCGGGTTCAACAGGCATCGCGTTGTCAGTACTCACAGGACACCTCCATGGGCTGAGACACAGAGTGCGGGCAAGCGTGTTGGCTGTCGTGTGCCAGATAGCCGAGCACAGCGCGGTCGTTCACCGCGTGCGGGCGAACTGATCGGCACCTTCGTAAAACCAGAGATCGTTCTCTCGCATCGCGGTGCCGACCTTCTTGTGCATGGTCATAATGTCATCAAATTCCGCTGCCTCGATGTGCTCAAAGATGTCCCGCAGCGGCACGACAGTCTCGTGGTCGATCCGGATCGGATCGTCGCCGTACTCAGCGACGAATGCATCGACATCGAGTGGGAAATCGTCCTCCTCGTCGACCTTCTTGGCGATCACGGCGTGGCCGTAGACGCGGCGGCCCTCGCTACCCTGCTCGCCGTCGGGATCGTGTGGCCAGTCCATGTCGTGAGATAGCAAGCAGGGGAAGTTAGTCTTACGCTCCGGTCGGCCACGGCGGTCAGTCAGCCGTCGTCGACTCGGCGGTGTCGCTGCCGCTGATCGCCTCGATTATCGGGAGCTGAACCCCCTCAGGTTCGGTGAGCCGGGCCCAGACAACGATCGTCGACGGCAACACGAGAATCGACGACAGGAACGCATACAGCACGCTCAGCGATATCAGGATGCCGAACGCGCCGAGGGCAGGGTTGAGCGCGAGCACCAACACACCGATCCCAAAGACGGTGGTGAGCATACTCCCGGTGAGCGCGCCGCCAGTGCCGACAACCGTCCGCTGGAGAGCGGGATACAGTGCTCGGTCGTGATACTCATCGGCAAACCGGTGGACGACGTGCACCGCGTAATCAATGCCGATCCCGACGGCGATCGCCAGGATCGTTCCGTTGATCGCGTTAAACGCCAGCCCAACCGCGCGCATCGAAGCCACAAGCGCGACAACGGTGACGAAGATCGGCACGACATTCACCACCCCCAGCGACGGCCGTCCCTCGATCACCCAGTAGGCAACCACGAGAAAGCCCGACGCACCGGCCAGCGTGAGAATAAGGCTCTGGATCACCGACTCAAGCACCAGCGAGAGCGCCTCATCGAAGATGACGACGCTGCCAGTGGGCTGTACAGTCGCCCGGAACCGATCGGCGACAGCGTAGGCGTCGGCGGTGACCACGTCATCTTTGGCCTCGCCGTCAACGGTGTAGATCACCTGCGCGCTCCGGCGATCCTCGCCAAGGAAGGTGCTGAGATCGCCGTCCTCCGACGAGAGCGCGTCGTAGATCCGTGGGAGATTGCTGTCAGGAATACCGTTGTTGTTGCGGTCATTGCGATCAACGAGGGCGCGAAACTCCGGATCACGCTCGGCGCGATCCTCGATAACAGAGATAATGCTTTGTGTGTCAGCCTGCCGGCCCTCGGTTCGAAACGTCTCCGGTGGCGACTGACTGGCACGATAGATCTGTTCAAGCGCGGAATCACGCGTCATCGAGCCCTCGACATACATCAGCACCTGACTGTCCTGTTGGTAGTTCCGATCAAGGTAGTTGTTGATGCGGACGTACTCGAATGTTGCCGGCGGCCGGATCGGTTCGGGCAGATACTGGAGGTACGCCGGGGTTTCCTCTGCGGGCTGGAAGTCCTCCGAACTAAAGCCCGTCTCAACGCCGGTCGCGTAAACGCCACCGGCAGCGGTCGCAACCACGATCAACACCAGAAAGACCAGCGGGCCGCGCTTCGAGACGGTGACGCCGACAGACAGCAGTTGACCAAGCAGCGACCGCTCGGAGCCCAGTGGCGTCGTAGCAAACGTCGGGATCGGATACCGCTGGCGGGCGCGGTCGACGGTCACCTTCAGCGCCGGGACAAAGACACCAAAGATCAGGAACGTGAAGACGATCCCAACGGCAGCGACGATCCCGAAATCCTGTGTCGGCGGAAACGCGCTGACGACGTTTGCAAGAAAGCCGATCGCGGAGGTGCCGACGACGATGGCAAAGGCGACCGACATCTGATCGGTCGTTCGCAGCATCGACTCGGAGATCCCTAATCCGGTCACCCGCTCCTCGCGGTAGCGGTTGATCGAGTGAATCCCGAAATCGATCCCGATCGCGATGAGGATCGGCGGCACCGCGATCAACAGGACGGCAAACGGGATGCCGGCGTAGCCAATAAACCCGAACGTCCACAACAGCGTCATCACGATCGCCAACAGCCCGATGGCGATATCGACCGGATCACGGTAGGCGACCGCCAGAAACAGGATAATCAACAGCAGTGCAGCCGGCAATACAACACTCGTTGTCGTGCCCGTGGTGCTCGGCGGTGTCCCCTGTACCCAGATATTTGAGGCGTCGTCGGTAACGACGCTTTTGATCCGATCAACCTTGTTCGGCGGATACTCCGAGCCGCCACCGGGGCCGCCGCCGGAACCCTCACCGGGGCCAGCGAGGTGACTGACGCTGCCGCGACTCGATGTTGCCGACGCCGACTCGCGGTTGAAATCATCGCTCAAACTGGATGTGAAGCCGTCGTCATCGACAGCAGCCTCCCGGACGGCCGCATCGATCTGTGTTGGTGTCGCGCGTTCGACCGCCCGCAGCTGCGCGTCAGGCGTCGTCGCCGATGGAGCAAGCGTCTCAGCGACGGTGATCGCCGGCGTCGACACCTCATCAACGCGCAACGAGTTCGTGTTGACGATGCGCTGTCGGGTTTTCAGCATATCGGTCAACGCGGCTTTCGAGAGCACATTCTCCGACGCCTGGACGAGTGTCGTACTCGTCGTCACCTCGGTAAATGTCGCGCTGAAATCCTCGTTGATGTCTTCAACCGCCTGAAAGGAGGGCAGATCCTCGATGAACTGCTCTTGGCCGCTTTCGGTCGTAATCGAGCCAAGCCCGCCAAGAAACAGAACGGTCACCAACAGAAAGCCGAGAACGACCGTTTTTGATCGGTTGACGATAACTGAATCAACCCGATCGATCAGCCACTGGTATTCCATCTAGTGCTGGGTACTATGTATTCCGGCGGCGACCGGATAAGCATGTCTTCTCGCAGGGTCACTGGCGACAACCGATCGATAACACCGCGGCCGTGTTTCACTCGGTGAAGCCAGCCCGGAAACGACAACGCATATGCGGTGGCCCCGATAACGGCTGACCAGCATGGACGAACGCACACGGGAGTATCTCCGCGGCCGGTTTGCCGACTACTACCGGGCAGCGGAGCTACCGCTGCCGCCGGCGGCCAACGAACGCGAGTGGGGGCATATCCCGTGGACGCCGGGGTCGGGGACGACGATGGTGCGCCACCAGTCGCAGTTAGATCTCGGTGACATCGGCGGGTTTCTGACCCGTACCGCACCACGACATGTCTACTTCTCGGCGGCCCGTTACGACGACCCGGGAGCGAGCACAATGGGCGCAAAGGGGTGGCGCGGCGCGGATCTCATCTTCGATCTTGACGCCGATCACCTCCCCGGCGTCGACCCGGCTGAAACGAGCTACAAGGAGATGCTGGCGGCGTGTAAGGACGCCCTTCGGCGGCTGCTCTCCTTTCTTGAAGCCGACTTTGGCTTTACCGACCTTCGAATCGTCTTCTCGGGCGGCCGCGGCTATCACGTCCACGCCCGTACCGACTCAGTTCAATCGCTGGACAGCGACGCTCGCGGGGAGATTGTCGACTACGTTCGCGGGCGCGGTCTTGACACCGATGGGCTCATCCGCACCGCCTCGGCGGGTGGCGCGACACAGCGACTGCTCCGCACTGAGGGTGGGTGGGGGCGGCGTGTCCACGACGAACTGCGGTCGCTGACAGCGGCGCTCCGAGACTGCCCAGAGACCGACGCACTCGATCGGCTCACCAGCTTCGACGGGATCGGCGAGGGACGAGCGGAGACCGTTCTCGGGGCGTTGAAGACCAATCCACAGGCGATCGAACAGGGCAACATGGAGGCCGGCGGGCCGGGGATTCGGCTGTTGGCTGACGCCTTGGCCGACCGCGTCGTCGACAACCATGCCGCGCCGATCGACGAACCGGTGACGACCGATACCCACCGCCTGATCCGATTGCCAGGGTCGCTGCACGGCGGGAGCGGGCTGGTCGTCACACCGATCGACCGCAAGAACCTCGACAGCTTCAAGCCGTTGGTCGATGCGGTACCCGAGCGATTCACCACCCAAGAGGTTTCAATCGAGGTCGAGACAAGCCAAGCAGTGGCTCTCGGTGGCGACACGATTAAGTTGAACCCCGGTGTGCATTCAGTACCGGAATCAGTCGCCGTCTTTCTGATGACGCGCGGCGACGCAGCCAAAGCCCCAGCATGAATCTTGACGAACTCCGCTCCGTACAGTCCAAAGAACGGCGGAAAGACAGCCTCCAGCAGCTGCGGGACTCGTTTTATCAGGATGTCGCGGCCTACATTCAGGATCTGCGCGCCGAGCGCGACCGCCGGGCCGAGCAGGTCGACAACCCATTCAGCGATGACGAGGTACGGCAGTGCTCCGATAAGCTTGATACCGCCGAAGAGGTTGCTGAGGCCCTTTATGAGCGACGCGTCGGCAAGGTCGTCAAACTCGCCTCGTTTGCGGCCGCGGATATGTCCGCCAGCGAGGAGGGGATGACAACCGAAGAACAGGAGCTGTTCGACGACCTCGTCGCGCGGATCAAACGGAACAAGATGTCCGTCCTCGATGTGCTGGCCGGCGAAACAGACGCTGACATATCGCCACCGACCGACACCGCCGACTCGCCGGTATCCACACCGACCGAATCGACACCAGCAGCTGAGTCACCGGCAAACTCACCGGCGACAGCCGATGACGACCCGACTACAATCGGCGGCGCAAACGCCCACGATGCGGGATCGCAACCGACGCCACCGGAAACCGATACTGAGGCCGACGATGTCTTAGCCGGTGCGATGGGCGGGGCGACCGACTCCAAATCGAGTACGGAGAATCGATCACCGGCCGCGGAGCCGCCCAGCGACCCCGCGTACGCTGGTGACAGCGATGCCGCCATCGCCGACACGACGCCGGCCGACACCACCGGCGACGACGGCGTCCCGACGCCTGATGGCGGGAGCACGGTGCCGTCCGAACAGCCCAGCGACCCACCGACAACACAGCCAGCGTCGCCAGCAACCCCTGAATCGGATGGATCGCCCTCGCCAGCACCACAGCCCGAGCCAACAACGACCGAATCATCGTCGACTGACTCGCCGCCGACTGAATCGTCCGCAGCCGGAACAACAGCCACAGCCGCGATGACACAGCCAGAGGCGGCCGCTGAGTCAACGGCAGACGGCTCGGTGGCCCAGCAATCAACGCAGGAAGAAGCCGACGCAACGGCCGAATCGGTCGCCGCGGCTGCCGATCCAACACCGCGGACAGTGGTGCGGATCACCGACGATATCGGGACGATATTCGGGGTCGACGAGCGCGAATACACGCTGCAAGCGGAGGATGTCGTGACGCTGCCCACCACTAACGCTGAGGTGCTGCTCCAACAGGACGCCGCGACAAAACTGGAGTGAGACCCGGTTGCCCACCGCCGGTCTCAGCTAACATAGAAACACCACTATTGTCGACGACGGACTACCTAATACAACGAGAGAGTCCCGCCCTTACCGTGAGGCGGGAGTGTTCCGATCCTCTATCGGAACCGAACGCCGAACAGGGCGGGCGTGAATCGCGTGCGCTCCACTGAACCATCCACCGCACCGCTGCTACTCCTGAGTCTCCAATGATTCTAACCCTGCTTTTAGAACCGCTGTGTAGGCTTCTGAGAGGTCTAGATCGTTCGCTTCTGCATAGTCTTTGACTCGACCACCGAGCGTGTGTGATATATCGATGTTTGGTCGCATACGAAAAGACTTTAAGACTAAAAGTATAATAATCTGTTGTCGTGAAGCGCACCAACACTTTCGCCGTGCGCCCGCTCACCGGCGACGATGAGCAAGTGCTACGGCAAGTGTTGGACGCTTCGGCCGCGCTCTGGAACGAGATCAACTACCAGCGGTTGATACGATATAACGACGAAGACGGCTTCGAGGGCGAAGACGTATGGGACGCCGATACCGGCCAGCTCGAAGGCCAGTACAAAGGCGTCCTCGGTGCCTCAACCGCCCAGCAAGTGATTGCAAAAAACAGTGAGGCATGGCGGTCATTCTTCCGACTCAAAGAGCAGTTCCACGATCCTGACAACCAGCAAGTCACCGAACACCCGGAACCGCCGGGATTCCGTGGCAACGAGGACGACGGGCGTGTTCTCAAGGGAGTAATCCGCAAGGACGCTTACACTGTTGAGTGGGGCGACCGATCCCGGCTTGAGTTTGTCGTTGGCGAGGAACTGCGAGACAAACACAGCAGCCCGAAAGGCCGCTTCCGACTCGAAATCGTTGGCGACCCTAACTGGCCTGAGTATGACGAGCAAAGCCGCCTTGAGTTGTGGTACGACGAGACAGATGAGGTGTTCAGAGCTTCGCAGCCTGTGACTGTTTCTGACGATACACAGGCAACTCCACTGGCCGAGGAATCGGCCGCTCTGGATATTGGCGCGAACAACCTCGTTGCTTGCACTACAACGACCGGTGAGCAATATCTGTATGAAGGCCGTGAGCTGTTCGACCGCTTCCGTGACACGACGCGAGAGATCGCCCGCTTGCAGTCCAAACTCAAAGAAGGCCGGTACACCAGCCAGCGTATCCGGCAGTTGTATCACCAACGTACTCGCCGCCGCGATCATGCCCAAGCCGCACTGTGTCGTGACTTGACCGAACGGTTATACGATGAGGGCGTTGACACGGTGTATATCGGCGGTCTGACCGACGTACTTGACACGCACTGGTCGGTCGAGACAAACGCCAAGACGCACAATTTCTGGGCGTTCAAGCAGTTCACCGGGCGGCTGGCTACGACCGCCGAAGAATACGGGATCGCTGTTGAAGTCCGATCAGAAGCGTGGACGAGTCAAGAGTGTCCGCGGTGTGGGTCAACAAATCGAACACACCGGCGTGAGGACTTGTTAATGTGCCAGTGTGGGTTTGAAGGACACGCCGATCTCACCGCTAGTGAGACGTTCTTAGCGCGGCAGACAGAACAGGCAGTCAGGCCGATGGCACGGCCCGTGCGGTTGGAGTGGGACAGCCATGAGTGGCTGGAGACATCACACTCTCATCGTCCCAAACAACAGCGCACAGACCAGAGTACTGTCACCAGCGACGGGAATCTTGCCGCCGGGGAATCGGCCTAGCCGAGACTCCCACGGGGGAAACCGCGCCGTTCACGGCGTGGAGGATGTCATCGACCGTGGTCGAAACACCTCGTGTCCAGCAAAAACAGCCGTTCAGTAGCCGCGGTCGATCAGGTAATCGGCGACATCCTCCAGCAGTCCGCGGGCATCGTTGTCAGGAAGCACCGAGAGCCGACGCTTGCTGCGTTCGGTGAGTTCAGCTGCGGTCTCGCGGGCGTGGTCGATGCTGCCAGCGGCCTCCAGCTCGGCGACGGCGTCGTCGATCTCGGCTTCGGTGACCGCTTCGACGCTGTCGGTTTCAAGCAGATTGTCGACATCGACACCGTGCTGGCGGGCATGCAGCGTGACCAGCGTCTCCTTGTCCTCGACGAGATCCGAGCCGCGTTGTTTGCCAAGTGTCTCGCTTGGGACGGTGAGATCCAACACATCGTCTTGGATCTGGAAAGCCTGTCCGGACTCGATGCCGTACTGGTACATCGCTTCAACCACCTCATCGTCGGCACCCAGTAGCTCGGCTGGAACGGCTGCGGAAGCCCCGTAGAGGACAGCAGTCTTGTGTTCGACCATCTCCAGATACTCCGCCGGCAGCAGGTCGCTTCGGGTTTCGAAGGCGATATCGAGGGCTTGGCCCTCACAGATCTTCGTACAGGTCGAGGAGAGCAGTCGCATCGCTGCCAGCGCGTTGGCCGGCTGGCCGCCGGTGTCGGCCATGATCTCGAACGCTGAGGAGTACAGCGTGTCGCCGGCAAGAATCGCCGTCGAGGTGTCGTACTCATTGTGCACCGCGGGCACGCCCCGTCGGAGGTCGTCGTCATCCATGATATCATCGTGGATCAGCGTGAACGATTGGATAACCTCCAGTGACACCGCCGCCCGCATCAGATCGATCTCAGCACCGGACAGGGTCGGAAATGCCCGGTAGTCCCGGGTGGCTGGCTCGACATCGGCAAGCGCTTCACCGGCCAGCAGCGTGACCGTTGGCCGAAGTCGCTTCCCGCCGGCTTTCAGCAGGTATCGGGAGGCCTCATACAGGCGTTCCGGCGTTTGCAGCGGCAGTTCCTCGTCGATGGCCTCGTTGATGCGGCTGCGCCGCTCATCGATCGCCGCCAATACCCGTGATTCGGTCGTGTTTGAGGTCATTAGGTCACCAGTTAGAGTCGTTCCAAATGGCACTGCGGTGGCGCACTCGGCCGCGTCCGGAACACCTCCACCGGCCAACGGGCGCTGCACAGACGGATGGTACCGCTTGCGTGATCGTCTCGTGCCCGCCAATCGGTGGGAGTTGATTATCCATAGGTCATACCACAGCGGCTGACACGACGGCCGGAGTAGCGTGTCACCGCAGCCGTCGTGTCGCCGGACGACCGAGCCAGTGTTGCCGGTTCGGTGGTACCGATCCGTTGTGCGTGTGGTAGTAAAAACTCCGTGGCTTTAGGCGTCGTCAGCCGCGGCGTCGGCGGCCGCCAGATCATCCTCGGGAACACCTGTTTCTTGGCCGTCCGCAAAGCTGATCATGTAGGTTGCATCGCCAAACATGTTCTCGACGACCTGCGTGATCGTGCCCGTTTCGCCGTCATAGTCGCTGTGTTTGTCGTCCAGCACCACGGTATCGTCTTTCTCAAAGCTCATACCTGACCTTCCGGGAGCACCAACAAAAGCGCGTGGATTTGGGCTAGTCGGCGTTCGAGACCGCGGTATGGTACGGCTGGGCGGCGATCAGTTCGCGAAGCTCAGGCAAGGAGTCGCCACCCTCGCCGTGCATCGCGGTCATCACCGCGCCGACCTCCTGTCTGGAGATCTTCACACCCCGGTCAGTAAGGGCATCTTCCGGGCGGCTTCGGAGCTCACGAAGCGTCCCAACCGCAAGCAGGAACGGCACCCCCCACGCCGCCATGGTGTTGCCGTGTCGCAGCGGCATCGCCTGCAGATAGCGTTCGGCATCATCAAGGAACGACCGGGCGTGGCTGACCGTGCGGCTGACGACGGTCGCCGCACCCTCTCGGTTGTCAGGATCGACGACAGACTCCTGATCAACACCTTCCTCGGCGAGCCATTCAGCCGGCAGGTAGACGTTGTTCTCCTCGGTGTAATCGTCGTAGACATCCTTTGAGATGTTGACCAACTGTAGCAGCAGGCCGAAATCGACAGCTGTGTCATACAGCTGTTGGCGGCGGTCGGCGGCGATCTCGCCGCGGGTCAACAGGTTCGTGATGAGCGTTCCAACGGTGCCGGCGGCATAGTAGCAGTACTCTTCAAGCTCCTCGCCGTCGTCGATCCGGAGCCCGCCAGCATCGGCGTGTCGCTCGACGAACATCGCCATCCCGTCGACCAGTTCGCGCACCGGTGGAATAATCGCTGCTTGCACATCATCTGGCCGTTCCCCAAAGGCGGCAGCGATACGGGGGGCTTCGTCGACGACAATCCAGTCATCCGACTGCTCTTCGCGGGGGGGTAGCCACTCGTCGACGGCCGAGCGAAACGCATCGATATCGGTGTCGACCTCAGGGTCGATCGCCGCATCGTACGTATGGAGGAGGTCGGCCTGTGTGGCAGGTGGGATGTGGTTTGCGTCCTCAATCGTGTCAGCGACACGACAGAGAAGATACCCCAGACAGATGTGTGTCGACATGGGTTCGTCCAACGCGTCGATCGTCAGCGCGAACGTGCGGGAAACCCCTTGCACCGCTTCGTGGCACCACGCGAGGTCGGCTTCGGGATCGGCGCCGGGAGGACGGGATTCGTGATCCGTCATTCAAGTATCAATCCGTAGGGTGCGGGGCATAAAAAGTCTCTTGGGGTCGACCGGCCATCGCACCACCGTAGCAAGCCGGCGATCACCACACAAACCGTGGGAAGATTCTTTTATCACCACTGCTGTTCTCCGGGCGAACGAATGGAGCTATACGCACGCGGTCGACACCTACTACGCGACCAACCCGGGCTTGTGGTCGTCGCGGTCGCCACTCTGCTGTTGGTCGGTGACCTCCTCGGAAAGCTGCTCGGCGACGGCCTCACTGCCGCGCGGTTCGGCGGGTTTGTCTGGGACGGGCTGGTGATCGGGCTACTCATCGGGCTGGCTGGGATCGGCCTCTCATTGACCTACAGCATCCTTGGATTTGCGAACTTCGCTCACGGCGATTACATCTCGTGGGGTGCATTCTCAGGGTGGGCCGTTGCCTATCTCTTGGCTGGCATTGATCGGTATGCCGCCGGTGGCTTGTTGCTCATCGGGGCTGGTGACGGCCCTGCCCCCGGCGATGTCGGCGTCAGTATCACAAACACCCCTCTCAGCATCGTCGCCGGGCTCGTCGTCGCCGTCGGCTTCACGGTCGGCATCTCGCTGCTGATCGATCGGGCAGTCTACCGGCCGATCCGTGATGCTGACGGGATCACACTGCTTATCGCAAGTATCGGGGTCGCCTTCGCACTCCGGTATCTAATCGTCTTTTTCTTTTATAGTGGTCGACAGGGCGTCACCGACATTAGTCGGGTTCCGTCCTACGACATCGGCGGCGTCGTCATCAACGCCCACGAGCTCACAATCGTCGTCATCGCTCTCGTGTTGATGGTCGGCGTCCATCTCCTCTTACAGCGAAGCAAGCTCGGCAAGGCGATGCGGGCGATGGCCGACAACCGCGATCTCGCACAGGTGACCGGAATTCCGGTCGAGGGCGTGATCCGAACAACGTGGATTCTCGGCGGTGGGCTGGCCGGCGCGGCCGGCTACCTCGTCGTCCTTACACAGGGCACCATCGCTTATGATCTCGGCTGGTTGCTGCTACTGTTGATTTTCGCTGCCGTCATCATGGGCGGGATCGGCTCAGTGTACGGCGCGATCGTCGGTGGTCTCGTCATCGGGTTGGCGAGTCGGCTGTCGCTGATCTGGCTGACCGGCGATCTCTCCAGTTTTGCCGAGCCCGTCGCCTTCGGGCTGATGATCTTTGTGCTGTTGTTCCGTCCAGAGGGTATCTTCGGCGGGGTGAGTACCGCATGAGCAGCGATCAGTTCCAGACCGGTCGGCTCACGCAGTTCCGCGAGCTGCTCGAACGCTCCGATGCCGCACTCGTTCTCACAGCGATGGCCGCGTTCTACCTGCTCTTTCTGGGGATCGGCGCGATTCTCAACTACGATGTCGCGGGCCTCATCTCGATTCTCGGCCAGGTTACCTTTTTCACCGCGGTCTACGCGCTGATCGTTCTCGCGTTAAATCTCCATTGGGGGTACGCCGGACTGTTCAATATCGGGATTGCTGGCTTCATGGCCGTCGGCGTCTATACGATGGCGATGTTGACCGCGCCGCCGACAGGCTCGCCGCCCGGCCTCGGTCTCCCGGTCGCGGTCGGGATCGTCGGCGGCATGCTCGCGGCCGCACTTGTTGGGCTCGTGACCGCGTTGCCGGCCCTCCGGCTGCGCGCCGACTACCTCGCCATTGTCACGGTCGCCATTTCTGAGATCATCCGGTTGACCTACAACTCCCCGGCGTTTAGCACGTTCACGCTGCCCGGCGGTATTGCTCTCGGCACCGGCGGGGCCAGCGGCATCGGTACCGTCCCGAGCAACCCCGTTCAGGCGATCTACTACGTCGATCCGAGTAGTGCGGCGTCAGGAACAACGCCGATCGGGGCCGCTATCTTTGGTTTCTTTGAGGCTGTATTCGGCGTCGTGCGGAGTGCCGTCATCGTCGACCTCACCTACGGGCTGGTGCTTGCAGTCGTTGTGTTCCTCGTCTACACGCTGTTGGCTCGCGTCGGCAACTCGCCGTTCGGTCGCGTGCTCAAGGCGATCCGGGAAGACGAGGTCGTCGCCAAATCACTCGGCAAGGACACCAACCGCTTCAAAATCAAGACGTTCATGCTCGGCTGCGCGCTGATGGGGCTGGCCGGCGTGCTCTGGCAAGGGTTTGGCACCGGCGCGGTCTACCCGCAGGCGTTCCGCCCCGAGCTCACCTTCTACATCTTCATTGCGGTCATCATCGGCGGGGCTGGCTCGAACACCGGCAGCGTCCTCGGTGGGGCAGTCTTCGCCAACCTGCTTTTCCTGTTGCCGCAGTATCTCCCAAACATCATCGAACAGACGTTTTCGATCCAGGCCGACCCCAACAACTTCATCGCCGCGGTCGGCCCGATCGCAGCCGGCGAGATCGCCCCCCTATTGGGCTACATCCTGAACCAACGGCTCCCCGCGCTCCGGTTTGTCTTCGTCGGTGTGTTGTTGGTCTATCTGATGCAAAATCGCCCCGAGGGGTTGCTCGGCCACCGCACCGAGACGGCTGCGGCGGTCAATCTTAGTGAGGGCCACACAGCAGCAGAACAAACCGGGTCGGATCTAACTGCCCCCGAGGGAGGTGTCGACGATGAGTAGCGAGTCAGCCGTCGATGGTGTCGGTGAAGATTCCGCCGCCATCAACGCCGCCGGAGACAGCGGTGAAGAACCACCGCTCCGCGTCGAAAACCTGCGTAAAGAGTTCGGCGGCATCACCGCCGTCGATGGGGCGTCGTTCGAAGTTGCCGATGGATCCCTGACCGGGTTGATCGGGCCGAACGGCGCGGGGAAATCGACGACGTTCAACTGCATTACCGGGGTTCAGGAGCCGACCGGCGGCGCGGTCTACTTCAACGGGTCGGATATCGCCGGCCGTGCGCCGAACGCTATCGTCAACCGCGGGCTCGTGCGAACCTTCCAGATCGCCCGCGAGTTGGCCGAGATGACCGTCCTCGAAAACCTGATGCTCGCCCCACAGCGACAGCAGGGCGAGGCCCTCTACCGGTCGGTACTCCCGCCGTTCAGAGATGGTGTGATCGAGGAGGAAACCGAGCTGCGCGAGGCGGTGTGGGAATCCCTTGAGTTCTTCGAGATCGACCACCTCGCCGAGGAGCAGGCCGGCAATCTCTCCGGCGGCCAACGAAAGCTGCTGGAGTTGGCTCGCGCGCTGATGACCGACCCGGACATGCTGCTGTTGGACGAGCCGTTTGCCGGCGTCAATCCGACCCTAGAGGCGAAGCTGCTCGACCGCATCAACCAACTGCGAGCCGAGGAGGGGCTGACCTTTCTGTTGGTCGAACACGACATGGACATCATCATGGAGCACTGTGATCCCGTTATTGTGATGCATCAGGGCCACGTCTTGGCCGAGGGTCGTCCCGGGGAAATCCGGAACAATGAGCGCGTTGTCGATGCCTACTTTGGTGAGCAACGATGAGTGAGACGACCGCAACCACCGAGGTGGCGACCTACGACGACAGCCTGCTGTGTGTTCGGTCGCTAGACGCCGGCTACGGCGACCTCCAAATCCTCGAAACCGTTGACCTCGATGTCGCCGACGGCGAGTACGTCACGATCGTCGGGCCAAACGGCGCGGGCAAATCGACGACGATGAAATCGGTCTTCGGGCTGACGACATACATGGGCGGTCAAATCGAGTTCAACGATGAACCGATCCACGGGCTCCGCCCCGAAGAGATCATCCACCACGGAATTGGCTACGTGCCGCAGTCGGACAACGTCTTCCCGTCGCTGTCGGTCACAGAAAACCTCGAAATGGGCGCGTATGTACTCGATAGCGTACCCGACGACGCCATGCAGGCCGTCTACGACCGGTTCCCCATCTTAGAAGAGCGACAGGGCCAGAAGGCGGGCACGATGTCGGGTGGCCAACAGCAGATGCTGGCGATGGGGCGGGCGTTGATGCTCGATCCTGACCTGCTGTTGCTCGATGAGCCGAGTGCCGGCCTCGCGCCCGACCTCGTCGACGACATGTTCGACCGGATCGACCGCATCAACGACGATGGGACGGCGATCCTCATGGTCGAACAGAACGCAAAGGAGGCACTCAAACGCTGTGACCGCAGCTACGTCCTCGTCCAAGGGAAAAATCGCTACGAGGAGGACGGCGACGCGTTGTTGAACGATCCGGCGGTCAGAAAGCAGTTCCTCGGCGGCTAAGACGCGGGCTTACGCGGAGAACGCGATTTCCTCGATGGTCTCGACCCCACCGCCCTCCTGGAAGCCGAACAGTTCGTAGGTTGCGGCCTTGAGGTCGCCGTTGTCGTCGAAGTCAACCGCACTGGAGGCACCCTTGTACTGAATCTCGGTACCCTCAGCAGCCATCGCTAGCCCGTCAGCCAGCGTTGATGGTGTCACTTCCTCGCCGCCAGGATTGGCGACGGCCTGCATCTGCTCGGCGATTGCCGGGCCGCTGTTTTCGCCGGCGGCGGCATTGGCAAGCAGGCAGACGGCCGTTGCGTCAAAGGCCTGTGAGGTGAAGACGCCGGGTTCTGAATCGTAGGCGTCCTGATATTCGGTGGTAAAGAACTCATTGCCGGGGCCGGCCGCAAGCGGTGCGGTGCCCTGCACGTTCGACATCGCGTTGCCGACATCGCTCGGCAGGGCCGAGTCTCGAAGGCCATCGGTGACGAGGAACGGGGTCTCGCCGGCGTACTCCGAGTAGAAATCGCGGAACAACTGGACGCCGCTTTCTGGGTAACCAATAACGATGACGACACCCGGATCGTCGCTGAGGGCTTGACTCAGTTGCGAGCTGTAGGAACTCGCACCTTTTGGGAACGAAACCTGGTTCTGCACGGTTCCGCCGTACGCCGAGGCGAAGCTCTCGGAGAGAAGCTGTCCGTAGGAGTTGTTGACATACAGCGTCGCCGCCGTCGACGCGCCGATGTTCTCGCTGGCGACCTGTGCCAGCACCTCGCCCTGCAAGGCGTCGGTCGGCGGGGTTCGCCAAATAAGGTTGTTGTCGTCGAGGTCAGTAATCGCTGGCGACGTTGAGGCTGGCGAGCAGCCGACGACACTATTCGGAATAAACACGTTCTCTGCGACCTGAATCGTAACTTCGGAACCAGCCGCACCGGTGACAGCCGGGTAGCCAGCGTCGACGAGCGCGCTTGCGGCCGTCTGGCCGGCGTTGGGATCGGTCTGTGTATCTTCGACCTGGCTGTCGATGGTGAACTCGGTGTTCCCCTCAAGCAGCGTGAACGGGAGCGTCGCGCCGTCACGGATCGGCTGGCCGAGATTGCCGAGCCCACCGGAAAGCGGCATCAACACACCTTGGCTGAGCGTTCGACCGCCGCCATCGCCGCCGCCGTTGCCGGCACAGCCAGCCAGCGCGACCGTTCCGCTTGCACCCAATGCTTTCAGGACATCCCGTCTTCGTATGTTGTGTGACATATTTACCCACACGTACCTGACAGCTCGTATTAAATCCCAGGGGTAGTCGCGAAACGAGCCGACACAGTCGGGATCCCGTCGGTGAAAATGCAAACACAGCGCGGTGAGGCGTCAGTAACGAGGCAACACCAGCATGGCTGTCTCGGGTTGGGGGTGGTGTCAGTCGTGTGGATGCAACTGGTCGATCGCCTCATGTACCGACTCCGTCCGACCGAGAATCGTCAGGTGATCGCCGTACTCCAAGTTGAGGCTGGCTTCCGGCACGGTGTTTTCCTCGTCGCGGCTAACGAGTGCGACGATACAGCCTTCGGGGAGCGTCTCGTTGACATCGCTGATCGTTTTGCTGGCCAGCGATTCGTCGGTCACCTCAACCTCCTGGACGTCGCCGCTGCGACCAAGTTCCGTCATCCACCGCGACATCGCCGGCCGCTCGATGAGGTTGTCGATCCCCCACGCTGTCGAGGCCGACGACGAGATGGTCTTGACACCAAGCTCCTCGAAGGCATCGACGTTGTCCGGCTCGTTGACGCGGGTGATGACCGTCTCGGTGTCAAACGTCGATTCCGCAAGCTGTGCCACAAGCAGGTTGGTATCGTCGTCGCCGGTGGCCGCGACGATCGTTTTCGACTGCTCACCCCCGGCTTTTCGCAGCAGTTCAACGTTTGTGCCGTCACCCTCCCGTACACTGAGCCCCTTATTACGAAGGGCCTCGGCCGCCGACTTTCGCTCCTCGATGATCACGACATTCTCGCCGCGTTCTTCGAGTCGTTCAGCCAGTTCTGTACCGACACGTCCGCCGCCGATGATGAGTACACGCATTGGAATCACGTTGAACCATTCCGCAAGCTGTCGTGCAAACCCGCCCTCAAAGACAACTGTAAGCAGGATCACCAGAAAGACCGTGCCTGCAAGAATACTCGCGCCCTCCGGGTTCGAGGGGGCCGCCGGCGTTCCGAGTTGGATCGCAAACAGCGTGGCGACGCTGGCGGGGATAATCCCACGCGGGCCAACAAAGCTCATAAACAGTTTTTCACCGCGGGTGAACCGATCGCCGGTCGTTGACAGAAACACTAACAGCGGTCGCAAAACGAGGGCGACCACCGCGACAACAGCCAGTCCAGCGAGCCCAAGATCCAGCAGGGTCTCAAACTCGATCAACGCGGCAAGGGCGATAAAGACAAACGAGAGGACGATGATCGTGATATCGCCCTTGAACTCCTCGATCTCGGCCTCATACGGCAGGCCAACGTTTCCGAGGACGATCCCAGCGGTTGCCACCGCCGCAACCCCGGATTCGGTCACGATCGTATCCGCGGCACTGTAGGCCACAATCGCGCCAACAAGCGTCAGCAACCGGGCGTTCTGTGGCGTCCAGCCCGTTGGCGTCCGCACACGGGTGAGGAGAAACCACAAGATCGCCGAGATAACGAGCCCGATGAAGACACCGACGCTCAATCGCTCGATAAAATCAGTCAGATACGCCAGCGGTGTTGCCCCCTGTGCTGCGAGGAGTTTGAAGATTACAACCGCAAGGATTGCCGCTGTCACGTCGTTGACAATGCCTTCGGTTTCAAGGGCGGCAGCAACGCGATCACGCACCGGGACGACCGCGAGAATTGGTGTAATAACTGTTGGCCCAGTGGCAATAAGTAAGGCCCCGATGAGTGCCGCGATCCCCCAGGTAGTGTTGAGAAAGAACCGGATAGCAAGCGTTGTGCCGATAAAGGAGAGCGCGGCCCCAACTGTGATCAGCCGGAGTGCTGCGGAGGGTGATTCACGCAGTTTCTCGATCTTAAGATGAAACGAGCCCTCAAACACGATGATTGCCACGCTCAGCCCAACGATCGTTGTGAGAGCCCCACCGAAGACATCCTGCGTGACAATCGAGAGCCCTTTTGGGCCGACGGCAACGCCGGACAGAATCAAAAAGAGAACACTAGGGACACGAAATCGGTCTGCGAGCACCTGTGATGTGACGCCTAAGCCGAGGATAACCGCGACGATCAACAGCATGTTTGTACCACCCTCACCGACAAGCGGAATCATCGGGTTCCCCCGGCGTGCTGAACCCAGCGAGTGGTGGCCATCAACAGTTACCTTACCCTCATCAACGTACATAAGTAGCTTTGTTGCGCGCCGTCAGTGGCTCACGGTATCGACGCCCAGCGGCTGGGAGTCGGTCGTATGCTGCGTAACGACGGTTCCGGTGGCGTTAGCCACGACCGCTACGTCCTCCACAGCTACCGGTTCGTTTCAAGCCATTCCAGCGCGGGTTCCAACGCCGTCTGCGGCGGCGAACAGGTAAACGACTCACAGGCGTAGACTGTTGGCTCGCCGTCGATAGCTTCCCGGTCGGCCCAAACCGGCGGCGCGGCCTCCAGCCCGAGTTCGTCAAGCCACGCTTGGAGTTCTGATTCTGTCGGGGGGCGGTGGGCTAGTGTGACACCCGGCAGGTAGCGGTCGGCCAACGTCTCACGCCAGTCGGTCGGGAGATCGTCGGCCGCAACGGTGAGTTCCGCACCGCCATTGGTGTAGCGATCAGCCGCCAGCGTCAGCGAGACGTGTTGGAGCGGATTCCCGGTGATGCGGTTACTGTGGGTCGCCAACACCTCACCAGCGATCTCTCGGTAGTCGGCGTCGGCAACGAAGCCATCAAGCTCACAGAGCAGATCAACGGTCGCGCCGAGACTCGATGGTGTCGAGCTATCGGTGAGTTCCTGTGGGCGTGTCACCAACTCTTCGCCGTCATCGGGGGTGAAATAGATCGTTTTTGTCTCCGCGTCCCAGAACGCTGAGACGATCGTCTCGGCGAGATTAAGCGCGACACTGAGGGGCTGGAGGTCACCGGTCGCCTGATACAGGTCGAACGCGCCGCGGGCAAGGAAGGCATAATCCTCCAGATACCCCTCGCCGGCAACATCGCCGTCGATGAACCGCCGTTGGAGCCGGCCTGTCTCGTTGTCGAGGAGGTGGTCGGTGACAAAGTCCAGTGCGTCACGGGCCGGCCCGGCATAATCGGCGTCAAGAATGCGTGCGGCGTCCGCATACGCCGAGATCATCATCCCGTTCCAGCCGGCCAAGATCTTCTCGTCGCGTGGCGGTCGGGTTCGTTCCTCGCGAGCCGCAAACAGTGTGTCGCAGGCGTTGGATAGCTTGGTGGTAACCACATCAGTCGTAAGGTCGTGGTCGTCGGCGAGTGTGTCGATCGTCGTTGAGACGTTCAACACGGTCGTCCCGCGCTCGAAGTTGCCACCGTCGGTCACACCGTAGCGCTCACAGAACAGCGTCGCCGCCGGGTCATCGAGGTGGGCATGAACATCCGCAGGCGTCCAGACGTAGAACGATCCCTCCTCGTCGCCGCTTCGGGCATCAAGCGTGCTGTAGAAACCGCCATCGGGGTGTGTGAGCTCGCGCTCGACAAACGCTAGCGTCTCATCGACAGTCTCAGCGTATCCCTCATCGCCGGTGAGTTGGTGGCCAGCGAGATACAGCGGTGGCAACCCGGCGTTGTCGTATAACATCTTCTCGAAGTGCGGCACCGTCCACTCACGGTCGGTCGCATACCGATGAAAACCACCGCCAAGGTGGTCGTACATCCCGCCGTCAGCCATCGCATCAAGCGTTGCCGTCACCGCCGTTAGTGCGTCGGTGGTGCCGCTGCGACCCGCTGTGCGCAACAGTAGATCGAGCCGCCCCGGCTGGGGGAACTTCGGGCCATCGGAGCCGAAGCCGCCGTACGCGTCGTCAACCGAACGGAGTGCGGTTCGAACCGCGCTGTCGAGGGTGTCGTCGCCCGGTACCTCGCCTGTGCCGTCGGCGTCGGGGGTGTCGTACTTGTCGCGGGCGGTGTCAACCCACTGCTCGGCGCGGGTTTGCATCTCGCTTCGCTCCTCGGGATCGTTCCATGAGGCTGCGATCTTGTCGAGAAGATCGAGCAAGCCCGGCATCTGTCCCTGTGGTTCCTTCGGGAAGTAGGTGCCAATATAGAACGGACTGCCTTCGGGGGTGAGCCACGCCGTCAACGGCCAGCCGCCGCGGCCGGTGACGCGCTGGCAGATCGACATATAGATGCTGTCAATATCCGGTCGTTCCTCGCGGTCGACCTTGATCGGGATGAAATCCTCGTTGAGCCGCTCGGCGACAGCGTCGTCCGCAAAGCTCTCCTCCTCCATGACGTGACACCAGTGACACGCCGAGTAGCCGATCGACAGAAAGATCGGCTTGTTCTGTGCTTTGGCTGCTTCCAGAGCGGTCTCATCCCACGGCTGCCAGTTGACGGGATTGTCCTTATGTTGGGTAAGATACGGGCTGCCTTCCTCGGCCAATCGATTACGACGCAGTGGATCAGTCATCATCCCACGTCGGCGCGGCGGACGCAAAAAAGATCGGTGTCGGCACCAGCGGCGTGCAACCGTCCGCGGTTAGCCGGTTGGTTGGGTAGTCTGATTTGCTGCTTGGGCCCGCTGTTGTTGGAGTTCTTCGAACTGGTCAGGGCTAGTCAGACCGGTAACCATGTCGACGTTCATATAATCGAGGAGCGCACTCTCAGATCCCGACACGAGCAGCAGCGGTGAGCCGCTTGGTGGAGTGATCGAATCCTCAACAGTCAGTCCGAGCGATTCGGCCTCTGTGGTCGCGCTGTCGACAAGCTCGTCGGTGAGCTCGCCGCGGAGTTCCGAAACCTGCTGGCCAGCTTCCTGTCGGGAGATGCTGCCGTTCTGAAGCTCCTGTCTGAGCCGTTGGTTCTGTGTCTGCAGTTCGGCCTGTGCGTCCTCCGATAGCTGCAGGAAAGCGGTGGCGCGTCGCTCTGATCCCGGTGCCATACAGCCGGCAGCGGCCAACCCAAGGCCGACACCGCCGGCGGCAAGCAGTCGTCGTCGACTCACAGACGGCGTCTCAGTCATATGGTTGTTCGCTACTGACACCACATATAAAACCGCACTGATCGACTGCCGACAACGAAACGATGCTGCATCTGGATCGCAACGGGAGCCAATACGATTACACGGCTCCCCCGACGACGAGGTGTATGGAACCACCAGAAACGCCCCCAGAAGACCCCGCAGCCGCAAGCGATGCGTTGGCTGCCCATCTGACTGCCACGGCCGAGCGACCGATCCCACCGGCAACCAATCGATGGCTTGGCGAAGCCGAAGCAGTGGCACAGGATGCAGCCAGCGACGAGATCGATCCGACGACCAGACGGCAGCGAGTCCAGCAGGTCGCCGGGCTGTTAGCTGAGGCCGATGCGACCGGCGACGAGAGTGCCGACGAACACATCGCTGCCGCTCGCGCCTGCTGTCAGGTGATACTCGACAGGTAGCCCACGTGATTATCCGACCTGGCCGCAGGCATCGATCAGCCCAAGAAGAGTCTCACGGGCTGCTGTTGGATCGACTGTCTCGGCGACGGCGTCGACAACGTCTGAGGGGCCGCTGTCGGGCGGCCCCGCTGGGGTACCACCGCCGGCAACGTGGTAGTCTCCATCGGCCGCCCAGACACCAAGGACGGCGGTGATCGGCACCGACAACAGCGCGGGCGCGGTATCGTCAGTGCGATTGGAGACATCGGTGCGCTCGTCGGCAACAGCCGAGGAGTCGGTGGGATCACGATCCTGAACCGATCGTCGAACCAGCCCGCCGTAGGTGACAAGTAGTCCGTCGGTGTCGCCGATCAATCTGTCGCGTCGACCGCGTTCGGTGACCTGTTCGATACCGCGGTCGGCGAGGCGGTCGGTGAAGCCAGCGGCCGCCTTGCGTCGCACCAGCTTTGTCAGCACCGGCCCTGGGTCGCGTGGCGGTGCAAGCCGAATGCGACTCACAAAAAAGAACTGCCAGGGGTGATCACAGCCGGTCTGGGCGCGAATCCGCTCGCGTGCCTCGGTCTCCTCAAACACGACCGTATGCGTATAAACGGTCACAACCGGCGTCGAAAACGCTTCCTCGACGCTGGCGTCAGTCTCCTGCCAGCCGGCCAGGTGGTCGCTCGGAACGGCTGGCCGGGGGATGTCCATCTAGTGGTCGTCCTCGCGCCACTTGTGTTCACACTCGGTACACACGAAAAAGCGGGTCTCGCTTTCGTCGGCCGCACGGATCTGCTGCATATACCAGTAGGCGCGGTCGTTGTCACACTCCGGACAGGCCGCCGTCGTCGTCGGCAGCCCCTTGTCTTCGGCATCGCTGATGTCGATGATCTCGCCTTTCTCCTGTCCTTCGGTTGTTACCATCGCGGCCTCGGCGGCCTCATCGCGGAGCTTCTCGAAGCCACACGACCCACAGACCCACTTGTCGTCCTCGGTCTTCAGCATCGACCCGCAGTCGTCACAGAATTCCATTAGCGGGAGGCAATCAACTGTCGTACTTAAACCACAGGGTTGCGACGGTGATCGGTGGCTACCCGAAACCCGGAACCACGATATGGGATGGTCGCAAACAGCCGATATGAGCCTCACCGACGAGGAGCTTTCACGGCTGGAAGATGTCGTCGAGCTCCAACCGACGAAAAACGGCGAGCTACAGCAACGCTGGGCCCTAGACAGCGGCAGCGAAGTCCATCAGTATCTCGAAGACCACCTCAAAGACTACTACTACCGCGACGACGACAGCCTCATCCGTTCAACACCGGAGGCCGTCGAGCTCACCGGTGTTGAGCCGGGCGTTGCCCCGCCGGCCGACGGCGAAGCCGACGACGCGCCGCCGAGTTCGGTTCGACTCTCGCCGCTGGAGGCCAACGTGTTCGAAACTGTCGCTGGACCCGATGAGCGGTCTGAAAGCGTCGTCAGCGTGCTCAACGGGCTGCGAGCGGTCTCCGATATCGACCCCGATGTTGACGATGTCCGGCAGGCCCTCCAACGACTCAAGCGGATCGGTGTCGTCGAAGTCAGCTACCGTGCAGTACCGACGTTTCGTGCCTGTGTCGACCGCGAATCGGTATCGGTGTCGACAACCGAAGACTGATGACGACGACCGAGCACGAACTGCAACTGCGAAAATACCAGTCCATACGTTTATATCGGGTGAATATCAACAAATAACCATACTCGATGAGCAACAGCTGGAAAAATGCATCATCTTTCAGCATAGATGCGGAAATAAATCTCTTTGTCCGCACTACCGGCCTTCCGGCAACATCCGAGAGGCGGACGACCTGAATGAAAACCCTCGAACGCGACCTTGGGCTGCCGACGGTGCTGGCGATCAGTATCGGTGCGATGATCGGCAGCGGCATCTTCATTCTGCCAGCGTTGGCACTCGACATCGCCGGCCCGTCGGTAATTCTCGCATACCTGCTGGCCGGGGTGTTGGTCATTCCGGCGGCTGTCTCAAAATCCGAGATGGCGACGGCGATGCCGGAAGCCGGCGGCACCTACCTCTATATTGAGCGCGGGATGGGGCCGATGATGGGCACTGTCGCCGGCGTCGGGACGTGGTTCTCGCTGGCGTTCAAAGGCGGTCTCGCCTTGGTTGGCGGCGTCCCATACCTGTTGATATTTTTCGATCTGCCGACCAAACCGGTCGCGGTCGCTCTGGCGGTTGTGTTGATCCTGATCAACCTTGTCGGCGCGAAACAGACCGGTCGACTGCAGGTTGCGATCGTTGTCGTCATGCTTGCCGCACTCGGATGGTTCGTTGTCGGGAGCGCGCCACAGTCGACGGGAACAAACTTCTCGCCGTTTTTCGGCGGCGGGCTCGGCGGTCTGCTTGAGGCGACGGGCCTGGTGTTTGTTTCCTACGCCGGGGTGACAAAGGTTGCCAGCATCGCCGAGGAGGTCGAAAAGCCTGATCGAAATATTCCACTTGGGATCCTCGGCTCGCTGGCGTTTACCACCCTCCTGTACGTGTTGATCGTCGCCATCATCGTCGGCGTCACCGACGCAGGGACGGTCGCCGGCTCAGCTACCCCGGTGGCGGCGGCGGCCAACCAGACCCTCGGCACCCTCGGTGTCGCCGCGGTCGTATTGGCGGCAATTCTTGCGTTGGTCTCGACCGCCAACGCCGGAATCCTCTCGTCGTCCCGCTATCCGTTTGCGATGGCCCGCGACGGGCTCGTCCCTGAATCGTTGGCAGCGGTCAGCGACCGGTTCGGAACACCATCGCTGTCGATCACGCTCACCGGTGCGGTGTTGGTGCTGCTGATCGCCTTCGTCCCGATCGTGGAGATCGCCAAGCTTGCCAGCGCGTTCCAGATTCTCGTCTTTATCCTCATCAACGTCGCACTCGTCGCGTTCCGCCGCGGCGACACCGACTACGAGCCGAGTTTCGCCGCACCGCTGTATCCATGGATGCAGGGCTTCGGCGTTCTCAGCGGAATCGTCTTGCTGACACAGATGGGAACGATCGCCATCACCGGCGCGGTCGGTATCACGGTTGGCAGCATCGCGTGGTATTTCCTCTATGCCAGCACGCGAATCGACCGTGAGGGGGTTGCAGCCGATGTTGTCCGCCGAGAGGTCGGCCGGAGCCGCATCGCCGAAACAGAGGACGCACTCGACGAACAACGATATGAGGTGCTTGTGGCGATCACCCGTGATATCAGCCGGGAACGCGAGCGAGCACTGCTTGAACTCGCTGCCGATCAGGTCAGACCCCACGACGGCCGGGTCGTTGCCGTCTGGTTCGAGGAGGTGCCGGATCAGGAGCCACTTGCGACCGCCGCCGAAACCCAGACGCCGGCTGAGGTCGCCTTCGAGAGCCAAACCGACGAGTTGGCCGCGGAGCTTGGGATCGAGGTCGATGTCGGCGAGATCGTCAGCCACGACACGAAACATTCGATGGTCAACTTCGCCGATCACCGCCGGGTCGACACGATCGTGGCCGAACACGAACGGCTCCGCCTTCGCTCGCGGCTTATCGGCGACCCGATCGACTGGATGGTTCGTCACGCCCCCTGTGACGTGCTGTTGGTCGACAATCAGGGCTATGACAGCCCACAGGAGATCGAACTCCTCGGCGATGGAAGCCCGTTCGACCCAACAGCGATCGCTGTCACCGATACTGTCGCTGTCGCCAACAACGGCCAAGTTACGCTTCGGTTCCTCCCGTCGACCACCCCCGCCGAGAAACGCGAACGAACCGTACAGGAGTACCGGGACGAACTTGCGGGGTTGCTCTCGGTGTCCGTCGAGTTGGATACGACCCCGACAGCAGATGCCGTCGCGTCGACGCCGGATGTCCGGATCCAACGCGGGGCGGACTACCGGCTCAGAGGGGCGTTCCTCGATCGAAAGCCACGGGCACCGTCGAACTGTACGGCGATTACGGTCTACCCCGAGAGGGCAAACCAACCCGGCTTTGTGCGGCGGCTGGTCGAACGCGTCCTCTTTTAACGCTGTTGGCGCGTTCGCTCAGCCCGCTGTTCCAACAGGCGGCGGATCCCGGCTCCCGGCCCGCCGTCGATCGGCCAACCGTTGGTGCGCCATGTCGGTGGTTCAGGTTCGAATGCTTCGCAACTACCACTACACACTGATGACGACTGATGGCACTCCTTGGCAGCACACCATGGAATCAAAAGCCGGCCAGTCCGTTGCAGCTCAAAATGCCGGCAATCTGGTCGCATCGTCGCCTGATAGTCCCGCCAGCCGCGGCCATAGGCGCGTTCAGCGAGTTCAAGTCGGCGTGACACCCGGTCGTCGTCATCATGAGTCGGTGTCACCGACGTTGGATGCCAGGCGACGCTGGCGGCGTCGGCGTCGACGCCACCGGCGAAATCAGTCGTCAGGATCCCGGCCTCAACCGGGAGTGCTTCCAGCAAAGCTGGCTCGACGGTCGCCCCGGTTTCGGCGGTGGCAACCCAAACCTCGTCGGCGAGGTCGGCTTCGACATCGTGATCGATCTGTTCGGCCAGTCGGTCGGCCGCCGCGGCGTCGAGATCCGGTTTGTTTTCGATCGCGATCAGCCGCCGCACCCAGTCGGGGTAGGGAGCGATCCGTTTGAGCTGAATCCGGTTGCCCTCGCTGCGGGTCTGTACCACGCCACGGTCGGCCGCACGGTGGACGGCTTCGCGGACATATCGCCACGGATAGTCGGGCTCGGGGAGTGGGTCACGGTACCATGCCCACTCAGCGGGCGCGTTGCGGACGACATGCAGGAGGTCAGAATCGAGTTCGTCGTCGCCGAAGGCCGCCCGGGCTTGCAGTGCGTCGCGGTTACACTCGACAACGACGGTGTCCCAGCGCCGGTGTTTGGTGCCGAGTTGCCGAGCAACAAGATACGCCGCGTCATCGCTGGCTTGGGTGTCACTGCCGGGCGGCCACGCGAGTTCCGCCCACCGACAGACACACAGCTCGTAGGTAAACTCCGAGTCGGCGGTTGCAGGGCCGGACACGACCCGGATTAGATGTAATCGCCCTCCGCTACAAGCCGCTCATCGAGAAACTCGTCGGCCTGTTTGAGGATCTCTCGGGGGCCGTCTTGGGTGATTGTATTGAGGGCCTGCTCGTAGTCGCGCCACTGCAGGTCGCGGTGTTCCGTCGAGAGCTCCGCGCTGGCCTCAAAGGAGTGGGCGATGAAGAGATGCACCGTCTTATGAATCGTGTCGCCGCTGGCCTGGAACACGTAATCGTAGTCCTCACGGAAGCCGTTGATGAGTCGAAACTCCTCGATCCCGGCTTCCTCCGTTACCTCTCGGATCGCAGTTTGCTGAAGCTCCTCGTCTCCTTCGACCCCGCCTTTCGGGAACTCCCAGTCCCCTGGTCGGCTTTTGAGGAGCAAATACTCCCGGCAGCCACGGGTATCGCGGAAGAGGATCGCTCCAGCACTGGTTGCCTCAACCGTCATTGCGCTCTGCTACGGAGGCCCACCCTAAGAGGGTATCGGAGGCGGCGGTACCACGCTCTCGGTCGAACAGCCGGCAACCGACCGAGAACGGAGTCCGGTCGTGCCATCGTGGATGAGAGGGTACCGCACGCCACGGGCCGGTAGACGGGCTTTTACTGCTTGCCGTCTCAGGGGTGGATATGACCTTCGTCACCAAACTCACCTTCCAATCCGGGGATCGAGCCGTCCTTACGGAGACGGTCAACGAGCTAAAGCAACTGGTCGAGCGGAAAGGTGGCCAGTGTAAGGGGCCGCATACCTCCCCCGAAACCCGGCTCACCGTGCCTCAGTATCAGACGCTCCAGCCCGGCGATAGTTTCCCAAACTGGGAGTACAGCGTGTACGAACGCCGGATCGATATCCACGGGGCGGAACATATCGCCAACGAGGTCGGTCACATGGAGTTTCCCGACTCGATCCACGTCGAAATCGAGGTCGAACAACAGCAACCGTTGGGCGGCAACTAAATCTGTTTGGCCGAGCAACTGGTTGCTGATTTGACTAGTTGTTGTGGTATTGGGATTGTATTCCACACATAACGGTTGAATGGAGAAAGATTCACTTTGCTGAGCGTGGTAGATAAACATATGACGGAGTCGCCAGCCGATAGAGGGGCCTTCGAGTTTGATCCCGACGTTGTGGAGTTAGCGGATGAGCTGGCGGAGGCGTTCATTCTCGAAGAGCTCGATCCGGCACTGTTAGACGACCTCAATAAGGAGTATCTCGAACTGTTAGCCAGCCAATCCCCCGAAGAACTCCACATGGATATCGAAACACCGGTGTTGGCCGCCGCGGTACAGGTCGCCGGGATGGTCGTCGGCCGGATGGAAGCCGCCGAAACCCGAAATATGGGTCGCCCCTCCCGGATCCCGTACTCACAGTAGCAGACGGGCCTCGACGACATAGATCGACGACCCGAACCAGCGATGCGACCACAACCATGGGCGACGCTTCGCCACGGTCGCCGCGTTTTATTTTCGCTGCCGTCTTGATGCTGGTATGGACGACCCCACACTCGCTGCTCGCTACCGTACGCTTCGTCGCGATCTCCACCAGTATCCCGAACCGGCGTGGTGTGAGTTCTACACGACAAGCCGCCTGATCGACGAGCTTGAACGGCGCGAGATAGACAAACTCCGGTATGGCTCAGCGATCCACGCGACCGAGGGTCGCCGAAACGTCCCCGATGACACGACGCTCACCGAGTGGCGGCAGCGTGCCCGCGAGGCCGGCGCAAACGACGACGTACTCGAAACAATCGGCGACGGCGTCACCGGCGCGGTCGCCGTCGTTGAGCGCGGCGACGGGCCGACAATCGCACTCCGGGTCGACATCGACGCGTTGCCGATCACCGAAGCCGACAGCGACGATCACCAGCCCACAGCCGCAGGGTTTCGCTCGACGAACGAGGGCTACATGCATGCCTGCGGTCACGACGCGCATGCGACCATCGGGCTTGGCGTGCTTGATCGGGTGCTCGGGAGCGACTTCACGGGCACGTTCAAACTCATCCTCCAGCCCGCAGAGGAGACGATCTCCGGCGGCAAATCCATTGCTGACTCCGGAGTTCTCGACGATGTCGACGCCCTGCTGGCTCCGCATATCGGACTTGACCACCCCTCAGGCGAAGTTGTCGCCGGCATCGATGAGTTTCTTGCTGTCCGACAGTTCGAAGCGACGTTTAGGGGTGAATCGGCCCACGCTGGCGCACGGCCCGAAGCCGGCGATAACGCGGTGCAGGCGATGGCAGCTGCCGTTCAAAATCTCTACGGGCTGTCGCGCAACTCCGCCGGCGGTACCCGTGTCAACGCCGGCCGTGTCGGCGGCGGCACCGCGAGCAATATCGTTCCGGAAGAAGCCTTCATTGAGGGCGAGGTTCGCGGCGAGACAACTGACCTAATGGAGTACATGTGGGATCGCGCCGAGGATGTGCTAGCAGGAGCGGCGACGATGCACAACTGCGAGGTCACCATCGAGCGACTGGGCGACGCGCCGAGTGCCCACAGCGACGCCGCACTCGTCGAGGTTGTCGACCGCGTCGCCCGCCGAACGACCGGCGTCGACACCGTCGTTGCGTCTGATAGTCTTGGCGGCAGCGAAGATGCCACGTATCTCATGCAGCGCGTCCACCAACGGGGCGGACTGGCAGCCTATCTCGGCGTCGGCACCGATCATCCGGGCGGCCACCACACGCCAACATTCGATGTCGAAGCGCAAGATATCGCCGTCGGGATCGACCTGTTGGCCGGTGTTATCGCCGATCTCGCAGCCGATGTCTCGGCTGGTAACGCAGACGCAGCCTAAGTTAGCCGCCGAGAACGCCGAAGCCGAAGGATTCCAGCCCGAAAACTGGCCCCCACAGGACGTGCAGCGCGACGCCAACGACGAGCGCGGGGATCGTCGTGTAGATGCTGGCGATAATGGCGGCCTTCTTGTCGATCGCGATCAGCGGGAACAGCGCGTCGCCATCCTGGCTGATCGCGTTGGCGGCCAGCGCGGAGAATGGGATTCCGCCCTGAGCGTAGGCACCCGCCAGGACGATCTGTGGGCCACAGCCCGGAATCAATCCCAATAGCGCGCCGCCAACCGGCGCGAAGACGCCCGCCGCGGCGGCGACGGCGGCGATATCGATCTCGAAGAAGGCGACGGGATACTCATAGAGCAGATAGGCAACAAGCACCCAGACGGTGACGAAACTCGTCTCCATAGCGGCATGTTGAAAAGTGCTATACAGACTCCCGAAGGACTCCCGGGCGCGGCCGACCTGCCCCTCGCCGATGTAGTGTCGCCCGATGAGATAGAGGTAAAACGACAGCGTCGTGCCGGCGATGCCGACAACCGTGAACAGGCCGGCGAAAGACCCACCAACCGACAGCGGCACCGCCGGCGCGCCGCGAGTGAGATAGGTGACGCCCAACCCAAGCGCCAACACCGCGGCCACCCACCACAACACATGTATCGCATGGCTGAGCGGCGTCAACACGGCCGACTCGCGGTCAGGGCCGGCCTCGTGGCTGTGGCCGGGCGTCTCACCGGCATACGTGTGCGCCGGATTTGAGCTCCGGCCGATGACACTGGTTGCGGTGCCGCCATCGGTCGCGGCCATCTGTAGGTGACTCACCGCGCTATCGACGCGGCCGACGCCCATCCCGAAGCGGTCGATAGCGTACCCCGAGCAGACCGCCGCGCCGAAGGCCAGCCCGTAGGCGTAGAGGGCGGCTTCCGGGGCCAGCGCGAGAATGACAAACGCGGAGTCGCCGGCGGTCGCGATCAGCGTCGCCACGACGGTGCCGAAACTCACTGTCCCGCGAATATACAGCGGCATCATCACGATCGCTCCGCCACAGCCCGGCGTCAACCCCATCGCCGCGCCGACAAGCGGTTGGTACCGGCGGTTGGATTCCAGTCGCTCAACGAGTGCGCCCTTGGTTCGATACTGGACGTAGCTGAACGCGAGGACAGTTACCGCGACAAACGCGCTGACCTGTACGTAGCCGTCTCGTACCGAGGCGAGGAAGATATCGAGGATCTCACCCGCCATCGATCCACCTCCGATGAGAGAGTACCGAGGCTTCGGTGTGAATTAGAGGCATCTAAATATAGGATTAACCAGTACCAATATAACGGTTTCGGCACTGTAGATGGGCTGGACACGTGTTTGGCGGGAGCCAGCTGCGGTCTCATTGCAGTGCCGGGCCGATGACGTAGCCGAGATACGGCAGCAGAAAGCCAGCGACGTAGCCCGTGAGATGTCCCCACACATTGGTGCCGCGCGGGACAAGCACCAACGCGCCGACAACGCCGAAGACAAACACAGTCGTTCCGATCAAAAACGCCAGCTGACGATCGGGCGGCGTCGACCGCGCGGTGGCGACGACACCGGCTGGTGGTTTCAGCCACCAGAGGAGCCCACCGGCGAGACCCCCGGTTGCGAGACAACTCAGAGCGAGCAGCGGCTGGACGGGAAAGTACCACACCGAGGGGGCGGCAAAGACAACGGCCAACGAGCCGGTAAACGGCACCACACTCCATGCGGGGTCGATCTCACCGTCAGTAACCTCGCTGCCAGCGGCCACCAGCATGACCGGCACTGATCCGAGAAAAGCGGCGACGATCCCCGAAAACCCGACTGAGAGTTGGTTGGTGACCTGCCCAAGCGTCGCCAGTGTGCCCCAAGCGATACAGAATGGAACGCCGAGAAGATAGCCGACTGTCAGGCGGCGAAACTGCCGTTCCCAGCCAGCGATCGACACCAGCGGGTAGAGTCCAAACAGCGTCACCCAAAAGTTGAGCAGATTATCGACAAGGTGTCGACCGCTGACGTGAATGTAGTTCGCGGTAAAGGCTGTGAGCAGCGTCCGTCTGTCGGCAAACAACGAGTCGGCGGCGAGACTAAATCCCAGGCCGTCACCGACACCGAGCAGCCAACCGAAACTCAGCGTTGCTGGCAGTGCAACCAACAGTAGGTACTGCTCGGCGAGTGGCGCGGTTGTTGTGCGCCGCCACCAGCGTGCTGCGGTCACCGGCACGCCGAGCAGCGTGCGAAGCCGACCCAATGACACAGCCTACTCCCAGCGTTCGAGCAGCCCAGAGATGATTGCGATCGACGAGTCAAAGTCCGTGAGCTTCAGCCCGTCGGTCGTCACGAAGACGTCGCTGTCGCCGACCGCGCTCCGGCAAACGGTTGTGAGCTGGTCGGCGCGGCTCTCGGTGAGTGGCTGCCCGGACAACGGTTCTTCATCGCCCATGCTCCGCCGTTTGATGGCGGCCGGCTTCAAACCACGGATCGGTGTCGACAACACCAGAGCTACGTTTCAAACACCGATGCTTTGGCTTCCGTGAAGTGGGCTGCGGTGACTTCCAACTCGTCGGTGTGGTCGTTGGCTGTGGCCCCTTCGTACTGCTCAGTAAGCTCCGTGATCGCCAGCAGCGACGCCTCCCGGCAGATCGAGGTGAGATCGGCGCTGGAAGCCCCCTCCGTCGAGGCAGCGACCGCATCGAGGTCGACATCGTCGGCCAACTGCATGGTTCGCGTATGCACATCGAGCACTGCTTTGCGGGTCGCTCGATCCGGGTTCGGCACCTCGATCGATTGTTCAAGCCGCCCCGAGCGAAGCAACGCTCCATCGATGCTCTCCTGACGGTTCGTCGCGGCCAACACCACGAGATTCGGGGTATCGCTGAGACGATCGAGTTCGGTCAGCAGCTGGCTGACGACGCGGTCGCCGACGCCGGAATCACCACCCATGCTGTCGCGGTCACCGGCGATGGCGTCGATCTCATCAAAGAAGATGATCGCCGGTGCGGATTGTCGGGCGCGCTCAAAGACCTCCCGGACAGCCTTTTCGCTCTCGCCGACGTAGCGATCCAGTAGCTCGGGGCCCCGAACCTGGATGAAGTTGACCTCGCTTTCGCCGGCGATCGCCCGGGCCAACAGCGTCTTGCCGGTGCCCGGTGGCCCATGCAGTAACACCCCAGTCGGTGGCGTTGTATCGGCGGCATCGAACAGCGGGCCGTACCGCAGCGGCCACGTCACGGCCTGCCTGAGCTGTTCTTTCACCGCGGTGAGACCACCAACGTCGTCGAAATCGGTTGTTGGCTGCTCGGCGACATACTCCCGCATAGCAGAGGGTTCGACCGCCGTCATCGCCGTCTCAAAGTCCTCGCGGGTGACCTCGACGGCTCGGAGATCCTCGCCGGCCTGTCGGGTTCGACGGAGCGCGGTCATCGCTGCTTCCGTGCCGAGGCCCTCCAGATCAGCACCGACAAACCCGTGGGTTCGCGCCGCGAGTGTGTCGATATCGACATCCTCGGCCAACGGCATCCGGCGAGTGTGAACATCAAGGACTTCCCGCCGGCCAGCCTCGCCGGGAACCCCGATCTCGATCTCCCGGTCGAAGCGGCCGCCCCGCCGAAGTGCGGGATCCAACGAGTCAACGCGGTTGGTCGCGCCGATGACGATCACGTCGCCGCGGGCGTCAAGCCCGTCCATCAGCGAGAGGAGTTGCCCAACGACGCGGCTTTCGACATCGCCGCCGTCGTCGCGTTTGCCCGCGATCGAGTCGATCTCATCAAAGAAGACGATGGCAGGGGCGTCCTCGGCGGCCGCCTCAAACTTCTCGCGGAGTTTCTCCTCGCTTTCGCCCTTGTATTTCGACATGATCTCGGGGCCGGACACGGTGAGGAAGGTTGCATCAACCTCGTTGGCGACGGCCTTGGCGATGAGCGTTTTGCCGGTGCCCGGCGGGCCATGCAGCAGGACACCTTTCGGCGGATCGACGCCGAGGCGGGTGAAAACCTCCGGTTCCGACAGCGGGAGTTCGATCATCTCTCTGACGAGTTCGAGTTCCTCATCAAGCCCGCCGATATCCTCGTAGGTGACGCCGGCTTCCGGTCGCTGTGGCGCGTCGTCGCCGGCACCCGTCGCCCGGTCGACAGTGTTGCGGAGTTTGTCGCCGGCAGACCCGCCGGCGTCGCTGCCGGTGGTCGGCGAGACGGTCACCGTTGTCGACCCGCTCACCCGAACCGTGCCATCGGGATCGGTGTCGGTCACGACAAATCGATTGCCGGCGAGTCGTTCGATACGAACACCCTCGCCGGTTCTGATCGGCCGATCCCGCAGCCCGCGTTTGACCGCCGTTTCGATCGTCTCGTGGTCGATGTCAACGGTGCCGAGTTCCTCGGGTGCCTGCAGCGTCACCGCGGTTGCCTCGGCGACAGGCTCCTTTCTGACGCGTACCTGCTGGCCGACTTTCACGTCGGCGTTGGCGCGGGTGTCGGCATCGATGCGAACGGTGCCGTCAGCCACGTCGTGGCCGCCGGGCCAGACCTTGGCGACGGTCGCCTGTGTGCCCTCGATAACAACCGTATCACCGCTCAAGACGCCGAGTTCGCGGATCGCCCGCTCCGAGAGGCGAGCGATCCCGCGGCCGGCGTCGCGTTTCTCCGCGCTCTTGACGGTGAGACCCAAGCCCTCGTCGTCGCTCATACTCGCATTTGGGGTGCTGGTGGTATAGACGTCTCGACACGATCGGATGGGATGGTCTCTCCGGCGGTTCAGCGATCGTTGCTACTGCCGGCCGCAACACAACAAGTCGGTCGTTGCGCGTGTCTCGATGGTCGCCGAACAGTGCGAGACCGACGCCGGCGACACGCACAGAACGCGTCGCTCTCGATTCAACAGTTGGGGCAAAATAATTACGCAGCGCGTACGATCGGCGTGGTGGCTGTCGACACGCCGAAGCGGATCACAGTTCAGCCGATGTACCGCAGCTCTTCGTCGGGGATCGCCTGCGCTTGCTGTTGGGACTGCATCTCTTGGATCTTGCCGACGACCTCCTCCATCTCCTCGGCGCGATCCTCCAAGGAGCTGAAATCGACCTCGAAGCCGAGTACCGTTTCGAGCACCTCAAGGACAGCCTGCGCGCTCTTCGGGTCGACAAGATAGCCGCTCGTTTCGCCCATCAGACAGGCCGCATCAAGGCCACGGCGCTTGCCCAATCCAAGGATCAAACCGCTGACGCCAACGATGCCGCCCTCGGGCTCGTCGGGGCGGAATTCAACGCCAGCGTCTTCGAGTGTCGCTTTCTGATCGGCGGCACTAATTGCGCCGAGAACGGTGTACTCCTCGACGAGTTCGCCGGTCGGGACGCCGCCAAGTGCGTAGGCGGTCTCAACGCCGAGCGATTCCGCTGCATCGAGAAAGGCGGTGGTCAGGCGGTAGTGGCCATCGTTGGTGGCCGCTTGGTGGTCGCCGGTTAAGACGGCGAGATCAGGGCCGTCGCCGGCGGTTGTGACGGCATGGAGCTCGGCGCATGTGAGATCGGCGACCCCCTCATCGTTGACGGTGACCTGTGGGGGGAACTCGTCGGCGTACACCTGCCGTACCAGCTCGCTGTCAAGCTCCTCGACGAGATGTTCGGCGGCGAGCTTGCCGACATGGCCGACACCCGGCAGTCCTTCGATCAACACCGGATCGCGGAGCTCCGGCTCCGCAAGCGAGTTGATCTCGATTTCGTCCATAGCGTTATTCGCGGTCGCGTCGCTTAAGAGCCCGTCGGTACTCGCCGTATGGATCCTCCGGGCTAAACGGCGCGGGTGCGCTGTTTGCGGTGGGACTGCCACACTCGGGGCAGGTATCACCAAGGCTGTAGACCGGCCGTTCGTGTTCTGTCTCCCAGACACGACAAACACGAATGTTCGATTTCATGAGAACGCGGGAGAAGGCGATTAGTCGTCGTCTTCGCGTCGCTCGCGGTGGTACTCGCCGTTGCCACCAACGGCCTCGATGGCTTCGGTTGCACGGTTGGCACTCGCCTCAAGCTCGGACTCAGCGGTCTTGTAGTCGGGGGCTTGTACCTTGATGCGGTACTCCGGCGCGCCGACGTAGGTGACCTCGAGTTCGACCTCCGCCGGTACCTCACCGTTGCCCTCTGCCGCCTGGAGTGCCTCTTTCACATCGTCGACACCGTCGTGGCTTGGACAGTGCAGGTCGACGTAGCCCGTGACGGTGACGTAGGGCACCGAGACGTTTTCGCGGGCGGTCTGGACGATCGCCGCGATATGTTCCTCGGCGAGATCGGTGTCGTCGAGGGCGTCGGTGCCGTGGATCGCCGCCTGCTCGAAGGCCGCATACAGCGTGTCAAATTCGGCCAACAGTCCGTTGACAACCGTACTGTAGGTGTCGTCGTCGACATCCTCGCCAAGGGCGAGCTCCATCCAGTTGTCGGCCTTCCGTTGGTTTTTCCAGGCTTGGATGGTGTCTTTGCGCTGGTGTTCGTTGACATCCTTGATCGAGAGATCGATCTGCTGGGAGCTCTCGTCGACATCCAACACCTTGGCGACGACTGTCTGGCCCTCTTGGACGTGATCGCGGACGTTTTTGATCCAGCCGCTGGCGACCTCGCTGATGTGGGCGAGTCCGCGTTTGTCCTCATACTCATCCAGATCGACGAACACGCCGAAATCGGCGATCTCGTCGACCTCGCCGACGACAAGATCACCGACTTCAGGGTAGCCACTGTACTTCATCGGTTGCGGAGCCTACCGTGCCTCGACAGTCTCGCCGACCTCGTGGTCGATGTCGGCTTTGCCGCCGGTCGGCGTTGCCAGCGTGGTGCCGCAGACCGCACAGTTGACGACCGTGGCGGTCTTCTCGAAGACGATCTGTTCGTTGCCGCAGTCGCTGCATTCGACGGTGACGAAGTTGCCTGCCATACTTACTCCTGAAAGGTGAGTCGACCGGCGCGCCATCCCTCACGGATGTGGGCGGTGCCACAGTCGCTGCAGCGGTAGGTGAGGTTGGTTTTCTTCGTTGGCTTGTCGCCACCGGGCACCTTCGAGAACTTCCCGGCGTTGCCGATCGTCGAGGTCTGGCGGTCGCGCTGGCGGTCTTGCACCTTCTTCATTCCGGTGGATCGACCCGAGCGAACCTTCTCAACCTCGTGTTCGTGGTGAGCGTCACAATGCGGACAGTATGTATTCATCCGGCGTGGCATTTCCATGGGATAATCTCCTTGGCGTGGCTTTGCCGTGAGTATATAAAACGCGTTTGGTTCGCGGACGGAGGACGCTGCCGTGAGAACGCTGTCGATCAGTTATGTATCACCAATCAATAGATCATCGATGAACCGAAATCCGTTCACGAACGTCACCGAGTCGCCGTACCCCTCATCGCCGAGCACCGTTTTAGCTCCCTCGCCGGCCGGGATATCGGTCGTGTAGATGTACGCTGCCGTTGCCTGGCCTGTGCTGAGTTGCTGGGCCGCCAGCGCGGCGAGGGCCGCGTCAGCCTGCTCTACTTCGTCGGCCGGTCGGTCGTCGACGTTGGCGATGTATCGCTGGACACCATCCATGACGCGAGAGACGATCGGCTCCGAGAACGGAAGCGGAGCTGCAACCTGCACCCAGCCCGCTTCAATTGCGGTGTTGACGGGTGGATTCTCAACAGCGGGCTGGTCGGTTGTCAACTCCTCGTAGACACGATCCGGAACCACGAACGTGATATCGTTGCGGCGAGCGAACCGGCGGACAGCCTGATAGCGACTGTTCGACGGCTGTCCCATTGCGACGAACAACCCGGTGTCAGCGATATGCAGGCTACTCACGCGTCGCTGGCAGTATCTGCCGGGTCGATTTCGTCGAGCGAGCCGCCGGACGCATCAGTAGCATACTGTTCAGTTACGACCGGGCGCAGTGCTTGGAGGATTAGTTCCGCAGCAAGCGGCGAGATATCGAGATCGTCGGCCATCAGCCGGTGGGTCGTTTCGCCGCGCTCACGGGAAACGGCATACGTCAGCGCCGTCGCAAGGCCGGCGACGCCGTGGCGGTCGATGTAGGTGTCGATGTCGTCGTCGGTCTCGCGGCGGCCGACCGCGTCGATGAGTGCCGGCGTGATCGTATACTCGCCCGCTGCGGTCGTCACGGTGAGGTCGATCTCGCGGGCCGTATACCGCCGGGGTTGTTCGTCGTGCGTGATCTCGACAACGCCGGCGTCGACGAGCCGGTTGACGTAGCTGTAGGCTGTCCCCTGCGGGAGATCGAGGGCTGCCATCGCCTCTTTGACCGTCGCCGCACCCTCGCAGTCGAAATACGCGTGCAGCTGGGCCAGCTGTGGCTCTTCAAGCAGATCCGCGACCGAGAGGAAGTCACGAACGATGTCGCCGTCAGCGGGGGTTACGGGCTGTGACACTGTTGGATCTTGATTACAGATTACAGCAAAACAGTAAAAAGTGTTCTGGTACCCCGGTCCGCAAGGGATCAATTCCGAACTGCAGCCCTGAAATCGGCGAAGCGAATGGAGACGTGCCCAGCTACCGGTTCAACAGACGGTTCAAACTATCCAAGCTTTGAACTGAGTTTGAGCACTCTTCGACCCAACTCCGGTCGCTGATTGAAAAATCACTATCCGACTACCAGCCCCACCTGTCAGTGCATGCCAACATTCACCCTCTAGGACAGACCCGACTGCCCGTACTCGAAACGCGTGCGCCGCGTTCTCGATGTCCTTGCAGTCGACCACGAGGAGGTTATCGTCCCAGAAGCCAAGGCCGACCGCGACGCCCTCGATTCGATCACCGGCCAACGCGGCGTCCCAGTGCTCGTCAGCGACGATCTTCCCGAGGGCTATTTGCATGATAGCTCCGAGATCTCGGCGTACCTCAAGGAACATTACAACTGACGACACGCACAGCAGTGACCACGAATCGAGTGGGGGGCAACGAGAGCGATGGTGTCGAGTCGCTCCACAGCAACGCTTTCATAGGCGGTAGTGACTCCCAGTCCGAAAAGAGCGGCTCACCCACAGAGCAGGAGTGTCATTCGGTCACACCCACAGAACAAGAGAATCATTCGGTTAGTCACTTGTCTGCATACGCGAGCAGTAGAGTCAGTGCACTCATGGCTGCTATCATGAGGTAGACCGCTGGGATATATGGCGTTGAGTGGTCACCGAGCTGTGTAGCAAAGCCGATTCTGGCCAGCGGCAGCACTACCAGCGCTATCGCGTACCGTGTGTTTCGAGACCAGTGTATCAAACCGCTGTCGAGAAGCGTGCAGTATCAGATTTTGGTCTCACGCTGTTCGAAAACCCACGGGATGAGTAGCGTGTGGGTCAGCACGGAAACACCAGGTGGAGTGAGTGGCCACCAAACGGTGGCACAGTGGGACGACAGGGGAACCGATCGCGTCAGCGGCGACGCCGCTGGGAGCGACGGCGGTAGATGGTACCACTCGTCGCCCGCAGGCTGCTGTACCGTGAGCCGCTGTCGGTGGTTGCCCAGAACCGTTTGTATCGACCGGATTCAATACTTGATTGTTCCGATTCAGCTGTTTTTCTTGCCATCATTGCAATTGAAAACACGATATATACATACATTTGTTTGTCTAAAGCGGCAAACTCTGAGTTATCATCAAAATCTCCGCAAACAAAATAATGAACAACTCGGTTTGAAGTAAATATTTTAGTCGAAACCCCGCACTGGTCGAGTGAAGCCGAACAAACCAAAACTATAACAAACTTTTCTGCTGTTCTGTAGTAGTTATCTGTTTGAAACAATGAAATTCTCAATAAAATTGGTCGATATCAGGATTCTACCGGCTGTTTGCGAATGTGAACCGACCGGTCTGGTCGGATTCAAATCCGGCGTGTTACAGACAGCCGCAGACGAGGGGCGAGCGACAGAGCAGTCGCTCGCAGTGTTGTCTTCGGCGGTATGTGCCGGCCGGGATTTGAACCTCACTCGCTTTGCTCACTCTGTTCGCGCCACTCGCTGGTTCAAATCACCGTGGCAATTTTCGCCTCACTTCGTTCGGCAGAAAATGTGCCGGCCGGGATTTGAACCCGGGCCATGAGCTTGGAAGGCTCAGGTCCTACCACTAGACCACCGGCACGCATCGCTCCCTTTCCGGTGGGCCATTAATACCTTACCGATTCAGTGCCGTCAGTCGTCGCTAAACGCCGCGGCAGCATCCCGGATATCCGGGGAGACCCCTGGCACCTCAGTCTCGCCGACCGGCCCCTCAGCTTCGAGTTCGTCCAGCGACTTGGGGAATGTCCGCAGTTCCTTGTGGATCGCCAACCCGGCTTTGGCTCCTTTCCCCATCGCGACCGGAACCTGATTGTGGCCCTGCGTGATGTCGCCAACCGCGTAGACGCCGTCTGTGGTCGTCGCTCCGTGGTCATCGACAATAACCGTCCCATCGTCGTTAAGCTCACAGCCGAGGTCGGTCGCCAGCCCAGTGTTGTAATCGGAGCCATACATCGCAAAGCCGCCGCGGTACTCTCGGGTGGTGCCGTCCTCAAACGTAAAGCTTTCAAGCCAGCCGTCGTCACCGCGGGTCAGGCCCTCGATATCCTCGTGGATCACGTCGACCGGGTGGCCCTCAACGAGTTTCTGAGTCTCCTCGCTCCACTCGATCTCGTCGCCGCGCGTCAGGATATCAACCTCATCGGTGAAGTTGAGCATGATCATCGCCACGTGGGCTGTCGCCTCGCCGGTGCCCATCACGTACACCGATTCGTCGATAAACATGTAGGCATCACAGTGCAGACAGTAATGCAATCCCTTGCCGGTTCGCGGTAGCGGCGGCTCAGGTCGCTCATCGGAAAAGCCCATGCCGAGCACGACACGGTCGGCCACAACATCGGTGTCGTTACCGCTAAGCTGGAACCGGCCGTCATCGCCGCGTTCGATCTCCGTGATTAGATCACGAACCACGTCGCCGCCGTAGTTTTCGACCTGTTCGGTGGCGGTTTGCAGAAACTCGTTGCCTGAGATCTCCTCGGGAACACCGACGACGTTGTGCGTATCTAGCATCATCGCCGCGCGGCCGCCACCGCGGTCGATAAGGACTGTGTCGTGGCTGAGTCGCGTCGTATAGAGCGCGGCCGAGAGCCCGGCTGGCCCGCCCCCGATCACCGCAACCTCATACTCGTCGGCCTCAACATCAGTATCGGCGGCATCCGTTGTACTCATGTATATCTCTGTAATGCCCCCAGTCATATAACTCCGTACCAATCGTGCGCACAGGTTACAATACCGATCTGATCCCCCAGTCCGTCGTCACGTCGTTGGTGGCGGTCGTCACGACCGCATAGCAGTTACCGCTGGAGACGGTCACGGTGAGAGGCTCGATCGCATCGACGGCGTTCAGAGCCGCCCGAAACGCGTCAGGATCATAGATATGATAGAATCGATCAACCGTCTCGCCGCCGGGCAGCGTCCACGCAACTGTCGTATCAAAGCTCGTCTCAGCGTCGAAGCGGTCATGGGCGGTGCTCCACGCGGAGACAAGCCCAAGCCCGCCCGGCCGCAACAGGCGACCAAGTTCAGCGAGGCTCTGTCGGCGAGTCGCCGCCGGCCGGAGATGATGCAGCGTTGCAACGTAGACAATCTGGTCGAACGTCGCGTCGGCGAACGGCAGCGTGGCCGCATCACCCTGCACGAGAGCAGCAGCAAACCCGTGATCACGTCGACGGGTCGCCGCCGCCGACAGCAGCCCCCGGCTCACATCGACGCCGATGGCGTCAGCACCGTACTCGGCTAAGAGTTCGGTGTGGCGACCGTTGCCACAGCCGAGATCAAGCGCCTGACCGAGTCCCTCGTGGTCAGCGACCGCCGTCACGAACGACTCAACCTCGGGCCAGGCGTATGCCCGTGTTGACGCGAAATGGTCAGCGATACGGTCGTAGACAGCCCGGACGCTCCCGGCTGCGCGGTCAGGTGTGTCGGCTGGCGACGACGCCGGCTCCTCGCTCATAGGTATGATTTTGCGACCGCGGATAAAATCGTCCTGCATCCGCAAGCGATGTCGACTGCCGAAGGCGACGGCTATTCGTCCGGGAAAAACCGGCCGTGAAAGCCGAATGGCTCGACGTGCGGCAGAGCGACCCGTGCCTGCAGCGTTAGCGTCTCGGCGTCAAACACAAGCAGGCTGGTCTGCTCCTGTGTCGCGTCGAGTGCGGTCGCCACTACGACACCGTCGTCGACCGCGTCGCTGCCGGGGCGTTGTATCGGGATCGGCTCCTCAAGATACACCGATTCCTCCCACCACTCCTGTGCCGTCCCAGTTTCGCAGTCAACTTTCACCAGTCCGGTGGCCCCATCGCGGTCGGTGGCCTGCCCGTAGGCGTAGCGGTGGCGACGACCGACCGCGGCTCGCGGGACACGCGGCAGTTCCATGCCGCCAGCGTATAGCCGTGTTCGATCGAGGTCAGCGGTCGTTGGATCGATCCGATAGCGCATGAGCCGGCCGTCCGGCACGTCAGGGAATCCATCGCTGTCGAGTTCAGCCATCGAGAGCGCGCCAACGATGTCGCCGTCGGGGAACTCGATGAGATCAAGGACGATCTCACCCCCGTCCCGAAAGGCGTTGACGTGGTGGAAGCAGAATGTCGCCTCGAAGGTTGGCTCGGCGACCAACTCGCCACTTTCGCGGTCGACAACGAGCAGTCGCGTCGGGCGGTCGGGCTCCCACCCCAACATATCGATCGCCCCCTCCGAAAACGGATTCATCGCCCGCAACACCGACAGCGTCAGCGGCGATTCGACCAGCAGGACGTGCCGATCGGTCACACTGCAGTCGTGGATGTACGCCGGCCCGCGAGCGTCGATCGAGGTGATCAGCTCCCGTCGCCGGCTGCCACGTGGAACCCGGTAGATGTGGTACTGCGGTTGGATGCCAAACTGGGTCGCAAAGCCGATCAGCTCCTCGTGGTGAGGGTCGTCAACGAGGTGGGCTGCGGTGATGTGTTCGGTGAGGTCGTCGTCGAAGGTGAACTCATCGCGTGTGGCAAGCGTGTCGGGAGCAAACGCGACCCGACGCGGGGCCTCGGTGAGCGCGACATACTCGTTGTCGATCCGGGCGACGTGGACATTGGCGTTGTCGGTCGGCTCCGGGAGGCCAAACGAGCGGAGGGTATCAAGCACGCGCCGCCAGCCGCGGGTATCGGTCCCGAACTGTCCGGTCAGTCGGCCGGCCTCGGCGTCGGCGTACGCGTCGCTGCGGAGGAACCGATTCGTGTATCGAACCGCGCCATCGTCGAAGCTATAGCGGCGCAACATTGCCAACCCGTCAAACCAGTGGTTGACCCGCTGCTCGCCGACACGGAAGCGGCCGGGGCCGTTGCGGATGAGCGTCCCCGAAAGCCACGCCGGGATCGTTCCCTCAACGGGCGGGCGGTAGTCGTCGTACTCGGTTGTAGCTGACTGAAAGCCGAGTGGACTCGATTCGGCCACAGAGACAGTTCGGCGGGCCAGCGATATCAACCCTTGGCGAGGCCGTTGGACCACCCGGCGACAACGCGCCCGCCGCCTTACAGGAGATCGAGCACAACGACCGACAGAGACAGTTGGCCGACCCCGGCGGCGATCATCACCACAGCCGCCCCGCGTTTGAGCCAGCCGGCGTACCGGCCGGCCGCCCGCCATGACTCGATGCCCGCGCTGGTGAGCAGTGTTACCCCGACAAGCGGGGCAGCGAGCCCGACAGCATACCCACCGAGGACGACCACTGCCTGAAGATCTGGCAGCCTGAGTGCCTGGGAGATGACGCCGAAAAACACCGGCACAACACAGCCGGCGGCCGCAACCGCATAGACCGCGCCAAACCCCGCGAACCCGAGCAGCGAGTCAGGCCGAGCCGGCAACTCGATCGGCTGGCTCGGCGTGACGCCAAACAGGATCGCAACGCCGAACACGACTAACGCAACACCGGCCAGCGGTTCGAACAACGGCAACAGGGTCGTCACCTGTTGGCCGACACGCAAGGCGAGGCCGCCGACCATACCGACCGCAAGCAGCGCGCCGGCGGCCGCCGCGATCGCCGACACGGTCGCCGGTGTCGACTCGTCGCTGTTGTGGACGTAGTAGCCCACATACCCAGGTAACAGCGGAAACGCACACGGCGAAAAGAAGGTCGTCACACCAGCCCCGCCGGCGAAGGCCAGCGTGCCGAGAAACGCCGACTGAGTCATCGCGACTCCGAAACCGCGGCAAGTTGTGTCCGCAGCGATGCCACATCGAACTGTCCGCTGTCGGTCCACTGGATCGTCCCCGTTGGGTCAACGATAGCGAGCGATGGGATGCTGCTGGCACCGATCGCCGCAAGCACCGCGCCGTCTCGATCGATCCCGACCGGCCACGCCCCGCCGTGGGTGTTCCACCACCGTCGCAGTTCAGCCTTCGTGGTGCCGCGCCCGATGAGTTCGTTCGTCACAGAAACAACGGCGACGGACTCGCCAAACGCCGCGTGAAGATCCGCCAGCTTTGGAAACTGCTCCTTGCAGGGATCACACCAGGTCGCAAAACAGTCGATCAGGGTCGGTGCGTCGGCGACCGGCAGCGTGGTTTCGCCGGCTGTCGATCCCGTGGCGTCAATTGTCTCAACGGTGATCGGAAACGCGTCTCCACGACTGGTGTCGTTGCCACGAACGACCCAGAGGCTCCCGCCGGTGAGTCCGATGCCAGCAAGCCCGGTCAACGCCTGTCGTCGATTCATAGATGGCCTGTTGTCGGAGACGAATCAGCGACGGGATCGCCTCACCGTCCGATCGGCTCCTACGGGCAGCGACTCAAAGAGTGATCTGGTGGGGCTCTCGAAGCAGTCGGTGGCAACACAGCCACAGCGGCGTTGGCGATAACACGCGAATAGTCATCATGGAGCTTCAGGAACAACACAGTCCCGCCGCTGACAACTTATTCGAAGTCCCAAAGTCCAACCCGCTCTTGCTGTGCGGTGGCTTCGGTCGTCGCAAACGAATCTCGAAGCCGGAACTCACTCTCATAGAGCCGTGCGTAGCCGCCTGACAGCAGCAGCGAATTGAAATTTTTGCCGTCAACGTAGAGATAGCCCAGCAGGCGACCGTAGCCGCCGCGCCGATCCGATTCGGGGTCGACGACGAGCCGGACTTCCTTGTCTGCCAGTTTTTGCTCAGCGAACGCAGTTGCGTTCTCACCCCACGAGACGAGATGGTCTTGGCCAGCTTCGCTGTCAGGAATTCCCTCAAATTCCCCCGGTGAGACCGTGTTTGGTGGCGTTTCCGGCGTGTCAACACCGAGGAGTCGAACCGTCTCGGTCGTGGCATTTGTGTACCGGATCTCGACGGTATCGCCGTCGATGACGCGGGTAACCGTGACGTTCCATGACGGCCCCTCTGCGGTCGCAGTAGGCTCGGTCGTCGGCCCGGCATCCGGCGTCGGCAGCGGGGCAACCCCACTGCAGCCGGCGAGAGCGACGACAGTGATGATAGCGAGGACAGAAACAACGCGACGATGCTGCATATCTGACACGTGGCCGGCAGCGACAAGAAACGAACGGTGTCAACCGATCAACTCGGCTAGCAATGTAGCTCTGTTGCTGTATCCGTGTACTGTCAGCGTCGCATGTATCGACGGTAGACAACCACGGACGAGTCAGGTGAATATGACGGCCGAAAGGACACCGAAGCGGGAGTGACTGCTGGCTGTTCGCCTGCTCGACAAGCCGATCGCTACCTGCTCACGGTGAACGTGTCAAGCCGCGTCTGGAGTTGGTTTGCTTGGGTGGCGAGTGATTCGGCGTTCGACGTTACCTGCGTTATCGAAGACGCCTGTTCGTCCGCTGCGGCTGAGGCATCCTCCGCGGCCTGGGCGGTGGCTTCGCCAAGCTCAGCAACCTCCTCAATTATTGAGACAATCTCCTCGGTGCTGCTGGCCTGATCATCAACTGCACGGGTTATCTCCTGGACGCCGCTATCAGTGTCTTCGACGTTGTTCACCACATCGATAAACGCGTCAACCGCAGCATCCACCGACGCGGCTGTTTCTGCGATGTCATCCTCGGTGTGTTGGATCTGGTCGACGGTTGTCGACGTCCGCGTCTGGACATCGTCGATACGCGCAGAGATATCGCTGACCGAGTCTTGGGTCTCCTCGGCCAGTTCTTTCACCTCGTCCGCAACGACAGCGAACCCATCGCCGGTGTCGGTTCCGTTGCCACCGCCAACCCGCGCTGCTTCGATATTGGCATTGAGCGCCAACATGTTCGTCTGTTCGGCGATATCGGAGATCAGCTCAACAATCTCATCGATCTGCTCCATCTGGTCGTTGAGCTGCTCAACAGCCGCGACAACCGACGACATATCCGCCTGGATACGCTCCATCTCGTCTCTCGCTTGTTTGGCTGTCGCCTCGCCATCGACGCCGATCGCGGCGGTGTCCTCCGAGAGTTCGGCGACAGTCTGTGCCTCCGCTGCGACCTCTTCGACGGTCGCCGACAGGTTGTTCATCTCACTGGAGACGCTGTCAAGCCGCTCACGCTGTTTGTCGGCGCGGGTTGTTGCGCCCTCGATCGACTCACTGACCACGTCACTGGCTTTCTTTACCTCTTTGGCACCGGTGGTGGCCTGTTGGCTCGCTGCCGCAACCTCCTGTGAGAAGTCCTGGATATCTGTGACCGTCGCCTCGATCTCATCAAGCATCGCGTTGAACGCTATGGCGATCTCGTTCATGGCGTCAGTATCCGTGTCTGACGGCAGTCGAACCGTGAGATCACCGTCAGCACACGCACTCATCAACTCGCTGTATTCCGCTGCGCGTGCTTCGAGCTGTTCACGCAGTTTCTGTGATTCATGGCCCTGTTGAATCCGATCCTGCAGTGAATCGTGCATGCTATCGAACGTCCCTTCCTCATGGAACAGGGCAGGTCGATACTGGGTTGTTTCGGCGACTTCACGGAGGTCACAGCCGACCGTCTCGGAGAGAAACGTCTCGTCGCGCTGTTGTTCCCCAAAAAATTCGAGATTATGCTGCCTGTCAGCCCTAGCAATCCGCATGTTGTGATTGACGTGGTGTGTCGCGCCGTCAAGGGTCACAGTACCCTCTGGGGCGTTGAACGTCAGCCCGCTTTCGAGCTGTTCGATCACCGCAGCTTGGTCGGTTGTGCCTGCCGCTTCGACAGCTTTTGCGTAGAGGTGTATCGAGACGTAGTTATTCTGTGCTTCCTGATTGATGTAGTCCGCATCCGGGAACATCTCATAGAACCGCTCAACGAAGGCGGTGTTTTCCTGTGTCATGATCTCTTCCATGTAATTAATCCCAACATGGACGTCCGCAAACGCCGGTGGCTCGTATCGTTCATGCTCGAACGCCTGAGCCATCGCTGTCGACGTACCAACAGGGATCGAAAGCCCACGCTCGGCTTTCGCTCGGAAGAACTCCGCATGGTTGTCCCCAACGAGCATCGACATAATCACATCAGGATCAGCAGCCTCGATCGTATCGATCAACGGCTCGAATGAGGTCTGTGAGAGGGGGGCAAACTCCCTGCCGATCACCGTCGCATCGTTCTCCGCTGCAAGGATATCCACCCAGTCAGCCGAAAGATGTCCGAAGTTGTAATCGGCGGCGATGGTGAAGATCTTCGGCCCGTACTCAGAGACGAGGTACGGAAGCACCGCGCCCAGTTGCTGGCGAGCGGTCGCACCCACAGGGAAGGTGTACCTATCACAGACACCGCCCTCGTACTGTGTCGTATAGAAGTAGAGCTGTCGGTGAGCGTTGATTAGCGGACGGACAACCTCTCTTTCCGAGGAGGCGTATCCAGCCCAGATCGCGTCTGGGTTCTCGTGTTCCAGGATATCGGTGACCAACTGTCGGTATCGGTTGACATCGGATTGTGGATCCGGGTCGATGATCTCGATTTCACGGCCGAGAATTCCGCCGTTTTGATTTATTTCTTCGACCGCAAGATGGCTTGCTTGCCATTTGGAGGTGCCAAGTTCAGCGAACTTTCCTGAGCGGTTTTCGAGTACAGCGATTGTAATCGGATCATCTGACTGCTGGGCCAGATTAAGCATCTATCTCGCTGGCTCCGTTAGAAAGCGTCTTCAAACCAGTTCCAACCACATCACAAACAGTCTGAAAGGGGGTGATCCTGTGCACCTGTGCTGACAGTCTCTTTGCTGATCGCATATTTTCTAGTGAGATATTATACCATATATCCATTCTGGTTCGCGCAATGAGTACTGTAATCATATATTAATGCGCGTTTATTGATTTTTGTTGCTTTTGGGATCGTATAATAAAGCTACGCGAGTCAAACAGCGGCGTCAAACTCACATTCGTTCCGGCGAGCGGTGAGAATCCCAGCCCTCAATTGACGGTCACATGTGTTGGTCGATCACCAGTCGCCTGTCGCCACACAGACAGGTCGTTGTGTCGCCAACAGCGGTAGCATGGAAATGGCTATCTACCAACAGGAACTAGTTGTCACAACAACCGAGCATCGATGAACGATATTCGTCGCTGTGACATCCACGGATACGTTACGGCCAAGCGGTGCCCCACCTGCGGTAACTCTGGCAGCCACATCATCGATGGATCGACCCGACGACAGGTATCGACGTTCCTCAGTGGCGCGTTGCGGCACTTCCCGGACGATGCCGGGCTTGCCCTCGACGAAGCCGGCTGGACGGCCCTCGACAGCGTCGTCGACCGCGCCGGCGAGACGTACGGCATCGACCGCGAGGCGGTCATCGGGGTCATTCAAACCGACCCAAAGGGTCGCTTCGAGGTCGACGGCGAACGGGTGCGGGCGGCCTACGGCCACTCGATCGCCGTCGATCTGGACGCCGACAACACGCCGGTTCCCGACACGCTGTATCACGGCACCTCGCCGGACGCGCTGGAATCGATCCGCGAGGAAGGCCTCAAACCGATGAGTAGACAGCACGTCCACCTCAGTGACTCGGTTGGCGACGCTCACGACGTCGGGAGCCGCCATGCGGCCGACCCTGTGATCCTCCAGGTTGACGCCGCGGCGATGCAAACTGCTGGGCACACGATCACGAAACGCGGGCGGGCCGTCTATACGACAGACCACGTCCCGCCGGCGTATCTGACTGCAGCCGACTGACCGTTCCGTTCAGTCGTGCCGAAAGCAACGCATTCCGGTGAAGGCCATCGCCATCCCGTGGTCGTCGGCGGCCTCAATCACATCCTCGTCGTTGACGGATCCGCCTGGCTGGATCACGGCCTCGATGCCGGCCTCGGCGGCAGCGTCGATCCCGTCCGGGAACGGGAAGAACGCGTCGGAGGCCATAACAGCGCCCTTGGACGATTTGCCGTCGGCGTCGCGTTCGGCTTTCTTCGCGGCGAGTTCGACGGCGTCAACGCGGGAGACCTGCCCGACGCCGAGGCCGACTGTTTCGGTACCGGTGGCAAAGGCGATCCCGTTGGATTTGACGTGTTTGAGCGTTTGCCAAGCGAAGGACATTGTTTCGAGTTCGTCGTCGGTCGGCTCGCGCTCGGTGACAACCTCAAACGCCTCGGGATCTGGCGAGCCAAGATCGCGCTCCTGAACGAGTCGCCCGCCGACGATGGGTTTCTCGGTCATCGTCTCGGAAATCTCGTCGAGTTCGCCAACATCGAGAACTCGGAGATTGTCTTTTTCTGTCAGCACATCAAGGGCGGCCTCGGTGTAGCCGGGCGCGATGACGACTTCCTTGAAGGAGTCAACGACCTGTTCGGCGGTTTCGGCGTCACACTCGCGGTTGAGCGCGACGACGCCGCCGAACGCACTTTTTGCGTCGGTTCGCAGCGCGCGGTCGTAGGCGTCAGCCAGCGACTCGGCGACCGCACAGCCGGCGGGGTTGGTATGTTTGATGACGGCAGCGGCGGGCTCGTCAAACTCCTTGATCAGGTTGAGCGCGCCGTCGGCGTCGTTGTAGTTGTTATACGAGAGCTCTTTCGCCCCCTCATTGCGTTGCGGCGCGGAGACGACGTTGGCCTCCTCGCAGGTGCCGTCGGCGTACACCGCGCCGTCCTGATGGGGGTTTTCGCCGTAGCGTAAGGTGTCAGCGAGGTCGTCGTCGATGAGTCGGCGCTGTGGGAAGTCCCCACCGGTGTCGCCGTCGATTTCGACGGTTTCTGCCTCGTGGTCGACGCTCACACGATTCTCGGCGAACCACCGCACGGCTCGCGGATAGGCGGTGAACTCGCCGTCGTAGAGCACCCGCTGTTTGAGGTCGTCGGTGTCGTCGTCCTCGTAGACTGGCACCGCCTCTTGGGTGACGATCGGGCCGGCATCAACCTCCTCGGTGACGACGTGAACGGTACAGCCGGTCATCCGCACGCCGGCGTCAAGCACCTGCTCGTGGGCGTCCCTCCCGGGGAACGCCGGCAACAACGAGGGATGGACGTTGAGCGTCGTCGGGGCGTTGTCAATGAACTCGTCGGTGAGCACCCGCATATAGCCGTCAAGACAGACAAGATCGAAATCGTACCCCTCCAACGTGTCGAGAATACGTGTTTCGTGTGACTCACGGGATTCACCCTCCTCGCGGGCAACGACTTCGGTTGGAATACCCCGCTCGGCGGCTTCCTCCAGTATGGGCGCGCCATCCTCGTTTGTCAGGACGATAGCCAACTCCGCACCGCCCGGTGTGCGGTCAGCGATATGCAACAGATTTCGGCCGCGATTACTCGCTACGCCGGCGATTTTCACCATACCGATGGGTATCCGGGCGAGCGAAAAACCGTTGCGGTCGGCCGCCGGGGGCGTCTGCTGGCAACTCATCAGCAGTCTGTGGCCATCGACATGCTTTTGCAACTGCCACGGGCACCGTCGGCTATGAGCGACCTCTCGCGTAGCGACCCGCTGGCGGCGGTCTCGCCGCTTGACGGGCGGTATAGCCGCCGGACAGCCCCCCTCTCGCCGTACGCGGGTGAATCCGGACTCATGCGGGCTCGCGTCCGCGTCGAAGCCGAGTACCTGCTCGCGTTGGCCGACGTTGCCGCCGTTGAGCTTGATCTCACCACAGATGAGCGGACAACGATCCGTGCGACCTACGAGGAGTTCGACGCCGCCGATGCCGAACTAATCAAAGAACTCGAAGTCGACGGCGCGGCGGGCTACAACGCGACCAACCACGACGTGAAAGCCGTCGAGTATTTCCTTCGCGTTCGGCTCAGCGAGGCCGACGCAATCAACGACGCCGAACGGCTCTATCCGTGGCTTCACTTCGGGCTCACCAGCGAGGATGTGAACAACCTCGCCCACCGACTGTTGGTCAAACCCGCTGTCGAGGATGTCTTGCTGCCCGAACTCCGCGAGATTCGCGACAAACTCACCGACCTCGCCCACGAACACCGAGACCTCCCGATGCTTGCTCGTACCCACGGCCAGCCGGCGACGCCGACGACGTTCGGCAAGGAAATGGCCGTCTACGCAGCCCGACTCGGCAAGACGATGGCACGACTCACACACGCCAGCGACGACCTCTCGGGGAAGCTCGCCGGAGCCTCAGGCACCTATGCCGCCCACCACGCCGCGTTCCCCGATGTCGACTGGCAGGCGTTTTCGGCGTCGTTCGTCACCGATCTCGGTCTCAACCACACCGCGCTGGCGACACAGATCAACCCCTGTGACGATCTGGCCGCAGTGTTCGATGCGGTTCGCGGCGTCAACAACGTCCTCATCGATCTTGATCAGGATATGTGGCTCTACATCTCGGATCGTTACCTCGGCCAACAGACCGTCGACGGTGAAACCGGATCGTCGACGATGCCACACAAGGTCAATCCCATCGACTTCGAAAACAGCGAGGGCAACCTCTCGAAGGCGAACGCGGATCTCACCTTCCTCGCGGACTACGTGACAACCTCACGGCTCCAGCGTGACCTCTCGGATTCAACGGTCAAACGCAACGTTGGCGCGGCCTTCGGCCACTGCCTGATCGCATACAACAAGGCGCAGACCGGCCTTGGCAAGATCGTCCCCAACGAGCAGGTCATGACTGACGATCTTGAATCGACACCCGAGATCATCGGGGAGGCTGTCCAGACGATCCTCCGGCGGGAGGGGGATACCGACGCCTACGAGCGCGTGAAGGAACTCACTCGCGGCACGCAGGTCACGATCGAGGACTTTTATGACCTCTTCGACTCACTTGATGTTGCGGAGTCAGTTCGTAAGGAGCTGTTGGCGTTGACGCCGGCCGGCTACACTGGCGTTGCCAGCGACCTTGCAGAACGTCCGGAGTAAGCAGTGAGCGCGCTGCGGTCTCAGGGGTGGTGAGCGTGGGCAACAACAACCGGCGAGTCAGCATCCTGTTGTACATCGGTTGAGGTCGAACCAAAGACAAACCGCTCTAACGGGCCGACCGTCGGCGCACCCATTACCGTCAGGTCGTAGTACTCCGACTGTTCGATAATGGCGTCGGCCGCCGACGCTGCCTCATAGAGCCACGTGTCGACGTTCTCAAACTCGCCCAGCGCGGTCGCCGCCGTGGCAAGGATCTGGTCGCCGCGCTCACGACTCGCTGTTCCCGCAGTTTCGACAACGTGGAAGAGATCAACCGCGGCGTCGTTGGCGGCGGCGACCGCCCGCGCGGCCTCGACCGCCAACTGGCTGTGACGGCCGCCGGCGATCGGCACAAGAATCGACGCCAACGTTTCGACATCGCCGCGGTCGTCAACGGTAACGACATCCGTTCGGTCGGCCAACCGCTCGGCTGCGGTTCCGCGGAGTCCAGACAGCAAGGATGGCCTTGAGTCGCGTTCGACGACGAGTGCTGAGGGGTTTCGCCGGTTGACTGCGGGTTCAATGTCGGCCGCCGCGGCGATGGCGGTGGTCGGCTGGCTGTATGCATCGCGGTGATCCGGTGGCAGTTGGGTGTCACCAGCCGGTGTTGCGGTGGTCGACTCCGCAAGGAGCAACTCAGCGTCCCGGACGGTCGCCATGGCGTGTCCCACCATCGCGCCACGCCGTGCGGCTGTCGTGTCGGCGATGTGGCCGACGAGACATGGCCCGTGGCCCTCAGTTGTCGACGTTACCCCGGCGTCGTTGACCGCAGTCATAGCCAGTATTGCTGTCTACTCGGATATAAATTCCACTGACCGTTTACGAGAAATGATGATCTGCTAATATGATTCAGGGGTTGCGTATCGGTCAGTTTTTGTCGGTGATAGCTTGAAAATGACTGTTTTGACTACCAAAACAGAGACCATGTCCTTCTACAGCCATCTGCTCACGTATGGGCCATCCTGTGTGTAGCCCAACTTCTCGCGGTAGTACTGCCGAACGCCGATCCCGGAGATCACGCTGAGCTTGCCGAAACCGGCATCGCGGGCGAGTTCCTCGGCCGTTTCGAGTAGCCGGCGGCCGTAGCCGCGGTGTTGCCAGTCGGCCTCCCCAGCGGCTTCGCCGATACCGGCCTCGCTGCCGTAGACGTGGAGCTCGCGGACGATCGCTGCGTTCTGTAGTTCGCGTCGTACCGGGTCGTTTGGGAATCGGAGTCGACAGAAGCCGATCAGGAGGTCTTGTTCGGTATCCTCGTAGCTAATGAAGTGCTCGGTGCCGCCACAGGCCTCGTAGGTCAGTACGTCGCGTTCGATGTCGTCGGCGTTGGGGTCGGCCTCGTTCATCCCGACCTCACGGGCGCGAATATCTCGGCACTCGATGCCGTTGTCGTCGGCGTACTGCTGGGCCAACTGCCGGAGGTTCGACTTCCAGACACCGGCATCGATGAAGTCCGCAGGGATATCACGCTGGACGCGTTGGAGGCGAGTGTATTTCGGGATCATCCCCATAATTTCGCCGATGAGTTCGGCGGCTTCCTCGTTTTGCAGCGGCTCGTACTCGCCGCGTCGCCACATGTCGTAGGTAAGCGTATCACGAACGACAATGGTGGGGTAGATCTTGAGATAGTCCGGCTTGTAATCCGAATTCGAGAACAACTGCCGGAAGTCTTCCAGACACATCTCCTTGGTCATCCCGGGCTGGCCGGGCATCATGTGGAAGCCAACTTTGAAGCCCGAATCCCGAAGCCGGCGGTTGGCGTCGATCGAGGCTTGGTTGCCGTGGCCGCGGTGCATTTCCCTATTTATTCGCTCGTAGGTCGTCTGGACGCCGACCTCAACTTTCGTGCCGCCGAGATCAAGCATACGGTCGATCTGCTCAGGGTCACACCAGTCGGGTTTGGTCTCGAAGGTGGTGCCGATGTTGCGGATCTCGTTTTTCTCGTTTTCGGCGATCACATCCTCCAGATACTCAAACTCGTATTCCGCCGGGTCTTGGGCGAAGCTTTCACCCTCGGCGGCGGCGGGGTCGCTGTCGAGGTCGTAGTCGTTGAGCGCCTGTAAGGCGCGCTTGACAAACCACTCCTGGTAGTCATGGCTGCGGGCGGTCATCGTCCCGCCCATGATGATGAGTTCAACCTTGTCGACCGGGTGGCCGATCGTTCGCAACTGGTGGAGTCGCAGCGTGACCTGTCCGTAGGGGTCGTAGTCGTTCTGCTCGCCGCGGGCGGCCGCGGGCTCGTGGCCGGTGTAGCTCTGTGCGGAGTCGAACTCGCTGGCGGGGCCGCCGGGACAGTAGAGACACTTTCCGTGGGGACACATATGCGGGGAGGTCATGACCGCTACCGGCGAAACGCCGGAGGCCGTGCGTACCGGTTTGCGCTTGACGACAGCCTTGACCGTATCGCGGTGTTCCTGTGGGGCGTAGGACAGCAGCTCCGTGTTTTTTGGCACTTTCGGCGAGGAGTACGTAGCACAGACATCGAGCTTCGCGGATTCAAGATCGTCACGCTCGATCTCACCGTCGATGATACCGTCGACGAGCTCCTCGCAGGCCTGTTGGAACGCCACGGATTCCTCGGTGGTCTCGCCGTCGGCGAGTTCAGAGCTCACGGCAACACCTCCGATCGAACGGGTCGCATTACTGTGTGGTGGTTGCGTTTCGCGGTTAAGCGTGTCGCTCGACGGTCTCACTCGCTTAGATCCCCACACCGACAATGGCGCGGTGTCGCTTACGAGGCGTCCTCGGCGGCTTGCTTGATCACAAACACTGGCACCTCGGCGTTGTCGACAACGCGCTCGGAGACGCTCCCGAGCGAGCGGAGCTTTTCGCGTGGTGTCTTCCCGTCGGTACCGATGACGATCACATCGACATCCTGCTCGGTGGCTTCCTTAACGATCTCCTTGTCGGGCGTGCCGCGTCGGACGGTCGTCTCGACAGCAAGCCCCTCCTCGGCGGCCGCGTCGGCGACTTCTTCGACGGCGACCTCGGCGTCGGCGGTGAGTTCCGCATCGACGCCCTCGCGATCGTCGTCGCCAGCCGCCTGCACCGAGCGGATATCAACAACCGACAGGGCGCGCACGGTCGCGTCGTTATCGGCGGCCAGCGTCAGGGCGTGCGGGAGCGTTCGCCGGATCGTTTCGCTGCCGTCTGTCGGCACCAAAATCGTGTCGTACATGCCTGTGCATACAGTAGTAGGCTGTTTAATATCATGCCCTGTTGTGCGGGCTACTATACCAGCGTTCAGTACTAACTGAATCTACGGTCATATCTTTGAGAGGGCCTGCTTAGTCTACTAAAACAGCATCTGAAGTATGATATGAGTGCCTTCGAGATGCTGAATATAGAGTTTGTAGTCGGAAGCATGAAACTGAATCAACATAACCTTTATTAGATGATAATTGATGTTGTTTATTGCATGAGTGAACCAACAATATCAGAGGAGAACGCTCCGCAGTGTGCTGTCTGTAGTTCAAAGATCGTTGATCTACCAACCAATCGTGTTATCGCAACCGAAAACAACGGCGAAGTCGAGTACAAACACTTCTGTGATGCAGGTTGCGAATCATCATATCATACATGAGGATGTACTAGACAACCTATGTCAACTACGATCGAAGATAACCGTGCTGAACACTGATTTTCTTACTTCGTCTCTCGTTCCACAACGTCTAATCCAATTTGGTCGATACTGCTATTGAGGCGTCTAAATTCTTTCATACGCACGCAGAAATCGTGACGCCTCGCCTTTCAGTCCGTATCAGAACACCGCCACAACGACCGTGCGAAACTTTATCATGGATTACGCCTAACCCTGATATGGATGGCCACTGTTACCATACCACCGGCTGAAGAGGCCCGAGACGTCTTCAAACGGCTCGGCTACGCGATCGAGGAGCGCGGCAACGAGTTCGTCGCCGAGCGGAAGTGGCGGCGCGTCCAGGTGACACCGCTGCGTGCCGAGGACGCCAAATCGCCCGGCGAGCTGCTTGAGTATGGCTCGGAGGGCGGCCCGCGGCTCCGGTGTTTCGTCACCTGGATGGACTGTACCGAGCCGCTGCAGTCGTCACTTCAGTCGGCGAAGCCACCCTACGATTGGGCGATCATCGGTATCGAGCCCGACGGCGAGTTTCAGGTTGTCCACCCTGATCCGGGCAGTGCCCCGATCTGAGCCGTGACCCACCGCTCTGCCGGCCAGCGAACCGGAGCGATATCTTCTTGATCGCCCGGCGGCGAACGATGGCAATGACGCTGATCGTCGTCCCGGTTCGGTACCCACTCAGCGAACACTCCGCAGCGACGCTTCGGGAGGCGATCAAGATCAGCGCTGACCGCAACGCCGAGCTCTCGGTACTTCACGTTGACCTCTATCAGCACAGCAAGAACGTCACCCGAACCGACCTCAAGCGGGCGGTCGAACGGGAGTTCGGCGAACTCAACAACGTGCGGTACGTTGTTCGGCGGGGCTTTTTGCTCGAAGAAACCATCCTAGAGGAGATCGTCGGCGAGAACGCCGATCTCGTCGTGATCGGCTCCCGACAGGCCGGCCGGTGGCAACGCATGCTCCGAAAGCTGCGGGCCGACCCTGATATCGGGGAGTTCCTCAAAGGCGAACTTGACTGTACGGTGATCACAGTCAGCGCCGACGGCGTGACGAGCCGCTAACCAGAGCGGACGCAAAGAGCCCCCGTCCTGTTGAATGGCGGTTCGTCTCCTGAGTTCGTATCACGATATTGATTCATAGTGCGCACTGTATTCGCAATGTTGTTTTATCAGTGGGTACTACGTCAAGCAGTGCCCACCACATATCTGCAGTTTCATCTCGTTTTGACACTGCCACTGTTGGCCCTGCTGTGGTACCTGACGCCGACATACGACCGGATCCGGCGGCGGCGCGGCGCGGCCGGGCTGGCGATCCTCATTGCTATCGCCGTCGCCTACACGACGCCGTGGGGATCGTATATGATCCAACGCGGTGTCTGGTGGTACGGCGAGGGCGTCGTCGCCGCCAGACTGCTGTCGATTCCGGCCGGCGAATACCTGTTTTTTGGGATCCAGACGCTGACCGTCGGCTTTTATCTCTACTGGCGTGGGTTCGATCCGAGCTACGAGACGGGTGATTTCGCGTGGGGGCCCCGGATCGCTGGCGTCGGTGTTGGTGTGCTTCTGTTCGGCGGTGGCCTCTGGATGGTGTTTCAGGGGCCGTCATGGCTGTATCTCGGTGGACTGCTCGCGTGGGTTGGCCCCGTCGTCGCCCTCCAGTGGAGCGTCGGCGGCGGCTATCTCGTTCGGCGGCCGCGGGCGTGGATCGAGGCGGCGGTGGTGCCGACCGTCTATCTGTGGATTATTGATCGCTGGGCGATCGGTCGTGGGCTGTGGATTATTTCCAATGAGTATACGACCGGAATCGCCCCCTTTGGCCTGCCGATCGAGGAGATCCTGTTTTTCCTCTCGGCTGGGGTGATGACCGTTACCGGACTTGTGCTCTTCGAGTGGGTGCTGGACTGGAACGACACGCGGACAGTTACCTCCCAACAGTAACAGCAGGTACCGCGGCAGGCCGCGGAGCCCCCTTCGAAATCCTTTTACAGCTTTCGGGTGGAGTATCACTAACTAACCATGGACGTAACTATCGTCTCCGAGGAGGAGAACCCCATGTTGCATCGCACGGATATCCGGTTCGAGACGGTTCACGACGAGGCCACGCCATCGCGGCTCTCGGTGCGTGACAGTCTCGCGGCCAAACTCGATAAGGACGCCGAAGAGGTTGTTGTCCACGAGCTTGATACCACCTTCGGGATGCAAAAAACGGTCGGCTACGCGAAGGTCTACGATAACCCTGACCACGCCGCGGAGGTCGAACAGGAGCACGTGTTGGAGCGCAACAAGATCGCCGACGACGCCCCCGACGCCGAGGAAGCCTAAGGCAACATGCGCGTGCTCGGCATCGAGGGCACCGCATGGGCCGCCAGTGCGGCCTGCTATGACGACACCGGCGACTCCGTTTTTATCGAGTCGGATCCCTACCAACCCGATAGCGGCGGTATTCACCCGCGTGAGGCCGCCGAACATATGGGCGAAGCACTCCCCAACGTTATCGATAGCGTGCTCACCCACGCCGCTGAGACTGTCGACGACGCGGCCGACACCGCCACCAACGACACTGACAGTCCAAACCGCTATGGGATCGACTGCGTTGCGTTCTCACAGGGCCCGGGACTCGGGCCGTGTCTGCGCACGGTTGGCACCGCCGCCCGGGCGGCCGCACAGGCCCTCAACGTGCCGCTGGTCGGCGTCAACCACATGGTCGCCCACCTCGAAATCGGCCGCCATCAGTCAGGGTTCGACTCGCCGGTCTGTCTGAACGCCTCGGGCGCAAACGCCCACCTGCTGGGGTATCACAACGGTCGCTACCAGGTGCTCGGTGAGACGATGGACACCGGCGTCGGCAACGCCCTCGATAAGTTTACCCGACATATCGGCTGGGAGCATCCCGGCGGCCCGAAAGTTGAGGCGGCAGCCACGGACGGCGAACTCATCGATCTCCCCTACGTCGTCAAGGGGATGGACTTCTCGTTTTCCGGCATCATGAGCGCGGCAAAAGATGCTGCCGACGAGGGTGAAGCGATCGAGGATATCTGCTTTTCACTGCAGGAACACATCTTCGGGATGTTGACCGAGGTCGCCGAGCGCGCGCTGTCGCTGACGGGCACCGACGAACTCGTTCTCGGCGGCGGCGTTGGCCAAAACGCCCGCTTGCAGTCGATGCTGGAAACCATGTGTGAGGAGCGCGGTGCGGCGTTTGACGTTCCAGACAACCGGTTTCTCCGTGACAACGCGGGGATGATCGCCGTCTTGGGGGCCAAACAGTTCGCCGCCGGCCAGACGATCACGATCGAGGACTCAACGGTTGATCCGAACTTTCGGCCCGACGAGGTCGCTGTCGCGTGGCGAGAGGGTGAGCAGTCGGTCGCGTGTGGTCGCGGTGGTGAGACGGCGTCGCCAACAGACGGGGCGACAGCGACGCAGTCAGCCGGTGATCGGCACGGTCGTCAGCGCGGGGCGGAAGCCGTCGTCGACATCATTGCACCAACCGACTGCGAGTACGAGCTGCCCGCTCGGTGTGTTCGGAAACACCGGCTCTCGAAAGCCTATCGCCATCCCGCCCTCGATACGACACTCACCGGCGAACGCACGACGGCCGAGGCACGGCTGACCAGCGAGGCCCGCGCCGCGGGGGTTCCGACGCCCCTCGTGTGGGATGTCGACCGCGAAACCGCGACACTCCACCTCCAGCATGTTGGTGAGGCTGATCTTGCTGAGCGACTGACGACCGACGCGATCACGACGGTAGGGAACCATCTTGCGGCGATCCACAATGCAGGGTTGGTGCATGGTGATCCGACCACCCGAAATGTCCGCGTTGGCGACCGCGTCTGGCTGATCGATTTCGGCCTCGGCTTTCATTCGGGCCACATCGAGGATTACGCGATGGATCTCCATGTGCTCCGCCAGAGTCTTGCGGCGACCGCCGATGACCCAGCTCCGCTACTCGACGCGGTGAGTGGTGGCTACACCGCTGTCGGCGACACCGCGGTCATCGATCGGCTGGCAACGGTCGAGGATCGCGGCCGATATCAGTAGCCGACATCGGGGCCAGGCGGAAACCTATCAGCGTCGAAAGGCGAATTTTCATTACACTGAGGCAATTACCGGCTCCTATGGGAAAGAAATCCGAGTCCGGAACGCTGTTTGGGATCCCGTATAACTTCGAGCGCCCCTCCATCGGCCGGCTGCTGTCGGCTCACTGGAAACCAGACGAGGGGATGCTCGTGGAGAAACCGTTCGGCATCGGCTACACGCTGAACCTCGCCAGCTGGCGGTCGTGGGTCGCCCTGGGTGTCACCGGCGCGCTGCTCTATCAGGAGCGCAGCGGCGGCAGCGACGACGGCGAGGATATCGATCTCGACGACGACGGCGACGACGAACCGGTCGAAGTTATCGTCGAAGACTAAAGGGATCGACGCCTCTTTTCGCGCCGCGACGAACAGTAAACCATGCTGCAGTATGTAACGACCAATCCTGGCAAGCTCCGGGAGGCCGAAAGCTATCTTGGCGACGAGATGATCGATGCCTACGATTACGACTACCCGGAGATCCAAGCCCCGACGCTGGAGCCGATCGCGGCCGCAGGGGCTCGCGACGCCTACCGTGAGGTCGGCCAACCGGTCGTCGTCGACGACGCCGGACTCTTCATTGAGGCGTTCGATGGCTTTCCGGGGCCGTACTCCTCGTTTGTCGAAACCACGATCGGCGTCGACCGGGTCTGGGAGTTAGCCGAGCCACTGAGCGATCGTCCCGCGTCGTTCCGCTGTGTGTTGGCCTACTGTGATGGCGAGGCGGTTGACGACCCCGTTGACGACGGCGACCTCCCGGTACAGTGTTTCACCGGCGTCGTCGACGGCGAGATCGTCGCCCCACGCGGTGACGGTGGCTTCGGGTATGACCCGATCTTCGAACACGACGGGGCGACGTTTGCGGAGCGCACCGCCGCGGAAAAAAACGAGCTGTCACATCGTGGCCGCGCGCTGGCGGCCTTCGCCGAGTGGTATCAGCAGCGGTAGCTACGCCGATCGTGGCTCACGATCCGGGCCGGGGTAGGAGTCGTCGGCAACCGTGCCGTACAGTCGGTCGGGGACAAACAGTTGAGCGAACGCCGCTGGCGAACGCACGCTAACCGGGAACTGCCCGCTGAGTGTCGCCCCCGCCTGCGCGCCGGTGAGCCCAGTATTAAACGACAGCAGGTGCATCGCGCCACCGCGGTAGGCCGAGGCGAGTGCTGGGTGGTCGCCAGGGGGGTGGACAACAGGCTCCCGCCACGAATCGATGGCTGTCCGCCAGTCGGTCGCCAAGTCGTTGTCGGCAACCGTCTCGATGACGGCTTCGGCATCGGCGAGTAGGTCGTCGCTGGCGACGAGCGTTGTCCAAGCGTGTTGCCACAAGGATTCAAGCGCGGCACTGGCGTCGCCGTCGCCACACAGATCGGCCACAAGCACGTCGGCATCGGCGACAACACAGACGGGCTGTGACTCTCGTGGGTCGGTAACTTTCTCGGAGGGATCCACAGCAGCTGATGCGGTTTTTTCCGCGCGATCGCGGCGTGTCGAGAGCGCGGATTCGATGGCCTCGCGGTCGACCGTCGGCGCGCGAGCAAACAGCTCAGGCCAGTGCATACGCGGCGTTGGAGGCCCGTTTACAAGAGCGTTCTCAGTCGGTTACGCACCGAGAAGAATCGCGGAAACTTCGTCGACAGCGTCCTGTTCAACAACGAGTGCCAGCCGATCGCCGGCCTTGACGGTTGTCGTCGGCAGCGGGATCGTCATCGGATCGCCCTTGTGGCCGTGGGCGTAGAGCCGCGCGGTCTCCGGTAAGTCGATCTCCGAGACTCGCTGGCCGACGATGGGGGCATCGTCGTCGACAATGACCGTTGTCAGCTGGAGGGCCTCGGTCAGATCACCGATCGCGTTGAGACTGCCGCCGAGCAGCGCGGTTTTCGCGCCGGCCGCGCCGAGCCGCTGCGGGTAGATGACATCGTCGGCGGCCGCGGCGTACTCATCGTATTTGTCGTTGCTCACGTCGTCGCTGATCCGCAGGACGGTGCGACAGCCGTACTCCTGGCCGAGCAGACAGATCTCGTGGTTGACCACCACATCGCCGGTGATCCCGCCGATGGCGTCGGCGTCGTCGATGCCGGCCTCCTGTAACACCGACTCGTTGGCCCCGTCGCCGTGGATCACCGTCAGGCCCGTCTCGCGGGCACGGTCAACCTTCCCCCGAACGTTGTCAACAACGACGACATCGTAGCCTTCCTCGTCTAACACCCGGGCCGTGCGGGCTCCAACCCGGCCGTAGCCAACGACAATGATTCGCATACGGCCTCGTATGAGAGTCGGCATCAAAAAGGTATGTTCCCGGCAGCAACAGTGGCCGCTCAGGCCGGTGGATCGGCCACCCACTTCTGGCTGAAGTCGGTGCCACAGCTGCAGTGAGCGTACGCGTGGATCACGTCGCCCTCGGCGTAGAGCCCGCCGACCTCTTCGTTTTCGGCCTCGGCAAACGCGAAGCCGAACTCGATGTGGTGGGACGCCGTTGGATCGTCCGCAGCGGCCGGACAGACACCACCGGCGAGGCGGTCGTCGATCTCACCGGTTCGATCCATCGCCTGTTTCGCGAATGCCATCGGATCAAGCCCGGTGCTGTCGGCGAAGGCCTCTCGGCCCGTTTCGCCGGCCACGACGACCACGACGCCACCATCGACAGCGATACCGGCCGTCGACAGTGGGTGGTCTGTATCCACGACGGTATCGGCGACGTAGATCGCCACATCATCGAGTCGGTCGCCGGCGAGAAACGCGGTGAGATCGTCCATATCCGCCGTGGTGACGCCACACATTTAGCAATGACCCTTGCCGACGGTGGTTGAAACAGTTCTATTCGATTACAATCAGCAAGCGCTGTGTGCGATGGATCGCGTATGGTCAGTAGATCAGCTCTCAACAGTGCTTGTGTTATATAAGATCGGGGATCGCGGGCGTCACAACAAGGATAGCGAATACGGTGAGCACTAACCCAAGTACCAACAGAAACCCGCCCCGAGCAGCGTTCCGCAGCGCGGTGTTGTCGGAGTTGTCATTCATCACCGTGAGGTGAGATTCGGTAGCTGTCATGACCGCATCCGCAGCTGTGCGTGCATCATCCGGCACTGGGGCTGGTTTCCCAACAACGGTGGCGGTCTCGCCGACGGCGAGTGTTCCTTCCCGCAACTCGATCGGGGTCGTGCTATCGCCGATTCCTGAGCGATCTGCGGCAGGTTCCAACGCAATCCGCTCATCATCGGTTTGTGCGATGATTTCCTCGTTGCTGGTGAGCCGGTTGGTCGTCATATCCAGCGACAAACTATCCGCGTCAGGCCCAACACGGATTTCGGCGGTGCCGTCAGAAATGAGAAATGGCCGATGCTTACTGTCGGAGTCGATGGAGCTGTCACCGGCATCCTGTACAACTTTACTGATCGTATACGCATAGGCGACACACGTTTTGTTTCGTAGCGGTGAGATGAGTGTGTCATCTGGTCGGAGTGGACGAATACGGCCCCGGATCTGGGCCATGTCACCGGCTGCGATCGCTTCAGCGATTGAGACTGAATCCGTCGAGACGATCATCCACCAATCGGTCACAGAGTTGGCCCCACTGGTCGTCGCAGTCACACCGATCCATGCGATCACACTACCAAGCAACAAGCGGGGTAAAACCCCGTCAACAGGCAACATCGGCTCTCCAGATATGGGTATACTTCCAACAAGACAAAGCGTTGTGAGTAGCAACTCAGTCATCTGGACTGTCACAGCCAGCGGCTCAACTGTCGCCATCGAGCGATTCGGCGATCGATTGCAGGGAGTCCCGTGGTTCGTGTTTGACCGTGTAGACGGCACGGTCACCCGGCGCGCGCAGCCCGTATCGCTCGCCGTCAACGACCACATCGCAGATAACGCTGTCGCCGATCTCGCGGTCGAGGCCTCGGAGCCACGCGCCGAGTCGGTTGGTGCCCTCGCCGGTCGACCGGGCCTGTTTGCGGGTGTCATAGGCACCATACAACAGTCGTCCGCTGTCGTCGCCCGCAACGGTCGCAAAGTATTCCGCACCGTCGATCACGATCGTGATACGGTCGTCGACAGCGACCGTCTCGGCGACAGCCGTCGGGAACTCAAGACAAGGGGTACGACTGCCGCCGCGGCGGACGATCGTCGCCCGAGAGGAGTCGATCGCATCGCTGTCGCTCGGAAGCCGCGTTGACATAGGCGGTGTGCTTACGCGTTCGCCTCTTGCTCGTCGCTGTCGGCGTCGGCCGCCTCGTCGGCGGCCGCATCGTCAGCAGCCTCCGCATCGGCGTCTTCGGCGGCTGCATCGTCAGTATCGTCGGCAGCTTCGTCCGTTTCGTCGTCCGGTTCCGGCTCCTCAAGACCGAGAGCGACACGAACGTTGCCGTCGCTGTCGACGATCGTCGCGTTGACCTGTGCGGTCTCCTCGGAGACCTGACGGCCGCGAACGGTGATGCGTTTGCGCTCGCCGTCATGGGTCGGATTGAAGCCGACGCCGCCCTCAAGCAGGCGTTCACGGATCTGTGCGCCCGGAACATCCTCGCGCATCGGGCGGCCTGTCTCGTCGGAGCCGCCGGTCAATTTGAGCGTGTACGAATCAAGACCGACGGCACCGCCGTCGACCTCTTCGCCGAGCTCTCGCCCGAGGAATCGATTGGCGTCCTGTCCGTCGACCTCATGTTGATACGTCTGTCCGTCGGTCGGGTCAGCGACGGCGACTTGGAACTCTGCCATACCACTGTCTGTTCGGTCGCCAATAAAAAGCACGTCGAAACCGCCCTCACAGCCACCGGCGGTTAGTAATCGTTATACACCGGACGTACGTTGCCCAAAACATGCAACGACGCGCTGTGGCCGTGTACGTCGCGTTGTTCGTCCTCATCGGCGTGGCGTCGTACACGCTGATGGTAACTGCCGAACAACCACAAGTAGCGGTCGAGAATCCAAATTTCCAGCTTTCATCGGGTGATGGATTCACCGTCGACGGCCAGTCCTACACCGCAGCGACGGTCGAAGAGGTCACCGAGGAGGGCGGCCACGGGAGTACAAGCACCCACAGAGAGGCAACGCTTGAATGGACGGTGGCGAATGTCGAAACCACCGACGACTGGGCAGTCGGCGATACGATCACCGTCGACGGCCAGGAGTGGAACGTCGTCAGTACCTCAGCCTCGTCGGTGACCGTCGAGGAGGTCATCGACCGCGGAGCGATTCTCGAAGCCGATCCGGTGGCTGACAACACGACATACTCGGGTGACAGCGGCGAGTTCGTCCTTGTCGACGACGAGCGCGTCCCTGTCTCGGAGTACTTCGATCCCGCGACGGTGACGTTCACCGAGGGTGAAACGGTGCCGTACGATGGCCAACAGGCCACGCTTGACTCGGTCACCAACGAGAGTGTTACCGTGTCATGGACGGCTGATGAGTCAAACAGTCAGACGCTGAAAACCGGCGATACGATCACACTGGCTGACAACACCACCTACACCGCCTACTTCACCGGGCCGAACACGGTTGAGTTGACCGCCAGCGCCGAGGCCTATCAAGCAGCCGTCAGCGAACAGGAAACGTTCTCCCAACGCGTCAGTGGGCTGCGGTGGGTCACGTTCACCGCCGGCTTCATCGCGATGCTGTTGATCGCCTTCGCCTTCCTCCCCTCACGATACTGACCACACAACGTTCCAATCGGCTCCTTTCGGATCGATATCCACCGACGGCGGGTGCTCGTTATGTTGCTAGTCACGCGCTGTCACGATCCCATCATGACGATCTGTATGCAGGAACTATTTATTCCGGCTTCGGTAACGGAAGCATATGGAACCGGGCGAGTACGTTGTTGATACCGAGGACGACGAACCTGATCTCGCGGTCGTTGTCTTGCAGCGAGACGCACCGATCAGTGAAGTCACCGTGTCGGATCCCGATTCGGATCGAACGGTCGCCGCTGATAACCCGGAGTACGAGGCCTCCGAGCCCGCTGTCAGCGTCGCCTTTGTCGAATCCGGGCTCAACCGACAGTGGCCTGACTGGACGGACGCTCCACCCGCAGCGCTCTACGAGGGAGCAACCGACCACAACGTGAAGCTCTATACGTTCCCCGAGGGCAGACTCCGGACGCTGACCGGCCAGCAGGCGGCGATCATGCTCGCCGAGGAGACAGTTGATCTCACCGCCCTCCAAACACGGCTTGAGGACGCCGGCTGGACAGTCGATCCCGACGATCACCTGATCACCGTCGAGAAACGCGACGAACAGTACCGGATCTACAAAACAGGCGACGTTGACGGAACGGGCACGCTCCGAACCCCACTGACAAACCTTGTCGAGGAGTACAGCGAGTAGCCGCCTCGCTGCTGGCGTTTCCAGCGTCACCGCCGTTCTGCGGTGTCGATAGGTTCAAGAGACTGGCCGCATCTCTTTCAGCAACTCAATGGAAATCCCTGAGCAACTCGCCTGTCTGTACACCGCAGAACTCACTGAGACCGAGGACAGCTACACGTTCACCGTGCCAGCCACGGAGGTCGAAGAGGGATCAGTCACGCCGGGTGAGACGCTTCGTGTTGCCGTACTGACCGACAACGATGTTGGCGATGGCAGCGACAGTCCCGACGATACCGCCGAGGAAACAGCCTCGACAGCGCGGTCTGAGACATCGACAGCGTCGCAGCCGAAGCCACCGGTGAGCGAGGGTGAGACGCGAGTCGTCGAGATTCAAGACGTCGGCGATCAAGGCGACGGGATCACTCGCGTTGAACGTGGGTTCGTGGTGATCATCCCTGAAACTGATGAAGGCGAGACCGTCGAGATCCGGATCGAAACGGTGCGACCGAACGTTGCCTTCGGCACTGTTATCGATCGACTCGATCACGCCGAGTAGGCACGTCGATTTACATACGCTGTGATGGCAGGTCAAACAACCGCTATCGAGGCTTTTTGAGTAAGCGACTGTGTCGGGGGCGATCGCTGAACAGGTGAGAGTGTGTGACAGCCAAAGAGAGCCTAGGCCGGAATTTGAACCAGAGGAAGACTCGCGTCGCTCGTCTTCCAGGGATCAAATTCCACGTGTAGCTTTCGCTCCTCACGTTCGTCGCAGAAAGCCTAGGCCGGAATTTGAATCCGGGGTCTCGTCCTTACCAAGACATTGATATGTTTCGTGGCCTGAAAACAGCATTTTGACCGTCTTCAGACGACACGTATTCTCATTTTATTTCAGACCACGTCGCCGTCTTGGACTTTGCTGTATTCTCTGGTGTTGGCCGGTCTCTTCGTCAACTTAGTATTATCGCGCACCCCCTTGAAACACCGGGCAAGCAGTCTTTCGGCCTGAGCAAGAATACTAATCGAGATGTCTCGCCTCGTCATTTCTATTTCAACGCTTGATTTACTAGTTTCAGATCTGACACTATTTCTACAAACTCGGAGAAAGTATGTTTACCAACAACAGAACGTTGATGCATTACGTCGTTACGAAGACCTTCTATATCATCCAAGACTTCCTTCGCCTGATCCTCTTCAAACCCTAACCGATCTACGAGCTCGTACTCTCGAACGATTTCGTTGATCTGACGAGTGTTCAGACAGTCTACCAGTCGAAGATCAGCGTCTTGGTCTACTTGTCTTTGGTATATATCTTCGATTTCCCCTTGCTCATTATCCGTCAAATGCGAAAGCCATCTTCCATGTTCAATCTCGTCGTAGATAAGGTCACATGCTGCGCCTTCATACTCTGAAATAAGTTGATAGAGTGGTACTCCAGCTTGAACACTATTCAAATCTGCGTGAGTTATAATCCCCTCTATGCCATCTCTCAATATGAACGCGAATCGCTTATCCCTTTCATCCATTATGTTCAGTAGATCTCGTGAACCTGGAGATGGATCAATAACAGGGACTTCACTGCCTAATAAATCGTCCTCTTCCAAAGGTTCCGCGTGACCTATAATCCGATCTGTCTCAGATACACCCTTGAGATCTTTTCGTCGGACGTACTTTCTAATGTGACCAGATATCTCGATAGGAGCCACATCAAACGAAAACTTATTCATTTCTTCTAAAACACTATTCACACGATCTTCTGGAGAAAACGTTGTGAGGTCTTCCGTCATAATGTCGCCCGCTTTGATCCTCATAACTCGTTAACACAGCAGAGAACGTTTTAAAATCAAGGCTCAACTGAAATTTCATCTGATGTAACTTTTGAAAGCCCTTTTTCACCTGCTTTCCGTCCTGCTCTCAATAGTTTCTCCAGTGCTTCTCGACAGTCTCCGCTGTTCTCTGCCACTGTTTCCGCGATTTCTTCGATGACTTCGTCGGGTACGGTTCCGGGTTTGAAGGCTTGCTCCACTCGTTTCTTCAGTATCTCTTCGAGCTGCGGTGCGTTGTAGGAGTTGAACTGGAGTGTCTGGCAGTTCAAACGTGATTGGCTCCTGGGATCCAGGTTGGCCTTGGAGGGCGGTCGATTGGAAACCATCACTAATCCCAGCGAGTTCTCCGCTTCCTGATTCAGCATTTGCAGGTCGTAGATGATCTCCGTCTTCTCCTGTAACTGGTCAAACTCATCAATGGCCACAGCTACGCCACGATTCTTATCCAACCACTCCTTCAGCTTGGAAAGCAGTTCATCCACTGGCTTACCTTTCCGAGGCGCAGGATACCCAAGCTGAATCAATAACTCAGTCAGAAGCGAGGAACGAGAATTATACTGCCAGGCATTGATGTACACAGAGTCTGCACCAGCCTCAGTCTCTAACCGGTCGAAAACATGCTTCACACACGTCGTCTTCCCGACTCCCGCCGGACCATACACCAGCAAATTCTCCGGAGTCCTCCGTCGAGTGAGTGGTCGGACAGCGTCAGCTATCCTCTCTATCTCGGCTTCTCTGCCGACCGGCTCATCCGGCTCGTAGTTCGATGTCAAGTAGGTTTCTGAACGTAGAATCCCGCCGCTGCTAGTTGATTCTTGGAACAAAGTTTACCTTCCCCTCGTATCATCTAACGTGTAACAGGTAGCTTCAAAAACCGGACCAAGGGAGGCATTTCACTTGCATCTATGTGTTCCGCGGAAACCTCCGGGCCTGAATTAAAACTAGCAAAACCACACTCCTCAATCGAAGAGGCATCCGAACCCGGGTGCCGGTAAAACCGTGTAACCCCTTTCATCAAAGAAAATCATCTATGACAGACCCACTGAAAGACCCGACACCACTGCAACCAAACTACCTGCCTGAGAATCTGTACAACCGACAGGAAGAGCAGAAGCCGCTGGAAAACCTGACCTCGGATAACTCTGCTCCACAGAACCTCTTCCTGCACGGACCCCGCGGCACAGGCAAAACCCACGTCACACACTTTGCACTCGAAAAAAGCGACAGGAAGTGCTACGTCCCCTGCACCCAGCACGACACACAGTACAAGGCTCTGAAACAGATCCTCAGAGGACTAAACGAAGAAGTCAACGACGGCCACCACACCTCTGATCTTCAGAGAAAAGTAGTGGAGAAAACCAAGGCCGTACATACGGTAATCATCCTCGACGACATCGACTTTCTACTCCTGAACGACGGCGACGACCTGCTCTACTTCCTCACCAGGATGGAAACACGAAACAGCGTAGATCTAGTACTCATCTCCTCAAACCACACCGGGCTAAAATCACAGATCGAAGAAAGAACCTACAGCAGCCTCCAACCACAAAGAATCAACTTCGAACCCTACACCGCAGAAGAAACATACCAAATTCTCGTAGAAAGAGCTCGGAAAGCACTGGTCAACCAAAGCCTCCAGAAAGCCGCGTTAACCTACATCACCTCCACCACTCAGAACATCTCTGTCGGCCTGCACTGGCTAAAACACGCAGCTGAAACCACTGACTCAGTCATTACAGAATCTCACGTCCAACAGGTGCAGAAGAAGGCATACGAGAAATACGCAGCAAACCTTCTCAACCGGTTTACCGAACATCACCGACTACTGTACCAAGCAATACGGGAACTCGACGTCGAAGAAAACACGATCAAGACAGGAAAAATCTACACACGGTACGAAGAACTCTGCAAAGCCTACAACGAGAACACGCTATCCAAACGCCGGCTCAGCGATTACCTGAAACACCTGGAACTAGTCGACCTGATCGAAGCAGAATATCACTACGGCGGCAGCAAAGGCAAAACACGAGACGTGAACCTGGTAACTCTCTAAACGCCATACATCTTTTACTTTAAGACATCTACCAAGTCAGTAAATGGATCCTGATGAAGACGAACTGAAACAGCTCTGCCTCGGAATCGTCGAGGAAGCTGATGCAGCGGCAGTAACTCCAGGTATCGTCCGACAAGAACTCAGAGTAGAACACGACATAGTCTACGAAGACAACAGAGTGTTCGAAGTTATGCACGAGATGGAAGACAACGGAGAACTAATCTACCACCTTGGCGAATACAACGAGTTTGCCGTGCCAGAATAACCAACATCGGATATTCAACTTATTTACGACTAGATGAAACGACGTCGAAGTAAACGACATTAAAATGGAAAATATGATGGGAGATATTCTCATATTATCAGTAATTACTAATGGGAAGAATAGCTGGCAATAATATAAGTTTAGGCCTAGAAAATGTGACCACTAGGCAATCACTATGAACCGACGAGAGCTTCTCACTGCTGTTGGTACAACAAGTTTAATCTCAGTAGCTGGATGTATGGGTGATTCTGACGAAGAAGATACAGAACAAACCGAAGAAGAGACAACCATCCAAAGAAATGGGGAACAATACTTCTTCCAAGACACAGCCGGCACAATGGGACAACTAGGAGAACAATCAGCACCTACAGAAGCAAAAGACTGGCAAGAAATACAAAACGAACTAACCGAAGACGAATGGCAAGAAAAACAAACAAACGATATAGAAAGAGTAAGAAGAGAAAGAGAATTAGCAAGACAATCAGCAAACAACGGAATCGAACAAACACTAGAAGAAATGCTTCAAAGAGCAGAAGAAATCTACAAAAACCAAGAATTTAATTTGTGGAACGGCGAACCAAATATAGAAAACGAAGATGACGAAATAACATTCACAAGATCACTAATCAAAGCATCACAAGAAGCAGGAGTAGACACATCAGGACTAGCAGACGACATAGTATCAAACATGGCCGAATACGCAGAACAAGAACTAGACTTCGTCAATTTTGATAATTTCAAATTAAGTACATTGCCATCAACAGAAACACTACGCTCAGCCCAGTCCACATCAAGCCACAGAGGAGGACCTAGAGAAGTATCAAGCGGAGCCACTTACAAGAACAGTGGCTTTGGACATATGCCAGCTTTACTTCAATACGAAAAGGAAGGCGAAACAGAAGTTAAGTACACTGAACTAACAAAAGCCACATGGCCTAATAGGTTTTGGAGTACTGTCAGAGACCCAGAAGACTCCAAATACCGTGCAAGCCTTGACCAAGACACCATGAAAAACGGAGGATTCCCAGAACACTTCGTAACAGCACTAGACTACAGCAAAGCAAGAGAACTAGAACTAAGAAACGAAGACATCCTAGGATTCGGACCAAACGACGGACCAGCAGACAACGATTACGAATCACTGGGAGATGAAATAGGACAGTTCCTAACAGAATTAGTAGATGACCAGTATGTAACAGGATACGTAGAAGATGGAGAAGAAATAAATCAGGATATCAACAGACAAGATGGGATTCAAGTAGGAGGCACGTTAGTTTCAGATGAATTTGGCGAATCACTGGAAGAATACGTTACAGATCCTGACCCAGAAACAAGAGAATACGTAGAAAACATCGGAAGAGGAATCTACACAATCAGACAGGAACAAGGATGGGATACAGACCTAGCCATCACAGGAACAGTAGAAAACCCAGAAATCAGAGGCACAACTTTAGAAAGAATCAACGAAATCAGAGCCGACCAAGCCTACGACCAAGTCAGACAAAGAGTTGCAGAATGATTTCTTTTGAAAATCTCAGTTAGGCTATTTATATGATGGCCGGAAACCAGATCTCAAGTATATATCCTGTACATCTCAACAGCCCAATTTCGAGACAGGCACCCGTCTGGTTTGCTTTCTTTAGAATTACCATCTGATTCTTGACTTACAACGAGTCTATAAGCTCCCACAGCGACTCTTCATCCCGCACTTCCTCCAAAGACTGCTCCACCTCACGTAGCTCCATCTCCAGTTCGATCCTGTCACGCCACTGATCCCGTCTTTCCCGCCTCAACTCTGAATAAAACTCGTCAATCGTACTCTTCAACTCCCTCTTCTTGTCTTCTTGAACGCCTCCGAAACCGTGGTACAGGTCTTCCAACCGTTCAATATACCAGTCAAGCTTCGACTCAAGTTCCTCGACCGTCTCTGAATGGATCTCCCTACGCTCCTTCAGCAGATCTTCAATCCGTTCAAGCTCCTGTTCCAACCGTTCCTGTTCATCCTGCTGCTCTTCCTGTAGAAACTCCTCGACACTGAATCCCTGTGAAGATAGATCTAGGTCTTCCCAGTAGTTCCGGTACTCCATCACGCAATAAAGATCGGATAACTGGAAAAGGTGTTATCCCTCCCCAGAGTTCGTTAGACCCCGATATTCTCTTGCCTTCTCCCTATAGAACTTTGGTAACTCCTCGATCTCCTCTTCACTCCAAGAATCAACTTTCTCCAAGAGATCCTCGGCCTCGAATACTTCACTTGCTGCGACTCGACTCATACCAAAACAAGAAGAGATGAAAAGATTGGAAAATATGGGAACACTGTGTTTCTCAAGATCTAGTCCTCAAGCTGTTCCAGCTTCTCCAATACACCCTTGTCTTCCAGTTCGGCTAATCGCTCCAGAACGTTTTGTTTCTCCTCTTTCGTAGACTCATCCTCAAGGCTGAGAGCTCTTCCACAGTTACGGCATTCTGAGTAGACATCGCTGTTCTCCGCACCACAGAACGAACATTCAACGCTTCCGTCCTCGTCTTCACCACCGCTCAAACCGTATTCTTCTCGGATAGCTTCATTGACGTCGTCATTGTTCAAGTGGACGTACACCTTCGCTCTGTCCGATCCTGGCTTCCAACCTGCAAACTTGTTCAACTGCTCATAGCCCATAAACGTCGCAACCTCAGTCAAACGGGTGTGCCGCAGGTTGTATGGCCGACGCTTGTTCTCAGGGATACTTGCTCTTTCACAGGCATCTTGGAACCGGCGGAGAAAGCTATCGTACTTCCACCTGTCTCTCAAATCCGGTTCGTACATACAGTTAGTGTCGCCGTGCTGTTGAGGCACATTACCGCACTTCTTACACTCCTGTTGCTGAGTTTTGACAAACAAGGGGACACTTGGATCATCAATATCTCCTACCTCACCGCCAAGAGGATGCTGAGCAATCCACTCACGTAGAGGACGCCCAGAACGAACCAGTTGATTGGTCCTATCAGGGGTTCCCTTGATACCCTCCAAATAGATGAAGTCCCCCTTCTCATTCGAAGTAAAATCGCCCAGGTTACGAGATAAAAGCTCACCAGGACGTGCCGCAGACTCATATAAAACCATCGTGAATGCACGGTCACGAGTGCTGATGAAACTGCTGAACAACCGCTTCAACTCCTCTTCAGTGAAGATATCCTCTCGGCTTACAGTCGATTTCTGGCTCGAAGAAGCAGAGAAGAAATCAACTTTCTCAGGATGCTCACGTCCCCCGTTCTCGACTTTATAGAACTTCTTGGCAGCAGCTCTCATCGTATGCTGCGTAGAATCGGCATAATCACTCCTGTTCAAATTCGCGATCATCAGTTTCAGTTCCTCCTCAGAAGCTCCGCTCAACTCAAAATCATCCGGAGCGAAATTCAACACTAGAGACTTCAAAGCAGTGATCAAACGGCTTTGACGGACCTCACTAATCCCTTCAGCAGCACTGTGATCAATGAACTTCCGGATCGCCTCTACATTAGCTGATTCCAGTTCTGAGTCTTTCAGATTTTTAAGCTGTTGCTCAACGTTGATGTAGCGTGTAGTAGACATAGAGTGGTTCTGCACCTCAAAGAGAAGGAAAGGAGAGGACAAGCCGCGGTTCAGATGGATCAACTGCTGGGAAAGGACATTGAACCCTCTGTTCAGATGCCCTTATCGCAACGCTTCTCTTGGGGTTCAGACCCCTCATTACGGTTGAAGGACAGTGAACCCTTGATAGGGTGCCCGGACGGGGCTACCTACTTTCCGTTCACTGTTTCTCAAGTCCTCTCCTTCCTTCGTTTGGTTTTTCAAGTGAAGATTGGTCTAGAATATTTAAATAATCTGTCCTGTACACCATCTGAATTCAGGGTTATCGACGGATGGAAGTTAAACAAATCCTGGCCATAGACCCTTTTCAACGAGATGTATCGGAATGGATGAGGTTGTTGATGGGATTTTCGTAGGTCCCGAATCTGATGCCAGCGATGAGGTACTTCTACAGAAACACGGTGTCGATACCGTGGTCTCTCTAACTCACAGCAACCCGAAAACAGGAGACATCACTCGTGTAGATGTGCCGATGATAGATGGACCTCAGAACAGTTACCAAGCGTTCGCTGAAGCCGTAGAAACAGTTGTGGAGCAACGTGAAAACGGTCAGCGTGTCCTGGTCCACTGCTCGGCTGGTTCCTCCCGCAGTCCTTCAGTCGCCGCAGCAGCAATATCAAACCTCACAGAAACAGACCTCAAAGACGTGTTCAACCAAGTAATTGAACGAAGGTCCGAAACCGATCCTCACGAAGCATGGTTCGTCAGGTAATCAATTATTTGAATTCTGATATATAGAATAATCGAACATAGTTCTGAGCTAGGCTTGGAAAAATGTAAAGACAGTACTTCTACAATTCCCTAATATGACCGATGTCGTCTACGCTGTAAGAATCTCAAACTTGGAGTACTCTGGACTAAAAATAATGGACGTCAAAATAGGGAAATCAACCAACATAGATAATACCTTATCTCAGTATAGCCGGGGTGCAAGAAACATTGAATTACTTGATATGTGGAAACCAAATCCACAAAAGAACCTCTCTACAGCTGAAAAAGGCGTCCACGAAATAGCAGAAAAATACGCCTATAATAAACAAAGCGAAAAATTTGTCTTCCTACAAGGTGGCTACCAGCAGTTTGCAGAAACTGTCAATAAAATATTGAAGAACACCACTAAAGCCGAAATTGAGGAAAGAGAAACCGATACAGAAGACACGGAATCAGTGAACTACACTGGAACAACCCCTGCCATAATCAAGATATTAGGAGAGACACATGAAGTCGATAACTGGACTGATACCCTCCAAACCGGAGTAGCACAGATACTGGCTGAAGTCGATGATCAAGAGAAAGTCACTGAAATTGAAGGACGAACAAGAAGCTATTTTGTCAAAAAAGAAAGACAATCTGATTTAGTCTCCCCTAAACAAATACCAGAAACAGAACTATACGTAGAATCAAACTTCTCTGCCAACGACGTAAATAGAGTTATTCAAAAGGTACTGAAAAAGTACAACTACGAAGAAGAAAAGCTCGAAATATTCACCGAAGAAGAAAACTAAGGCAATAAACTCCGGCCTCTCGAACCATCAGAACATCCTATAGTGACGTTGTCTCAAGTTCTCTAAAATCCCGAACCAGTCTAAACGCCACTCGATCCAAGTTTAACCCTTCTTCCTCTATCCTCTGCTTCAATCCTTCCAGTACTTCTTGCTTCCGTGCTGCTACCCAGACCGCGTCAAAACCAGATTCCAGGTGTTGTTTCAGATGGTCGACTTCCCGCTGATTGTTGCCCATCGCCACCTCAACCACTAACTCCATGTTTCCCATGTTGACGTAGACATCGGCGTCGAACTTTTCGAGGAACGCATCCAAACCCTGTTCTTCGAATGCTTCCTTAATCTGGTTCTGCCAGTACCTGTGGATGATTCCTCCTCGCCCCCTGTGTTTCACGTCCAGATCTAGACCTTCTGCGTAGTCACGGCCTTTCTCCGTCAACTGGAGCAGCTTTCGCTTGCCATCCTGAGCCTTGACGTGGCGTTCTATTACAACACCTTGGTCGACCAGTTCGTTCTTCGCCTTGTTTCCCTTGTACGTACTACTGAAACGCTCGTATCGTTTGGTGAGAGGCTTGAACGGGTTCTCGATAATATCTTTCAGTAACCGGTCGGCGTCCTCAGATACCTGTATCTCGGTCGGATCATCGGGGATCGTGGTCTCCGGTACTTCCTCGGATCTGCCAGGAGCAATCCGGTTGTCGAAACGCTTCGTGGTCTTCCGTCTCTCGCTTTCCAGTTTACTCCATTTTTCGGCCTGCTGCTTTTCGAGTTCTCTATCCGTGACGGTCTTCTCCAGTTCGTAGTTTTCGAGTTTGACCGGGACTGGGTACCGGCCACCGACCTGAACGACTGCTTCACCAGTGGTAAGATCGTGAGCGAACTCCGCCTGCCTCTCAGACAGGTTCATCGCATCCGTGACCGATTGGAACTGCTTCCGGTCGGCTGTAGGCAACAGAAGCTTGGTGAAGGTATTCGCCTTGATCGAATCCGTCAATTTGCTTGCCTCTTGATCTGCGACAACCAATCCTTCACCGAACTCCCGCATCTTCGCCGTCAACTCATCCACCTCAGGGATACCGGCAGCATCCTGCCGCTCCTTATACACAGAAAAAACCCGCTTACCCTCGTCAAGAAAGAAGAGATGATTCAAACCACTATCCCGGTGACCCTGAGCCAAACGATACTCGTAGACATAAGCAAAGAGAACCTCCATCAAGAAATTCTGGACATCCCGGCTCAAGCCGTCAAACTCGAAGACAACATTCTCCTTCAGCAATTCGTCTACAGCATACCCCCGATTACAGTCAAAAACAGTGCCTGCAACCAGGTTAATCGCCTCCAACCGATTCAACAAGGTATCGCGGTAATCAGACGCCTTCCGAACAAAGTTGACCTTCTGCTTCTTGATCAAAAGCTCCAGCTCGTGAAGACTCGGATACGGCTCAGAAACCCTATCAAACAAATTATACAGAGTATAAAGTTCGACAACCTTCTTCATCAAATAATTCTTCGAACCACTCAGCAACGAAGTAGCGTGACCAAAGATCTCAGCAAAAACCTGTGCCCATCTACGAGGCGGAACACCCGTCGGCGGCTTCAACGGATTAAATTTGAGGCGAGTCCACGACAACACCAGCAAATCAATGTCTTGGGATAGATGCCGGTAATCCTGCTTCAAATCAAACGCCCAAAACGGCTTACCCACCTCATCCATCAACCTGTAAGACAGAGTCGTCTTACCACTCCCCGACTGGCCGACAGCGAGAAGATGCTTGGTTAGATCCTCCTGAGAAAGATAGAACGACTGTTTCCGAAACGTCTCCCCCAAATAAACATCACCGTACCTCGCGCTATTTTCGAACGGGTAACGATACCGTTGAACAGACTTTCCAAAAACAGCTTTCGAAATCGCATCCTGGATATACTCACTACTGGAAAACCCAGAGGCTAAGACCAGCTTCTGCACCTCATCATCATCAAGAATGCCACGTTGATCTGCCAATCGGAGAACCTTCTCAGGATCACGACTCACATCAGACAGTGAAAGGGTAGAATTCTACAACGATGGGATATACCAAGCTTCTATTGAAATTCTATGCGGCAGCTCCACCGTAGAACTCCTCTGCCTGGGCTACAATTGGATCAACTAGGTCTTCGTGCTTGTAGAGGCTGAGACCGTTATTTCTCAGAACCGCTTTGACCTCTGTCTTGATCTCGGCTCTAATCTTTTCCCTGTTCGTCCAATCAAGCTCCACGCTATCCTTCAGATTGTGCTTGAGTTCCCGAGCGATGCTTTTCAGTGTTTCTTCGCCGATTTCAGTCTCCGTATTCGCAGAAATAGCATCATAGAACGCCAGTTCCTCGTCACTCAATCCAAGTTCATCTTGCCGATCATCCGTCTCCTGAATCCTCTCAGCATAATTTCTCAACTCGTCGATAACCTGCTGAGTCGACAGAAACCCTTCATTATAGTCGTGAATCGTACTCTGAAGTTCTTCTTCGAACGACTCGTACTTTGCCAAGTTGCTTTTTTTCCGGGTCGTAATCTCATTTTCCAGTAGCTGCCGGAGCATCTTCACCTGAAGGTTCTCGAATTCGACCTCCTCCACATCCTCAAGGAATTCATCACTAAGTACTGGCTTCTCTTTCTCCCATTTGTCGAAACCCGTAACTTCGATCAGATCCTCAATACCGACTCCTTCAGCTACTAAATCTTTCATGGCCGAGTCTAAGTCTTCCATCTCGTCGGGATTATTGGAATCCTCAATACTGTTTATTGCTCCGAGAACGGCTTCGAAGAAGGCTACATCTACACGGATGTCACTTGCCGCAGAGTGCGGAGTAACCAATGCGTGAGCTTTCTTCAACTCCTTCATTGATTCCCGGAACTGATCCTCACGCTCTTCAGTAATCAACACTTCATTCTGTGCCTTATAGAGCAACCTTTTCCGCTCCAACTTATCAAGCTCCGGCCAGTCGCTGTAATCAACTGCTGCGAAGTAGTCCGCAACCTTCTGATGTTTTTCCTTCATCACCTTTACACCCTCCTCAATATCCAGCATCGCATCGTTCCGAACCTCGGACGTGTATTTATCCAAAGCCTGCTTTAGCCGCTTACTGATCCCGATATAGTCTACAATCAGACCACCAGGTTTGTCCTTGTAAATGCGGTTGACTCTGCCGATTGCTTGAAGCAGATTATGATTCTTCATCGGCTTATCCATGTACAAGGTGTGTAGATGGGGCGCGTCAAACCCTGTTAACCACTTATCACAGACGACCGCGATTTTGAATGGATCTTCATCGTCTTTGAAACGACGCTTCAATTCATCATTTGAGATAGGATCGTCGATGAAGTCTTCTGCTCCTGAAATCACTACTCGTGTCTCTGGAGCGTCCGGATTATCCCTGATTTTCTTGCTCAGGTTCACTGCGGCTTGACGGCTAATCGCAACCACCATTCCCTTACCTTCGATTTCTCTGTTGTTGAAGTGCTCAACAATATCGTCAGCGATCATCTCCGTCCGCTCTTCACTGTTCTCAATGACGCGGCGAAGCTGAGTCCACTTTCTTTTCATCTCCTGCTTCAAATCATCCGACTTCGACTCCATCAATTCGTTAAACCGGTCCTCAATCCCAGGATCGTTAACTTGGAGTTTAGCTAGACGGCTCTCATAAAAAATCGGGACTGTGGACTCATCTTTCTCTGACTCCTTGATAGTATACTGGCTGATGTAGCCACCGAATGTATTCGTAGTAGACCGATCTTCCTTCTCTATTGGAGTTGCTGTAAAACCGAGGTGCGAAGCGTTAGGAAGCCCGTCACGAACGTTTGTAGCCAAGCTCTTGTACTGAGTACGGTGAGCCTCGTCCGCAACCACAATCACATTATCTCGGTCGTTGACTTCCGGATACTGAACCTCGTCGTCCGTGGTCTGGAACTTTTGAATCGTCGCAAAAATAATCCCTCCTGCCTCTCGATCCAATCTTTCCCGGAGTTCAACTCGATTGTCGCTATCTGCCCACTCAGCGTCTAAACCGTGGTTCTTGAACTCTTTGTATAGTTGGTCGTCAAGATCATTTCGGTCAGTGAGGAAGACAAGCGTCGGGTTCTTCATCGAACTCTCACGACGAATTTTCTTCGCATAGAAAACCATCGAGAGGGACTTCCCAGAACCTTGGGTGTGCCAGACAAGCCCAATACGATTCTCATCAGGATTGGGAACAACTTCCTTACTGCTCTTAACAGCGCTGTTCACCGCATAGAACTGATGATAGGCTGCAAGCTTTTTCCCAAGCTTTCCGTCCTCATCAGCGTATACTATGAAATTCTCGATAAGATCCAGTAGTCTTTCTTTGTCGAATGCACCACGGATCAATACCTCTGAAGGTGGTAGCTCATCTGTAGCATCTTTTTCTTCATCGATATACCGCCAAGGTGAGAACCACTCCCAACCGGCACTAAGGCATCCGAGCTCGGCATTGTTCATATCCAGAACGCCAATAAGCTCGTTGTAGTGGAACAGATCCGGAATATCGCTCACATATCGATCCGTGACCTGCTTATACGCATTACCCATCGATGCCTGAGGATTCGTCGGATCCTTCATTTCCAAAACACCGATAGGAAGACCGTTGACAAACACGATGACATCGGGCTTCCGTTGTGGACCTTCCCCGACCTGTATAACTACTTGATTAGTAACTAGGAAATCGTTCTTTTCTGGCTCATCAAAATTAAAAATGTCCACATACTCCCCTCGTGTCTCTCCCTCATTTTCGTACTCAACATGCACGCCTTGGACAATATTTTGATGGAACTTTTGATTGCTCTTCAGAAGTTTCGGAGAATTAAATCCTATAAGTTTAGATATAGCTTGTTCAATAGCTTCATTCGGAAGAGATGGATTTAATTCTTGGAGCTTTGCTCTGAGTCTGTCTCTAAGTACAACTTCAGAGAGAGAATCCCGCTCTGGCTCATCGCTATTCGGCCCAAGTTCAGAACCAGGCTTGTAATCATACCCGATGTTCTGAAAAGCCTGTAGGGCCGGCTTCTCTGCCAACTCCATCTCATTCATAGACATACACGATTAGACCTCGTTAGATAATTTTTTCTCGCCAATATTAATGTCACTTGCCCTGACTTCCCCCGTCATTAGTCGGGGTAGTAGCGTTTGTTTCATTTCCTCCAAATAACGATTCTCAATCATATTGCTAAACTGAAGTTCTTTCATAGATTGGACAATATCAGAGAATCGCTCAATCTCAGATTCTGGTGGTAGAATAACAGGATATGATTTGATGACGTCCTGCCTAAGATGATGTACCGTACTTCCGGTTGCATGAGCATGACAATAGTTCCTAAATTTGTCGGATCTCATTAGATAGTAGAGGAAATATTCGTCCAACATATTGTCTTCTTTTGGAGAAATGTCACAGACATCCTGAGAGATAATAATGCGATCCTCATCAAATATTGGCGGGATCAAAGCAGGACTGCCTAATAGCGAACCGTCCATAGTTTGTTCTGTGATTGCAATAATTAGATCATATGGCTCCATCTCATATCTTTCTTTCATTTCTTCTTTTGTATAAAACTTCATACCGTCCTCTCTAAACCCTCCGCCTTCTTCTACATTTTTTAGGTTGATCATTGGGTATCCTTCTTCTCCCTTCTTATCAAGGTAGTCACTGGTGTATGAGAGCCCTCGGCTTGGGTTGACCAATTCTCCTAATTCTTTAACTTGAAATTCTGAAGGAATTTGACCTTCTTTAGAGTCTTTGAAATCCGTATAGTTGTCAAAGTCGATGAACCAAGATTGGAAGAGTGCATCAGCAATGGCCTCCAACCGGTCGTTCATCTCTATATTTGTCTGTATTTTGTCATCAAAGTCGGTGAGTACGTCGGCTATCTTTTTTTGATATTCCAGTGGTGGGAGCGGTATTTTTATCTTTTCACACTCAGGAACACGAATATGATCAACGGTTGACCCGCTTCCCTTGTATTTGTGAATCTGATTCTGTACAAAAGGGCTTAGAAACGCATAAGTTAGGTATCTGGAATCAAGCACTTCTGGATCAGGTCGATATTGCATTACACGTTGACCCAAAAATACCGTATCATCTTCTCTAACGAGTCCAACGTCCCCAAGAGGGGCTTCTCTAGTTAAAAGAACATCACCTTTGTTCACCTCCGCTCGGCGGATCCATTCCTCATACGTTTCTTCCGTTACATAATCTACGTCACTGAGATCAATTCGTCCTTCACCGATATTTGTAGTCCTCAGCATCTTATACGGTGTAGGGCCATCCACTGTCGGAGCTGTGTTATTGATACAATCAACTATGAGTTCACAGGCTTCTCTGACCTCTACTACATCCCAATCAGATTTCATCATAACCAAGCCCCCGGAGATTTTCACGGATGTTTTCTTTAAGTGAATCGCTCTCCTCGAACTGTCCTGCTAATGCTTCTGTCAACCGAGACATCTTTTTATCAAACGGTTCCCCCTCATAATCTTCGTCTTTTATTCCAACGTATCTGCCAGGAGTAATCACCCAGTTTTGCTCTTTAATCTCATCCCGGCTGGCCACGGCACAGAATCCAACTTCATCTGAGTACTCTTCAGCATTTTTCTCCCCTCGATATGCTCTTACTATCTCTGTGATTTTTGATATATGATCTTCCGATAATTCATTCAGTGTTCGGTCAATTTCTTCATACATGTCTCTGGCATCTACGAATAATGTCTCCCCACTTCTATCCCTATATTCGTCAGATTTCTTTCCTTTACTCAGAATCCAGATACACACGGGAATTGAGGTTGTATAGAATAATTCTCCTGGAAGAGCAATAACTGCGTCAACTAGATCTTCTTTGATGATCTCTTTTCGAATCTCACCTTCTGGATCCTGGTTGGCGAGAGAACCATTCGCCATAACAGTTGCTGCCATTCCATCTTCATCGAGATGGTGGATCATATGCTGAATAAACGCGAAATTTGCATTTCGAGCGGGAGCCATCCCGTAATCAAAACGAGGATCATCATCTGCGATTGAGTTCTTTCCCCAGTCATCCATATTGAACGGAGGATTGGTAATGATATAATCGGCATCAAGACCTTTATGTTGGTCATCACGTATACTGTCACCAAGCTTAATATTCCCATCTAGACCCCTGAGGTACAGGTTCATTTTACAAATCCGCCATGTTGATTCCTTAATTTCTTGACCGTAGATGGAAATTTGATCAGTATCTCCACCGTGATTCTGAAGGAATTTATGACTCTGTACAAACATCCCTCCAGACCCGCAGAATGGGTCAAAAATACGGCCTTCGTAGGGTTCCAGTATTTCGACGAGAAGTTCGACTACACTTTTCGGCGTGTAGAATTCTCCTCCTTTTTGACCGCCTTCCATAGCAAATTTTTTGATAAAGAACTCATACACGCGCCCAAAGATATCTTCATCCTGTTTTTTATCTCCGTTCTCATCTTTCTGAGACATCTCAATATCAGCAAAGAGGTTAATTAGTCCCTCCAATGAATCATGGGGAAGAGTAGAACGAGAGTATCCCTTCGGGAGCATCCCTTTTAATCGAGGGTTTTCCTCCTCGACTGCTCGCATAGCTTCGTCTATCTTTTGTCCGATCTGAGGATCAGTTGCATTATTAACAAGATGGTTCCACCTTGCTTCCTCAGGAATGTAGAAGACGTTTTCTCGGGTATATTCGTCGTTATCTTTTAAGATATATTCGCGTTCCTTCTCGTCTTCAGTGTAGTAACGGGAGTCTGGATCATCGATTTTTCTTTCTAATTCCGCCCTCCTTTCCTCAAAAGAATCTGACATATTCTTTAAGAACAAGAGTCCAAGAGTGTAGTCCTTGTATTCTGATGGGTCAACTGGTCCACGTAGTTTCGTAGCTGTTTCCCAGAGTTTCTTTTCAAGTTCGCCGTTAGAATTTCCCGCAATTGCCATACATAGTGTTGCTGAGGAAACACTGTTAATGGTTGCGTTGAACTGGCGGCCATCAACAGAGGTCAACGAAGTATCTGAAGCTGGTCTCCCAGATGAGACTCTGACTTCTCCGCTTCCTCCCTGCTTATAGTACCGCTGATAATCGATTTTCCGCTAGCAAATACGAGCATCACCGTTCCCAGATCTGGAGGTCGATAGATTACGCCAGGGAACTGCTCTGGTTCATATTCGACGTTCTCAAGTCCTAGGTGGATAGCTAAAGCCTCTAATTGAATCTCTGTATCGAAGTCTGCGAGATAGACAGAGTTGTTTTGTCTGAAAGGGACTTCATCAAACTCCACGCCGATTTTTCGAAGGGCACTCAGCAGGTCTTCCTTGGCCTCAAACAATGCTTCCCTGTTGGGGGTACCTCGGATCTGGAAAGTCCCTGTACGGTAGAGAGTAAGAGCCGGTCCTCCTTCCTCCAAACGTATCGTCGCCATAGAATTGCTGTGAGTTTTAGCCTCTATGTCGAATTCGTCAGAAAGAGCTTGAATAACCTCTGAAAGCTCTATTTGCCTGCCGAGCTCTCCACTTCCCATCGTACTTACTACGTGCATCCAGGTTATCTATTCGGAGAAGCCCATTCCTCTTTATTCCACTCGTTTCATTTTTATAAGATCTCTCGGTCACCAGTCTGTCAGCCCGCTTTGTTCGGTCAGTACCTCTGTTGTTTCCATGACTTTCCGGTTCCCGGATTTTCTCAGCACCATTCCCGTGTACTGTTCTTTGCCGTGGCGGTCAGCTAGGCTCTCCAGATACTGTTCGGCCTCATCTATAGAGCCGAAGAAGGGGTCGACCAGTTCATCTCCGGCCTCGGTGTGGTACACGACTCCTTCGTCTCCACTCCAGTAGTACTGCGTTCTGCTGCCTCCATCTGGCAGAATCTCTTCCTCAGCTTCTTTCTCGAATGCCTGGTCAATCGCCTGTTTGTAGTGTGCCTCGGGGAAGTAATTCTCCAGTTTGAAGCGGAGAGGTCCGGAGAAGGAGGTGCCGCCGGTAAGATTCATCCAGTACGGCTTATCCTCCTCGACGAACCGTTTCTCCTCGGCGTATTCTTCGAGCAGTTCATCTACTCCCTGTATCGTTCATCACCTTCTTCGGGCTCAAGCAACGCCTCTAACTCGGTTTCGAAGACCCCGATGACCTCCTCAACCTCGCCTCCGTCAGGGTACAAGGGTGCGTCTTCCTCCGGATCTAGATCAGTACGGTACGCACCGGCTTTTTCCAGTTGTTCCTGGCTGAAGTAGCCGTACTCCCATTCTCCGTAGGTGTTGGGAGAGCGGACACGGCCGAAGTAGACATCGTCGTCATCCCCGGCCTTGTCGTAGGCCTCCCACTCCCAGTCCGGGAGAAACGCGGCCTCCCACTCCGCGACAGGCTCCTCCTCATCGTAATCAGTAATTGTACGTCACCGCCGGCCGAACCTTGGCTTTGGAAGATTTTTGACTGGCTTTGTATACCTCCTCTCGTATATCCGATGTAACAGTAGTCATCATCCTGTGGAGAACACGGAATCCGTAAAGCTAGTAGAGAGATGAGACACCGTATTTCGTATGAAATTAATAAAGAAAAAGTAGGAGAGTGTCTGATTGGCTGACTTTCTAAGGACTCTTTTTCAAGCCAGTTTCTCGGCTACATCGTAGGCGAAGTCGGTATCTCCTTCACTGTAATTTCCTTCTTCCAGGTCTTCTATCATCTGATCGATCTCGTCCCTTTCATCCAGGCTTCTTTTCGTCAGATACGCGGGTAGTGTGGAAACACCCAGGGCTCCAACGAGTCCAACTGTGGCAAGATTACTCTGTGTGATTGTGTCGACCTGTTCTGAGATCTGTGAGTAGAACTCTGGAGCAAGCTTGCCGGCTACACCAGCACCTGAGATTCCAAGTCCTGTCGTTGCGCGTTGTTTAGCTTGTTCGTGATACTCCTCGCTTTCATTCTCTAATGCACTTATTACATCATCTAAAGATTCGTAGTAAAATTCTTCTCCCTGTGTTGCGAGTGCTGTATTTATTTCCTCAAGATAATCTCCCAAATTGTTCACCTTATAGTCACAAATCTAATATGAATATTATTAATGTATTCTGAATACAAAGATAGAATAAAAACAAGAATAGGCGCTATGCCTGCATCTCGTGCTCCTCCATCAACTCTCTAAGCGCGCTTTCTTCACCCGGCCAGTACGGCTCTGCATCTCCCTGCTCGATCAAATCCCGCGAACGAGTATAAACAGCTGAACGACCGAGATTCTCAGGTTCCGGTACATCGTTACCGCCGCTCTCCAGGAGCTGGGCGGCCTGCTCAAACCCTTGCGCCAACTCATAATCAGGTACATCCCGCGTGTAATGCGTAAGTGCGCGTGTACCTGTGTTGTACGTCTCCCAGAGTGTTGGAGACTCCAGATCCTCCACCTCACTATGCATAGCATTCAGAAGATCCGGTACAGGATTCTCCAAGTACCGATCAATCCCGGTATCCATCAACACCAAAAGGGCCTCATCCTGATTCATCAACTCTCTATTTTGGGCTTGGGCTAACCGGTGCTCGATCTCCGCCGGCGACTCAATCACGGCATCAACAGCGTTGTACGCCAAACCCGGCTGGAACGGCTCGCTGTGAGTCTGATCAAATCCGAGCTCGGAGATGAAGGCGGTCATCCCGTTACTACATACCTGGCGCTCCGCACCCACTTCGTACTTCAAACCGTGAAAACCACTGTGACCGCTCTGCACCTGTAAACCCAGGTCGATAGGATCATCCTCGGCAGCGTACACCGTTGCACCGTCAAAATCTATTTTCGCACTCATCTTGTGCGCAGTAGGAGAGATAGAAACTCTGCCCTGTGGCTCTACCTCTTCGTGCCTGTCCACTGCGTCCCCGACCGTCTCCAGGATATCCCCGTACTGGATGATGTTGTAGAAATCATCGCTGCTGGAGACGACACCGGTGGCTCTGCCATCGTCAGTCCACAAACTGTCCCGGTACGGAATATCCTCCCAGTCATCCTCCCCGGTGTGATGGGCGTAGACTTCGTGCCGGTCCACCTCCGGAAGCATTTCTGCGGTTTCGTAAAGCTCGTCTAAACCATCGAAAACGTACTCTTCGACTTGAATCGTTGAATCACCTTGTGGAGAAAACAGGTGACCGAAACGCTACTATTCAAGCCACACACCAAGTTTCGGATGAACAATAAGAACAACCAACAGCAAGTTCTCAAATACCAGGTCGAAAATAGATGCTTACAAACCAGAAGCTCTGGCTCTTCACCGCAGCAGTAGGCGGAATAAGAATAGCACAGGGCTACTGGAAACTCTCAACGCCAATCACAATAATAAGCATCATGATGTACCTGAAAAGAAGTGAAAAACCTCTCTAAATCCTGGATCTAAAACAATTCAGAGACCAATCACCCTTACTTTCTCACCTGCTCAAATCCCTTTACTCTTCGAAATCTGAAATCATTTCTATGCGTTCTTTGTATATATTGTGAGATGTTCCCAGCAAAAACTCGCCGAAATAAAATTCGTAAAATGGTTTCCAGAGTCTCTCAAATCCATGAAGCTCGGCATCCTGGGTCTTGAAATCGTGATATAACTTGTACATCTTCCTATTTGCTTTCAAAACGGTCTGCTTGTCTGTTTTATCGACGGCGTACTTGTCAGCGGATTTTTCTATACCCGGGTACCCATAAAAAGCAAGCAGAGTATTTCTGCCACCAAACCCTACCGAAAGGATACTGGCTACAATATTAGCTAAAAGATCCCTGTTAATAATATGATACTCTTCATGTCTTAATACAGCCTTCAGCTCATCATCGTCCAGCTTTTCAACAACAGCTTGGCTGACAAGGATAGAGGTTGAGCCAAAGCCCGTTGAAACCGGTCCAACGACAGGTGCCTTAGAGTCAACCGTAACCACATTAATTGATGCTAAATCCGTATCCAGGGAATCCAGCTCAGTGTAAATCCTTCTCTCTTGATACAATGAAACAATATGCCGTACCCATAGAGCAGTTGTTAGGATCAGCGGCGTGAAAAACACGAGATAATACAGGGTCGTGTACGCCCGCGTGGACAAGAAAGGTAAACCGGCCATACTCTGCTCGATAACTATCAAGCTACCACCAATATAGTTCTCGGACATTACAAGGATATTAGAATAGAACCCGGAGGATAGCAGTACTGCTGATTCAGACGGCACCAAGACGACCCCGGCAAAGTCATAGACCAAGATCGCAGCCGCCAGACCTCCAAGCAAGAGAACCATCAGGTTGGAAAAAAAGAATGCCACTGCTGAAAGAGAGGAGATAACACTCGAATCAGTGCCCTGAATCCGTGAGTTCCTCAAGTACCGGTGTGTCCTATAGCAGCTAAGATACTCAAAACTGATCAGAAGAATCATAAATAAAATAAAATTATTGACAAGAGAAGGAATCCCGTTATAAAGCGTAGCCATAGCCTCTGACCCTGCAAAACTTCCAGTGAAATCAGAGAACATACTGGCCAAGCCAAACAACGGAATATCGTCTTCAATTTCAGAATAAAAAGACAGAGATACATCAAATCCCGATAGCAAGGAAAGCGGACCCAGAGCAATGAAAACAAGCAATCCGAAAGGGATCAAACGGTAGAATGCTGCTTGAAACGGGATGATCAACAGCTTTGAAAAACCGGTTTTCTCCCGCGGAATATACACATCCACAAGAATCTTGAATACACTACCGGTCAATATCATAGTGACGACGACTCCTGTCACAACCGGAGGAAAAAGGAATGCAAATCTTGAGAAAACAGCAGCAAGGATACCGAGAACAGCTAAACCCGGATACGGATTAGAAAACCAGGAAACTATCACCCCATAATCTTGAATATCAACCAAGTTCTCGTGACTAACAGTAAATAAAGTAAGTAACCCTACAACAGCGGTTACAGACAATAGAAGCAAATACCCATAATCCTCGTAGAAAATGCTTCGAGTAAGATCAGGAAGCAACGCAACATATAGACAGTAAGAAACAATCAGGCAAGCGGAAAGAGCAAAGAAAACCGGATCAACATATGTTCCTGTATAGACCCTACCTTCCTCATAATCCAGTGACACCCTTCGTTCACACAAGCCTAGAAACCTGCTGAAACTCCAAGATTTAGAAACAGTGAAGCCACCTTCATTTTCCTCCTGTTCAACCACCGGTTCAATATCAACCTCATCAAGATCCTTCTCCACTTTCTCAACAGCCTTGTCAAAGAGACTGGTTACATCCCACGTCTCAGAACTTAACCTAATCACAAGTTAGGTAGAAATCCAGGTGCGTTCAAGATACCCTTACGTAAATCATCATCATCAAAATCATCATTAGGATGAGATTTGGTGGGAAGCAATTCAGCTGATTGACCATTATCAAGCAAAAACGCATATCTTGCACCCGTCTTTTCAACCTCAAAATCTTCGTACATCAAGTAAAATAAATGTTCACCTTTCTCAAACCTCGACAAAACAGAGTCCTCAAATTCATCGGGCGGTCTAATTTTCTGATTGTCTCCCTCACAGAATATTTTAGTTCGGTTAATAAACTCATATGTGGGCTTGTAGATAGGCTTATTCGAGATCACAATAAATTTTGCATTCTTTTCAATTTGCCAGTGAACAGCTGGTCGCTCCTCATTCTCCATGAGTGGTTCTCTCACCTCATCAGGAATCCTGATCTTCCGGTTGCTCAAAACAGGCCGGCTCTGAACAAAACGCCAGTCACTCATACTCACCTAGAAAGATTTCTACTGCTATAATAATTTCACGGACTCAAAGATGTGGTATCAGACGCGATTCGTTCTAACTCTATAATCAATAGTAGATGCATAAAATATATTACATTTAATCTGCTGCCGATCATATAGAAATTCGAAGTCAAATTCCAGCCTGAACCAAGGCTTGAATCCTGGCTTCTTCCGGGAAAAGACCCCGGAAAACACCTAAAAACAGCCATGAGTGAGAATCCGCTTCGATCAGTGGCAACACTGGTCAACGACACACAACAGCGCATCGCGATCCGACTACCCGGAATTAACGGTCAGTGGAAAAGGGACGTGGGAAAAACAGCAGCCTCAGCACTCACCTTGCTTCTGGCAATGGTTACACCGGTCTCAGCACAGACCGTTGCGGACGACCTCCCCTGCGACCCACCGGATGGAATGGAGCCGTTGTTCACTTTCCTGAACTCAATCACCGAGTTAGCGTTCCTAGCCGGAGTCGGCCTAGCGACACTAACATTCGTTGTCGCCGGCACCTGCCTGATCATCCCCGGACAGGGCTACAACCGTCTCGGTAAGAATATTGCCAAGAACGGGTTGATCGGAGCAATCCTGCTCCTATCAGCGAATATGATTACCTCATACTTGATTTCCCAGCTTGGAGGTAGCATCTGCGCCTAAAGACGATGAACTGGCAAAAACTCGTATTTCCGGCGTTGACATTGCTGGTCCTCAGCACTGTCTTGGTTGCTCCAGCAGTGGCACAAGAGGACTCCGAAGAAGAACAGGAGCAAACCGGTATTTTGTCCGGATTGGCGGAAACACTTTCAGACTTCACCGAAGGCAAGTCACTTACCGAGATCCTGAAGGACACACTGTATCTGATCCTGTTCGAGCCCTTCATCCGGCTTGGAGAAGCATTACTCGCCACTACAGCACGTCTTTTGACCGCAACTCCTGACGTACACCCGAACTCAGCGGTCGAAGACGTCCACAGTGACGTACTGTTGGTGGCATACCTGTTGTCCTCACTGGTGTTCATCGTTGCCGGGATACTACATATGATCGGGCCGATTCTCGGCATCACCTACGGACAGGTCCGAAAAATCCTGCCAAGAGTCATCCTCGCACTGGTATTCGCCAGCGTCTCCCTACCCTTGCTCCAATACGGAGTGGAGTTCACACGCGCACTAACCCTTGCATTCCAACCTGAGTTCTACGAATCCACGTTTCAACAGCGTATGGGAATGGGTACAGGACTCATCCTGGCCTACCTGATTCAATCACTGCTGTTGCTGGCGGTCGCAGTACTGTTCGTTATCAGGGACGTGTATATCCTGTTTGTCGCAGCCATCAGTCCGTTGCTGGCGTTGGGATGGAGCCTACCCAGAGTCAAAAGATACGCCGACACGTTCATCGCAGGATGGTTCGCCGCACTCCTAATCGCACCACTGGACATGCTCGTATTGAAATTCGCCTTCGCCATGTTCAACGGAGCCGGCAACACAGCCGTACAAGGCGTATCAAACTGGGTGCTCGCACTATCCTTCCCAGTCCTCCTCCTGCTTGTGCCGAAACAGATATGGGACGCATCACAAACCGCAGTCGGACTGACCTACGCAGCATCCAGCAACGTGAAACAACGAATGAACTCCAGTGATGATGGTGAAGATGAGTTCTCAGAAATGCTGGACAAGGATCAGAAGCAGCGGCTACGAGAAAACCGGAGAAAACGCAGAATGTCCTCTGGAAGCAAAAAATTCGATTTCGGAGGTGACGACTAATGACCAGTATCCGCTTCCCCGGCAAACTCGAAGTCTCAACCAAGTTCTTCGGACAGTTCACCGTAAAAGACCTGCTCCGATTACTGACACCTTCAGGACTGGTTTACATCTTCGTTCCCTCCATCTTCGGCTTCCTACTTGCCGGAGCACTGGGAGTAACCTGGTACTGGTTCACTCCATACGGACAACACCTCGACACACTGCTGTACAACCTGATACGGTACAGAACCCACCAGAAAAAGATCGACATGGAATCTGAGCCGACCGCATTCAACGAAATAATTAGAATGGGTGACGACAGGGCAGCGGCGTTCGTCAAGGTCACACCAACCAACCTCGATATGAAGAGCGAGGACGAAAGAAAAGCACTACACAGCCTGTACCGGAACTTGCTGGACACTGTCAACTACCCTGTCCACGTCATCTCCCGACAAGACCACCTGGATCTAGAAGACTACATCCAGAAACTGGATAAACCTGGTAATACACGTCAAGATATCCGGCATCAGTATATGCTGAAATGCCGGGAGTTCTCCGATCAAGATCTCTCCTACACCACGCACTACATCAAGATCTTCGCGGAGAAAAATGTCGACACCCTAATGCCCAGTTTCCTACAGCTCACCGACAAAGAAGCCGATGAGAAACCACTGACAGAGGAGCTGAACAGCCGGTGCAACGAAGTTATCGACGCCATCAACTCAGCAGAACTCCAAGCAGAACAGGTCACCGACAGTGATCTGAAAACTCTCAGTAACTTCTACCCAGGAACAGTCAGTGAAAATATAGAACCCGACTGGACTAGCGTTGGAAAGAAATTCAACACGAAAGGCTACAGGAAGTCCCTATACCTCTCCGAGTACCCGTCCACCGTTGAGCTCGGCTGGCCTCTACAACTGCTGCGTACGGAAGGACTCGTCGACATAACACAAGTTATCGAACCAAGACGCAGTGCGAAAGCCTCAACCAAACTTCAGCGACTGTCAGAAAAACTCAACGCCGAGATCGACTCAATCCTTAGTCACGGATACAGAGGCACCAACAAACTCGAAACGCTGCTCGAAGACACCGAATGGATACTCGACTTACTGGCTGAAAGACGCAGTACCGCTGTCGACTACGGGGTCTACATCACCGCCAAAGCCAACGATAAAGAAAGCTGTATCCAGACCTACCGGCAGATACAGAACCGGTTAGATACCCTGCGAAACCAGTACACGAAACCAGTTCTCCGTACTGACGAAGCGTTCAAAACCGATCACCCGGCGTACGGTGACGCATTGAACGAAACACATTTAATGCCGTCAACCAGTGCAGCAGCAGGATTCCCATTCGGAACACAGAGCACACAGCAAAACCAAGGAGTAATCTACGGCGTTGACACCAGCGACCAGGCACCCGTCCTCGCTGACCGTTTTCAGTGGTCCTCTCACTCAATGGTTAGAATGGGGATGGTCGGCTCCGGCAAAAGCTATGCAGCCAAAATTGAGCTGCTGCGCTCTGCCGTGGTCTACGACAACCTTCAGATAATCACAGTCGATCCGAAACAGGAGTACAGAACGGTAACCGAGGCTCTTGGAGGCAGTATAGAGTACCTGGACAGTACTAGTGACTACCATTTCCCGGAAGACCAACACGTCTGCTTTCAAGTAAAAGACAGGGGAGAGGAAGAAAACGTCCGGGAACTGGTCGAACTGATTCGAGAGATCTACAGCTATGTCAGCCAAGACCAGAGAAAAACACTGGTACTGATCGATGAAGCCCGTATCCTGATGAACGATGAAGAAGGCCGGAAAGTATTGAATCAATTCGTCCTCGAAGGCCGAGACACCAACACTGCCGTCACACTGGTTACACAGAACGCCTCCCACTTCACCTACTGCCGGGAAGGCCGAGAAATCCTGGACAACGTCCCCGGTAAGGTGTTTATGCGGCACGACCGGGTGCCGGACTCGGTTGTCGACTACTTCCAACTCTCCGAGAGGGAACGACAGGAACTCTACGAACTCAAAACAGGTACAGATAGCGAGTACAGCGAAGCAATCCTGAAAATCTCCGGTAACCTCGACACCCGAATCAAGATCGAATCCACACCGGCTGAACACGATGTCATCCACCAGGAGGAACAATGATCGACCGGCTGCATCACTACACAACCAAGCCGACAGAAGAGCAAGCCGAAATCCTTCAGAAACCACCAGTAAAGTCCTACAGTCTCGAAGTCAAAACACCAAGGAACGGCGACATCCCAGCAGTCCCGGTGAACCTGGTGAAAGCGGTTACCGAGCTACAGAGTAAACGACTCGGATTCGTGAATACGTCACCGGTCGCCAGCTTCGAGATCCGACGAAGCCACCCGGACAAAATCAAATTCCAGTTCTCCATACCCACCGTTCGACTGGAGAGAAAACTAAGGACACACCTCACCAACGAAATACCAGGAATACGGTTCGAGAAAGGCTCCCAAGGTATCCCGGTTACCTCAGAAGACACGGTCGGCGGAGGACTCCTAACCACGGGAAGACGGGACTGGTACCCGTTAAAACACGAGTTCAAAGACCCGCCCATCAACTCCGTCGTCTCCGCCTTGCATAGGCACGCGATGCGGGACACCAAGTTCATCGTTCAAATCCTGTTCCAGCCAGTCATAGGAAGACCTTTGCGTCGGTGGTACTGGCGGCGTCGAGCCTACCAGAGGATCGGCTACCTTCGGAAAGAGAAAGAGAAGCTATGGGGAAGCCGTAACCCGACTCCACGAGAAAAACGGCAGGCCGATGCCATCGAAGACAAGGCCGGTACCAACCGGTTCCACACCAGCATCCGCTTCTTGGTGATCGGAGCTGACGAATACACGCAGAGCCGGGTGAAGGAACTCAGCGGCGGCTACAACATCTTCGAAAACCCGGATACCGGACAATACCTCGACACAGTCACTGTCAAGTCTCTCAGAGAAAACCAGATTCTGGGTTTTGCAGAAACAGTTGCTAACCGAGAGTTTGGTAGTTGGAGCCACAGATTCCAAACTTCGGTTCCCGAGCTTGCGGCTTTGCTGTCTCTCCCCAGTACTGAGCAGGAAAACATTACACAGGCAGAACCATGAATCCGGAAGAAACCCGTACCCTGATCGAAAGCACCGAGACCCTGGACACGACGTACCTCGGCTACCGTGAAAGCCAGTTAGGAGTTGAGGAGAACGTCGGCCTCAGCGACGACTACAGGATGACCCACGTCCTGAACATCGGGCCGACCGGTTACGGCAAGTCCCAGTTACTGACCCACGTCGCACTACAGGACGCAGAGAAAGACCACGGCCTCTGCATCATCAATCCGAAAGGCGACCTCATAGACGAACTCATCGCCAAACTACCTGAAAACCGGTTAGACGACATCGTCTACATCAACCCCGCCAGTGAACCCGTGACACCGATCAACGTCCTCGAACCTCAGGTCACGGACGAAATGAACACAGCGCAACGGGAGAACCAGAAGGAGATCATCGTCTCCGACCTCATCGACCTGTTCAAACGACAGTCGGAGAACTGGGGCGACCAGTTCGGACGAGTCCTCGAAACCCTGCTCAGAGCACACCTGGACCTGAACATCAAACAAAATGAATCGAAGACATTGGTCGACGTCTTCCGCTGCGTTATCCAAGACGAGCCCTTGACCGAGCTAATCGACCAAACCCAGGACTCCGTCATCCGAGAACAACTCGTCCGGGTCAAAGAAGACATGACCAGCTACGAGATGGAGCCCTTGCAGCGACGATTGAACGACTTCGTGATGAACCCGACAATCCGGAGAGTCATCGGCGCAGAAGAAAGCGGATTAGACTTCAGAAAAGCAGTCAACAACGGGAAAATAGTGCTCGTCGACATTCAGAAAGGAGAGGTCGGCGGCACCGTCTCAGAACTCGTCGGGTCAATTGTCATCACCAAGATCTGGGCAGCAGCACAAAGCCGGATCACACAACCCCAGGAACAACGAACACCGTTCTACCTGTACGTCGACGAACTCCAGAACTTCGCCGGCGAAGGCAGCAACTTCACCAAAATCCTCAGTGAAGCACGAGAATACCGGCTCGGTTGCTGGCTCGCCACACAGTACCTCCAACAACTTGCACCGGAAATGAAGCGGGCCGTCTCCAACAACTGCCGGACCAAAGTCGTCTTCAACCCCAGCGGCAGCGAAAACACGGCACAGATCGCAGGAATGCTACAAAACATCAACAAAACCACGTTAACCAGTCTCGGCAAGTACCGAGCCGCCGTCCAGAAACCCTCGGAAAAGAATCAGAGAAACGCAGTCCTGTTCAACACATACCCGCCCTGGGAAGCCGACCGCTCAGAGGTGGAGAAAATCAAGACGGAGAAAGCCGCTGCCCGCACCAGCAACAAAACCCAGGTCCAGCTTACGCAAAGCCTCGGGAACCAGGCCAACGCCGGACAAGAAACACATCAGGAGCTCCTCGTAGCAGCCAAACAAGATCTAGAAAACCGAGGATTCCACGTCAACCTGCTGTACCAAGGTCAGGAAGAAGAGAAACCGGACGGCCACGTCCACCTCCCCGACAACGAAGTCGCACACCTCGAAGCAGAGAACTCGACACTTACCAAGCCAGGAAAAGTCCTGAAAAACCTGAAACGTGGCGTTGAGCAAGACAGGGAAGTCTTCTATGTCGTCGAGGAAGGAAAAGCCTCGAAACTGGAGAACATCGTCTCCGACCCCGTCAACCGCCGCGGCTCAGAGCACGAAGACAAGGAAGGTAGCTACAGCTACTACAACATCGACGGCGAACCCATCACCCAGATAGACGAACTGAAACAAGCCGAATACCGCGTCCTAGAACTCAGCGGAGACACGCTGGAGGAACACGAAGAAATCGAGGACGAGTGCCCCGAGCTGGAGCACAACGACCGCAGCGACCTCAAAAACTTCTGCCTCTACCGCGACGAAGATGGATTCTGCTCTGCACTCGAAACCCAATGCGTACTACAGGCCGATGACTGAACCAGAACTCAGAGACAAAGAACAAATCATACTCCAACAGGTCGACAGTGGCAACGACGACGTCCAGAAAATCACCCAGGCCACCACCCTCGAAAACCACCACGTCACCTACGCCTTCAAAAAACTTGAGGAACTCGACCTACTGACGGTCTCAAAGCCAGACGGAACAGTCGAGAGAATCATCGACGGACAAAAACGGGTCTTCCAACACCCCAAACAAGCAGAACTCACAGAGAAAGGAGAACACCACCTTCAACAAGCGGACACACAAGAGTTAGACGAATACGAGAACCTGAGCCACCACGAACTTGTTAAACAAGTTCATCGGCTAGAACAAGAACTAGCGGAAGTTAGAGAATCATTCCAACTATTCAGAGAACAGGTGAAGAGGGAATTAAAAGAAAGGTAACTGTCTTCACTCACCCTCTTTTGAGGCCCAGTAATCAAAAGCGAGTGGGTCATCGATTCCGCCGGGATCTTTTCCGTATATCCAGAGGTTGGAATTCACCCAGTCAGGTGAAGGCTCTCCGCGTGCTTCCGAAAACTGTTCAATCATCTCTTTAACAGCAGAGACAGCTTTGTAGGCCTCTCTATGATTCGCATACTCGATGACCGGGCTAACATATCCGTAGTCATCTCTTTCTACGAACTCTTCTGTATCTTTCTTGAAATGGACAATTTGGTTACGGCACCTAACCGCTCGTGTAAATTTACCGAACGTAGCTTCCCCAGATTCGAACACTTTCCCTCCAGTCACAAGATGGGGTACAGTCTGCCACTTTGCACGTATATTCGCCTTCTCCAAGTTCTCCCAGTAATCAGGTAACTCCTCCTGCGCAACACCGTTGATATAGGCTTCCAAAGATTGAACTGAGAGAATTATCGCCGTTGCAGAGTGCTCCAACTCCTTCTCAATATGGGTTACCTGACGATCCTCCTCCAACTTCTTGTGAGCTTTTCGAGCTTCCAACGCCTCTTTAACAGCAGTACGGTATGTGAGTGCTTCCACACTGGTTTTACCGTGCACATTACCTTCTTCATCTACTCTAACCGCTCGATCAATACCGGTTAGCGTGGGGGGCTTCCTCGGCTTCGGCTGATCTTCGTATTCTGAAACCCGCTCCTGAGAGTATTCATAGATGTCATCATAATACTCCTGGTAAATCTCCCGGAGTTCATCGTACCGGTCTTGCATCCGTTCACGGCCTTCATTTTTCGATATCTCTTCGGAATTGACCTGGTTGCGGAGGTGGTGTATTTCCTGATGTTTCCTTTGCGCACGGTAGAAGAGCTCTGGGAACTCGTCTGAAATCTGGAAGCTTCTCTCCCTTGGCGGGAATCTTCCTTCCTGACCTGCTAAGGTGCCTTTGCGAAGTTCAGCTACCTCCCACTGGTAGATGTCTTCACCGTGTCGAACATACATATTGGATGAAAGGGATGTGATTGGGTCAGCAGTTTCAATGGGATTCCCTGGCTGAGCGAATGAGTCGCTACTTAGCTTTCCCTCGTTCAACATATTCTCGTTCAGTGGCTCAAAGTAGCTGCCACCGATACCGCGGGTCATTCGCGGTGTAACTGAGATTGGATCGACCTCATCTAAGACGCTGTAGGGACCAGTGATCAACACCTTTGCCTCAGCTACTATCTTTAGATTCTCATCGGTTAGATCTAGGTCGTACTCTATCCAATTTTCCGGGGTGAAGAATGATCGGCAGTTTAAACGCTCTAAAGCAACGTGGCGAACCCACCAGTCTGGGAGATCTGAGACGGCCATAATTGACCCTATCATACTCGTTTTTTAAATCAGCTTCCGATTTCATATCTCAATCAGCCCTGATCAACTCACCAGGTACGGAAAACCAGCACCGGAAACAGCCCCGAACAAATTAACAGGGTCAGAAAAATAGCCCTGAAACAGGTCTCAACCCTACCTCCCTGCTTCGACAGAAAGCTTTGAATCAGGTCCTAAACTCGAACGACTTACTGCCGTGTACGGGTTTCACGCAACGAAGAGAGAAGGGGGGGAGAGGTTTAGTCTATATTGTTGACCGCGTCCTGCTGCCGTGTCGTGGAGCTATGCTCGTACTTCTCCGTTGTCCGCTTGGATTTGTGTCGACATTGCTGGGCGGCGACTGCGAGTCCTTCTTCTTCAGCTATGTAGGTCGCAGTACTGTGTCGAATGCTGTACGGTGTTAGGTCTCTATTTTCGAGGTCGAGTCCTGCTTCGGATGCGATTTTGCGGAAGACGTCCCGGAAACTGTCTTTGTTGTACCTATTTTCGTACATCGTGAGCCAGAGCGCATCCCGATCATCGTATTTTTCTCGTGTCTCTCGTTCTTCGAGCCAGCGTTCGAGTATTTGACTGGTTTCTTCTTTGAGTGCGACTATCCAGTTTTCCCGGTTCTTACTGCTTTCTTCTCTGGGGATACGGAGGACGCCATTTTCGGTGTCGACCCAGTGAACATTTGAACGTTTGATCTCGATAGGACGTAGGCCCGCATCCAAGGCGACGTGGATCATCGAAGTGTACTTGAAGCTGTTTGCTTTTTCCCAGTCCTTCATCGTGATTTCGTCCTTCGGTTTCTGCAAGCGTTGTGAGAGATATGTCTTCCATCTGTCGCGTTCACTCGGGGTTACACTGTTGTAGTGGGGTACACTTCCGTAGCTCATTGCGGCTTCCCGCATTTTCCGGCGGTCGTCTTTGGTTAGGTAGTCCCGAGGAGTGTAAGTCGTACTGGGGTCGCTGTACTGGATCTCAGGTTCCCATTCCACGTCTTTGTTGCGGGCCTCGCGTTTCCACTTGAACAATGTGTATGCGGCTTTCTGGTAGTGGTTCTTCGTGGATTCTTTCATCTCCTCGGTCGCAAGGTGGCGCATCCAGTCGTCGGCGTCGTCCGTGGTCAGGTCTTGTATGAATCGGCCTTTACGATTCCAGACAAACCGGTAGAAGAGGTCTAAACGGTTCATCCTGTTTTTCGCGGTGCTGTGGCTGTAGCCTTCGGCTTTCTCCGGGTTTTTGCCGAGGGCCAGCATCCATTCTGCCAGGTTGCGGCGGTGTTCGCGGTATGTAACTTCTTGTCTCGGGTTCAGGTATTCTTTTGCGTCGTCGGTGACGAGTACGATCCCGTCTACTTTGTTTTCAGAGCTGTACGTCATAGTTCGATCTCCTGTACTAGATCTAGATCGTTTGCGTGGCAATCTTTAAATGTATAATGTAATATGCCTGTCTTTTCGTCGAAACCGCTGTAAGGCGTCGGAGTGCCGTTTTTGACACCGGGTACTCGTTCTTGCGCGGTGGACATTGTTTCACCGACGAAGAACCCGATAACTACCGGACGTAACAGCCAAAGAGAGCCTAGGCCGGGATTTGAACCCGGGCTCTCGTCCTTACCAAGGACGCGCTTTACCGCTAAGCTACCCAGGCACGCATTCAGTCGTAGTCCGGGTTTGTCTTTAGGCGTTTCGATTCGGCGGTGCCGCCACGCGGTTTGTGGCCGGTCAGCGATCCCCGACCGCCGACGCGGCTGGGTCGTCACCGCCGGCGGTAAGCTCAGTCAGTCGCCGACGAACCGGCTCGGTGACAACGTTCGCCGCTGGGGGCAACGTCTCGTAGTTGCGAGCGGCGTCGGCTGCAAACTCAAGTAACGCCTCGGTAGGATCGGTACCGGTAGCGGTGACACCGGCCCGAACCGCCAAGGTGAAGATGTCGGCTTCGAGGTTGCGATCAAGTGTCGGGGCATCAGCGTCGGGCTCGCGGCGGCGAGTCTGATCTCGACCAAACGCCCGGATCGTTTCGACAGCGGCATCGGAGACCTCGGTTCGGGCCAACAGGTGGAACCCCCGAGAAACGAGGATGTCAGCCGCCAGAATCTCTAAATCGGCATCGATCTCGCCTGCTTCGGCGGTTGTCCATGGCTCTTCGTGAGCCAACGACCGCGTCAGTCGGAGCCCTTCGTAGATGAGCTGGACACCGACACTTCGGTCGACGACGGCCTCCGACGCGAGCGACGGCTTCCGTCCGAGCGCGCTCTCATACACCAAAACACCGGGGGCCATCGACCCCCGTTCAAGTCGATCAAGCAGGACGGCCCGTAGCCGTGGTGGCTCGATATCCTCAACGGTTTCGCGGGCCGCAGTCCGCGCCCGCACGGCAGCATCCATTGCAGTGTAGTAGACAAGCGACAGTCAAAGACCTTTGGAACCACCCGCTCACCGACGACGCACGACTGCACCCAGCGAGTCGATAGCGGCTCGGCAGAGCTAGCCAACGCGGGAGGTCGCCATCGTCGGTGAGGAGTATTGTATAGACAGCTGACAGAAACAACGCGTCTTCGGCTTATGAGCCATCCACGCATTGGAAATACAATATGTTTTTAACATTGTAATACGATAATTGATTTACTAATAAACGTATCGTACATGTCACGTGACCAACTCTCAGATGACGGAACACCCGCGGTCGACACGGATGCCCTCGGCGCGTGGGTCGCTGAAACCGCGAGAAAAAAAGGTGTCTCCGAGCGGGAGCTGCTTGATGAGATCCTCTCGTCATACTGGGTACTTGAGGAGCTTTCCGATGTCGTGCTCAACGGCGACCCGACCGCCGAAGGCAGTGACTACCCATCGAGCCAACATGACGCCCCACCGGAACCGACAGCCCGGACGGCGGCCGCGGATCGACAGACACAGCCGGCCGACCGGCAGAAACAACCGACCGACAACGTGAGCCGGTCGCCGGATAGCGACACACCGGCCGAATCAGATCAGGTAACCGAACCAGAGTCGACGATCGAAGCGAAATCAGACGAAGACTTGGAGCTGTCGGGCATCGAGCAGGAGCTCGAAAAACTCCGGACGGTCATCAACGAGTTGGCGACCGAGCAGTCGCTGCCAACGCCGGAATCAACAACGCCCGACACCGACCAGAATGAGTCTGCCGCACCGTCACCGTCCGAGAGCGACGACGAATCCGATGGGTTCGAGGAGTTTACTGCGGCAAAAACGGAGTCGTGGTCGGACAGTCGTGGCGTTGTCGCCGAGTTAGACAATGAGCTTATCGAGATCAGAAGCCGGCTCTCGGAGCTTGAAGCCGAGCTCACCGACCGACTTGCCGAGGAGTCCGATGAACGGGCAGAGCTCGAAGCGTGGATCGAAACCGAGTTCGACAACGTCGAAGACGTGCTCCAACACCTCCTGTCGACGACCGACAACCTCGAATACCGGCTTGGATCGGCGATCGACTCCCAGCGTGAGGCACTCGAACCGCTGCAGGCCGCCAACGCCGAACAGGAACAGTTGCGGACGGTGAAAAACGAGGCGATCGAAAAGGGCGTCGACGCCGCCGACTGCGACGACTGCGGCGAGACAGTCGATCTTGGGCTGCTCCCGGATCCATACTGTCCGAACTGCGACCAGCAGTTCACCGGCGTCACCGCGAGCAGTTGGTGGCCCTTCGATACGGCGACGCTACGAACAGCAACCGCACGGCGATCGCAGACAGAGAACGTCTGGGGAGGCCCACAAGACCAAGGCTCACACACGGCCGACCGACGATCGAACCAGAACGACCACTCGTCGGCACCACATACCGACCAACAGGAACGGCCGGAGATCGACGGTCAACAACGAACCGATGGTGGGTTTGATTGGGTTGATGACTGAACATCCAGAGCCCGTGTTGGCGGCAACACACAGCAGCAACACACAAGCTTCGATATCACCGATGGCTACTAGCGACTCACACCGCAGCCGCGAGACGGATACCAGCGTCGGGCAGGTCTTCGCTGCGGCGACATCGGCAGCCGGCGAGGATGCCACAACGGCACCCACACAGTCAGCAAACCGACTATGGGACAATTTTACCGGTGACAGCGACGCCGAGGAGGAGACAGCGTCGACCACGACCGATGCCAGTACCGCAACACCGTCGCCGACACAGCAGTCCCCAGAGCCGAATCAATCGTTCGACGGCGTCTTAGACACACTATCTTCGTTTGGGCAGTCAACCTCGCCGACGCAGGTGCTCGTGTTGAGTCCGACGACCCACGGCGTCACCAACGATATCTTCGCGCAGATCTGTGTGGCTGAGGGGACGGCGACCCAGAATGTCGTCTTCGCAACGGCGACACGGTCGACCAGCGACCGACTGCCGATGGCTAGAAAATTCCAAGCGTGGGTCGATGGACACACAACGCTGATCGAGGTTGGCCAACCACGGTCAGAGCCGGAGTCAACCCGCAGTACGAATACGCTCGGGCGAAACGTTGACTCACACAAGGAGGTGCCAAACCCGCAGAATCTGGCGAAGCTCGGCGTCGTCATCAGTCATGAGTTCAGCCGGATCGACAACCAGTATCCGACGGTGTTGGGGTTCCATACCCTGTCGTCGATGGTGCAACATCTCGGCACAGAAACGGTGGTACCGTTTTTGTATACGCTCTGTTCAAAGCTCGATGAGTCAGGCGTGATGGGCTACTGCCATCTCGATCCGGGCCGACACAGCGAGGACGATGTCGAGACGATCAAATCGGTTTTCGATGTGTCGGTGCGGATTCAACCCGATGGTAGCGTCGATATCGAGTGATCCTGTATCGTACAACGCCGTTATTGTGTGCTGGCTAATCGACCGGTGATAGTCGCTACTAGTTCGGATAGTACCAACGTGTAGAGCACCGCCGCTCAGCCGACAAAAAATAAAGGAGTATGACGCCGCGCCGATTAGGCAGTGCCGGTGCCGATGAGGATCCCGTCGATAAGGTCGATGCTACCGAGGCCGCCGCCCTCGAACGGGTTTCCACCCGAGGCTGACACGTTGCCCTCGACGCCGTTTTCAAATTCTGTCGTTGAACTGAAGTTGATGTCAACGGTTACGGAGCCACCGGCAGGAACAGTCACTCTGTTGGCGGGATCCTGATCGGAGTCACTCGCGCCGGAGACACTGGATGGTGAAATCTGGGTATCACCGGTACCAGCCTCAAAGCTGATTGTCTCGACGACGCTCTGTGCTGTCGGCCCACTGGCTGTCCCGACGTCGGTTCCGAATCCGGCAGTGCTGTCGTCTGTTTGGAAGACGATACCAACATCTTCGTCGGTTGAGCCGGTATTGTTGATCTCAAGCACGCCGTCTTTCCGGCCGCTGGCTGTACGGCTGAACGCCAGTTCAACACTTAGATCATTGTCTGTGGTACTGCCACCCGCCGTGGCAAGTGGGAAGTCATTGTTGAAATTGGTTGTGTCGACCCCACTGTAGTCAATCTCGTTGTTTCCGCTTGCATTAACGATATCAACGTTTGAGGAGTTTTGCACACCATCATCGCCATCGAACACACCGTTTGCCTCCAGAGCTGCCTGGGCGAAGACCTGGAAGTCAGTGTTGCTTACATCCGTCGTATTCGCTAACGCCGCGCCTGTTACTGATGCTGCTCCACTTAGCGTGGCCGCTGTCCCAAGACCGAGAACGAAGTTTCGTCGATTCATTGTACCTCTGAGGGTGAAATTCTTTCTAAATTACTTAATATTTTCCAAATAGGTTCCGGCCTATTAGCTGTCCAGTCGACACCTTTAGTTGAGAAATAATCATATTAGCTGGTAGATACACATCCGTACGTCGGTAATAGGTAATCAGGGACAGTAGTAGTCAGCCAAACACACGGCCTGATCCGTAATATCAATAAATAAAAATGAACCGTAGCGCGATCGTTAACAACGGGCTTACCGTACTTCTGTCGACGATTATCGTCTTTGTTGTGCTATCACAGGTCTTCGGCTTTCCGTCGCCGATTGCGTTCGTTGCGACCGATAGCATGGAGCCGGCGATGAATCCCGGAGCGGGGTTTGTCGGTATTCCCGCGCCACTCGCTGGAGAGATATCGGAGGGGGATGTAGTCACATATAGGGCACAGACGATACAGGATGGTGGCTTGACGACCCACCGCATCGAGGATCGCCGTGAGAATGGCTATATCACAAAAGGTGATGCGAATGCGGTCACAGATCAAGCGAACGGGGAGCCGATTGTTACCGACGCACAGATTGAGTTGGTTGCACTCCAACTTGACGGTCAAGTCGTCACCATCCCTGGTGTTGGATCTGCTGCACAGGCCAGTTCAGCACTACTGTCGAACGTTGCCACGGTAATTGGACTCGGCGGAACACCCTCAGCCAACGTGGGGCTGACAATCGGGCTTGTTGGCATTCTTGTTGTGGGTGTTGGACTTGCCGTTGAGTGGATCGCTGGTGGCAACTCCAGAACACCCTCACGCCAGACAAACCGGCGAGAAACGATTGACAGCCGGCTTATCTTAGTGGTGATTTTACTTGCGCTCTCGCTACCGGTAACGGCAGTGATGGCTATCCCCAGTGGTAGTGAGGAACTCACCGTCCTTAGCACTGCGTTTGAACCAAGCGGCGGCCCGCTACAGATAGAGGCAGGTGGACGCTCACAGATTCAATCCACCATTGAAAACAGTCAACCGTTTCCGATAGTAGTTATTCTACAACCCCAAACAGACGGGATTCGGTACTCTCAACAGGTGTTGCGGGTTCCACCTGGGGAAACCGCTGAAACACAGGTCACCATTTCGGCACCGGAGGAGGTTGGATCACATGTCCGTGTTCGATCTGAGCATCATTATATCCATGTGCTTCCAGCTACCGGTATACGGGCATTACACGACGTTCACCCGTTCGTAGCAGTAGCAAGCGTAAACAGTGTGATACTGATCCCGGTCGCGGTGCTGTTTTATTTGTTTTTTGGCTTCCGTCAGATTACAATTCGGGACACGGCTCGGTGAGTGAGTAAGGCTGTTGACCACACAACATGTCGCAGATCAGGACGTTTCACCGTCACCGACCGCGCTCTCACCGACGGCATCGTGGCCCTCGATCAGTTCCTGTCCACCCATGTATGGTCGCAACGGCTCCGGCACCCTCACGGTGCCGTCCTCGTTTTGATAATACTCCAAGATCGCTACCATCACCCGCGGCACCGCCAGCCCCGAGCCGTTGAGCGTGTGTAGATACGCCGCCGATTCGTGTTGCTCAGGTCGGTACCGAATCCCCGCCCGCCGGGCCTGAAACGCCCGGAAGTTTGACACTGAGGAGACCTCCAGCCACCGCCCACCCACAGCAGGGCCGTCCGCCATGTCGTCGCCAGGGGCCCAGACCTCGATGTCGTACTTTTTCGCCTGTGTGAAGCCGAGGTCGCCGGTACACATCTCCAAAACCCGGTACGGAAGCCCGAGTTCCTGAAGCACGGATTCGGCCTCGCTAACAAGGCCTTCGAACCGCTCGTCGCTGTTCTCCGGGCGAACAAAGTTCACCAACTCAACCTTGTTGAACTGGTGGACGCGAACGATCCCCCGCGTTTCGGTGCCGTGTTCGCCGGCCTCCTGTCGGAAGTTCGGTGAGTAGGCCTGATATTTCAGCGGGAGGTCGTCATCCAGCAGGATCTCATCGCGGTGGAGATTGGTGACCGGCACCTCAGCGGTCGGCAGCAACCAGAGATCATCGTCGTCGTAGGGGTCGTTGTTGTCGCCCTCAATCCGGTAGGCGTCCTCGGTGAACTTCGGAAACTGGCCGGTGCCACGCATCGACGCGCTGTTGACTGCCAGCGGCGGGAAGATATCGGTATACCCCTGCTCGCGGTGGAGATCAAGCATAAATTGAATCAGCGCATGTTCGAGACGCGCGCCGTCACCCTTCGCAACGTAGAATCCACCACCGGAGACCTTCGCACCACGGTCGAAATCCAGAATTTCAAGTGTCTCACCGAGATCGTAGTGTGGTTCGATCTCGTCGGGACGCTCTCTGAGCTCGTCGAAGCCGTTGCGGCGACGCTCGACGTTTTCGCTTTCGTCCGCGCCGACCGGCACCGAATCGTCGGGTAGCTGTGGCAGCGTCAGCAGCGCGGCTTCCAGCTCGGCTTCCAGCTCGTCGGCACGGGCTTCGATTGCTTGGAGCTCGTCTTTGAGCTCCGAGGAGCGTTCGATGGCTTCCTCGGCTTCCTCATCCTTCCCATCGGCTTTGAGCTGGCCGATCGTGCTTGAGACCTCGTTGCGCTCATGCCGGAGATCGTCGCCCTCACTTTTGAGCGATCGCCATTCCTCGTCGATCTCTAAGATTCGGTCGAGGTCGACATCAACACCCTTCTGTTCGAGGGCAGCACGAACGGCCGCGGAATTCTCGCGGACGAACTGTCTACGCAGCATTGCCGGAACGTTTTGCCGTCGGTGTAAAAACGGTATCTATTATTGCTGGGTTTCGGGCACCTGATTAATATTTTCGCGTTCGTCGTCATCCATCGCCGCAAAGTCGGCGTCGTCGACGACTTCCAGCCCGCGGTCGTTGATCGCGTGGCCTTCGAGATGGAGTTCCTCCATATGTTGCTTGTAGAGGCGTTCGACTGTTTCTCCGTCTTTCTCTTTGTCGGAGGCACGATCACAGAGCTCGATCAGATCCTCGGGCACGTCGTTTTCGGCGACGATCCAGTGGTTGATCAGATCCGACAGCCGCCGGATCGGACTCGTGAAGTGGCCGTAGATATCGAAGTTCAGTGCGTGGTGGCCGCCGAAGGGGTCGTTCATGTATTTCGCGCGCGGCATCACCTTGAGGACGGCCCGCTGAATCTTGTTGAGCTGTCGCCCCGGCGACTCCTCCAGTGCGGCGTTGACAGCCTTCCGCGGTTCGTCCCATGAGCCACCTGGGATCGACACGCCGTCGAGATCCTGAATCTCCTTGAGCGCCTCATTCCACTGGTCAGGCGTCGGCTGTGGGTGAACGCGGTACATCGCCTCAACGCCGCGATCCCACATCAGCTCGTGGGTGACGGCTTTGTTCGCTTTCAGCATGGACTCCTCGACGATGGTGTGAGCGCGATCCCGTGAGGGGTTGAGCACGAGCGAGCCGTCCGCCTTGCGCTGCTCGTGGAGTTGGTCGGCCAACTCGTAGACGAGATTGCACTCCTCGTGGAGTCCCGCGTCGCCCTCCTCGATTCGGTTTTCGGCTTCGGTGTAGGTCAGTCGCTCGTCGCTGTGGATGACGGACTTGTAGATGTCGACATCCTCAAACGACAGGGTCTCGCGGTCGATGGTCATCTCGACGGTGTGGGCCAGCCGATCCTCCTCGGGGACGAGCGAGCAGACGGTCTCTGCTAACACCGGCGGCAACATGTGAACCGTGTAAGCGGGCAGATAGACGGTGTTACAGCGTTCGACCGCCTCGGCCCACATCTCCGAGCCCGGATGTACATAGTGGCTGACATCGGCGATATGCACCCACAACGTGTAGGTGTCTTCGTCGGCGTCGATGCTGATCGCGTCGTCAAAATCCTGGGCGTCGGCGGGGTCGGTCGTCCACGCCGTGAGATCGCGGAGGTCGCGCCGCTCGTCGAGTTCAGCCTCGATCTCGTCGTACACGTCTTCGGTTCGCTTCCGGGCTTCGACGAGCACCTCGCTGGGAAACTCGTCGTTGATCTCGAACTCCTCGAAGAGGTCAGCCCGTTTTTCGGCGAGGCGGTCGGCAACAGCCTCGGTGATCCGAACCGGGCCTTGGCCCTCGGCGGTGCCGGCGTCGGCTTGGGCATCTGACATGGCCGATCAAACGGGTGGCCGGGTGAAAGGCGTGTCGGGCGGCCGTGATACTGGTGAAGTTTTATACTGCTGTCGCTCGGAATCGGTATCGATGGCTGGAACAGACGACGAAACGCTTGACGATCTTCCCCCGAGCGCAAAGCTGGTTTTCAAAGTCTTAGAGTACAACGGTACCCTTACCCAGAAGGGGATCGTCGAAGAATCGATGCTTTCGGCACGTACCGTCCGGTATGCCCTCGAACGCCTCGAACGGATCGGCCTCGTCGAAGAGGATGTCTACTTTGCCGACGCCAGACAGAACATCTACGAGCTCACCCCACAGGCTATCGAGGCCATCGAAAACAGCGAAGCGGCCGCTGACTAGCTCACACGTTTTTTGAGAGCCGTACCGCTCGGATCGCGGTCAACACGACGACAACGCCGAGTGCCGTCGCCGACGCAAACACGATCGCCAACAGCAGAAACCAGGCCTCTGGGCCGACGATCGGGTACGTCCGCTCGAACCCAACCGGGCCAAGCAGCTCAAAGATACGGACAGCGTATGCCAGCGCGGCAACGCCGATCCCGACACCGACACCGACCAGCGTGTTTCGTTTCACCGCCAGCGCGTCAAGGAGGGCCGCTGTCGGCGGGCCATCCGCGTCCGCGTCAGCGTCGGACTCACTCATAACAGCCGCTATGAACGCGATGATAAAAGCGGCACCGACTGCCGGCCACCATACTCAGTCGCAGCTGCCGACCCCCAATCACTGGTAGGCGGTAAACTCCTCGCCAGCGACGAGAAAGTAGCCGGTGCCAACGAGGCCGATCACGGTCGCAGCAGCGAACGCCAGCGTGGGCGCACCGGCGATGAGTTGGCCCGCGCCGAAGGGGTTCGGCAACCCGCCGTAAAGCGCGCCACCAAGCGCCCCACTCGGGATCACGATCAGATTCCGAAGTAGATAGTACGCACCGGTCACGCGCCCGCCAGCGTCGGACTTGGCCGGGCCGACAATCAACGCCTTATGTGCTGGGAGGCCGGCGAACCGAAGCCCAGAGAACGCAAAGAGAGCTGTAAGCACAACGGCATCGGGGGGCGCGCTGATCAACAACGCCGGAAAGATCGCATACACCGCAAACCCGGTTGCAACGACCGGTTTGAGCCCGACCCGCTCGGCGAGGGCGGCGGCCGGAGCCATCACCAACAGCGCGACGATCATCTCGACGCCCAGCAAGAGGCCGAAAAATGTCGCCGGCGCGAGGTCGACACCGCCGACACCCGGCAGTGAGAGCGACAGCCCGACGTCGAGAAACTCGGTGACGACGATGATGAAAAAGACGTAGACCATGCCGTTGGCAAACCGAACCAAGGTGTCGCCGATGAGCAGCGGTCGGAGCGTCGACGGCAACGACCGGAGATCCGAGCGCAGTTGCGACAGCCCCTCAACTGAGTCGCCGAAACTATCATCGCTCGCATCGTACAGGGTGTGTTGGACAGCGGTGGCAACGACACCGACGACAACGGCGACAGCAAGGATATAGCGGAAACTCACGGTAAAATCGGGGTGTAACGCAAGGAGGCCGGCAGCAAGTACGGGCCCCAACAGAAACGCACTTCGGCGGAAGGTCTCAGTGCTGGCAAAGCCACGAGCCAGCTGCTCAGCTGAAACGCTCTGTTTGACGATCGCAAACGTCGCCCCCAGCCCAAACGACTTCCACGCTTGTGCGAGGACGAGGCCGACAAACACCCAGAGCCACGGCTGAATCGTGAGCCCGCCGATCGCAATTGTCCCAAAAGACGGCGCGATCGCCCACACCAGAAAGCCGAGTGTTGAGGCCGCCCCAAAGAGGGTCAGCGCATACCGAGAGCCGATCCGATCAGAGACCGCCCCACCAGGGTACGGGTACAGCGCGCTGATGAGATTCCCAACCGTCCCGAAGAGCCCGATGACGAAGCCACTGGCACCAAGAACACGAAGATACTCCGGGAGAAACCGGGTTGTCATCTGAAAACCGAGGCTGAAAGCAAACATGGCGATTGAGAGGACGAACACGTCGCCGGAGAGGGCGAAAAACTGGCGGTAGCCGTCGAGGGGGCTGGCCTCCGCATCCATTATCAACCTCATCAACCTATCACGGCAAAATGATAGCGTGAGAGTCAGTAGCACGGTTGGGGTGCTCACGTGGGATCGAACCGCTAAAGAACGGGGCGTCCCTCACTTCGCCAATGACGATTACGCTTGGAACCGCCGCGGCCGATCCCGGAGCGATCGACACCGGTCGGCTTGCGGTTGGTGAGACCCGCGACGGCAGCCCGGCGCGGCTCCCGGTTGCGGTCATCAACGGGGCCGACGACGGCAAGCGGCTCTATCTGCAGGCGGTCAGCGACGGCAACGAGCTCAATGGCCTCGGCGTCATTCGAGAGGTGGTGCCACAGCTTGACCCGGCTGAGATCGCCGGCGAGATCATGGTCGTCGGCATCGTCAACTATCACGGCTTTCAGATCGCCGAACACCGCAACCCGATCGACGACCGCAAGCTCAACCGGACGTTCCCCGGCGACGGCGAGGGCACCGCCAGCGAGCGGATCGCCGATGCCGTCTTTGACGTTGCTAACACAGCAGATCTGATCTTGGATCTCCACCAGGGCTCGACTAGTCGCATGATCAACGAGGTGCGGGTGCGCTGTGGTCGGCGACACACGATGCACAGCGAGTGCCTCCGCTTGGCGAAGGTCTTCAACTGCGGCTACGTTCTCGATCAGAAAGGCCCGGAGGGACAACTCGCCCGCGTCGCCCCGGATGAAGGGATTCCAACCGTCGACCCCGAACTCGGCGGCTCGGTCGGGTTCGACCCCGAGAGCGTGCAAGCCGGTGTCGACGGCGTGTACAATGTTCTTCGGCACTACGAGTTTCTTGACGGCGGACCCTCGATGGAACGGCAAACCAGAGCCAAGCGGTTCGATCAGTATGGCGCGTCGGCCGGCGGGTTGGTCGAGTACCGTGCCGCCCTCGGCGACCGCATCGATGCCGGCGACACGCTGTTTACCGTCACCGACACGTTCGGACGTGTCAAGGCTGAGGCCACCGCCGACAACAGCGGCATTCTCTGGCGGTCACGGCGGCTGCCGCAGGTCGCCAGCGGCGAGTACGTCTGTTCGGTCGGCACCAACGTCGACAGCTACTGATCTCGCCGCCGTCGTCGGGCTGTCGAGCAGCCGTGACCGTCGGCTCAGTCAGTGAGAACCCGCCCAGAGGAGACGCAAAAATAAGTAGTCGGGACACATAGCGTCGATAACGGAGTATTCGGGCGATGACACACCACCAACACACAGGGCACGACAGCGGGCCAAAACCCCCCGAGGAGCCACAGGGATGACCGCACCCAAGATACTGCTGGTCGAAGACAGCGAGTTCATGTCGATGCGGGTTGTCGACGCGCTGGAATCGAACCACGAGATGGAGCTGACAGCCGTCAAAACAGCCAGCGAGGCACGAACCTGTCTCGAAACCAATAGCTTCGATGTGATCGTCGTCAACTACGAGCTCCCGGATGAGACCGGCATCGAGTTTGCTGGCTCGCTTAACAAATCTGGTACCGAGCCGTCAGTCCCGATTATCCTCCTGACGGGCAAGAAGCTCGAACCGCTCGCCAGCGACGCCGTCGACAACGGCGTCACCGAGTTTGTCTACAAGGGCGACCACGCCGCCGCGGATATGGATGTGCTGGCCAACCGCATCGAAACCGTGATAGCTGCCTACGGCACCACGGCCGCGTAGTCGAGTCCGCCCATCTATCGTTCCGGATGTGTGGGCGCGTCGAACCCGCCGCGAACGAGCGGTTTGGCGATGTGGCGACGCGCAGACGGCGGCACCTCATACCAGCCCTGCTCTAGTTCTCGATCGATCTGTCGGGTTACCTTCCCTGGGACCGACGTGCCGCAGTCCCGACACCGATACCCCTGTCCGCGGCCGGCGGACTTCATTCGTCGACCGCAGCCCCCACAGGTCGGGGTCACACGCTCGGTACGGTGGAGTGCCCGAACAGCGAACTTTTCGAGTTTGATCGTGCCGTCGCTGTACTCGCCACAGACCGTGAGTCGGTCGCCGACTCGGAGCGAACGCACCCGCTCGCGGAACTGTTTCGTTGGCTCAAAGGCGACGCAGTCGGCGGTGGTGGCACTGTCGCCGTCGTCAGGGCTATCGCCCTGTGACGACCCGAGTGTAAAGAATACGTGGCCGCCTGCTCGTGTGTTCGGCGGCTCGGTGACGACGCCGTCGACACGATAGGCCACGCCATCATGCAGCGAGCCAAGCGTGCCTGCCTGCAGGTGCAGGTCGGTTCCCTGATTCGTCACAAAACAGCGGGTTCGTTCGACTGTTTCGCTGTCGATGGCGTCGGCAACACGGGCGACGGCATCAGGGTCGTCGCCACGAATCCCATAGAGGATCGGGCCGGGGGCGTTTGGCACACAAACTGCCTGGCCCGCCTCACGACCGACGGTATCCCAGACGGTCGGATAGCCGCGGTCGGCGGCCGCAAACACCGAGTTGAGGTCAACATCGCGGGGGGAGCCACAACGATCGAACTCGCGGTAGGCGATCTGTTCGTACGTCCATTCGTCGAACGCCGTCCACGCGCCGACAGCCGCCAGCGCGCCGATCCGGCCGCGGCCGACGACACCGCTTTCGCCGGCCCAGCCACGATGCTCATAGCCTGCCGCGTCGGCGATATCGACCGCGGTGGTGAGGCTGAGTTGATCGCACATTGCGTGCGCGGCAAAATCGGCGACAGCGTCGGGGACGGTCTCGGAACCGTCGTCGGCGACAACGAGCCCGGGACTTGTTCGGGCGTCGGTGTCGACAGCGAGCGATTCGATCTGCTTGACAGCGATCCCGGTCGCGTCGGCGACCGGAAGATCGGTGTGAATCGCCAACGCGGCGTTGCCACGCGTTTTGTGCTTGACAGCCGGGTTCAGCCGAACGAGCAATGTGTGGGTGACCTGCCCGCCGGCGTCGACGATCGACTCGGCCACTCGGGCGGCAAGGTAGGTTGTACACATCCCCTGCGTTCGAGAGTCGGTATCGTCGAGCCCGATAACGGTCATCGATGGCTGTACCGCCGCGACGCGAAAATCGGTTTCGGGTCGGCCGAGCCGGTTTATATAAAATCGTATCGGTGCTGTGACCGGAGAAATCAACTGACGTGACGCCGACAGCCGGCTCTCGGTGCCGCAACGTATATATGTGATAACAGGCTAGCCTCGGTTATGTCACGGACAGCACTGGTCGGTAACGTCACCGCGATGCTGGAGGATGCCGACTTCCTTGTCAGCGACCGGTGTTCCGTCCGGCCGAAGAGCTTCGATCTCGCGGCCCGTCGCGGGGAGGATCTCGTGCTGTTGAAGATACTCGGCAATATCGACGCATTCAACGCCGGAACCGGTGCGGAGCTCCGCCGACTCGGCGAGTATCTGTCGGCGACGCCGATGGTGATCGGATTACGAACGCGCAACGAGGATCTCAAACCCGGCGTCGTCTACTTCCGCCACGGCGTCCCGGTGTTCAACCCCGATACCGCCTACGACCTGTTCGTCGAAGCAGTTCCACCCCTGATCTACGCCGCTCCCGGTGGCCTCTACGTCAGCATCGACGGCGATCTGCTGGCCGACGAACGCGAAGACCGCGGCTGGAGTTTGGGCCGGCTGGCGACCGAACTCGGTGTCTCCCGGCGAACTGTCTCAAAGTACGAGGACGGGATGAACGCCTCGATCGAGGTGGCGATCCAGCTGGAGGAGCTGTTTGATCAGCCGTTCTCGAATCCGGTCTCCGTGCTTGATGGCGCGGAGGATGTCCACGACGCTGACCCGGTTCCGGACGAGCCCGACGCCGACCCTGACGACGAACACGTGTTGACAGTGTTGGCGGAGGCTGGCTTCGACGTGCATCCGACGACGCGCTCGCCGTTTAAGGCCGTCAGCATGGCGACCGGGCGGCGAGCCAGCGACGTGTTGACCGGTCACTCATCGTTTACCGAAAGCGCCGAAAAGCGAGCCGAACTCATGGGGTCGATCGGTCGCGTCACAAAAACCCGGTCAGTATACTTCACGACCGACCGAACGAAACGAGAGTCCGTCGGTGGGACGGCGATCGTCTCCTGTGAGGAGTTGGCCGGGATCTCAGATCCGGAAGCGATCCGAGAGCTGATCCAGGAACGAGCGGCCGAACCTGAGGCTTAGGCGTAGTGTTCGTCGAGATGGGCGACGATATCGTCGCTCTCGGGCATCCCGTCGATATCGTGTTCCTCGTCGATCAACACCGGCACCCCGGTTTGACCGCTGACCTCCTTGACCTCGGTGCGCTCGCTGTGTGAGCGCGGCACCTCTCGGGACTCATACGCAAGCCCGAGGTCGTCGAGTTTTGAGGTGACTTTCGCACAGTACGGACAGCCCGGCAGTTCATAGAGGATGAGATCTGACATCAGCCGTTTTACGGACGGGGTGCAAATGAAGCCACTGGTGTTGTGTGTAAAACCGCCTCGAGCGCGAGATCCCGACCGGTTGGGCGGCGTCGGATCGGCTGCGACGACCGCAATCAGGCGTTAGCTTGGCTGTACAACACGATCGCACTGATCGCCAGTGCGGCCTCAGCTGCCTTGCTGATCACAGCAATCGGGTTGAGGCTTCCGCCCATGTAGAACGCCTCGATGCTCCAGCCCTGAAACGCAAACAGCGCGAGGATCGTGATGATCGCATACGCCGCGGCGACAAGAAACAGCGAGCGTCGCCAGTAGCGGGTGAGATAGATCCCGACCCCGCCCAGAAAGCCCGCCCCATTGAGCGCAAACAGGATCGCAAGCATCTGGCTGAACTGGATGGCTCTGGTGACAGCCAGCAGGTGAACGACGCCAGTGATGATGGCAGCGATGATAGCGACGTACCCCAGTGTGTTGGTAGGCCACTGAATTCCTGTGGGACTCGACGTTGCAGCGGTGTTTGACATATGTGTGGTAATGAAGCAATCGCGCAAAAGCGGTCTGGTACAGTCCTGCAATGCGTCGCACGCTTCTAACGGGGCAGATCACTGTCTCAGCATGGCGTCGTAGCGAGATCAAAGGATAGCAGCCCCAGGCTACAGCAGCATCCCGCTGGTCTGAACGTAGAAGTAGACGACCAACACGGCCGCAAGTAGCCACTGGCCAAGCCGAATCTCGTCGGCTTCGCCGGCGGCGGCCTTCACCAGCGGGTAGCTGATGATCCCGGCGGCCAGCCCGTCGGCGATCGAGTACGTCAGCGGCATGATCGTGATCGTCAACGCCGCCGAGATCGACCACGCCGGATCGCGCCAATCGATATCGACGACGCCCTCAAACATGATGACGCCGACGATCACCAGCGCGATAAACGAGGCGTAACTCGGAATCGCCGACGCGATGGCGACAAACGGGATCATCAACAGAAAGAGCCCGGCGACAACGAGCGTGGTGAGCCCGGTGCGGCCGCCGGCTTCGACACCGGTCGAGGACTCGATGTAGGTCGTCACCGTTGAGGTGCCGAGCATCGCGCCGACGGTTGTGCCGACGGCGTCAGCCATCAACGGTTTGTCCATCTCCGGGAGTTCGCCGTTCTCATCGAGGAAGTCGCCGAACTGTGCGATCCCGATCAGCGTGCCGGCCGTATCGAAGAAATCGACGAAAAAGAAGGTCAGTACGACGAAGCCGAAGGTAAGTGGTTCGACCCGTGAGAGGCCATCGATGAACGCGCCAGCCAGCGGTGTGATGTCGTACTGAATCCCGGTGATCACACCAACGACACCCTGTTGTTCGACCGCCGACAGCACCGATTCGTTGACAAGCACGCCGCGGTCAACGACGCCGCCGAGGGTGAGCCCCCAGCCGGCGATGGCGGTCGTGAGAATCCCGATGATGATCGAACCGGTGATACCGCGGGCCCACAACAGCAGCGTTAGCACAACGCCGGATAGTCCGAGGATCGCCACCGGATTTGAGCCAACCGAGCCGAGCGTCACCAGCGTCGCATCATCGTTGACGATCACCTGAAACTCCTGTAACCCGATAAACAACAGAAAGACGCCGATCCCCGCGCCGACAGCGAACTTGACCGGTTCGGGGAAGAGGTTGATAATGTACTCCCGTGCGCCGATAGCGGTCAACACGATGAAGATGATCCCCTCAACAAAGACGGCGGCGAGTGCCGTCTGCCACGGGATGCCTAAGCCGAGAACGACGGTGAACGCGAAGAAGGCGTTCAGCCCCAACCCCGGGGCAAGCCCGAACGGCCGGTTTGCATACAGCGCCATCACCAACATCGCGGCCACCGAGGCGAGGATCGTCGTGATGGCGATCATCTGGAAGACCTCGGGGTCGCTGTAGCCTTCGATACTGATCGCGTTCGACAACACCGTCGGGTTGACGACGATGATGTACGCCATTGCGAGGAACGTTGTCGCGCCGGCGATCACCTCCGAGTTGACATCGGTGTCGTGATCGTCAAGATCGAAAAACGAGTTGAGTCCCATTTGTGGTATGTAGCGGTTGCTTGCGACACTGACTTAAAAATTCGCATAATTGTGTGGTGGACTACTAGATCGCCGTCGAATTCGGATGAACGATCGTGATATGCTGAGAAACGAAGTGTCGAGCGTGGGAACGATCGCTACCGCATAGGCTACTCAACGGTCGTGAGTGCTGCCACCGGCGCGTCAGTGCGGCCGCGAGCGCGGGCCAACCCCTCGTCGCCGACAGCGATCAGCGTGAAAACACCGACAACTGCGGCGTCAGCCTGGGCAGCGATATCCAACAACAGCTCCTGGGTTTCCCCCGATCGAATCAGATCGTCGACAATGAGCACCGATTCACCCGCAGCGAGTCCGGCAGCCGGCAGGTAGTAGGTGAGCTCTATCCCTGAGGAGAGCCGCTGGCGAGCCTCAATAAACTCCTCGACGGCGGTCTCCTTTGATTTCTTGGCGTAGGCGAGCCGGGCATCAAAGTACGATGCCATCGCCGCCCCAAGGGTGATGCCGTCGGTGGCGGCGGTCAACACCACATCCGGGCGCTCGAAGCCAACGCTGGTGGCGGCGACCGGTGCGACACGGTCGAGAAACGACTGATCGAAGACAATCGCCGAGTTGTCGACATACCCCTCGTCATCGACGCTGACCCGGGATCGAAGTTCCTGTGCGATAGCTTCCTGGCCGATTTCGCCGACGATCCTCTCGGCGCGGTCGGCTCCGGGAAGCACGTGGCCGTTGACGTATCGGTTGAGATCGCCATCCGGCAGGCCGGTCTCCGCGGCGAGTTCCGCGTAGGTGCGGTCGGTTTTCAGCATCCGAAGGACAGCAACAGCCTGTAGCTGGAGGGCTGCCTTCTCGGCGCGATTCATACCAACGCTTCGAGATTGTGCAACTATGAATACATCGGTACGGAGACACCGACGAGCAGCCGGTGTCGTAGACACTGTCGGCGGAATCAGCGAACTAACCAGACGGGAGTGAGCCAACTGTGTAATGACACCGCTCGCCGGAGTTCGTTACTTTCGCAAACAATAGTTTTTGAAATCAAAAAAGCTATTTCTGTATCCCAAATATTTAAGTGGATGGCAGTCTAGTAACTAATTGCTATGAGCACCCAAAAGACAGTTCGCCAGCAGTTCGATGCGGTCGAGCAGTCGGAGGCACTGCGTCTCGATGGCGACAAGGCCGAGCAGATCATCGACGCGTTGAATACAGATATCGCCAACGCGTACGTGATGTATCACCAGATCAAGAAGCATCACTGGAACGTTGAGGGCGCGGAGTTCAACGACATCCACGAACTCCTCGGCGAAGCCGCCGAAACGCTTGAGGAAGGTGCCGACGAGATCGCCGAGCGCGCCCAGGCCATCGGCGGTGTGCCGATCGCTGGCCCGACCAGTCAGGAAGACCATGCCACCATCGAGTTTGAGGGTGAGGATGTCTACGACATCAGAACCTCGCTCGCAAACGACATGGAAGCCTACGGTGATATTATCGAAGGCATGCGCGACCACATCCAGCTGGCGGCCAACCTTGGTGACCCGACAACCGAGCATCTCCTCAAGGAGCAGCTCATCGAGATCGAGGAAGACGCCCACCATATCGAACACTACCTCGAAGACGACACGCTTGTCGTTGAGTCGGCAACCAACTAACGACCGCCGCGACCTCTCATTTTTTAGCGTACCGAACAGCCACCACACAGCTGTCTAACAAGTAACTAACGCGGAGTCACAACTACATCTATCGATTACAACAGAAACAAACGGCTTACTCTGTGACAGTGACGCTGCAGTCAGTGGCGATCCAGCCGTCCTCATTACCTTCTTCGGTGAACACGGTTCGATCAGGTGTCGCGTTACAGACTGTGACATGTGGCGTGTCATCCGGGACTTCAGCCGTAGTCGTTGACTCGGTTACGTCGGTAGTTGCCATACAACTTCTTAGGCATGCCTAAAGGGATATACGTTTTGGTCGGCCTAACATCGTGCGGCGAACAATCAGCACCCCGTCGCGGTGTCGTACTGTCGACCGAGGTGCTATGCCGTTGTCGATGGGGTTGGAAGTCGAATCTCGATGACGGTTCCTTGCTGTGATTTTGGGACGCTGATCTCGCCATCGAGGGTCGTGATGATCCAGTAGGTAAGCCACAGACCAAGCCCTTGACCGTGGACGAGCGGCTCCTCTTTCCCCTCAGCCAACACCTGCCGTTCATCCTCCGGTATCCCCGGGCCGTCATCGCTAATCGTGATCCGAAGTTGCTCGTCAGTTTCGGTGACACCAAGGGTTACCGCTGGATGTTCACCACCGTGGACAGCGGCGTTTTCGAGCAGTTCCCACAGCGGGGTCTCGATCCGTGGCAACGTCATTGCGGTCGCAGCGGCTGGAATCTCAGCCGTGACCGACGCCTCGGGGTACCGTGTGTTGAGTTGGTCGATAGCGTCGTGTAGTACCGGGGCGAGATCAACTGCCTCTAACTCCGGGGAGAGCTCACGATTGTCCTCGATCTGGCGTGCGGATTTGGTGAGATCGAGCAACCGATCAGCGGTGCCGACGATCTGTTCGGCCTTTTCGGCATCGTCACCATCCAGCTCGGCCGCCAACATATTGGCGTAGCCAGTAATTACGGTCAGTTTGTTGCGGACGTTGTGCCGCAACACGCGGTTGATGACACTGATAAGCCCCTCACGCTGGCGTCGATCACTCGCGTCTTGAACCATCACCTGAGCACCGACGATATCAGCGGGTGTCCGCGCCTCGAGTGCAACATCGGCCGCATAGATCGGAACCGCCCGGACATCGGCGTACACCGTCTGACCGGAACGAGCCTCAATTGGGAAGTCACGAATCTGAACTGATTCACCGTTTGCGACCTCCTCAAGGGAGTTCTCAGCAAGCTCAGCTGTGTCGTCATCCGGTGTGAGCATCACCACCGAGTTGCCGATGAGCTCGTCGGGTTCGTACCCAAGAAACCCCTCAACCGACGGTGAGACAAACTCGTACCGGCCGTCGAGATCAAGCCGAAACACAAACGCAAAGCTGGCGGCGATAATAGCCCGATACAGTTCGGTTTGCTCGTCAAGCTCGCGCTCGCGCTCGATGAGCGTGCGTCGCTGCCGTTCGATATCCGTGACATCGGTGAGGGCGAGCACCTCGACTGCGGCATCGCCAAGGGTCATCGACCGCGGGGAGACAAGATAGTACTCCGTCCCCGTATCGCTGTCACGTGTAACGATCTGCTCGTTGTCGCGTTCGCGGGTGGCGGCGACCGCCGGGAGCACGTCGGCAAGCGACCCGCCGGTCGACGCTACAAGTTCAGGAAAGGCGGCTTCGGCAGCCGGCGAGTAATCCTGAATCCGGCCGCTGTCATCGAGAATGATCGCCGCCTCATCACCCTGGGCGGTGGTTCGGACAGCCAGAAACTGTTCGCCAAAGATGAACAGCGTGCCGATGGCGAAGGCGGCGACCCCGATCGGGGCATAGATGAAGTTGATCAGCTCCGGGCTCGCAATCGCAACAATATCAAGTGTAACCGGGAGGGCAAGCAGCCCGGTCAGGATCCCTATCGGTTTGGTGTCGTACCCTGACTCGACATACAGCTCAAAAACCATGAACAGGCCGACAGCAGCGAGCACGTACGACAGGCTTGTTGCGACCCAGTGGACGATGCCGTGGTTGATCGCCAGATAGCGGAACGGCGTTGTCACCAGCGTCGTGGTGAAGTAGAGCTCATGAAATGGGTTTGTGAGCTTTATAAAGACGACCGTAAGGAACACGGCGACACTGAGTCGGCGAAGTGTGGCATTCTTATGCAGCGACCGACCGGTGTAGGCAGACGCGAAGTACAGCCACGCCCAGACGGTGGCAAACCCTGAAACGAGGCCGACAATGTAGGTTGCCTCTCGGAGCGGATCAGGGACGATAAAAAACGCAGTCTTAAACATCGCCCAGATACCGGTTGTCGCAAGCAGGCCGACCAGTCCATACCGCATCTCGACATCGTTGAAGCTGCGGGCTCGTGGAATCGAGGCAAAACAGGCGAGGCCGCTGAGACAAAACAGCCCCATGTAGGCAACGCCAGCGGAAGTCGTCCATGGTGCGGCCATTGGTATACATATTCTATGTGTCCGAGAATCATAAGAAGCCGGTTTACGTCGGCTATATTCTGATGTTGATTTTATTGTAGAATATGTCGAAAAAGGGCAGAAGAGAGCCTCTAACAAGTAATCAACTCGGAGGGGTACAACAGCGTAAGCGACGAAGAAAACACACATAGCCGATCAAACAGGTAATACTGCTTGTGTATTCTACTGTGCCTATACCGCTGCCACAGTCTTAACAGAGTTGCGGCCCAACAACAGTGTATGACCCCGTCCGCAGACACCCCGTCCGATCCACCGGACAACGATGAGTTGGCGGCGCAACTTGACGAGTTAGAGGCGACACTCACAGACCTGCGGAGTGAGCTTCGCAGCGAAGAGCAGCGTGGGCCACCACAGCCGCCGCGGCTGAGCGAACTGCTCCGATTTACCGAGCAGTATACGATCCCGACGCTGATCGCGATTCTTGAGGCGACGGTTCGCTCACTCGAACTGCTGCGACGAACGCTTCGGTTGGCCGATCCCGAACGTGCTGCCAGCGAGGAAAGTGCTGCCGTCCGAGGCCGGCTTGACGAGGCCGGCAGCGAGGCCGGACGGCAGCTTGCCGACGCGTTGACCGAACTTCGCACCGCACTGTCCGACGCTGATCTTCCGGAAAACGCCGAATCCCGCGATCTCATCACCGACGCCCGTGAGTTAACCGGCGAGATCGAAGCGCGGCTTCGCGACGCCGAACAAACTGTCAACGATCAGTGGGATCGTGAACGAGACAGAAAATCGACCCGGAAGCGACAGTCGAACGCCGCCGAAGCCAACGACGGCGTGATGATCGACGTTAGCGATGGCGGTGACGACAGCGACGACAGCAGCCGGTCGCCGGCTGACGACGGCAACAACGCCGATGACGACACCCCATCGGTCGATGTCGACGCCGAACTCGAATCGATCAAAGACGAACTCGACGAGGCCGAACAGGCGATCGACGACGCGGAGCGTGATGAGACCCCGGACAACTCGACGGAAGACGACGACACCGACGAATAGTTACTTGACCGGACGGAACCGATACCCATCCCATGACTGACTGTCAGGCTCGCGAATCCCGGCGTCGGGATCGCGGAGCTCCGGCGCATAGACTGGTTCAACGGCATCGCCGATCGCAACCTCGTCGGTGGTGAGCTGGCCGATCGCTCGCACCGATTCGCCGTCAACGGTGAACTCGACGATAGCGAGGTGGTTCGGCTCACGGACACCCGAGGGTGTCGCCGTTGAGGTTGTCCACGTCACAACGGTCGCACGGTACTCACTGAGATCGACCATCTCGATCGGCTCTTGGCCATCGGGGCCGAGCGGATGCGCCGGATACAGGATCGACCCGTCGGGGTAGCGGGCGGCTTCCATCGGCGGCTCGTCGCTCTTAGCGTCGTGTGTCTTCTCTCGGTCGCTCATTGGCCTGCCTCCATGATCGTCGTAATCACACAGTTGCCAAAGCCACCGACGTTACAGGCGAGGCCGGTTTCGGCGTCGACTTGGCGCGGCCCGGCGGTGCCGGTGAGTTGTTTGTAGATCTCATACACCTGTGCGACACCGCTGGCACCGAGCGGATGGCCCTTCGATTTCAGGCCGCCGGAGGTGTTGATCGGGAGTTCGCCGTCGCGGTCGGTGACACCCTCCTCAACGGCTTTCCAGCCTTCGCCCTGCTCGAAGAAGCCTAACCCCTCCGACTGGAGGAACTCAAGAATCGTGAACATGTCGTGCAGTTCGGCTACGTCGATGTCGTTTGGACCGAGACCGGCCTGTTCGTAGGCGATCGTACTGGAATCCACGACGCCACCCATGACGGTCGGATCCGCGCGCTCGTGGACGACGTGGGTGTCGGTCGCGCCGCCGATCCCGGAGATGACGGCGTACTCGTCGGCGTACTCGCTGGCGACTGATTCGGGACACATGAGCAGGGCAGCCGAGCCGTCGGTGATGGGGCAGAAATCATAGAGCCGCAGCGGGTCGGCAACGATCGGCGACTCCATGACGGTGTCGAGGTCAACCTCCTTCTGGAACTGGGCGTGGGGGTTGTCGACGCCGTTTTTGTGATTTTTCACGGCGACCTTGGCGAGACTTTCGCGTGGGGCGTCGTACTCGTGGAGGTATCGGCGGGCGGTCAGCCCAGCAAAGGAGGGCAGCGTGACGCCGTGTTTGTACTCCGCGGGGTGGGTCAGCGAGGCGATCACGTCGGTCGCCTCGGCGGTAGAGCGGTGAGTCATCTTCTCGCCGCCGATCAGCAGCGTCAGGTCGCTCGCGCCGGAGGCAACCGACTGCCACGCACTGTGGACGCCCGCGCCGCCGGAGGAGCTTGTCTGATCGATCCGGGCGGTGTAGGCCGGCAGCGCGTCGAGGTCGTGGGCAACGGCGTTGGCAACCCCGGTTTGGCCCTCGAACTCGCCGCTGGCCATGTTCGATACGTAGAGATGCTCAAGGTCGTCGCCGTCGATACCGGCGGTGGCCAAGCAGTCCCGACCAGCTTCCGCGAGCAGCTCGCGGATCCAGCCCTCGCGTTGGCCAAACTGAGTCATCGACGCGCCGACGATCGCAACGCGATCCATACCACGTCTCTCACGGCGGGGTAGTTACCGATTTCCCTTCCAGCTCATCTCGGGCGATTTAACAGGACGGCCGGCCGAGCACTCGGTATGGAGCCGGATCGCACGCTGCCGTATCTCGGAGCCGTGGCGTCACTCGTTTTCACCGTGGTCGCCGCCGCGCCGTATGTGCTTGTTACCGGACAGACGGAGCTGTTGGGTGCCTACTACGCGGCCGGCCCGTTTGGTCTCACCGGCGGGATCTTTCTGGCAATCCTCGGGGTCGTGATCTTCCTCTCGGGCGTTCGCGGGCAGGCGGATCCGACGCTTGTCGCCGGGATCATGCTCGCGGTTGGGCTGGCTATCTTTGGGTTGACAGCCGCCTGGACGCTGCTGGTTCCGTCGGAGGTCATCTACAGCTTCCCGACACAGTACGACTGGCTGGAGTTCCATCCCTGGGCAGCCCTCGTTGCCAGCGGGCTCATCGGTGGTGCCGCGGCGGGATACGCGTTCGTCGTCAACTGAGTTTGGTACTATAGCCGCCCGGCTGCTCAGGGGGTGACAACGAGTTTACCGAGGAAGCTCTCTTCGAGCACCGCACGCTGAGCCTCGGCTGCACCGCCAAGGTCGTACTGCTGAGCGATCTCAATATCCAGGTCGCCCGACGCCAGTAGTCGCGATACATCTCGGAGCGGATCTCGCAGATCTGGCGTGTTGAACATGCTCATCAGCGTCAGCTGCAGATCCTTTCGGCGAACGGCTGCAGACTGGTTGAAGCCAACCGATTGCTCCTTTTCGCCGATGCCGACGACCCGACAGCCGGTGGCGGCCACGTCGGCATCGAGCTGGAGGTACTCATGCATGCGATGGTCAAGAATCACATCGGCACCTCCGTCGCTGGCGTCAACGATTGCGTCGGCGAGATCATCGCGGTGATAGTCGAAGACGTGATCCGCGCCAAGCTCGCCGAGCTCGTCGTGATACCCTGGGCTGGCAGTTGTGATGACTTCCGCGCCCGCGGCGGCTGCGATTTGGACAGCCACGTGGCCGACGCCGCCGCTTCCCCCGTGGATCAGACAGCAATCACCGAGTTGGAGGTTTGCGTGATCGATGAGTGCGCGCCAGGCGGTGACGGCTGCAACGCCTGCCGCGCCGGCTTCGACGGTGTCAACGCCGTCGAGAAGGGTGACGACTCGGTCGTCGGGAATCGCGGCGTACTCCGCGTAGCCGCCGTAGTGGGCCTTGCCGATGCCGGTAGCCATGACAGTATCGCCCTCGCTGAAGCCGGTCACGTCGTCGCCGACGGCACTGATCTCGCCGGCGGCGTCGATTCCGGGGATCATCGGCAGCGTGAACGGCTCGTAGGAGCCCTCCCGAAAGTAGGTGTCGACAGGGTTGACGGCTGCACCGTCGACGACGATCAGCACCTCGTCGGCCGCCGGTTCGGGGCGGTCGATCTCGTCTACCTGGAGTACGTCGGTGCCACCATGGCTGTGGAATCTGACGGCGCGCATACCAGCACTGATGGAGAGGAGTCGAATAAACACCGCGGCGAGGTCGGGTCGTCGGTAACGCGACTCGCTCAGTCGACGAAGTCGGGTGCTTCGCGTTTCTCGGCGCGTTCGTCGGTGAGGTGATCGATGAAGGAGTCAAGGTCTACGTCCTGCTGTTCGCGCTCCTTGCGATCCCGCACTGAGACGGTGCCGGCCTCGGCTTCGTCGCTGCCGACGACGAGCATGTACGGCACCCGGTCGTCCTGTGCCTCACGGATCTTTCGACCGAGCGTCCAGGAGCGATCCTCGATGTCGACGCGGAAATCGGCGGCTTCGAGGTCGTTTTTTAGCCGGTGGGCGTAGCCGAGTTCGTCGTCGCTGATCGGGAGGATCCGCACCTGTTCGGGTGCGAGCCACAGCGGGAACTTCCCGTCGTAGTGCTCGATGAGCACCATGAAGAACCGCTCGAAACTGCCGTAGAGCGCGCGGTGGATCATCACCGGGCGGTGATCCTCGTTGTCCTTGCCCGTATAGGAGAGATCGAACCGCTCGGGCATGTTGAAATCGAGTTGGACGGTCGGGCCGTCCCATTTGCGACCGAGCGCGTCGGTGAAGGCGAAATCGATCTTCGGGCCATAGAACGCACCATCGCCGGCCTCAAGCTCGTAGTCCATGTTCGCACTTTCGAGGACGCTTTCGAGCTGGGATTCGGCTTGCTCCCAGATCTCGTCGCTGCCGACGGATTTCTCCGGCCGCGTGGCGAGAGCGACCTCGTAGTCAAGATCGAACGTCTCCAGTACGTCGTTGATCATCGCCATGATGTCGTTGACCTCCGATTCGATCTGTTCGGGCCGGACGAACAGGTGGCCGTCGTCGATGGTGAACGCCCAGACGCGGGAGAGCCCCGAAAGTTCGCCGCGTTGTTCCTTGCGATAGACTTTGCCGTTTTCGGCGTAGCGGACGGGCAGATCACGGTACGACCAGGAGTTCTGCTCGAAGATCGTCGCGTGGCCGGGGCAGTTCATCGGTTTGAGGCCGTACTCCTCGTCGTTGACATCGAGCAGGAACATATCGTCAACGTAGTTGTCGTAATGCCCCGACTGCTTCCAGAGTTCCGTACGGAAGAGGTGCGGCGTCTCGACGTACTCGTAGCCGTACTCGTCGTTCATCGACTCGCCGTATGCCTCTAGCTCTCGGAGGATGGTTTTGCCGTTGGGGTGATACAGCGGCAGGCCGGGGCCGGTGACGGTCGGAATCGAGAATAGATCGAGTTCCTGCCCGAGTTTGCGGTGGTCGCGCTCCTTGGCCTCCTCGCGCATCGTGAGGAACGCTTCGAGATCTGATTCGCTCTCGAAAGCGGTGCCGTGAACGCGGGTCAGGGTATCGTTTTCTTCGTCGCCGCGCCAGTACGAAGAGGAGATGTTGAGGAGCTTGAACGCACCGATCTCGCCGGTCGATTCGACGTGCGGCCCCTTGCAGAGGTCCTCGAATTCGGCCTGTTCGTAGAAGGAGATCTCGTCGCTGTCGCTGGCTTCGGCCTCCAGAATATCGAGTTTGTACTCGTTGTCGCTCTCGTACTTGTCGACGGCCGCCTCGCGGTCGTAGACGACGCGCTCGATATCGTAGTCGGCCTCAACGATCTCCTGCATCTCGTTCTCGATCTCGCGGAGGTCGTCCTCGTCGAGATCGACGCCCGTGATGTCGTAGTAGAAGCCCTCGTCGGTCCACGGGCCGATGGTGAGTTTGGCGTCGTCGTAGAGCCGCAGCAGGGCCTGTGCGAAGACGTGGGCCGCCGAGTGCCGCAGCACCGAGAGGTATTCGTCGCTTTGGTCGGTGACGATCTCGACTCGGTCGCCGTCGCTGACGGGGGTTGCTTTGTCGACTAATTCGCCTTCAATCTTGCCGGCGACGGTGTCGTCGCCGAGGCCGGGGCCGATCTCGTAGGCAACATCCTCCAGCGTCGCTCCTTCGGGCACGCCCAGTTCAGAGCCGTCCGGCAGGACGACAGCGATTTCGCTCATGTATTCGGGAAACTGATATGCGGGGATAAGTGTTGTTGGATGCGGTTGTGGACAGTGATAGATCGCACCCAACTCCAGTCGGAGGTTCTCCCAGTCCGTTGGCTCAGGAACTACACCGGTTCAGATGACTGTTCGAGAAACGCCGTCGGCGAGACAATCTCGATATCACGAAACGCTCCAAGGCCGGTGAGATGTGGGTCGCCGGAAACAATGTATTCCGCCTCGGCTTCGAGCGCGATCTCCAGAAACAGGTCATCGTCCGGATCGTCGTCGATCACCTGAACTGACTGAGTGGGATCGACAACTGTTGCCTCTTCACGAATCAGTGTGGGATACTGCTCTCGTTCGGCCTCGGTAAATGGGAGGCGGTCGTAGCCGAGAACACGCTCGAATTCGGCTACCGCCGCGTCGGCCGTGACCATTTCGACATCACCAACGAACGCCACCACGAGACAGTCCCATGGCTTGCCCCCGAAGCCGATCGCCGAAACGAGCACGTTCGTATCGAAGATTACTCCGAGCGAGCCCATTCGATTGCCTCGTCGACTACGTCCTTGTCGATCGCTTCGTCCTCGAATCGTTTCTGTGTCTCACTGGCCAACCGAATGAAATGGGCCGTCGACTCCATGTCCTGTAACTGGCTCACGAGCGTCGCCGTCTCGTGGATGTCGTCGATCTCTTCGGCTACGTCTTCAATGCGTGCTGCCTGCTCTGCGAGTTCGTCGATCTCGTTAAGCTGTTGTCGGAGTTTTTCGCTCGCTCGGAGGTGTTCGATGAGATTTACGAGCGCGTCGGAATACGTGTCACCCTCACCGGACAGCCCAGTCGTCTCATCGACGACGGTGATTCGATTTCCGCGTTCGATTTTCCGAATTTCTTTTGTGCTCATTGGTAGGGCTGAATCGTCGTTCCGCCGAACGAGACTCACCGTACCTAGCGGTTCGACTGATAACAGTTTTACTGTGCTGGACGTTGACTGGGGCGGCCCAACACACTACTAAGCGTGTTCAGACCAATAGTATGGAACGTGCCATCAACCACTGACCTCGCTGTCATCGGTGCCGGCCCGGGCGGCTACACCGCAGCCATCCGCGGCGCACAGAAGGGACTGGATGTCGTCCTCGTCGAACGCGAAACCGTCGGCGGCGTCTGTCTCAACCACGGCTGTATCCCCGCAAAGGCGTTGATCCACGCCGCCGGCTTCCAGAAGGATATCGACCACTGGAACGCCCTCGGCATCGAGACCGGCCCGGTCGACGTCGACTACGACGCTATCCAAAACTGGAAGGATAGCGTGGTCGACACACTTGATCAGCAGGTGCTCGATAGTCTTGATCACCACGGCGTCGAGTTGATCGAGGGTACCGCTCGCTTCGCCGATTCAGATACCCTTCACGTCGACAGCGACGGTCAAAACACTGACACCAGCAACGATTCCCGAACCATCGACTTCGAGACGGCGATTATCGCCACCGGCTCCGATCCCATCGAGATTCCTGGCCTCGAATACGAGCAAGATGGCGTTATCTCCTCCCGAGAGATTCTGCAGGTCGACGAGGTGCCCGACGAGATCGTCGTCGTTGGCGGCGGCTACATCGGGATGGAAGCGGTCACCAAGTTCACCAAGTTCGGCGCACGCGTCAAGATCGTCGAGGCACTTGACCGCGTGCTCACCCAGTTCGAGCCGGAGATCGTCGATTCGATCCAGGAGACCAGCGAGATGTACGACGACGAGATTTATACCTCCACACTGGCTCAAGGCATCGAATACGACAACGGAACACCTGTGCTCGTCGCCGAACAGGACGACGAGGAAATCCGGCTCTCAGGCGACTACATCGTTGTCGCCGCCGGCCGGAAGCCGAACGCGGCGTACAAGCGGCTGAGGCTGGATACGACCGGTGTCGAACGTACCGAGGACGGCTTCATCGAGGTCGACGACCAGCTTCGGACGGCTGACGACGACATCATGGCTATCGGTGACGCCGCCGGCCCGCCGTATCTGGCACACGTCGCCGCCCACGAGGGGAAGGTCGCCGCCGCGGTCGCCGCCGGCGAGGAGCGCGCTGTCGACACGGAGTATATGCCGACAGTCATGTACACCGACCCGGAGGTCGCCACCGTCGGCCTCTCGGAGGCCGAGGCCACCGAGCAGCACAACGACGTGCTGGTCGGTCGTGTATCGATGGCAACATCCGGGCGCGCGCTGACGACCGACAAAACGTCGGGCTACCTCAAGCTCATCGCCGATGGTGACGAACAACTGCTGGGTGTGCGGATCGTCGGTGCACGTGCCTCCGATACGATCGCCGAGGCAACGTTAGCCCTCAAAATGGGTGCCTCACTTGATGATCTCGCAACAACGATGCACGCCCATCCGACATTCCCCGAAACACTCGTCGAGGCCGCCGAGGCGGCACGCGGCGAAGCGATCCACGCTCGCTGAGTCACCCGTCGCTGGTGACCTTACCGACTTGGGTAGGTGATACTGGCTGAGTTGGCACTGTTGCAACGACACAAACCAGGGTGAGGTCAGAAGGCCTCCGGAGCACCCAGCAACCGATCTGAAGAGCCATCAGCGGTACTGCCAAACAGGGAATCAATCAGTCACATCTCACCACCGAACCGGCACAAAATACGGTGTATGTGAGCGAGACACACGAATACGTCGACAGTCGAAACAGGTAGTCGATCTCAGCGGCGCAGTTGATCATGATCGATCACGTCGAACCGGTGTGGACGCCTGAAACCCGGAAAACCAGCGGTTTTGTTGTATAGCGCGGTTCGACGAACGACGTAGCCCACATTTATAATTGTCGAAGCTAAGGGGTAGATATGATCGCAGAGACGGCGTCGCAGATCGCGTTGCCGGGCGAACTCGAATCGCCCCGAGCGAAGCTCGTGTATCTGTTCCTGTCGATGAACGGTACCGTGACAATCAACGAACTCCAAAATGGCCTCGATATGAAGAAAATATCACTGTACAGCGTGCTCAAATGTCTCGAAAAAGAGGATCTCATCTCAAAGAACGGCGATAGCTACGCGTTGGCCTGATCGTCGGCAACAAGAAGTAAAACCCTGCCTATATTGTGGTTTCGGTCTCTCGCTCCCGCTGTTACTCTCGTTTAGCTTCGTCCTGAGTTGCGATCGTCGACAATCGGCTCGCCTGGATCCAAACTTCGGTCGCTTTGCTCACTTTGTTGTGCCGCTCTCTGCTTCGAACCTGCGCTCACAAAAAATCAACCACGATTCACGTCGTTCACAGAGTTGAGTGGGCTCGCCTGGATTCGAACCAGAACCCGACATGCTCGCTCCGCTGTGCGTGTTGGGTAAGGCTGCGAATCCGCGCTCGCAGTGGCTAAAATACTACTCACGTCGTTCGCAGAATTGAGTGGGCTCGCCCGGATTCGAACCTCGGTCGCTCCGCTCACGGTGTTCGCGTCGCTCCCTGCTTCGAATCCGCGTTCACGAGAAATCAAACACAACTCGCTTCACTCGTCAGTTTGATGGGCTCGCCCGGATTCGAACCGGGGTCACGGGCACCCAAGGCCCGAAGTATGGCCAAGCTAACCCACGAGCCCGCGGCTTACGATACCGGGGTCGTGGTGTAAAGCGTTTCGTTTGGCTCACCGAACGGTGCAGTCGTCGCCGACGCCGGGCGCGCTGGCGTCAACCCCCTCCGCACGCAGTTCCGCGGCAAATTCCCCACAGGTATCGCCGTGGTTGACGAGCACTGTCGCCTCCTCGTAGGCAGCAAGGAACGATCGCAGCCCATCGCGGTCGGCGTGAGCAGAAAAATCAAAGAGGGCTGTTTGGGCGGCAACCGGCCGAACGCCACCGTTGAGCTCACATCGGCCCGTCTCAAGCAGTTCCCGTCCCGGCGTCCCCTCGACCTGATAGCCGGTCAGCGAGATCCGGTTGGTCGGATCAGTTCGAATCTCCGGAATGTAGGTCATCGCCGGCCCACCGGAAAGCATCCCACTGGTGGTGATGATAACGGTGTTTTTTGCGGCGATCCGCTTGCGCTGGCCGTCCCGACCGGTGACAGTGCGCGCGTGGCTGGCGGCGCGATCAAGCGCGTCGGCGTCCCGCAAAAAGGCAGGATGTTCCCGGAGCATGTCGAGAACCTCAACCCCCATCCCGTCGACATAGCAGTCGATGTCGTGGGCGGCACAGACCATGAGCAACTCCTGTGTGCGCCCGATCCCAAAGGCCGGAACGACGACGGTGCCACCCTCCCACAGCGTCGTCCGCGTCGTCTCTGCGAAGCGGGCTTCGACCGACTGGCGGTTCTCGTGGGTCACGTCTGCGTAAGTTGATTCACAGATAACAACATCCGCCGCAGGTCGCGCTGTCGATCCCGACAACAGCCTAGTGTCGTCGGTGTGAAAATCCGCGGTGTACAGCAGCCGTGTGTCGCCGTCGTCGACAAGAACGTGCGCGCTGCCGGGGATGTGGCCGGCGTCGTAGAAGGTAATCTCGTGGCCTGCCGCCTCGAAAGATTCGCGGTAGCCGTGTCGACACTCAACTTCCCCGAGGCGTGCGACGTGCGTTTGAGTAAAGGGACACTGCATCGTGCCGCCATGGAGTTTGAGCGTATCGCGGGCAAGCGTTCGGGTCAGTGCCGCGGTCGGCGGCGTCCAGTGGATCTCGGGGCGGCGATCACCGGAGAGCAGCGTCGGCACCGCGCCGGCGTGGTCGAGATGACCGTGTGAGACAACGACAGCCTCGGGCGCAACGTCACCGACGGGGTACTGCATCGGCGTCGCCGACTGAACCCCGTAATCAAGCAGCAGGCGGTCGTTGACGAGGATCGCACTGCGGCCGACCTCGCCGGCTCCGCCGAGAAACTGTACATCCATTAGCAACTGGTTGTTGCTGGCGACGGTTTCATCCGTCGATCCGCGATCGCGTTACGTGCCGGGTGCTGGATCGTCTGTGCTCGCTTGAACGGTGAACTGCTGGTAGCCACCGTAGGCGAGGTCGAGTGCACCCAGCCACCAGTTCCAGCGGTCAACGAGATCCGCACCGTCGGGAGCGTCCTGCAGGTTGTCGACGATGTCGTCGACGGTGAGGGCAACGCCGCGATCAGCGTTCGGCTTGCCGACAGCGGCGAGGTCGGTTGCTTGGCGGACGACGACGCGACGGTCGGCTGTTGTGCTATCGAAGGCCGCTCGCAGGGCGTCGTCGAGATGAGTCGCGTCCACAGTTGATCAACGGGCGCAGTGTATATGAGTCCAGTGGCCGCCCCACGGCTGGTGGAGCGTAACCCCTCAGGCGCGGACATTTTCGCCGTCGATATCGCTGAACTGCTCGTCGTCGCCGCCGCGGCCACGTCCACCGGCCGGCGTGCGCTCATAGACGACCTGACCGCGAACCATCGTGAGTTCCGGGAAGACGCCCTGCCGGCCCGCAAACGGTGTCCACTCGCATCTGCTGTGCGTGTCGTCGCCGCGGATCGCTCGGGGGTCGTCAGGGTCGACGAGCACGAGGTCGGCGTCGTAGCCGGGGGCGATCCGCCCCTTCGATTCCAGATCGAAGATCTCAGCCGGGTTGTGAGCCACGAGGTCGACGACGCGCTCGTAGGTGAACTCTCCTTTGCGAGCCGATTCCAACAGCAGCGGCAGCATCGTCTCGACGCCGGGGACGCCGCTGGGGGCGTCCCACAGGCCAGCATTCTTCTCTTCGCGCGTGTGTGGCGCGTGATCGGTTGCAACGATGTCGACGGTGCCGTCGGCGACGCGCTCAAACACGGCCCGGCGGCGATTTTCGCTCCGGAGCGGCGGGTTCATCCGGCCGTGGGTGCCGAGCTCGTCGAGATCCGCACGGGAGAGATAGAGATGATGTGGACAGACCTCACAGGTCGCGCCGCCGTCGACCGCGGCATCGATCCCCTCCGGCGTCGACGTATGGGCGATGTGGATATCAGCACCCGTTTCCTGACCCACGTCGGTTGCATAGTCGACGGCCGCCGCCTCGGCCGCTGCTGTGCGGTAGGCACTCCAGAGGTCGGCGTTGGCAGCTCGTCCCGGCCCACCGGCGTCGCCATCGCGGGCGGCGGCGTCGAAGCGGGTTTCATCCTCAGCGTGAACGGTGACGGTTACCCCCTCGTCGACGGCACGGTCGACGGCGTCAGCGAAGTCATCAGAAGCGACGCCCATATCACCGGTCGAATCCGCGAGGAAGACCTCACCAAGCGCACAGAGCGGGCGGTCGAACAGCGAGTCAGGCTCCCAGTCGCCGGTGACGCCGCCGTTGATCCCATAATCGATACAGGCCTGCTCGGCGACTGTGGCCTTAGCGTCGAAACCCTCGCCGGTCGTCGTCGGTGGCGACGTGTTCGGCATGTCGATGACGGTGGTCACGCCGCCGGCAGCCGCACTCCGGGTGCCGGTTGTCCATGTTTCCTTATGTTGGTATCCGGGCTCACGGAAGTGGACGTGGGCGTCGATTGCACCCGGCAAAAGCAGGTTGCCGGCGGCGTCGATCACCGACTCGTTGGGGGCTGGATCAAGCGCGGCGTCAACCGCGGCGATCTGTTCGCCGTCGATACGGCAGTCGACGGTGTGACCATCAACGAGTTCGGCGTTCGTGAGGAGCATGCTGTGGGCTGTGGGTGGGAGGCTCCTAAGTGTCGCGGATGGCGCGGTCGCAATACGGCCGCAGCCGGTAGGGATTTCTGTGCGGAGCCACTCGTTTGGTATACTGTGACAGGACACGACACACGAGCGACCGACAGGTCGCCAGCAGGGGCGGCGGTCTGTGGGCGATCACCCCGGGTAGCAACAGGCTTATCAGCCGACCGAACCGACAATCTGGTAATTACTGAGAGACAATCATGAACGAAGTGCAACTTGAAGTGGCGAAAGCGTACCCGAACGACTCGGGTCGCGGGATCGCCCGTCTTGACCCCGATACACTGCTGCATCTCAAGCTCTCGCCGGGCGATATCATTGAGATCGAAGGCGCGGAGACGACGGCCGCAAAGGTCTGGCGGGCCGACCGACAGGACTGGAACACAGACACCGTCCGCATCGACGGCTTCACCCGCCAGAACGCGGATGTCGGCATCGGCGAACGCGTCTCGATCCGCAAAGCCGAGGCCGAGAAGGCCGAAACACTCGTGCTCGCACCGCCGGAGGAGGCCAGTGTCCAGTTCGGCAGCGACGCCGCGGGCATGGTCAAACGACAGATCTTGAAGCGGCCGGTTGTCGAACGCGATATTGTTCCCGTGATGAGTTCGACGAACCACCCCTTCATGCGGTCGCCGGGCCAAGCGATCCCGCTGATCGCCGTCGAGACAGAGCCGGAGGGTGTCTGTCTGATTACCGAGGACACCGACGTGGAGCTCCGCGAGGAGCCAATCAGCGGCTTCGAGAAGACCGGCGGCGGGATCACCTACGAGGATATCGGCGGGCTCGAAAACGAGATCCAGCGCGTTCGCGAGATGGTCGAGCTGCCGATGAAACACCCCCAGATCTTCCAGAAGCTCGGCATCGAGCCGCCACAAGGGGTGTTGTTACACGGGCCACCGGGCACCGGGAAAACGTTGCTGGCGAAGGCTGTCGCCAACGAAACGTCGGCGAGTTTCTTCTCTATCGCCGGCCCGGAGATCATCTCGAAGTACTACGGCGAATCAGAACAACAGCTCAGGGAGATCTTCGAGGACGCAAAGGAGGAGTCGCCGTCGATCATCTTCATCGACGAACTCGACTCGATCGCGCCGAAACGCGAGGATGTCACCGGCGAGGTCGAACGCCGCGTTGTCGCCCAACTGTTGACGATGATGGACGGGCTTGAAGCCCGCGGCCAGGTCGTCGTCATCGCCGCGACCAACCGTGTCGACAGCGTCGATCCCGCGCTGCGTCGGCCGGGGCGGTTTGATCGGGAGATCGAGATCGGTGTGCCCGACGAGGTCGGCCGCAAGGAAATCCTCCAGATCCACACCCGTGGCATGCCGCTGTCGGATGATGTGTCGCTGGGCCATCTTGCCGGCGAAACGCATGGCTTTGTCGGGGCTGATGTCCAAAGTCTGACCAAGGAGGCGGCGATGAAGGCCCTCCGGCGGTACCTCCCGGAGATCGATCTCGACGAGGAGGATATCCCGCCGAGTTTGATCGATCGTATGATCGTCAAGCGTGAGGATTTCCGAAGCGCGCTCAACGAGGTCGAACCCTCGGCGATGCGGGAGGTGCTCGTCGAGTTACCCAAGATCACCTGGGACGACGTGGGCGGGCTTGAATCCCCACAACAACAGGTCAAAGAGGCCGTCGAGTGGCCGCTGACAACGCCAGAAAAGTTCGACCGCATGGGCGTCGAGGCACCGAAAGGCGTGCTGCTGTACGGCCCGCCGGGAACCGGCAAGACGTTGATGGCGAAGGCTGTCGCCAGCGAAACCAACGCCAACTTCATCTCGGTGCGGGGGCCACAGCTGCTCTCGAAATGGGTCGGCGAAAGCGAAAAGGCGATCCGCCAGACCTTCCGGAAGGCCCGACAGGTTGATCCGACGATCATCTTCTTCGATGAGCTCGACAGCCTCGCGCCCGCTCGCGGGCAGGATATGGGCAACAACGTCTCCGAACGCGTTGTCAACCAACTCCTCACAGAGCTCGACGGGCTCGAAGAGATGGGTAATGTGATGGTCATCGGCGCGACCAACCGCCCGGATATGATCGACCCCGCCCTCTTGCGATCAGGGCGGTTCGATCGGCTTGTAAAGGTCGCCCAACCCGGTGAAGAGGGTCGCGAACAGATTCTCAAGATTCATACCGACGATACGCCGTTGTCACCCGATGTTAGCCTTCGTGAGGTGGCCGAGATCACCGACGGCTACGTCGGCTCGGATCTGGAATCGATCGCCCGCGAAAGCGCGATCGAAGCTCTTCGGGATGACGACGACGCGACGGAAGTCGAGATGCAGCACTTCCGGCGGGCGCTTGAATCGGTGCGCCCGACAGTCACCGACGAGATCGAAACCTACTACGAGGATATCGAAGAGCAGTTCCAAGGCGGCGGCGACCAACTCGGCGATCGCCGTGGCGGCCGCGTCGGCTTCCAGTAGGACTGGGCGTCGACGCCGGTATCTGTTGAGCAGCTACAACCGATTTTTTGACCGGAGAGCCAACCAATCAACAACAGCGACTGTCGATCGAGCACGCACCGAGAACAGCAGCCACGCTGTGAGCCAGTTACACTAACAGCGCGTCAAGCAGCGGCTCATACAGGAACGGCAGGCTGTAGTAGGCGGCATACACCAACACGAGCAGTGAGATCGCAATGCCGGCCTTCGGCCGTTCAAATGTCATATCGTTGCGAGCTTCGACCGCTCGTGACTCGTACTCGAAGAAGTCGGTGATGAACACGCCGATCACCGGCAGCATGAGGATCATCCCGCTGGTCGGTCGGTACACCGTGAACAGCAGCCCGAGGATGACCAGCCCGGTGGTGGTGAACACGTGTGGCGGATACCGATTGAGCCCATCGTCGTCGCCGGTTTGCTCAACCTGTTGTTTGTGTGTGCGGTGGCTCAACAGCCGGGTGACGATGTTGCCAACCGCGAGGGTAAGGATGGCAATCGGGAGCATCGGCCCGACCGTCTCGATCCAGCCGAGGGGAACGAGAAACTGTAATGCGTACATACCTAGCCCTGTGGCGACGACTCATTAGAGTTTTTCCAATTGCGGCCGCGCTCGGCGAGTCGGCGACGGTCAACAACGGTAATCGATCCCGCAACCGACACGGAAACTGTGAGGTCGGCACCACCGCTGGCGACCTCGCGGCCGTCGGCGAGAACGGTCACGGCGTCGTCACGCTCGACCCGGAGCGTCAGCGGCGGGCTGGCAACCCACTGATCGGCTGTCATCGCAAACGGCGCGATCGGAACGACCGCGAGTCCGGTATCGGGGGCGAGCCGCGGCCCACCGGCAGCCCGACTGTAGGTGGCCGTTCCCAACGGCGTGGCGACGACGACGCCGTCGGCACGAAACGTCGTCACCGTCGTCTCCTCGCTCATCACTCGGTACTCCGAGATCCGGGCTGGATCGGTCGTCACGATCGCACAGTCCCGAACAGCACGCGTCGCCGTATCATCGGCCTGCACTGACAACACCCGGCGGCTAGTTGTTGGCACTGTCGTTGCGTGGGCCGCAAGATTGGCGAGCACGGTCGAACGATCGGCTGGCGCAGCATCGCTGTCGCTTGCTGGCAGCACGAGCAACGGTCGGCCATGCTCGCTGTCGACAGCCGCTCGAAGGGTAGCGTCGTCGACAGCGAGCAGCACGTCAGCAGCCGCCGGGTCGACACCGTTGAGCCCGTCGATCGCCGCAATCGCTTCACGCAACTGGTCGGCCACCGCGTCAGCCGGGGGCTGGGCGACGGCAACGTTCATCGAGATCGCTCCCACGCTACGTGCCGCATGCTCGGAGGCTGCGGCCGCACCGACAAAAGTCCCGCGTCGGCGAGGGCGTTGCACGCCATCAGGCGGCCACGAACTCGTAGGCGTAGACGTGGTTGAGCAGTAGGTAGGTGACAACGCCCAACGCTAAGGAGAGAATCCACGTGCCTGCGGCGACGCGGCCGACAGTGCGGTGGGGCGTCTGTGTACGAAGTTCTTCGGGCGTATGCGTCAGTCCAAGCACGACAGCGTACAGGACGAGCGGCATCGCCAGAATCGACAGCAGGATGTGGATCGCCAACATGGCGAGATAGGCCGGATACACCCACTCCCACAGCGGCACCCAGCCGTACGCCGAGTCAAGCACGAACTCCTTGGTGCCGCCGCCGGCGACCTTCGGGAGGTACATGCCCAGAAACAGGAGGATGAGGACAAACGCCGAGAGCATCGCGTGGGCGTGTTTGCTCACCTCGTCGTTGCGAATCCAGTACCAGCCGGCGGCCAGCGACGTGACCGCGAGTGTGTTGACGACCGCAATCGCGTGAGCCAGCAGATTGACCTGTCCAAGACTCAGTTCCGGAAAGAGGGCCTGTACCGAGGGCACCGCGAACACGCCGACGACGGCCGCGTAGCCAACAACGGCCAACAGGAGTGTCGTCGCCCGCGGATGCGCACGAACCCGTCCACCGACCATCGGAGTCTCCATACCTGCTGTTGGAACGTGGTGGTAATGCGGGTTTCGACTCACCCCGAGTAGCGACCAGCAGCGGCGCGGTGAGGCCCCTACTCGCGGTCGATGACACCGGTCGCCGTCGCCGTCTCGACGGCGGCATCGAGATCGACGCCGTTGCCAAGGATCGTATACCGATCCCGAATCTCGTGGGCTGTCGTCAGCGCCTCCAGCACCTCGTCGTCGCTGACGCCGAGTTCGTCGGCTGTTGTCGGCGCGTCGATACTGTCGAGGGCCTGTCGGATCGCCCGCCACCGACCACCGTCGCCGCTGTGGAGGTATTCGGTCAAAATCGAGCCGACGCCGACTTGGTGGCCATGGAGCGCTTTGTTCGGTGCGATACGGTCGAGTTGGTGCGAAAACAGGTGTTCCGCGCCCGAAGCGGGGCGGGAGGAGCCCGCGATCGACATGGCGACGCCGGAGGAAACGAGCGCTTTCACCACGATCCACGCTGACTCTTCGAGGTTCGGCCGGATCGAGGCGGCGTTGTCGACCAACATCTCGGCGGTCATCTCCGAGAGCGCGGCCGCGTACTCGGAGTATTCGACATTTTTGAGTCGCTGGGCGAGCCGCCAGTCTTGGACGGCGGTGTAGTTCGAGATGATGTCGGCACAGCCGGCGGTTGTGAGTTCCCATGGGGCCTCGGCGATGACTTCGGTGTCGGCGACAACCGCCAGCGGCGGATCGGCGGCGATCGAGTGGCGGCTGTCGCCCTCCGGCACCGACGAACGGCCGGAGACGATGCCGTCATGGCTGGCGGCGGTCGGCACCGAGACGAAGCCGCGGTCGATCTCGTCGGCGGCCATCTTGGCGATGTCGATCGGTTTGCCGCCGCCCAGCGCGATCAGGTAGCCGGCGTCGATATCACGGGCGAGCTCGGTAACACGCTCGATAGAATCAAAGCTGGCTGACTCGATGGTTACCGTCGTCGGGTCGTCGAGTTGGGCACGGAGCCGGTCGCCCGCGAGCTCGTTCGGCGTCGGGCTGGTGACGACAAGCGGGTCACCGTGGAGGTGGAGTTCGGCGACCGCCTGACCAAGCTCCTCGATGACGCCGTGGCCGACGACCACGTTCCGCGGAAGCTTGATCCAGGTCGATTTATCGAACATATACGGGTCATCAACCGCCGACCATGAAACCGTTTGGTGTCATATAGCCGATTACAGTTTTTGCCATGAAGAGCTGCCTGCAGGCGTGTGAACCGATCGGAACCGACGCTCGGAGTTTGGTTCACAGCGCCGCGTTCGGGATGAGAAGCCACAATCGGGTCAGATATATTGAACCGAACGACGTAGGTACACACCGTGAACGTCGAATTCGAGTGCATCATCTGTGGCGAAACAGCGGTCGCATCGGTCGACGGCGATGGGGTATCGGACGACAACGAGCCGATGGAGACGCTCCACGACTGTCCGAGCTGTGGGATCGAAACGATCTGGGTTGAAGCCTAACACACCGCGTCACGTATTGTCTTGCTTGTGTCGCGGTGGCCACTGCTCACAGCTCAGGCCACAGCCTCATCAACCGGCTCAACTCGGATCGACCGCGCAACCGACTCCGGCAAGCTCTGCTCGTCGCCGCTGGCGGTTTCGACGGTGATCATGCCGAACGGCGCGATATCGGTGAGTTCGAGTTCCGTGCCGGGCGTGATGCCAGCCGCTTCGAGATAGGTCAACTCTTCCTCGTCGCGGTCACTGACACGGCTGACGACAACGTGATCGCCGGTCGCAAACTCGGTGAGCCGGACGGCATCATCGCCCTCGATCGGGTCGAGTTCGACACCCGGAATCGGGTCGCCATGGGGGTCGACAGTTGGATTATCGAGGGCCTCAGCGACGCGGCGTTCGAACTCCTCGGAGATGTGATGTTCTAAGGCGTCGGCCTCGTCGTGAACCTCGTGCCAGTCGTAGTCGAGCTGCTCGGTGAGATACGTTTCTAACAGGCGGTGGTGGCGAATCACCTCTAAGGCGACGGTTTCGCCCTCCGCGGTCAACTCGACGCCGTTGTACTTCTCGTGGTCGATAAGCCCGTCTTCGGCCAGCGAACTCACCATGCTGGTGACCGTCGGCGGGGTTTTCTCAAGATACTCCGCGATTTCGGAGGTCGACACCGGCGGCCCGCCCTCGGTCTGAAGCACGTAGATCGCCTTCAGGTAGTCCTCCATGGTGTCGCTGAACATACGGGGGCTAGCGGTGTCGGGGGCAAATAGCTACCGGGAGGCAGCGACGGCCGCAGCTTATCCACCGGGGCCCATCAGATGACTGCGGAGAATATCCGGGGTCTTGGTACCGGATTCGGTGTTGAGCAACACTACCGTCTCGTCGCCACCGAAGCCACCGTCATCGGCGTACCGCCACGCGCCAGCCGGGGCCGCGCCGCCGGCCGCCCCCATCTCGATGACCTCGTTGCTGGCGACGGCGACCGCCGATTCGAGGATCGCATCGTCGTCGACGGTGACAGCCGCCCCGTCAAGTTCCTCCAAGGCGGCGACAGCCTGCGAGCCACCGGCCGGATCAGGCACCTCTAGCTCGCCGACGATCGTATCCGGAACGGCCCACGGCTCGGGCGCGCTCGCGCCGCTGTCGACCGCGGTGGCGATCGGCGCACACCCCGTCGGCTGTACCGCAACCAGGGTTGGCGTCTCGTCAGCAACGCCAATCGTGACCAACTCCTCGAAGCCAGCAGCAACCCCAACAACCACCTCGCCGGTGCTTGCTGGGACAAAAACGACATCCGGAACCGCGCCGAGATCCGCATACAGCTCGAAGGCCAGGGTTTTCGCGCCCTCCTGTCGGTACGGCGTGGTAAACTCCTGCAGCGAGTAGTAGTCGCCGGCCAACTGCTCGTCGACAGCGTCAGCGGCATCCGAGTACCGCCCACCGACGACCTGCATCTCCCCGCCGTGGACGTTGATCATCGCCTTGTTCGAAAACGCCGACCGCGAGGGAACGAACGCGTAGCTCCGAACGCCGAGGCGGCGCAGATACGCCGCTGCCGACTGCCCGCTGTTGCCGGTTGTCGCCAGTGCAGCCGGTTCGACAGCCTCGGGAGCTGCTCTGGCTGCGATCGCGGTCGCCGCGACACTCATGCCGCGATCATAGACCGTTCCGGTTGGATTTCGGCTCTCGTCTTTGATGTAAACGCTGTCGACGCTGAGCTCGTCGGCCAGCCGATCGGCGGCGACCAGCGGCGTCGCCCCCTCGCCGGCGGTGACGGTGTCGGCGGCGTCGAACGGCAACAAGGCGTCATACTGCCACTGTCCGCGTGCGGACTGGCTCCCGGTGGTCACGGCTGTGTCGCGGGGAGGTGCACCGCGGTCGAACAACGCGGCAGCGTCGACCGCGTCGTAGTCGTAGGCGACAGTGCAGGCAGTGCCGCAGGTCGGACAGCCCTGATCGGCATCAAGCGGGTGGATCGTCTCGCAGTCCGGACACCGTAGGCCCTGAACAGCCCCCGTTGGTTCCATACACGGCGTTGGACACCGACACCCTAAGCCCTTCCCGTCGCTTCTGGGTGGTGTGAGAAACCTGATGGCAAGCTATTATGTATGCGGCAGCGTAGCCCACAGCGATGGGTTCCCCACTGTCCCGGCGACAGACACTCGGGTTGACCGCAACCGCCATCGCCGGCGGCACAGCCGGCTGTCTCGGCGGCGATCAACCGGATGGAACGGTCGATTACTCGGTGCTGGATGCCATCGACTGGGCGACTGCCCCGCCACCAAAGGAGACAACCGCGGGCACACAAAAACCGGTGTTCCGGGAGTATCCGGCCGACGGCGATCCGGACACCGTCTTGATTCTGTATCATAACGCCACCCTCGATAGCCGAATGCTCACGCCACTGGCCGCGGCGATTGCCGAAAGCGGGGGTGCCCACGTCATCACCCCTGATATTCGGGGCCACGGGCCGAACCCGATTCGTCGTGGTGACAGCGAGTATGTGGGGCAACTCAGCGACGATCTTGAAGCGGTCATCGCCACCGCAAACAGCCTCCAGCGACCGACGCCGCTCGATGAGTTTGACACGGTCATCATCGGCGGCCACGGTGCCGGCGGGGGGTTTGCGGCCCAGATCGGCGCGGATCCACTCGGCGACAGCCTCGCCGACGCCTATCTGTTTTTGGCACCGCATCTCGGGCGGCTGCTCACCCCGACAAGCCGACGCGCCCTCGGCGGGTGGCAGCGGTTCAACCTCCAGTCGGCCCTGGTGGCCGGGCTGTTCAACGGCCTCGGCGGTGGGCTCTACAATGACACCGAGGTCGTCAGCTACGAGATGCCGGAAGCCGCCCGCTATGGGGGTGAAACGCGCTCCTACACGTTCCGCCTCGCCACCGATCTGGTGCCGGATGAGCATACCGCAATCACCGAGATCGAACAGCCGGTGCTCACGCTTGTCGGCACCGACGACGAGGCCGTGATCCCGACGGCCTACGAGTCGTTGCTGGCTGACACCGAGGGGAGTCAGGTGTCGATTCTTGAGGGCCTCTCGCATCTCGAACTGATGGCTCACCCGAAGACCCTTAGGGCAACGCTCCCGTGGATTGAGTCACTCGGTGGGTAGGTTAACGCTGCTGCAGCCCGAGGGGAGTCCGGGTGCTTCTTTGTCCCCGCCACCCGATATAGCGGTATGAGTCGTTCTGTTGTCGTTATCGGCGGCGGACTCGCCGGGTTGGTCGCCGCACGCCATCTCGCAGACGGTGGTGTGGCTGTCACGCTGTATGAGGCCGACGAGACAGTCGGGGGTCGCGTCACCACTCACACCGAAGGTGGCTATACGCTGGATCGTGGCTTTCAGGTGCTGTTTACCGCCTACCCGGCGGTACAACGGGAGCTTGATCTTGCTGCCCTCGATCTCCGGCGGTTTTCCCCGGGCGCAACGATCGCTCGGCCCGGCAGTCGGTCGGTGTTGGCCGACCCACTGGGTGATCCGAGTGCCGCCCTTGCCAGTCTACTCACTACTGAGGTCACCACGACCGACAAACTGCGAACGCTCGCGCTCCGGCAGGATCTTTCGACGCGAACCTACGACGACCTGCTCCAGCGACCCGACACATCGATCCGTGGGTGGCTTCGTGAATGGGGCTTCTCCGAGCAGTACATCAACAACTTCATCGCGCCGTTCTACGGCGGGATCACGCTGGATCGGTCGCTGTCGACCTCGAAGCGCGTCTTCGAGTACACGTTTAAGTCTCTCAGCGACGGCGACAGCGCGGTGCCGGCCGACGGGATGGCCGCGATCCCGCGGCAACTCGCCGCGGCCGCCGCCGACGCCGGGGCAACGATCCAGACCGACGAGGCGGTCACAGAGCTCCGACAAAAACGCCGCCACGCGGTCGTCGTCACCGACAACGATCGCCGCGCGGTCGACGCCGTCGTCGTGGCAACCGGCCCGCGACAGGCGGCGCGGCTCACCGACTGTGCGGCGATCCCGACCGATGGCGTCGGCTGTGTCACCCAACACTATCGGCTCCCAGCGGCCGACGGTCTCGACACCGGGCGGCGACTCCTGTTGAACGCCGGCGGCAGCGCGCCGAATACGGTTGTACCGATGTCGACGGTTGCGCCCGAGTACGCGCCCGACGATACGTTGCTGCTGAATGCGACGTTCCTCGGCGACGACGCCATCGACACCGACAGCCAGCAACTCGCTGCCAAGACACGCAAGACGCTGTCGGCGTGGTACCCCGAGCGGCAGTTTGACGGTCTCGAACCCCTACGAACCGACCGGATCCCGTTTGCGCAGTTCGCCCAACCACCCGGGGTGCACGAATCACTGCCAGCCGTTCGAGATGGCGGGCGACGCACCTATCTGGCCGGTGAGTACACCGAGTGGTCGGCGATTCAGGGCGCGATGAAAAGCGGCCGTGAGGCTGCCCGTGCGGTGCTTGATGACCGCTGAGACGCCGTCACAACAACCGCTGTAACTGCCGGAGTGGGGGGAACCACAGTGTGTCGTTATCTCCATCATCCCAGACCACCGGCTGCAGCGAGCCCAGCGTTGACACCAGCGGCGACGGCAGATCGCCTGCCCGCCGGTCGCTGATATCGACGCCGCCAGCCAGGGTGGTAAACGCCGGGAGCACCAGCAACTCACCGCCGCGGTACGCCGCGTCGCCAAACAGATAGCAGGGTCGTTTCACCCCCTCGATCGTGATCGCCGGATGAGCATGGCCGATCACGTAGCGATGACCCCGCTGTTCGGGCGGGGCGTGGCCATGGCAGACGACAGTGCCATCAGCAAGTGTGACCGCGTCAGCAACCGAGCCTGGCCAACAGTCGGCTAGCCGGCTGTCGTGGTTGCCCTCGACAGCGAGCACCTCGACGCCGGCGTCGACACAGTTGGCCCACAGCCCCTCGATAGCGTCGGCGGCAGTTCGTGGCAGCCGGTCAAAGCTGTGAAGCAGATCACCAGCAAAAACGATCGTTGCCGGCTCAAATCGATCCAGCAGGGTGCGAACGCGCTGGCGGATCGACTCACCAGCGTCGATCGGCGCCGCAACACGGGAGGCATCGCCCCGGCCACAGTGGAGATCAGCGAGCACCACCGCGTCGGCGTCATCAAGGTACACCGCCCGGTCGGCGACCGTCAGTGCCTCAGCAGCCGGTGGGCGGATGGCCATACCCACGTGTTGGTGTCAATGAACAAAACCCTCCCGTCGGGCTTTTTACCGTGCCGCCGAAAGCAGCCGGTATGAGCAATGCGCTCGCGGACAAGCGAACGGCCACGCGGTTTCGCGTGCTGGTGGAGATCGCCGACCGCCAGCCGGCGGTGAGCCAAGGCGAGATCGCCGACTCGGTCGGCGTCACCAGCCAAGCGGTCTCCGAGTACATCCGCGAGCTCGTCGACGACGGCCTCGTCCGCAAGGAGGGACGCTCCCGGTATGCCGTCACCAAGGAGGGCGTCGACTGGCTGTTTCAGGAGGCCAGATCCCTCCAGCGGTTCGCCAACCACGTCACCGACGATGTGTTGGGCAGCGTTCAGGAGGATACCGCGATCGCCACGGACACGATCGAGGCCGGCCAGCAGGTGACACTCTCACTGGCGGAGGGATTGCTGCATGCGACCCCTGGCGACGAGGGGCCGGCAACCGGGGTCGCCACGACCGACGCTGACGCCGGTACCGACGTGAGCGTCACCTCATTCGAGGGGATCATCGAGATGACAACCGGCACAGTCACCGTCGCACAGGTGCCGCCGGCTCGTGATGGCGGCAGTCGCGAAGCCGATACCGACGCGTTGGCCGACGAGTGTGAGACCGCCGATCAGTGTCTGGCGGCCGACGTCGAGGGCGTTGTCTCCCTCCGGGAGGCGGGCTACGAACCGGCAGTGACGGTTGCTGCCGGCGAGGTCGCCGCCGCGGCGGCCGCCGTCGGAATGGCTGTTGTCGTCGTCGCCGCAACCGACACGGTTGGTCGTGTCACCGACACACTCCGCGATGGCGACACAGATTATGATGTCACGACACTGTAAACGCACGCTGTCGCACCAAGCGCTCAGGCGGTGCCCTCGGCGTGATCTTTCACGGTCGCGTAGGCCTCCTGGAGCTGTTTGAACTCCTCGCTGCTGCCGCCGCGATCAGGGTGGGTCTCCTTGGCTCGCGAGCGGTAGGCATCCCGAACCTCGGTGGCGGTGGCATCAGGTGTGATCCCAAGCTGCTCGTAGGCCTGATCTACCGGGTCGTTGCTGGTCGGTGGGGTACGGACATCATCCGGGATCTCAAACGGTAGCCGGCGACCAAGGTTGGCCGCGGGCATCTCAGCCTCACAGAGAATGACGTGGGTCGTGGTCTCCTCAAGTCCAAAGAGGACGCGTGGATCGAACGTGAGGCCGACATCCCGCTGCGGGAGGTAGAAATCCAGGCTGTGGCCGGCACGATCATGGGCTTCAAGATACGGTTCGTTGATCGCGGTCAGGTAGTCTCTGTACTCGGCGCGACGACGCTCCGTGCCGCTGGTGTGGTGGGTGTGGTCGTTGTGGCCGTGATCTGTGGCAGGAAACAATCGATCGCCAACATAGAAGAGCGCGGCGACGATCGCGGAAGCAACCAGCCCAAAGAGGAGCCCAAAGACGACCCACGCCGGCAGCGTGGCCTGCAGCACGGAAAGCACATTTGCCGTTTACGCTCCACAATAAAGAACGTCTCGCCGCTGTCGATCAGATCACGTCCTCGGCTTTCAGGCCCGCGATCGCGTCGTCAACGAGTGACTCAACATCCTCGTAGGGAAACTCTTGGTGGCCGCTGAGATCCGAGGCAAGCTCCATGGCGGTGAGCGTTCGCTCTCCGGCAGTAAACGTTGTCCTCGGGCCGTTTGGGAGCGCCGGAACCAGATCCATCTGGCCGGTGATCGGGTAGTCAGCTCCAGTGAAGGCCTCGGTGAACTGCTCGCGGAGTTCGGCTTCGACTGATGACATGGGCGAATGTGTCGGGATTGGCAGTAAAAGCGTTCCGAAACGGGTGACACGCGGGGAGGCTCACCACCGGGTGGGCGGCTGCGAACCAACATATTCACTACACCCGATCACGAAGGGCGAAATATGAGCGACAACGACGCGGTCTCGCGGCGAGGGCTGCTTCGAACAGCGGCCGGCGGCGTTGCCGCGGCGGGAGCCACAACGGCCACGGCAGGTACCGCGGCTGGGCAGTCGGAGATGGCTGATTTCGGGAGTCATCTACAGGGCGTCGACGGCGGCACCGAAGACCTTCGCGGAAACGATGAAGTTACCGTCGAAGTCGGTGCCAGCGGCAACGGCGGCAATCTCGCTTTCGGCCCCGCCGGCATCTGGATCGACCCGGGAACGACCGTCATCTGGGAGTGGACCGGCAACGGCGGCGGCCACAACGTCGAGGCTGTTGAGGGGCCAGCCGGGCTTGGAAGTGAGACAGTGAGCGAGGCCGGCTTTAGCTACGAGTTCACCTTCACCGAGGAACACACCGGCATCACCAACTATCAGTGTGTCCCCCACTCCTCGCTCGGGATGCTCGGAGCGGTCGCGGTCGGCGGCGACGTGCCGACAGTCGAGACCGGCGGCGGTGGCGGCGGTGGCGGCGCGCCACAGATCCCGGATACGGCCAAAACCCTTGGGCTGGCAACGTTCGTGGCGATGGTCTCGACGCTCTCGTTTGCCTTCTTCTTCCTCAAATACGGTGGCGACTACGAGGACGCCGCCTGATCACAACAGGCCGTAGTTATCGATCGCCTGCCGGTAGCAGGTGAGATACCGGTCGACGATACTGCTGTAATCGTAACGTTCGTACGCTGGATCGATGGTTCGCTGTTCAAGCGAACCCGCGGCGACGATCTCATCAGCAAACTCCTGTGGTGTCGAGACGAGTTCGCCGCGGGTCGCCGCAAGCCGGGATTTCTCCTCGATCAGCTCATGGGCCGCCGAATCGGTCTGATACTCCGCGATGCCGACACAGCCACAGGCCAACCCCCACAGCAGATTCGTCGCAAACGGCTCTTGTTCGGCGGTCTGGGCGAACACGTGGGCCCCTTTCAAAACGGCGACACGCTGTTGGTTGCCTAACTCGCCGAGAAAGGAGACTCGATCGCGGATGCGGAGGTCGCGGGCCGTCCGCTCGATATCCGACGCCGCGTCCCCGTTGCCGATGATCGCCGCCGACCAGTCACGGTCGCGGAGCTCGGCCAACGCGAGCAGAAACGTCTCGGCGTTGGCATGGGAGTCCAGCCGACGGCTGTAGACCAGATCAAACTCGTCGTTGACAGGGGCGGATTCGATCACCGAGAAGTCCAATCCCTCGGGGATGACGCTGATCGTCGACTCGGCGGCCCCATACTCACGGACGACCGTTTCAACCGTTTGGGAGGGGGCGATGATCCGGTCGGCCTTGCTGGCGACGCGCCGGCAGTCGTTGTCGCTGTCGCCGTCGTCGACCGCCCACCAGTCGACGACCAACGGCACCCGCAGCAGTCGGCACACCGCTTTGGCGGCGCGGGCGTGTCGGGCCGGCGTGTTCGGCATGTGGACGACATCCGGGTCGGCCCGTCGAATGGCCAACGGGAGTTTGGCGACAAAACGGTTCGTCGAGAAGTCGCCGTCGACCGCGCGGTAAGAAATACCGTCTTGCTCGAAGGTGGGGTGGTCGCCGTCCCACCAGCGGCTACAGAGTACCACAACCTCGTGGTCAGTGCGGCTGAGCAGCTGAATCAGTCGCGTTCGCCGTCGAATCCCAGGAGTGTCGCGGGTGTGGTGGGTGTGCATCGAGACAAACGCGACACGCATACCTGAAGGGTGCCACCCGTTGATTAAAAACCTACGCGAAACGCAACCGATCGACCGCAAGCATCGATCGCTGCCCACGCGGGCGACCGGGTGGCTGTCGCTCCGTATCTACGGTGTCGCGTCTGTGTTCGTTGGTGTCAGAACCTACCTACAGAGGTGATCGTCGCAGGCTGCGATGCCTGCCGTGGACGGTTGGAGCGGCGATTCAGTGCGTTCGGTCAGTCGATGTCACCGGCTGCATGTCCGGCCCCGAGAGCCGGCTGAGGCCAACGACCAGCGAGAGGGTCATCACAACCAACAGTGCAGCCAAGGCGAACGCAAACGTCGTCACGCCGAGGGAAACGACTGCGGTGACACCAGCCAGCTCACCGCTGATGGTAGTGAGGAGGGCCACAACGGCGAGTTCGAGGAGTCGATCTTCAACTTCCGTGGTCATACTTTTGTTTGGGGCTGGAAGGTCATAAGCCGCGCCCGAGGCCTGCGGTCGTGTCTCACACTAACATGGCCGGTCGGATCAGATCATTCACAACACGTCCAACGACAATCAAGAACGATCTAGTCTCGAAGATTCGTGATGTCGATTTTCGACCCAACTGCGTCAGTTTGAAAATCCGCGTCAGCAACCACGAGCTGATCGCCAGTTGAACGCGCTGTGGCAGCGATAAGACAATCACGGGCTGCCATTCGCACACCGTCTGCTAGCAGTTCGTCTTGGAGCCGAGCCGCTTCCACCGCGAGGTCGTCGGTGAGTTCGATCGCCCGAACACCACCGAATCGCTGGCGTTCGGCAACGATATCTGTCGATCCGCTGCCGAGAACGCCATCAAGCACCTCATAGACGCAGATCGAGGAGGTGAGTAGTTGATCGTCCCGCGATCGAATGAACCCGACCGTTGCATCAACACCTTCGAGCAGGTCGATGATGACCGACGAATCGAGAAATGTCACCGCTCGAAACTCTCCCGAGAACGGTCGATCGCCTCGCGGGCGCGGTCGGCCGTCTCCGAATCCCACGCCCCGATCTCGATCGGCTGTTCGTCGGCTGCCAGCCGACGCAGTAGCTCGTCGAAACTCTCGCTGTCGCGTTTGAGCCGATCGAGTTTCTCCTTTGTCTGCTCGGAAACACGGATGGATGTGCTCATATGCATGCATTGTGCATACATCAGCTAAGTAGCTTTGCCAACAGCAGGCGAGGGATGAGACTGCTGGCCGGTAGAATCAAACCGTTCTCGCCCAAATCAGCAGTTATGAGCGTGGAATCGACACAGCGGGCGATCCGGTGTTTGATCGCTAAGGTTGGCCTCGATGGCCACGACCGCGGCGCGCAGGTCATCGCTCGGGCGTTCCGGGATGCCGGCTTCGAGGTGGTGTACTCCGGGCTCCACCGCGCCCCCGAGGAAATCGTCCAAGCCGCCGTCCAAGAGGACGTGGATGTGCTTGGCATCTCGATCCTCTCAGGGGCCCACAACACGCTGATCCCGACGATCATCGACGGTCTCGAATCCTACGGCGCGCTCGATGACACCCTGATCCTCGTCGGTGGCATCATCCCCGAGGAAGATACAACGACGCTCAAAGAGATGGGCGTCGCCGAGATCTTCGGCCCCGGGACGCCGATGGAAGAGACCGTCGCGTTCGTCCGCGAACACGCCGGAGCGGAGTAGCGATGGGCGACGACACCCCCCAGACCGCCGGCGGCAGCAGTGGCAATGACGTGGCCAACAGTGATCCCACAGCATCGCTCCCGGATGCGTTGCTGGCGACCCGTTCAGCGGCTCCGCGTGAGCAGCTTTCGGCGTCGAATACAGCGTTGCTGGACGGTCTCTTGGACGGCGACCAGCGCGCGCTTGCACGCGTGCTCACGAAGATAGAAGATCGGACAGCGGGAGCCCGTGACCTCCTGGCCGCATTATACACCCACGCCGGGACGACACCGGTGCTCGGGGTCACCGGCAGTCCCGGCGCGGGCAAATCCACACTGGTCGACAAACTCACTGACTACTACCGCGAGCGCGGCGAGACTGTCGGCGTGTTGGCGGTCGATCCCGCCTCCCCGTACACCGGCGGGTCGGTGTTGGGCGATCGGATCCGAATGGGGTCGACCGCCGGCGACGAGGGCGTCTTCGTCCGCTCGATGAGCGCGCGCGGCCGCCTCGGCGGGCTCTCGATGGCGACGACCGACGCCGTCACCGCCTTCGAGGCCTTCGGCATGGATCGGATCATCATCGAAACCGTCGGTGCGGGCCAAAACGAGGTCGACATCGTCGAAACCGCCGACACCGTCGCGGTCGTCGTCCAGCCAGGCTCCGGCGATGATGTCCAGCTGCTGAAAGCCGGCATCCTCGAGATCGGTGACATTTTCGTCGTCAACAAGGCCGATATGGACGAGGCCGCTCAGACAGTCGCAGATCTGGAGGCGATGGTACACGGGTCGAAGGCGACCGGGAGCGTTGCTGGCCACCACACCGCTGATATCGGCCCTGGTGCCCACGGTAGCGACGACAGCGAGCCCCCAAGCGAGTCCAACATCAGCGACGATAGTGAAGCGCCGAGGTCGTGGACGCCCACAGTCGTCGAGACAATCGCCACGACCGGCGAGGGGGTTGAGGAGTTCGCCGATGCTGTCGCTGCACACACGACTCACCTCAATGGGTCAGCCGGAGCGACCAGCCGCCGGCACCGGCGGGCAGCAGCAACCCTGCAGCGACTCCTCCGGAGCGATCTGCGTGCGATCAGCGAACGCCTGCTGGAGGCCAACGGCGGCCTCGATGCGGTGGCCACCGCCGTCGCAGGACGCGACGTTGACCCATACACGCTCGTCGACCGGCTTGTCGCGCCGCTTGATGCGGCCGTCACATCGGATCCCACCGACGACGATACCACGGGCGATGGGCCGGAAGCTGACACCAACGGCGACAACAACTCCTCAAGCTGAGTTCACGCAGTTCAAACCGGCCACCTGTCGGGTTCCTACAGGCTTATTATAGTTCAGTTGTAAGCGATCACATACGTTGAATCGATAGCGGCGGTAAGCGTGCCGCTGTCGACCCGGGCAACACCAGCTTTCAGAGGACGCAATGGACGACCAACCACAGACCACACAGCCGGATTTCCTCTATACACTGGCGACCAACGGCCAGTTCGACCGGATCGCCCGCTACCTCGGGAGCAACGACTCGTTGGGTGTTCGACTGGGGGCCGCCGGCATCCTCGCCGAGTTCGGCGACGGGGTAAGACGGGCAGACAACGGTGAGATCAAACAACAACTCATCAGTGGCGTTCTCAACGAGAACAACGAAACGGTTCGGGCTCGCATCGTCGAGGCGCTGCTGTACATCCACGACGAGGACATCATTGAGACGCTCGTCCGAAAGGTCGCCGCCGACACCGAGCCGACGCCGACCGACTCGCCACACCCGTTGGTGTTAGTCGAGTGGCTCGGTAGCGACCACCCTGAACTCCGCCTGCTGGCGGTCGCTGGGCTCGGCGATGTCGGCACCCACACCGTCGTCCCAAAGCTGGCCTCCGCATGTACGGACGACGACTACCGCGTTCGGGCCAGAGCGATCGAGGAATGCGGCCGGGTTGGCGACCATCGTTGTGTCGACGCGCTTGTCGACGCCCTCGACAGCTACGACGAGGCGATCAAGATGAAGGCGGCCCGATCGCTCGCACAGATCGGCGGCGATACCGCCATCGAGGCGCTTATCGACGCCGCGAAAACTGACAACACGGAACTCCGGCGGACGGTTATCGAAAGCCTCGGGACACTCGGGTCGCTTGATGTGCTCACAATCTTGCTCAACGGGATCGACGATAGTGATGACGCCGTCCAACAGGCGGCCGCCGAATCCGTTGTCGAGTTGGTGTATCAAGCCCCCTTCGAGGAGAGCCATACAGTTCGCGAAACGGTCGTCGAGGAGCTCCAGGCCAACACCGACAGCGACACCGTTCCGATCTTTCTGCGACTTTTTGCGGAGAGCGACCGGCGGGCGATCCGCCGAAACACAGCGTGGCTGCTTGGTCACATTGCTAACCCGCATCCGCGCGAGGAGACAGTCGAGACACTCATCGACGCGCTGGATGCCGACGACGGTACCACCGCACAGATCGCCGCCACCAGTCTCGTCCGGATCGGCGGCATCGATCTTGAAGACCAGCTTGCGGACGCCATCGACAGCTACGAGACCAGCGAGGACGCCCGCCAGCGCGCAAAATTCGTCCACAGCCAGATCACCGACAGCGATGCCGAGGAGCTGTTAAAGGAAACTGTCGAGTACGTACGGGTGACTGAACCCGCCGACTACACCGCCCAGAAGCGCGATGAGTAAGCTCACTCCTGGAGGAACAACGGGCCGTCGGCTTTGATCTGCATATCAAACACCGGATCTAGCACGTTCATACTGGAGGCCATCCGGTCGCGGTTGACAAAGAAATGCGACAGCGCGGTTACATCCTCCAATCGGGCCGTCAGCAGGTGGAGGAACTTGAAGATGCGCTGAAGCTTTGCCTTCTGGATGAGTTCGGTGAGGATATCGAACTCGAAGGCGATCTTCCGACCGGGCGCTTGTTGCTCTTCAAGCACGCGTGAGATGGTTTCGGTGAGACTGCCTAACCCCATCTGTTTGTCGAGATGGACGATCTCAACGGGGATATCCATCAGCTGGACGCCGCTGAGCCCCTCCAGTGGGTTTTCCTTCGTCGTCAAGAGAACCGTCCACTCCGGCCATTCGCTGAGTTTGGAACGCAACAGGTCGATCCGCGCTGCCGGATCTGTGGTGACGATGACGACGACATCACCCGGCGAGAGAAAATGAACTCTGGCGTTGTTGGCACCGGTCGACGCAACAGGCGACAGCACCGCGATCGACCCTGTTCCGTTGATCTCGTCGGCGACGTGGAGGCCCGACTCCAACAGCGGTTTTTTGTGTGAAAACAGGTGCTGTTTGAACGTTTCAAGCGCGACGTGCTCGTCGTGGGCGGAGTTGCGGCGATCACAGTAGGGACACGACCAGCCGACCATCACCCCCTCCTGTGTGAGGCGGCGCTGATTGCGTTTGGCGATGTAGGTTTTCACCCGCTCGACGGTCTCCTCGCGGCTGGCCGACCAGACGGTGAACTCCCCGCTTCGCGCACGCCATCGGTACACCATCGACTACCTCATCGGAATCGTGTAGCATACTTAAAACTCACCATGAGCCAAGTAGTACCGTTCAGCCCCTGAGACGGCCGTTAGTTGGTGAGTGCCGATCAAACCACAGGTATCGGTCGACGGCCCGAATTCGATCACGGCGGGTTAGGCTTCGACGGTGAGGCCAGCCGCACTGAGTGCGTCCTCGGCGTCGTGGTCGTCGTGGACAACTGCCGAGACAGCACGGGTGATCGCCTCGGGTGTGTCGTGTTGGAAGATCGATCGCCCCATCGAGACGCCCGCCGCGCCGGCATCCATCGCGCCGCGAACCATCTCAACGGTTTCGGCGTCAGTCCCCTTCGAGCCACCGGCGATTACAATCGGCAGGCTCGTCGACGCACAGACGTGTTGAAAGCTCTCGGCGTCGCCGCTGTAGCCGGTTTTGACAACGTCCGCGCCAAGTTCCTCGGCGAGCCGAACGGCGTGGCCGAGGGCCTCAGGTTCATCGCCCTGAATCCCGGGGCCACGGGCGTAGGCCATCGCCAACACCGGCATTCCAAAGCGTTCGGCCTCGCCGGTAATCTCGGCGAGTTCTTCGATCTGTTTTGGTTCGTAGTTCGAGCCGACGTTGATATGGAAGGAGACAGCATCAGCCCCCGCGCGGATCGCTTCCTCGACACTGCAGGTGAGGCGTTTGTCGTTTTCATCCGGGCCGATCGTCGTTGAGCCGTTAACATGGACGATGTAGCCGCCCCCGTTGGTGTTGCCGTGAACGCGGTCGGCGACGCCCTTCTGGGTAAGGACGGCGTCGGCACCGCCGCTGGTGACACCGTCGACGGTCGCCTCCAGCTCCTTGAGGCCGGTAACCGCGCCCATTGTGATCCCGTGATCCATCGGGACGATCAGATACCGGCCCCCGGTGGAGATACGATCGAGCCGCGCGCTGATTCCTGCGGACATAACTGTTGTGTGAACCTCTGTCAGTAAGCGGGTATGTAGCTTGCGACTCCGAGCCTACTCCTCGCCGGTCGTCGGCGTCGGTCGCCCGCGGTTCGCACCATCGGCCAACTCGCTGGCTTTCGCTTCCAGCTTTGTAGCGGTTTCCGCGGTCGACCAGTCGTTGTCGACACCGTCGGCAACGATGTCAACCAAGGCGGAGCCGACGATGATCCCATCGGCTCCGCTGGCGACGATTCGCTCGGCCTGCTCGCCGCTGGAAATGCCGAAGCCGACGGCTTTCGGGACATCCCACCCACTGAGCCGCTGGAGGCTCCGATCGGTCTGATCGGACACGTCGCTTTTCGCGCCGGTCGTGCCGAGCCGAGCCTGTACGTAGACGTATCCAGAAACGCGCTCCATCATCGATTCCAAGCGGTCGCCCTCGGTCGTCGGTGCGACGATAAAGACGAGATCCAACCCGTGTTCATCACAGGCCGCCCGCAGCGGGTCGGCTTCCTCGGCGGGGAGATCAGGAACGACAAGCCCCGAGATGCCGGCGTCGGCGGCGCGGGCGACGAAGGCGGCTGGCCCCGTGTTCGCGGCTGTGCCGTTCGCACCCGAGGCGCGTCGCGCCTCGCTGTCGCCGTCGTTGCTATACTGGTAGATGAGATTGTAGTAGGTCATACAGACCAGCGGGACGTCAACATCGACAGCCTCAACGAACTCGAAGAACAGCTCGGGCGTCATCCCGCCTTCCAGGGCGCGGACAATCGCCCCCTGAATCGTTGAGCCCTCGGCGATCGGCTCAGAAAACGGCAACCCGAGTTCGATCACATCCGCGCCGCCGCGGGCAAGGGCTTCGACGTATGCCTTTGAGGCCTCATAGCTTGGGTCGCCGACAGCGAGATACGGGACAAACGCGGGGCCGTCGGCGAAGGCAGCGGCGATCTCGCTGTTGGCGGCCGCGCCGTCGCTCCGACGGGTCTCGGCCGACTGCCCACCCTCGGTCATTCAGATGCCCCCTGAAAACATCGACATATCCGGCGCGTTCGGCACGTCGCGGGCCTCGGTCTCCTCGATGGCCGCCTGCAGATCCTTGTCGCCGCGGCCGGAGACGTTGACGACGACGGTGCCAGATAGCTCGTCGGCGTGTTCCTCCAGGTACCCGAAGGCGTGGGCCGTTTCGAGGGCGGGAATGATCCCCTCGGTGTTCGATAACCGGTGGAAGCCCTCCAGTGCCGCATCGTCGTCGACAGCGACCGGGGTGACGCGATCCTCGTCGACGAGATGGGCGAGCTCGGGGCCAACACCCGCATAGTCGAGCCCCGAGGAGATCGAGTGTGATTCCATGATCTGGCCGAAGCTATCCTGCAGGAGCTTGGTGCGCGCGCCGTGGAGAACCCCCTCGTCGCCGGTCGACAGCGACGCGGAGTTGGGGGCGACACCTTCCTCCTCGTCGACAGCCAGCGAGGAGCCACCAGCCTCAACAGCGACGAGGTCGACGCGCCCTCGCGGCTCGTCGCCGCTCTGGTTTTTCGCGGAACTGCGTTCCGCGCCATCGTCGTCGATGAAGTGGGCGAACGCACCCATCGTGTTCGAGCCGCCGCCCGCACAGGCGACGACAGCGTCGGGGAGCCCGCCGGTTTGTTCCCGGGTCTGTGTGCGTATCTCCTCGGAGATAACTGAGTGGAAATCACGTACCATCACCGGGAACGGGTGGGGGCCGACGATGCTGCCGATAACGTAGTGGGTCGTCTCGACGCTGGCGGCCCAATCCCGCATCGTCTCCGAGATGGCCTCTTTGAGAGTGCCCCGGCCGGCAGTCACCGGTTTGACATCCGAGCCGTTGAGCTTCATTCGGAACACGTTGGGTCGCTGGCGGTTGATGTCACGTTCGCCCATGTAGATCGTGCAGGGCATATCGAGATGGGCCGCCGCCATCGCCGTTGCGGTGCCGTGTTGGCCCGCACCGGTTTCGGCGATGATGCGATCCTTGCCCATGTATTTGGCCAAGAGCACTTGACCGAGGGCGTTGTTCAGCTTGTGGGCCCCGCCGTGGAGCAGATCCTCGCGTTTGAGATAGAGCTCACAGTCGTATCGCTCAGAGAGCCGATCGGCCCGCTGCAACGGTGTCGGTCGGCCGCCGAAATCCGCCAACCGCTGGCGGAACTCGTCCATGAATCCATCCTCGTTGTTGACGACGTATCGCTCGTAGGCATCGGTGAGTTCCTGGATCGCTGGCATCAGGGCCTCAGGAACGTACTGGCCGCCGTAGTCGCCGAACTTGCCGTCTGCCGCCTGTGTGTGTGAGTCCGCAGCGTCTGTCGCGTGGTCTGTACTCATTGTGTGTTCCTCTTGTGTGGCATGGTCATGTAACCCTCGCTTTGGTGTGTCGGTGTGCTGTCTCCCATCAGTGCGCTGCTCCGGTCAGCCGCTCAGTGTTCGTTTGTGGGTCGCCATCCATGATCGCCCCCCCGATCAACAGGCCGTCCGCGCCGGCCTCGCGCATCCGGCGGACATCCTCGACCGTCGCAACGCCGCTTTCGGCGATCAACGTTACATCATCGGGGGCGTCGGGTGCCAACCGCTCAACGGTCGAGAGGTCGACCTCCAGTTGAGCGAGATCGCGGTTGTTGATCCCGATAACCGCCGCGCCGGCGTCGATTGCGGCGTCGAGTTCCGCGGCGGTGTGTACCTCAACCAGCACCTGAAACCCGCGATCCTGGGCGGCCGCAAGCATCGGTTCGAGGTCGTCGCCGAGAAACCGGGCGATCAACAAGATCACGTCGCTGTCGGCGGTGTCGAGTTGGGCCTCACGCAGGATGAAATCCTTGCGCAACACCGGGACGTCGACGGCCTCGCGGACACGCCGAAGGTTCTCGACTGAGCCGCCGAAATGTTCCGGCTCCGTGAGCACCGACAGCGCGGTCGCGCCACCGTCAACCATCGCTTTCGCCAGCGCAGCCGGATCAGCATCGTGCTCGCCGTCGGTCGTCGGACTCGTCGGTTTGACCTCCGCGATCACCGGCACGCGGCCGTCACGTTCGGCCGCCGTGAACGCCGCTGACAACGACCGCGGGCTCACCGACACGCGCTCGTCGCTGCCCGGTCGGGCCGCGGCCGCATCGAGAATCGACTGCACTGCCGGGGCCACCTCCCCTGATTGTTCGTTCATCTATGTACATCAATGTACGTATCTGTACATAAGACTTGCGTCGTGAGCCGGAACCGTTGAGAGGCAGCGGCAGCCTATATCGAAGCATGACACCCGGAATCTACGCACAGCGATTCGACGAGCTCGATACCGTCATCCAGCTCGGTGTCGCCAGCGGCCAGGTCATCGACGTATCGTTCCCTGATACGGTTCCTGACGACGCCACAACCGACCACGAGGTCTTCACGCTGATCAACGACTATCTCGACGGTGATCGCCTCGCGCTGACCGACGTCGAGATCGCGCTAACGCTGCCAACCGACCACCGCCAGGTGCTTGATGCCCTCCAGAATGTCTCGGCTGGCAACACGGTGACCGTCTCGCGGCTGGCGCGGCTGGCTGGGATGGATGAGGACAGCGAGGAGGATCAGGCGGCCATCCGGGACGCACTACAGACAAACCCGGTGCCGCTGTTGATCCCGGATCACCGCGTCCATGACGCACAGGGGGCGACACCGCCCGATGTTGCCGCGACACTCCGCGACCTCGAAGACAACTAGCGACCAAGCAGCAACGCAGACAGACTGTGACCGGCTACTCGTCGGCGTATCCGAGCAGGCGGATCGCCCCGTAGACAAATAGGGCTGCTCCCAGCGGCCCGTCAAACTCGAAGAGATTCGGCACGTCAAACCCGACGAGAACACTGCCGAGCACCATCGCCGAGACTGGGATCGCCAGTTTGGCTTCGACCGGCTCGATCCGCTGGAGTGCAAACCAAACGAAGGCGACGGTTCCACCGACCAAGGACAGAATAGTCAAAAGGTGGCCCTCAGCGTTGCCAACGATGACAAACAGGCTGCCGAAGGCGATGGCGACGGTCGCGGCCACCAACGGGAGGTCATCGGGTTCGATATCGACCGGAACTGCGTCCATACACGAATCTGGAAAAACAGCGTCTTGAAACCCCCGCTCCCGGTAGTTCGCTTACTGTGGGCTGGGGCTGGAGGGGCCGGCGACGCTACCATCCTGTAGCGCGGAGCCGGTGATATTTTTCAGTCGGGCGACAAGCGAGTCGGTTTCGGCTTCCCCTTCGAGCGCCACGTCAAGCACCTCGCTGATGTGGCTGACGGGGATGATCTCGACCATATCCTCGTACTCGTCTTCGATCATCACGTCTTGTTCGTTGGCCTGCGGGATGATGACGCGTTTGCAGCCGGCTTTGGCGGCGGCTTCGATCTTGTGGGTTACCCCACCGACCGGAAGCACGTCGCCACGAACCGACAGCGAGCCGGTCATCGCCAGATCCTGACTGACGCCGACGCCCTCAAGCGCGGAGATCACGGCTGTTGCAACCGTAATCGACGCCGAGTCGCCGTCGACACCCTGCTGGCCGGTCTGGACGAACTGGATGTGGATATCCTTCTCCGAGATGTTCTCGTCGGAGAACTTCTTGATGATCGCCGAGACATTTTGCACCGACTCCTCGGCCATCTCCTGTAGCTGGCCGGTGGCGATCACCTGCCCACCGCTTTGGGTGGGGGTGATCTCGGCCATCACCGGCAGCATGATCCCGGAGTCCTCACCCATCACGGCAAGGCCGTTGACGCGGCCGACCTCGTAGCCATCGGAGACCTGGAGCTCGTAATCCTTCCGTTTCTCGATGAACTCGTCGGCAAGCTGCTGTTCGATCGATCGGGAGCGTTCCTTGGCCTGCAGAACGTGCTCACGGGTCGTGTACTCGGTGTCCTCGGCGCGGGCGATATCGCCGGCGACGCGGACAAGCCCACCAAGATCACGGAAATGCAGCGTGAGCTGGCCCTTCCGGCCGGCGCGTCGCCGCGCCTCAAGAACGACCTCCTCGATCGCCTCGGCGTCAAACGGCGGCAGCCGACCGTCGTTGGCGACCTCTTGGGCCACGAAGCGGACGTACTTCTGGCGCATTTCCAGCGTGTCGTCGATGGTGTCGTCCATATAGACCTCGTAGCCGTACCCCTTGATACGGGAGCGGAGCGCGGGGTGCATGTTCTCCATGGCATCAAGGTTGCCGGCGGCGATCATGATGAAGTCCGTCGGCACCGGCTCAGTCTGTACCATCGCCCCCGAGGAGCGTTCGCTCTGGCCGGTGATCGAGAACTCACCCTCCTGGATCGCGGTCATCAGCTTCTGCTGGCTGCGGATATCGAGGGTGTTGATCTCGTCGACAAACAGCACGCCTTTGTTGGCCTTGTGGATCGCCCCGGCCTCAACGCGGTCGTGTGAGGGCGTCTCCATGCCGCCGGACTGGAAGGGGTCGTGTCGCACGTCACCGAGCAGCGCGCCGGCGTGGGCACCGGTAGCGTCGCGGAACGGCGCGCTCGTGGTGTCGTTGTTGTTGACCAACAGATTCGGGATCATCGCGTCGCCGCCACGGGAGGCATAGCGGAAGGCGAGATAGACGATCCCAGCCGCCAAGATCCCCAGCAGGATTTGGCCGGCGATGATGAGCGCGTAGCCCAACACGACGGCGATAATGATCCACATGAGGAAGGTACGCATCTGATCGCGCTTGCGGGCCTCCTCCTTGTGAGCGTCGACAATCTGTTCACCCTTCCCGGCCGGCACTGTCCGCACCTTCGGCTTGTTGCCGTCGTCGGGGTTGTGGTAGATCAGGACATCCTGCAGCTCCTCTTTCGGGAGGAGCTCAGTCATCGCCTTCGCCAGCATTGATTTGCCGGTACCCGGCGAGCCGATCATCATGACGTGTCGCCGCTGACGGGCAGCTTTGATAATCACATCGCGGGCGTGTTCCTGACCGATAACCTGGTCAACAAGACGGTCAGGGATCTCAACATCCTCGGTGCTATCGATCAACAGCCCGCCAAGGAGGTCGTCTTCATCCGGGTCGTCGGCGACCGGCGCGCTAACCTCAACGTCGCTGCCGAGTTCCTCGATCGTGCCCGCTGTTCCTTCGGTTTCGGCTGGTTCGTTGCCACGGGTGCGATCCGTGGTAGGGTCGGAATCAAAGGCGTCCTCGTCGGCGATCGTTGGCCCATCGTGGTCTGGCCCGGTTGGTGGCCATACTTCCTCGCCGTCGTCAGCGTGGTCGCCGCTCTCGTCGGCGTCCGGCTGTTCCTCGTGGTCATTGTGCGGTCGATCGCCGGTCTCGCCGTCGGCGACCTCCTCGGAGTGCCCGGGCTCCGAGGCCGTTTCTTCGGCCTCCGTGTCGGGAGGCCCGTCGTCTGTATCCGTGTTGTTGCTCATAGAACGGGTTCGCTATGTGAATGGACGGCTCGGCGACTGATATACTTTCTCCCCTTGTGAAAAATCGTCAGTATGCATAATTGGCGTCGTAGAAGCCCTCTACCGGGCGTCTGCGATCTCGCCGCAGACTCGCCGTGCTTATAAAGGGTGACGTGATAGCGTGTGGTATGCGGGGATTCTACATCGGCCGGTTTCAACCGTACCATGCGGGTCACCACCACATGGTCGAGGAGATCGCCGAGCAGGTCGACGAACTAGTGTTAGGGATCGGTTCAGCGGGGGACTCCCATACCCAACGGGATCCGTTTACCGCCGGCGAACGCGTCATGATGGTCACCAAATCCGTCGCCGAATTTGATATCCCGACCTACGTCGTCCCCATCGAGGATCTCGACCGCAACTCGGTGTGGGTCAGCCACGTCCAGAGCATGTCGCCGGCGTTCGATGTCGCCTTCTCGAATAACCCGCTGGTGATCCGGCTGTTCGAGGAAGCCGGCGTCGAGGTGCGACAGTCACCGATGTTTCGTCGAGAGATCCTGGAAGGCGCGGAGCTCCGAGAGCGCATGATCGACGGCGAGGACTGGGCCTCGTTGATCCCTGATCCAGCGGCAGCCGTCATCAGGGAGATCGGCGGTGTCGAACGCATCCAACAGGTCAGCGATACCGACGGCGCGGACGATATATAACAGCCACCCGATGCTCACGCTTGCTTCTGATTTTGGCAGCCCCTATCCGGCGGCGATGAAGGGTGTCATCTGCTCGCGAACAGACGCCCGCCTCGTCGATATCGCTCACGACCTCCCGCGGCAGGATCCCCGCGCGGCGGCCTTCTGGCTCCGTGAGACGATCCCGTGGTTTCCGCCGGCTGTCCATCTCGCGGTTGTCGACCCCGGTGTCGGCACCGACCGCCGTGCGATCGCGACTCGTGTCGGCAACCACGCGGTCGTTGCCCCCGACAACGGGCTGGCTCGGCCGGTTGTTCGACGACTCCGCGAGACGGCAGCCGCGGCCGATTCAACCGCCACGGAACCGCCCATCGAGGCCTTCGAGATCAGTATCGAAGACCCAGCGTCAACAACGTTTCATGGCCGAGATGTCTTCGCCCCCGCGGCCGGCGACATCCATGCTGTCGGCGTCGACGCCATGGCCGACATCGACAGCCTCAGCCGGATCGCTCTCGATGCCTGTGTCGACATCGAGTTTCCGACCCCGACCGTCGACGACGGAACGATCTGCGGCGAGGTGCTCGTCGTCGACGACTTTGGCAACGTGATCACGAACATCCCGGGCGACAAGCTCGGCGACATCGATACGGTGGGCGTCAACGACGCAAGCGTCCCGGTCGTCGAGACATTCGACCATGTTGGTCGCGGTGAGACGCTGGTCACTGTCGGGAGTCACGGCTACGTTGAATGTGACGTGAATCAGGGCCGCGGCGACGACGCCTTTGGGCTCGCCGCTGGCGATGTGGTTCGAGTCTCGCTCGGCCGCTGACGGCCCTTATTCGTCAGCCGGCACTCGCGGCAGCGTCAACACCGTTTGCGTGCCGATATCGCTTTCTTCAATTCGAACTTCCCCACCAAGCAGCGAGACCGTCCAGTGGACGAGCCAGAGGCTGAGCCCGCTGCCGTGCTGGAGTTGGGTCTCCTCTCCCTGTTCGATCGCCTGCCACTCGTGTTCCGGGATCCCGAGGCCGTTGTCGGTGACCGTGATCTCGACCCACTCCTCGCCGCGGTTGTTGGGGGCCGGCGTGGCTGTCACCGTGATCGCTGGGGTCGCTTCGTCGTTGTAGCTGAGCGTCGTCGTCAACAACTCCGCAAGCGCGACTCGAAGACGGCTGTCGGCTCGCACCGCCAGCGGCTCGGCGAGTGCGGTTTCGATCGCCGCCTCGGAGTGTGCTTCCTCGAACGCTGCGGTGATCGCCGCAAGGAGGGCCGCAAGCTGATACCGAGCATCGGTCGGCGGTTCTTGTTCGAACAGCGACCGTACCGTCGATGCCTTCTCGCTGAGGGCCGCAAGCGCCGTGGCTCGCTCCTCGATCGCCGCAACAAATCGGCGGGCCTCCTCGTTGGCAACTGTCTCCGACAACAGCGTTGCGTTTCCTTCGATGACATTGATCCCGTTGCGGAGATTGTGCCGCAGAATCCGGTTGAGCACGGACAGCTGTTGTTCCCGGAGTTGGCGGTCAGTCACGTCGGTCTCAATGGCGACGAAATGGGTGATGTCGCCGACGCTGTTTTCGATGGGGGCAATCTCCTGTTCGATATGATAGAGCTCGCCGGACTTGCGCTGGTTGACCAGCTCTGCTTCCCAGGCCTCACCGCCGAGGATCGTCTCCCAAAGCTCCTCGTAGAACTCATCTGACTGCGTGCCCGAGGCCAGCAGGTTGGTGTTTGCTTCGGCAGCCTCCGTGCGGCTATACCCGGTCTGCGCTTCAAACGCAGGGTTGACGTATTCGATGTCGCCGTTGCGGTCGGTGATCACGACAGCACTCCCGACGTTTTCGACGGCACGACGGAACAGCTGGAGATCCTGTTCGCGCTCCTTGCGCTCGGTGACATCCTCTTGGAAGCCAACCCAGTTGACGACCTCCCCATCGTTGCGGACGGGCGCGATCGTTACCTGGTTCCAAAACGCCGTTCCATCCTTGCGGTAGTTACGGAGCTCAACGGTGACCGGCTCCTCGGTATCGACGGCTTGCCGCAGCTTATCGACCGGCTCCTCGCGGGTGCCCGGCCCCTGAAGATACCGGCAGTTTCTGCCGGTCGCTTCCGACGCTGAATAGCCGGTCAGTTCCGTGTAGCCATCGTTAACGTAGACAAGCGGATTATCCGGTTGTGACGGATCGCTGATGCTGATACCGATCGGCGCGCCATCGATCGCCTGTGTTTTGAGCTCTAGCTCCTCCTGGTAGGCTTTCCGCTCGGTGATGTCACGGATCGACAGCAAGATCGACAGCTCGTCGCTGGTTTCGAAGGTCGTCGCCGAGATTTCGATCGCCCGCTCCTCGCCGGCGTTCGTCCGGCAGGTGAGCCCGTCCGTCCAGGCGTCGCCGGCCGCGATCGTATCCTCGAACAACGCCGCGAGGGCATCGGGCTGGTCGGTGGCAAGCAGTTCAGACGGCTCTGTGTCGAGGATCGTTGGCCGCGAGTAGCCAAGCAGGTCGCTGGCGGCTGGGTTACAGGCGGTGATGCGCAGCGACTCCGCGTCAAGCACAAGGATCGCGTCGTTAGTTGCCTCGAAGAGGCGTTCGAACCGGGTCTGAATGTCGGCGTACCGCTGAGTGAGCTCGGCGGACTGTCGGCGGCGGACAAGGAGGTTCTCTAGGCGGCGGTGCAGTGTCGCCTGGTCGATCGGGGCGGTGACCACCTCATCGATCAATGGCAGGTCATCATCACCGTTGTCGGCTCCCAACCGGGGAGCCGTCTCGGTCGCGGACTCTCGGCGGAGCAACAACAGCGGTTGAAACGTCGGATCCAACTCGGCCTTTTGCTGTTTGATCGCCTCGCGGTAGGCCGGCAGGCTACGATCATCAACGAGGTAGCAGTCGGCAGCCTGTAGCTCCTCCGCAATGATGACATCGTATCGCTCGCTGAGCATCGTCCGGATCGCCTCGCGGTCGGCCTCGTTGGCAACAATGAGCTGGAGTCGATCGATGCTGTCCGTGGGGGTATCACGCATCGTCACGTCACTCCGATCGGTGGCTGGTTCCCTGCATGATCCCGTGAACGTGCTCGAAGGGGCCGGTGATCTGCAGTCCGTCCTCGCTTTCGATCGCAAACCGGTGGAACCGACTGTCGAAGTCACCGAGCCGCTTTTTCAGCACGCCGATCGCCCGCTGGAGTTCGCCGTCGACCTCGACATACGAGAGAAAGACGATGTTGTCGGCGATGTAGCTGGTGTTCGTGCTGGTAGCCTTCGGAAAGCCGGTCAAGGCATCGGATTCGTCGGTGATGATCGTCGCCACGTTGTGGTTTTTGAGTACCCGGGTGAGCCCGTGAAGCCGGCGGACAAGCCGCTGATCGTCGCCCTGCAAGGAGATCGTGTAGCCCGCAAGTCCATCGATGAAGACGGCAGCCGGATCGTGCGTTTCGACCTCGGTGACGACGTACTGACCGAACTCCTCGGCCGACCGCACCAGCGGTTCAACCTCGGTAAGATGAAGTTGGCCTGTCTCGCGAAGTTCGGAGATCGGGATCCCGAGGTTCTCACACCGGTAGGTGAACTGATCGATCGACTCCTCAAAAAGATAGCCGAGGGCGGGTCTGCCGTCGGCGGCGATCCCCGAAAGCATCTGCGCACCGGTTGTCGATTTGCCGATCCCGGTTGGCCCAGCAATAAACGTCACCGCGCCGCGTTCGATCCCACCGCCGAGCAGCGAGTCCAACGTCTCGTGGCCGGTCGTGATCAGTGTCGGATCGAAGGGTCGGTCGTCGTGGTCGGGGATCGTCTGTGGATAGATCTCAATGCCATTGTCGCGGATCTCAAGGCCGTGGGTGCCGTCGGCCTGTCCGAGGCCGCGGTGTTTCGGGACGGCGATGCGGCGTTCGCTCTCATCCAGATAGAGGTTGACCACGCCATCGCTGAGCGACTCGAAGTCGTCGTAGCTGCTGCCGTGCGGAACCCCCCGACTCACCGTCCGTGTGGCGACAGTCGTCACCTGCCGATCACGGAGAAACCGGATCAGCGACTGGAGGCGTTTGCGATACTGGTATTCGTCGCGTTCGACGTACTGCAGTTGGGTGATCGGATCGATCAGAAGGCGTTCGGGATCGACCGACTCGATGACCTCCTTGATATCCTTCGTGAAGCGTTCGGACTCGACCTCGGCGGTCTCGACGAGGTCATAGGAGATATCCTCGGCGAAAAAGTCGGTGCCAGGGCCGATGTCAAGAAATTCGGCGTCGCCGATATCAACCGACAGCTGGGCGGCGTTGAGGACGATATCGGCTTTTGATTCCTCGCCGTGGATGTAAACGACAGTCTCGCCGGCTTCGAGGCCGGCTTCGAGAAAATGCTGGCCAAGCAGCGATTTCCCGGTGCCAGAGACACCCTGTACGAGGTAGGTGCGACCCCGAATGTATCCGCCATGCAGGAGTTTGTCGAGCTCAGCAACGCCGGTGCTGATCGGCTCGATATCGTAGTCGTCATCGGTCGGTGGATCCTCTGTCATTGTGTGGTACGCCGTAGTCGGGTAGCCCGGGCTCGCGGTGGTTTACCGACTAAACTGCTGTTAGTAACGGGTGCTGCCCTGTTCACTTAAACATGTGCAACAAAAAAACGGGAACGAGCCGTGACCGCCATCGGGGCGGCAACGAGCGGCGTTAGCCGTCCGAGCTGATCACGTCGTCGATGCGGAGGATCATCGTCGCCGCCTCGGTCGCGGAGTCGACGGCCTCGTGTTTGACAGCTGCGGGATCGAGGATATCCTCCTCAACCGGGTCGCCAACCGTGCCCGAACGGCCGGTTGAAACGAGACCGGCGCGTCCTTGCGCGTCGTGGCGGGCTCGCAGGTCAACGAGCGCGTCGATCGGATCCATGCCGGTGTTTTCGGCAAGCGTGCGCGGCAGTTCGTCGACCGCCGTCGCAAAGGCCTCGATGGCGAGCTGTTTCCGGCCTTCGACGCTGGCGGCGTGACCCCGGACGTGGTCGGCGATCGCGACCTCAGCCGCGCCCGCGCCGCCGACGACGCCGCCGGCATCGAGAGCGGCGATGACAACATCGAGGGCGTCGTTGAGCGCGCGCTCAAGCTCGTCGACAACGTGGTCGGTGCTGCCGCGAACGAAGAGGCTGACGTGGGCGGCATCAGCACCTTCGACGAAGGTGAACTCGTCTTCGCCGTAGGTCTCGACGCTCAGAGCGGCGGTGGTGCCGAGATCGGCGTCCTCGATGTCCTCAAGGGTACCGAGTTGGCGGGCACCAGTTGCCGCTGCGATGGCGTCGGCATCCGAGGAGCCGATATCCTCGAAGGCGACGATCTCCTCGGCAGCGAGGTGGCTGGCGACACGGTCGTCGATATCGCCGGTGACAAACAGGAGCTCAACCCCGGCGTCGACGATCGCGTCAGCATACCCCTCTAGCTCCTCCTCCTCGGCGGCGATAGCCTCGTTGAGTTGATCGACGTCAGTGATGTTGTACTCGGCGTCGGCCTCGCCGGTATCGAACTCCAGGTCCGTATCGAGGATCGCCGTCGTCGCCTCCGCAAGCTGGCTTGGGGCTGCGTCGTCAAGCGGCGTTTCGTCGATGACAACGCCCTCGATCAGTTCGGTCGCACTCGTCGACGCCCCGGGGTGGGTGTGGATGTGGATATCCTCGCGGTCGACACCGGCGTCGGTGGCGACCTGCTGGACCGCGCTGACGACCGGTTCCGCCAGGGTATCGACGGTCACATCACCGGTGCCTTTGCCGGTCATACTAGAACGGGCAACCGCCTCTAGGGTGTCGTCGTCGAGATCGACAGCGAGCGTCTGGTCGTCAACCGCCTCGTGGGCAAGTTTGGCGGCTTCGTGGTAGCCCTCGACGATGACGGTGGGGTGGAGATCTTGATCAAGCAGTTCCTCAGCCTCAGCGAGCAGTTCGCCAGCAAGCACGGACGCGGTCGTCGTCCCGTCGCCAACCTCGATCTCCTGGGTTTCGGCGACCTCGACGAGCATCTGTGCGGCAGGGTGCTCGATATCCATCTCGTTGAGGATGGTCGCCCCATCGTTGGTGATCGTCACATCACCCGAGGAGCCGACGAGCATCTTGTCCATCCCTTTCGGGCCCAGCGTCGTCCGCACCGAGTTGGCGACGGCTTTGCCGGCCCGGATGTTGGAATCCTGGGCGTCCTCGCCTTGCGTTCGTTCGTTGTCCTCCGAGAGAATTACCATCGGTTGCTGTCGTTGTGCCATGTAAAATCGCCTCGTTGAATGATGGTTTGCAGTTCTATATAAATCCATCGACCTTCGATACCGCAAATCGCCAGCAGGCGGCGTGTGGGATCGTCACATACCCACGTAGATCTGCCGCGTGTGTACTGTCAGAGATGGTCGATTCGGCCCAAAGGGTCTACAACAATTATGTGGGCCGCCCGTAACCGTCAGACAATGCTAGAGTTGGAACATGGGTTCCGCGTGGTCGACATCCACGGGCATCTCGACCACGACGAGGTGGCTGTCTCCACCCACGGGCACAATGTGGGCCCCGACCGACTCGAACGGGAGTGTCACCAAGCCGGCGTCGTCCGCACAGCCGTCTCACCGACCCGCCGTCCAAGCGACATCGGCTACGTACGGGCGAACAACGCTGTCGCGCGGCTCAGCGTCGACCGCCCGTTTCTCGCCTTCGCCCGACTTAACGGCCCGCTGGCGGCCGCCGAAAGTCCGATCTCGACGTTTCGAAACCTCTACGCGCCCCGTGAGACCCACCATACACGTCCGGGCGACATCGAGCAGTACGCCTACGATGACCGGTTCCACGGCTTCGTGCTCGATCCGATCAACGACGGCCTCCCGAAAGCGCCGGTACGCGAGGAGTTGGCGGATGTCGACCTTCCTGTTGTCGTCTACTGTCGAGACGGGTTCCCACCATCGGCGGCTGCCGACACGCTGCTGAACGATGGGTATCCTGTCGTGCTTGCTGGCTTTGGCGGCTACCCAATGGCCGAATCGCGGATGAAAACTGCGCTCGCCTTGCTCGATGAGTACGACCATCTCTATCTCGATACCTGTGCGGTTCGCTCCCGAGATATCCTCGAACGCGGCCTCCAAGAACATCCCGACCGGATCATCTTCGGCAGCGGCACCCCCGATGTCCATCCGAACGTTGCCGTCATGGAGATTCTTACGCTTGATCTGCCGGAAGACGCGATGACGCGCGTGTTCAATCGAAACCCGAGCCGACTCATTCCCGGCTTTGCGGCCGGTGCTGATGTCTGAGCTACTGACTCGTGTCGCCAAACTCGTATCTTGTCACCGCGCGGTCGGCCCGCTTTGAGAGGCCGTGTGGGTTGTGCGCCTCACTCCGGTCGCGGGCACGAGCGACAAGCCCATCAGAGCCACCGGTCAACATGCCGGTAATGACCTGCCGGCCGGTGGCAAACCACGTTGTCGGCTCGGCGTCACCCCGGATCACGTCGCGGGCCGCGGTGATCGCGTCGCTGGCGGCGTGTGACAGCGTGCGACGGGCGACCGTCGGCCGAAGGCCGTAGTTTTTCACCAGCCGGTAGGCCAACGCGCGATACGTCCATCCCCAATCGGGGTCGGCACGCCCGCCGTCGGCTTCGAACTCGCGGCGGACGCTCATGTCGGGCCGCCACGCGACGGCGTGATCGGTGGCCGCCAGCCGATGGGCCACGTCCCACGCGCCGCCGGTTTCAAGATACTCGTCGAAGCCGTCGATAGCCTCCAAGACACGTCGCTGAAACGCCACATTATGCCCGGCGATTGCTGTCACCCCGCGACCGGCGATCGTCACCTCCTCGGTTGATTCGGTGGCGACGCCGCCGCGGAGCGTTCGGTGGGTTGGGCCGGTGACGACCGGGGCCTCGGTGAGGCCGTCGACAACCGCGGGCAGCCAGTCCGATTCGAGCCGAAGGTTGTCGCCGAGGAAGGCGATCACGTCGCCGCTGGCGGCGTCGATGCCGGCGTTGCGGGCGACGTTGACCGTACGAGAGGCGACTTCGACGAGAACATCAACGTCCGCTCGCTCGGTGACCATGCCGGTGGTGCCGTCGGCCGAGGGGCCGTTAACGACGACAACGTCCGCGTCGGGAGCCTGATCGGCGATCGTATCGAGACAGGCACCCAGTTGGTCGCGCCCGTTGAGCGTAGGGACAACGACCGAGAGATCCATATCCGGTCTACTACACCGGCTGCTATATAAAAGGGGTGATCAGCGGCGACACCATCTGATTGAGCCTGACGCTCAGGTGTTACGGTAGTAGACCTGTTTGCGGGCGTCTTTGAAGCTGTACCGGGAGCCGATCAGCTCTGATTCCTCCAGTCGGTTGAGCGCGTATCGCACCGTCCGATCCGGCAGCAACGACTCCTCGGCAAGCTCGCCTTGCGAGAGTGGTTCGTCGCCCTCAAGCACCTTGGCAATAAGTTTTGCACTCGGCGGTAGCTCCCGGAGCCGCTCGCGGAACTCGGCATCTGAGAGTCGAACTGGACTGTTAGCCTCGATCGGACTAGTGCTCATATTTATCTCACCGCCGAGGCCAGTGGTAAAGGTTGTCTCCATATTGCGCCGGTAAATATATATTGTATAAGGTCACAAACGTGGGATTCCGTCTGTCGGCGACCGCCCGACGTAGCCCCCAGGATCGCTCCGTTAGTGGGGCGTATCCAGTACGGTTTTATCCCTCGGGTGAGCAGTTGCCGCCAGCGTGAAAGGCACCGAGTGGTACCAGGCCGACGAGATCGCCGAGGCCTACGACGACAAGCGGTTTTCCGGCGGTGGGCAGTTCATCGATCGCCGCGAAAAAACAGCCGTTCGCAACGCGCTGGGGCCGGTCGCAGACAAGGAGATCCTTGAGGTTGCCTGCGGCACCGGCCGATTTACCGTCATGCTGGCACAGTTGGGTGCCGACATTGTCGGCCTCGACGTGTCGGATGCGATGTTGGCACAAGGCCGCGAGAAAGCACAGGCTGTCGGCGTCGACGACACCGTCGAGTTCATGCGCGGTGATGCGGCGCGGCTGCCGTTTCCCGACGATCATTTCGATGCCGTCTTCGCGATGCGATTTTTCCATCTCGCCGACCGGCCGGTAACGTTTCTTACAGAGCTGGCTCGTGTCTCGGCGGGGCCGGTACTGTTTGATACGTTCAATCTCGAAAGCAGCCGCGTGCTGTACAACTGGCTGTTGCCGATGGGCTCGCGGCTCTACTCCCGGCAGGCCGTCGAGAGCCTGCTGGCCGACGCCGGTGTCGACCTCGTCGACGCCACCCACGATTTCGTCTTGCCGTATGGGTTCTACCGTAGCCTCCCGACGCGACTCGCTCGCCCGTTCCGCAAACTCGATCGGGCGGTCGGCTCGGCGGGCGGCGGCGACCGCGTGGCCTCGGTGTCCTACTGGGTCGTCGAGTAATTAGAACTCTTCCTCGATGATCTCGCCGACCGCGAAGTTGGATTTGACCTCCGAGACCTCGATTTTGACGCGCTCGTCGATCTCCGCGCCGGGGACGATAATCACGTAGCCGCGTTCGACACGGGCGATCCCGTCGCCCTGTTTGCCGATATCCTCGATCTCGACGTAGCGAAGTTCACCGGGCTCGACGGGCGGTTGTGGCTCGCCACGGTCGCCGCTGGTCGTCGAAGAGTCATCGATTGTCGTCGACGCTGTCGTGTCGGTGCCGTCGATCAACGCCACCCGATAGCTTTCACCAACCTCGATATCACCGGTTTCGACCTCGCGTTTCGGCACCTCGACCGTGTAGCCGTCGGCGGATTCGCTCACAGACGCGCTGAACAGACAGAGGAGTTGCTCTGAGAGTTCCATAGATGACTTCCCTCAGACAACGGCGACCGATGATAATAGAAGTACCGCCACCGCGACGAACCCACTGGCGGTGGGCGGTGTTCCGAGCAGGCGAGGGTGTACAGTAGCGAAAAAACAACAGCGCGGCCAGTCCAAAGCGGCGATAGCGCAGTGAGCGCGGTCAGTCGTCGGCGGGCGAAGTCTCGATGTCGCGGCTGTTGATATCGATCTCGCCGGTGAGTTCCGTGTAGGGGTACGGCATGCCGATCCCTTCGGCGTCGAAGCGACGCTTGACGTTCTCGACGAGTGTGTGCTTCACACCACCGGCACCGGTCTCTGCGGGGTCGATCCAGACACGGCCGTTTAGGACGACCGCTGAGTCGCCAAGGCCGGTCACCGGCGCGGACGGTTCCGGATCCGCAAGCACGCCATCGATCTTGCTGGCTTCATCAAGAATCGCCGCTCTGGCATCCGAGATGCTGGCCCCATACTCGATGCCGAAGTCGGCGGTGACACGGCGGGTTTCATTGGCGACAGGGTTGGTGACGACCGCGTTGGCGAGGTCGCTGTTCGGGACGGTGAGCTGCTCGTTGTCGAAGGTATCAAGCTTCGAAACCCGGAGGTTGATCTCCCGGACGATACCGCTGTTGCCATCCCACTCGATGTAGTCGTCGACAAGAAATGGCTTGTCCTTGAGGATGAAAATCCCTGCAACGAAGTTCTCGATGATGTCGCCGGCGGCAAAGGACACTCCTAACGCGAGCGCGCCGGCCAGCGTCGCAAACGCCGAGAGGATCGCTGGGAAGCCGGCGACCGTCGCGGCGATGGCGACGGCACCAACGACCGCGAGCACGGCGGCGACGCTTGAGCCAAGACTCACGACCGCCGAAGAGAACTCCCGTGCGTTGAGTGCCCTCTTTGTTGCCCGGACAAGCACCGATTTGCCGATTCGGTACAGCAACAGGAACGTCACAAGGAACGTGATGACTGTGATCCCGAAGTCGACGACGACGTTCCCGTACTGTGTCAGGAGGCCATCCAGACTGGTCGGAACTTGCAGTAGTGTAAGTAGCACGATTATATCATTGTCTAATACGGGTTAAAACCGGGGGGCACAGCCGATCCGGCCGACAGATGGGTTTTTCATTGCTGAACACACCTAGCCAGTATGCGCGCAGCTACCTTCCATGGCCCCGGCGACATCCGCGTTGAATCTGTCCCACAACCGGAACTCGATTCCTCGCGTGGCGCAATCGTTCGTGTTACCCACACCGCGGTCTGTGGCTCCGATCTCTGGTTTTATCGCGGCGAAAGCGACCGCGAGGTGCCCTCTCGGGTCGGCCACGAGCCGATGGGGATCGTCGAGGCAGTCGGCGACGATGTTGTCTCCATCGATCCCGGCGATCGCGTGCTCGCACCGTTTTTCATCAGCTGTGGCCGCTGTGAGTTCTGCCGGAAGGGACTGCATACCTCCTGTGTGAATCAGGACAGTTGGAGCGGCGGCAACGGCGGCGCGCAAGGCGAGTACGTCCGATGTCCCGAAGCCGACGGGACGCTCGTTCGCGTCCCTGACCGCCATGCCGACGACGAAGACACGCTTCGCTCGCTGCTGCCGTTGACTGACGTGATGGGCACCGGCCACCACGCCGCCGTCAGCGCGGGTGTTGAGGCGGGGTCGGCCGTTGCGGTCATCGGCGACGGCGCGGTCGGGCTTTGTGGCGTGCTGGCGGCTAAGCGACTCGGCGCGGAGCGGATCATCGCGATGGGCCACCACGAGGATCGCCTCGAAATCGCCGCGGAGTTCGGCGCGACCGACTGTGTCAGCGAACGCGGCGACGAGGCCATCGAGCGCGTCCACGAGCTCACAAACGGCGGCGTCAACCACGTTATGGAGTGTGTCGGCGCGACCTCCTCGATGGAGACTGCTATCGGCGTCGCCCGTCCCGGCGGCACCGTCGGCTACGTCGGCGTGCCTCACGGCCTCGGCGACGGCCTCGATCTGGCACCGTTCTTCCGCGCCAACGTCACGCTGAACGGCGGCGTTGCCCCCGTCCGCGCCTACGCTGAGGAGTTGATGGCCGACGTGTTGCAGGGGACGCTTGACCCGTCGCCGATCTTCACGAAGACAGTCGATCTCGACGGCGTTCCGGAGGGGTACGCCGCGATGGACAACCGTGAGGCGGTGAAGGTGCTCGTTAAACCGTAGTCCGTCGACGAAGACACAGGGATCGACCGTGTTGGATTGTGCCACGGATTTTTGATGGCATAGATCGTAGCCAACCGCATGGCTTCGTCCAGAAGCGGGTTTCTCACCGCTGCAACGCTGCTTGCACTTGTGGGCTCAGTTGGTGCCGCTCTCTCACCGATCATCGCAGGGGCGTCGGCGGCGTACACCGGCAGTATCACCACCAGCGGCGTGTTGGGCGTCGTGTTTGCCGGCCGATCCGTCCAACTGTATCGAGCGACCGAAACCGTCAGCCTCCCGGCGGCTGTCCTCACAACGATCTTCGGCGGGTGGTTCATGGCTGCCCCACTGTTGTACGATGTCGGCTTCATCGCCACGGCCGGGACGCAGTTGTCCGGAACGATAGTGGCAACGTTTGGCCTGTACACCGTCGTTGCCGGGGGTACTTCGTCTGCCGCGTAGGCATATAGCCCCCGTATTGAGCTATGGGTACATGATCACCCACGTCATAGCTCCGCTACCGTAACGTTGATAATAAAACGAACGTTCGTTCGGGACGCGGTGGAACGATCATGATAGATACAGCGAGACACAGACCGTACAGACCCAGTAGACAGAAGCGATCACACACGCGACCGGTGGTGACGATGAATGGTCGTTGAACCGGTCACGGTACTGCAGGCCTTCGGCGGCTCACTCGCCGACGTGACAGCCGTCCTCGGTGAGGCATCCATCTGGATCGGCGCGTTCGCCGGCGGGGCCTTTGGTGCCGCCATCGGCGCGCTGCCGGCGTTCATTCTGACCGGGCTGTTGGTCATCGCCGGCGCGGCGGCCAATATCGTCGGCGTCGCCCCTGAGGGCGCGGTTGGGCTTGTCGGCGTCGGCTTCGGCCACGTCTTCGGCCCCCATATTTCGTTTGCTGGCGGCGCGGCCGCGGCGGCCTACGCGGCCAAACGCGGCTACATGGAGAGTGGGTTTGACTTCCACAACGCGAAAGATATCGGTTTCGCCCTCGGCACCAAGCCCGATGTACTGGCCGTCGGCGGGGCCTTCGGCCTGCTGGGGATTGCCGTCGAACAACTGTCCCGCAACCTGCTGATCCCGGTCGATCCGATCCCGGTCAGCATCGTCGTCAGCGCGTTTGTTCACCGAGCAGTCTTCGGCTACGCGCTGATCGGTAACCCACAGGGCTCGGGCCTGCTCGATATGGGGCCCTTCGAGCGCGGTGACACCCTTGCGGAGACTGCCAACGGTGGTGCAGTCGCCAACGACAACGGCACCGAAAACGGCGGCGAATCGGCCAGCGGGTGGCTGGCGACTGAGCCATGGCTGCCACAGCAGTACAAATGGGCCAACGTCGCCATGATCGGGCTGGCTGCTGGGCTGGCGTCGGGCTATCTCGCCTTCCGCACCGGGAGCCCGTTCCTCGGCTTTGGGCTGAGCGCGGCCTCACTGTTGTTCCTCAACCTTGGTGTCGAGCGGTTCCCGGTGACTCACCACATCACCCTGGCTGGCTCGACGATCTTCCTCGCGGTGACGGCCTCGGGTGAGGCCGCGCTCTCTGGCCTTCCACCCGCCGTTGGCCTGCTGTTTGCCGGTGGGATTGGCGTTGTTGCCGCGCTGGCCGGCGAGGCCACCCAGCGGATCTTCTACGCCCATGGCCGCACCCACATCGATCCGCCCGCGATGGCGATCATCATCTGGTCGTTCGGCGTCGGGCTCCTGTATGTCGCTGGCGTGTTGCCGACCGGCGTCTGGATCCCTGGAACGGTCTGAGCGATCACGTGGCGGTTCGGCCCTCGGCAGCCCTCGCTGGCTGCCACCACACTCCTTGTCGTGCGGCGATAGATAACTGCGATAGCTCCTGACGAGCTGTGCGAACCAACGATCAGCGCAACGGTAGTAGCGATCGTTTACTTGTTTACGATTTGAGAGGAGAACCGATACGTGCCACTCAATAGCGTTGACCCCAAAGCCAAACACAGTGAGTCAGGATGCCCTCGGGCTGCTCTTCGGCGATCCCTTTGCGGTGATGAATACGATCGGCTTGACCGCCTTCGCCCTCGTTGGTGCCTCGAAGGCTATCCGTGAGGAGTTCGACCTGCTTGGACTCATCATCGTCGGGCTTGCTATGGCGTTTGCTGGTGGCGCGACACGTGATCTGCTCGTGACACGAACCCCGCTGGCCCTGCAATCACCGATTGAAATCAGCCTGGGACTTCTCGGCGTTGGCTTGGCGATCGCCCTGAGCATCGTGCTTGAATCACCGGAAACACATCCGGTAACGCTCGTCGCCGACGCGATCGGCCTCGCTGCCTTTGCGACGACGGGAGCCATCGTCGCAACTGAGGCTGGCGTGTCGGCGTTTGGCATCGTTGCGATTGCGACGATCAACGCCGTTGGTGGTGGTGCTGTCGCCGACATTTTGCTAGATCGACCCCCGTTTATTCTCTTTGAGGACTTCTATGCGAGCTGTGCCGTCCTCGGTGGAGCCGCTTATTGGGTCGTCGGCTTGCTTGGCGTCTCAGCGGGTACCGCTGCGGTGGTGTGTGCGCTGGTGACCGTCGGGACGCGGTTGGTGGCGGTGGTATTCGACTGGAGCCTCCCGACCGTTCAAACGTTGGGGCTTCGGAGCGACTGAGAGCGGCTCCTATCCGATCGGTCTGCCTTTCCAACGGCTTCATTGACGCTTAGACAGCTCGGGGGTCTATAGAACATATGCCCAGACCGATGGGGATCATCTGGCGGTGCCGTTCGTGTGAAGCGTCTCTCGGGTCGAATGTCATTCAAGTTACTGGCTGATGTCGAGTTTCTCACCGTGAAACAGTTCCCATGTGACTTTGTGAGTGAATCTACTACCGGTGATATGAGCGACGACGAACCTAGTAACCTACCCCTTGTCATGACGGATGTAAAGATCAACCACCCACCATGATTGATTTCAACCAACGTGGCTCACAGTGTGTGAAGCTGCGAGTTATCTGTACTGCTATTATACTCACGACCATTCTGTTGGTAGGCATCCAATCAGCTGCGGCCTCAGCACCGCCCGTTCAAATTGAAATATCAACAGATGTAGAGGAACCAAAACCGGGAGAACCAGTTGAGATTGACGCGAATATCTCGAATCTTGCAAACAATAATAACCAAAATGTACGAGTGCGGTATGTGTGGTTGCGTGAAGGCGGTGAATTAGATACATACCAACAATCGGAGGATGTGGGTGTGATCGCTCCCGGTGGGGAACTCACAATCCCGTTCTCAGTCACGTTTACCAGCACTGGTCAGAAGCATCTTGATCTGGTTATTACTGTGTCAAACGAGGGTGGAGATTCATCACACACGTATAAAAAGCCACTTTACATTGATGTAATAGATGACTCGGATCTCCGTGGCGATGTGCGTCTGACAAGCAACTCAGTCACCGGCAGCGGAACCGTCAGCATTGAGGGCGATGCCGCAAATATCGGCGGTACCGATGTCGAATCAGTGCTATTGCGTGTTCCAGAGACAGGCTCGGTTTCGCCGAGCCCGCCGAACGGCGAGTACTATGTTGGCGGCATCGAGACCAGTGAATTTGGCACGTATGAGCTCACCGCTGACATCGCCAATGGGACAGACTCGGTGCCGGTTGAACTCACATACATCACGACCGGAGAGAATCGTGATGACGAACGGGTAACGAAAACCCAGCAAATACCGGTGGCAGATTCACTATCAGGGTTCCCCCGAACACAACAAGCCCAAGCGACAGCGACTACCACACCACCATCTGGTGGTGGGCCACCAATCTTGCTCATTGGGGGTGTGGCTGTCCTCGTAGTCATCAGCATCCTCGGGGTGGTGTTGTGGCGTAGACAATGAGTGTCATCGAACTTGTGGATGTGGTCAAGGAATACAAGAGTGGCGAGGAGTTGATCACCGCCCTTGATGACGTGACGTTTCAGGCCAGTCACGGCGAGATGGTCACGATCATCGGTCCATCAGGGTCGGGCAAGAGTACCTTGCTTAATATGATTGGCCTGCTTGACACGCCGACTGAGGGAGCCGTGCAACTCAATGGTCGTGATGTCACGGATTGTTCTCCAGATGAGCTAACGGAGGAACGACGATCAGAGATCGGGTTCGTCTTTCAGGATTATCACCTGCTTCCGATGCTCACAGCGACAGAAAACGTTGAACTCCCAACGATGTGGGAGCCCACCCTCGACAAACATGACCGAGCCGTTGATCTCCTTGGCCGTGTTGGGCTGAGTGATCGATTATCCCACCAACCAACCCAGCTATCCGGCGGTCAACGGCAACGAGTTGCCATCGCGCGGGCCCTCATCAACGAGCCCGATGTGCTACTGGCCGATGAGCCAACCGGTAATTTAGATCAAGATACCGGAGCAACGATCCTAGATGAGTTGACTCGGCTCAAAGAAACCGAGGAGATCGCGATTGTCGCGGTCACGCATGATGAACAGTTGGTCGAGTACGCCGACCGGGTCGTTGAACTGGTTGATGGGACGGTTACCTCATGAGTAGCAAACACTTCGTACATCGATTCCCGAGTGTACTGATGGCCTGGCGGAACCTTGGCCGCAATCGGGTTCGAACCGCGTTGGCGACACTCGGTATCCTCATCGGGGTGGTCGCAATCGCATCGTTAGGGATGGCGACGGCAGCCCTCCAACAACAGGCCACCGCGGATCTACAAGGGTTATCAAATGAGGTCACCGTCTCTGCGGGGCCGGATCACTCTCATGATGGGATCACCGCTGATCAAGTCGACGACATTGAGACAGTCACCGGCGATGCAACGGTTGTTCCAGAGAAATCCAATGTCACAACGCTGTCGGCCCGAAACGGGGCTGAAACACGGCTCCGGGTGACCGCACTAACAAAGGCGGATGCGATGTACAACGTGAGCCGAGGGCAGGTCTCAAATCGGCTCCGATCAGGAGCGTTACTCACCGAATCAGACGCCGAGCGGCTGGGGTTAGAGATCGGTGATCCGGTATCGTATAACAATAGATTATACCGTATTCAAGGGATCCTGTCGTCGTCGCAGGGGTTCGGTGGTGGGCGACGTGAACTCGTCGTCCCGATGTCAGCGATGGCCGAGCAAGATCACTACGATTCAGTGACTGTCTTGACTACCTCTGAGCAGTCGGTAGAGAGCCTGACAACCGATATTGAGTCGTGGTTCAACGACGACGACGAGCAGATCGTCAACGTCAGAAACTTTGCTGCCGTCCAGCAGAATGTCGATTCGTTTCTTGGCACCTTACAGCTCGGACTGTTAGGGATCGGCTCGATCTCGCTGGTGGTCGCCAGTGTCGCCATTCTCAACGTGATGCTGATGAGCACTGTCGAACGTCGCGGCGAGATCGGCGTTCTACGGGCTGTTGGCATCAGGCGTGGAGAGGTGCTTCGCATGATCCTCACAGAAGCCGCCTTCCTCGGTGTGATCGGTGGCATCCTTGGTGTGGTGGTGTCTGCGGCCATTGGGGTCGTGATCTTCGAGATCTTAGTCGGGAGTCCGCTTGATGCATTCAGCTGGCAAAGTGCACGATATCTGCTGTATGGAATGGGGTTTGCGGTGTTTGCGAGCGTCCTTAGCGGGCTCTATCCGGCCTGGAAGGCCGCAAATGAACGCCCCGTTGAGGCACTTCGTGAGTGAAAGACCTACTTTCACCCGAATCCAAAGCCACTGCCCCTAATCAGAGCTCAATGGATCTGTCTCGCCTGCTAAAGTGCTGCTAAGCTGTTCAGAAGTCTGTTTCGCTGTGTTCTGTTGAGTCACCCCGATCTCTGTACGGCAGTGTCGCGTGGCTACGGGTACCAAGCTATTTTCGGCCTGACAGCGAAGTCACATCCATGAGTGACGAAGCACCGCTTGACGGCAACCCAGCTGATACCCATGAGGCCATCATGATGGCCACGTTTGTTGCGCTCCGCAAACACGGCTATCCTGGCATCTCAATCCAGCGGATCGCCGACGAGTCTGACCTGACGAAATCGACGTTTTATCACCACTTTGATGGGAAAGACGACATCCTTCTTTCGTTCGTTGAGTATATGCGTGACTACTTCGAGCGAGGGTATCGGATCGAGTCCACCGGTGACCCGGTTGGCGACCTCGACGCATTCGTGACCGTGTCGCTCGGCGAGTATCCGGCTGCCGAGGGAACGCCGGACGCCGACGCGCGGCTCTCAACCTATCTGGAGCTGCGAGCCCAAGCGATCCAAAACCCGGCGTTTCAATCCGAGTTCACCGAGCTGTCGGCCGCCCTCGTCGAGAACCTCACCGAGATCATCGAAACCGGGGTCAAGCAGGGTGTCTTTGCTGTTGACGATCCGGAAACGATGGCGGAGTATCTGGTCACCACCATCGAAGGCATCAATCTCCAGCAGACAACGCGGACTGATGACCCCCGATCGATGCTCCACAAAGAGCTGGAAACCTACATCGAGAGAACGGTACTGGTTGACGGTGTCGGGTTCTGACTGCAATCGGTCGACAGCTTGACGGCCAAAACCAGCGAGAGCCCTAGCGGCGAGAGGTAGGATGTGCATGTCAGCGTTATCGGCGGCAGCACGGTCAACGAAGCGGAGGATGTCACAACACAGACGCTCGGCAGACGGCGTGCCGACCGCGGCCACGAGGTCATCTGTAGCGGTAGCACCGGCGTTATCGACGCCGTCTGTCGGAGCACTCGGTCGGCCGGTGGCCACACCATCGGTATTTTTTGCGCTCGGAGCCGGCGGCTGCCACCCCCTTCGTTGAGACGGTGATCGCCACCGGGGTCACCGATGGCCGAAATGCGGTCGCTGTGTTGAACGGCGGTGCTGTCATCGCCGTCGACAGCGGCCCGGGGGTGCTGTCAGAGCTCGGCCATGCGCTCACGCTGGGCAAGCCGGTCGCTGGGATCGACACTCATCGCGTCGACAGCGTCGTGTGGATCGAACACGTCGATCCCACACAGCGGCGATCGACTACGTCGAAGCCAGCGTCTGAGCTGTAGTGGGGCGGACAGCTTTTGCCGCTTGTGGCCCTGTCGTTTGCATGGAGATTCCTCTCTACGACAGCTTGGATGGGCAGGTCGCGCTTGTCACCGGTGCGACCCGTGGAATCGGCAAGCGAATCGCCGACGGACTCGTCGATCAGGGCGCGACCGTCTACGCCGGCGCGCGCGACACCGCTGACATCGGTAACGACGACCGCGAGGCAATCGAACTCGACGTGACGGTCGACGCCAATCGTGTCGCGGCCATCGACCGCATCTCTGAGGAGGCCGGCCACCTCGATATCCTCGTCAATAACGCCGGCGTGATGGACAGCCGCGAATCGCTGGGCGAGATGCCGACCGAGACAATCGAGCAGACGTTGTCGACGAACCTCCACGGCCCAATTCACCTGACGAAGCAGGCGCTTGATCTCTTGTTGCCACAGCCCGGCCCCCGCGTCGTCAACGTCTCCTCCGGGCTCGGGGCGATCACCGAGCCACAGTCTGGCGGAATGCCGGCCTACCGGATCTCAAAGACGGGGCTCAACGGACTCACGCGCTATCTTGACGGCGAATACAGCACACAGGGGTTGCTCGCAAACTCGGTCTGTCCCGGCTATGTTCAGACCGATATGACCGAGGGGAGCGCGCCCAGAACACCTGAAAAGGGTGCAGAAACACCGATCTGGCTGGCGCGGTTCAGACCCGACGCCCCGAGCGGTGAGTTCTGGCGCGATCAGTCATCAAAAGAGTGGTGACTGCGATCAAAACGGCTCACAACGGGATTTCGAGAGCCATCCCGACCAGAAGGAACAGGAGCATCAGTCCAACGATCCCTAAGCCGATTTTCTGGATGGTATTCATTGCTGTCAAACTAGTGGCAACAATCATAAAACGGGTGGCCGCACCGAGCAGCCGAGTGGTGAGGCGTCAACGTCGACAACGGTTCACAGAGTTCACAAGGCGGATGCCACGGGGTCGTTCGGAGATCGAAGATTTCCGTGATGTGGCCAGAAATCGGAGATTTCTGGCTGCCTGCCGGACGCAGTCTGGCAACGACGAGAATCGAAGATTCTCGAACCACCTGCCCCCGAGGCAGTTTACACGTACAACAACGGCAGCATCAACAACACGCCAGCGGCGATCCCGGTCGCCAACTCACCGTAGCCGTGACGCGGAAGATCGATACCGGTGGCCAACGCCTCCGGAATAAACTCCGTGAGCACAAGATAGACCATCGCGCCGGCCGCAAAGCCAAATCCGAACGGAAGGAACGATTCGGCCCAGGTGACAAACCCAAAGGCGATGACCGCGCCGATCGGCTGTGGGAGGCTCGAAAACACCGCCGCGCCGACCATCCGCCACTTCGAGAGCCCCATCGCCCGCATCGGAATGGCGATGGCGGTGCCTTCGGGGATGTTGTGGATCGAGATCGCGACCGTCATGAAGACGGCTAACAGCGGCACGGAGATACCGAGCACGCCGACCCCACCCTCCAACCCGAGTTCCGCAAAGGAGACGCCGACGGCGACACCCTCCGGGAAGCTGTGAACGGTCAGAATCCCCAGAATCAACACGAGCTTTTTCAGATCGCCCTCGGCGAAGGCTTCGACGTCGATCGGATGGTCGTGGGGTTCCCCGTCGCCATCGGTACGTGCCTCGCCATCGATAGCGGCGGCTGCCGCGTCAGCGTCAGAGTCGTCCGCGTGGTCGTGCGCCGCATCGTGGCCGCCGTCGCCACCGACATCGGCCGCATCGAGCACGCGATCAGCAACCTCAACGAGGGCAACCCCCGCAACGAGGCCACCGATCAGCAGCGTCGGCAACCCGTCGCTGGCGTAGGCCAACCCCTCGTTGACGAGGCCGAACAGTGATGCGGCGACCATGATCCCCGAGGCGATCCCCCAAAGTGCGACGTTCCAGCGGTCGCTGAAATCATCGACAAAGAAAAACGGGATCGCCCCAAGCCCGGTCGCCAACGCCGTGATCAGCCCGGCAATAAAGACGAACGTCAGGTTCACCAAGAGACCCATATCCGTATGTTCCCGTTCGATTGCAAAGAAACTTTGCAAGTTCAAAATAAAATTTTGTCCAACCTAAAACAGATTCGGCCGGTGGCCAACTCCCGTAGACAATGTAGTCGTTGGTGAGACGGTGTCGTTTTGCCCGCCGGATCCAAACAGCGGTGTATGTGGCGACGCAGCTATCTCTCGGCCGTTGGCGCGGTCGGCATCGGCGCGGTTGGCGGCTGTCTCGGCGGGCCAGCGGGTGAATCGAGTCGCGGGGATCTCGCCGTCGAAACGGTTGTCGACGGGCTCACCCATCCATGGGGGCTGGCCGTCGGTGGCCCCGACGGCGCGCTGTGGGTGACCGAACGCGACACCGGACGGCTGCGCCGCGTCGATCCTGACGCCGGTACGACGACCGCGATCGACGGCACCCCCACCGTCGACACAGCCGGTCAGGGCGGCCTCCTTGATGTGACGTGGGATCCCGATGGTGAGTGGATCTATCTCACCTACGTCGTCGCCAACGAGACCGGCGAAACGACGACCCGGCTCGGTCGCGGGCGGCTCGCCGGCGACGGTGGCTGGAACGCCGAGGGCAACAGCGACCGGCTGATCGAGTTCGAACGGCTGTATACGGCCGAGCCGTTTATCGATGACAACGGGCACTACGGCTCCCGTGTCGCCTTCGGGCCTGAGGGGTATCTCTACATGACCGTTGGTGATCGCCAGTTCAAGAATTTCGGGCCCGACCACGTCGCCCAAGACCGAACCAACGATCTCGGGACAACGCTCCGCCTGCGACCGGATGGCGCGATCCCTTCAGACAATCCCTTTGTCGGCGACGCCGAGGCGCGGGATGCGATCTACAGCTACGGCCACCGGAACGCCCAGGGCCTCGATGTCCATCCCGAAACAGGCGCGATCTGGGAAAGCGAGTTCGGCGAGTCCGACGGCGACGAGATCAACCGGATCGAACGCGGCGGCAACTACGGCTGGCCGGTCGCCGACGAGGGCTGTACCTACGGCACCGGCCAGCCGATCGGCGTGAGCCACGACGACCGCGAAGATGTGATCGCGCCGGTCTTCGGCTGGCCCTGTGGGGAGGACGGCCCTGCCCCGAGCGGGATGACGTTCTACGACGGTGATGCATTCCCCGAGTGGCAGGGTGACCTCTTTGTCGGTGGGTTGGTCACCCAGCGCGTTGTTCATTTGGTGGTCGATGGCGATGAGGTACGCGAGGCGGAACCGTTGTTGGCCGACCGCCAACAACGGATTCGGGATGTGACCGTCGGCCGCGACGGCGCGTTGTACGTCGCTATTGATGCTGGAGACGCGCCGATCGTTCGGCTGCGACCGGCGTAGCGTCGCCGGAAACACCGCAGGTGAGCGACCGCGAGTCAGTAGTTGGTTCAACGTATAGACGCATGAGTCCAGTTCAACCCGTCTCTGCGTCCTAAGAGACGCTGGTTCCTGTGGCCGTGTCGATACGTTCCATTCACTATCCCTCAAGAGGGGCATATAGCCCTCATAGTCACAGTAATACATCGGATCTTGGAAAGCATATGGGCATGCATGCAGCCTCACCGAGGGAGCCGATCCCTGTCGATCGGATGATCCCTGCACGATCACAGATCCCTGCTGACCCCGATCCCGGCAACTACGTCGTTGTTGATGTGGCGCAGTTTTCAACGACTGTGCCGGAACTGTTTGCCAACGGGGCGGAGTATATTCACATCACCGAAAACCGCGGCGAGGAACCAGAGTTTCAACAGGAGCATCCCCGAGCGAAGATCGGCGGCGGCTCCGGGCCCAACTACCGTGGGGAGCCAGGCTATGACTTCTTCAATTCGCCGAGCGTTGTCCAGGATGTCGATGTCGAGGGCCGCCCAACAGCGATGACCTCAACGAACGGCGGCAACGCGGTGACCGATCTCCGACTGGCCGGCGATGATGCCGTCACGGTCTACGTCGGCGGCTTGACCAACGGTGCCGCGCTGGCAGCGCATCTCCGAGCACAAACTGAGCCGACATACTTTGTCGCTGCTGGCTCCAACGGGAAGCCCTCACCCGAGGATATCGCAGGTGCACTGTACATTGCCCGGCATCTCTCCGGGGAGTCGCCGACCGACCACCACCGGAGAACCTACCGTGAGATGGTCGAATATTCGAAGGGGGCCAAATACGAGAAGAAACCACAGATCAAACGGACGGATCTCTACGAGTACGCCCTTGATTTCGACAGCCGTGACGTTGTTCCAAAACTGGACGGCCAGAAGCTCTACGACGTGTCTGGGGCCGAGTGATGCAAACCGATGTCCACTCTCATACGGCGTTTTCCGACGGGTCGACGCTGGCTGCGATGATCGATGCGGCCGAAACGGCAGGGCTTGACGCGCTCGGACTCACCGATCACTGTATCGTCACCGACGACGCCTTTGGTCGTCGTGAGACGTTCGATCTTGTCGAAACGTACGAACAGCGTCGGGCGGTTGTGGACGCGGCCCGCGAGGACACCAGCCTGACGCTGTACGACGCTGCGGAGGTGAGCTACGTCGCCAGCGAGGCGGACGCGATCCGAGAATTCCTATCGACCGCTGACTTTGCGTACACTATCGGTAGCGTCCACTTTGCCGATCAGTATGACTACACTGCTGCCGCACAGTACGCTGATGCGGATAATGAAACGCGCCGAACGGCCGTTGAACGCTACTACGACGCCGTTGTTGAGCTTGTTGACGCCGAGCTGTTCGACGTGCTCGGCCATCTTGATCTACCTGAGCGACTACCTACCCTTCGTGGGTTCTCGACTACTGCGGACTACGAGCGCGTCGCTGCCGCGTTGGCGGACTCACGAACGGTACCTGAGATCAACGCCGGCCGGGTCAACCGGTCGCTGAACCAGGTTCATCCGGATCCCGAGCTGTTTGGTTGCTTCCACGACCACGGTGTTGAGTTCGTGCTCGGCACCGACAGCCACACGCCCGACGAGTTGACCACACGGGTACCGGCTCTCGAAGCCGCCGCTGATCGGTCAGCCGTTGCGGTTGTCGATGTCGACTCGGTGCTGTCGTAGCGACGACCACCGCTTCGTGGTGGATCAATGTTGTCGTTCATTCGGTGACAGGAGGTGTTGGCGTACAGCTATATATTTATATGTAGATTTTATTTTACTATGTGAAGATCATTTCATTTTGTTCGTTCCCAACTGGTTTGAACCGGGATAGACGCCTCATATAATCGCTTAAACGGGATTCACCACCGTTTGTACCCGCATGGCGAGCTACACGTCGTCTGGCTCACACAACCCGTTCAGCTTCGACCATCGGGACATGATGGCGTTCATCCTCATCATGTCGCTGCATGGTCTGCAGAGTATGATCTCGGAACTCCTGCCGAGTATCTCAGGGGTATTAGACGTCCAGATCGGCCCGTTTTGGTTTGTTGCGATGTCGGTCGCGCTGTTGTTCCGATCGTTCTGGGCGTGTCTGGCGATCCCGGTTGGGATCACCGTCTTCGGTGAGATCCTGATCGGCGATTTCAACGCGCTTGGGACGGTCGAAGGGCTGATCGTGATCACCCTGTCGTGGTTCTTTGCGATGTCGCTGATCACTGATCCGACGGATCCAAAACAGATCGCTGTGGTCGGTTTCATCGCAAAGGCGATGGAGGAGATCGGTGCGTGGCTGATCGATGTCGGAAAGTTCTACGTTGGTGTCGAAGAGCTCGACGCGATCGCATGGCTGCCCGAAACCGTCTGGGTGACCGAGGGGATGGGTGCGTTCACCCAGATCATCGTTGCCGGGATCATCTTCGGGGCGATTCCGACGTACTTCCTCTACCCACGGCTGCGTGGGAAGATCGAACCCCTGCTGGGGATGACGCCGGTCGAGGCCCGCGACGGCCCCATGTTCACGCGCTCCTCGGCGAAGCGACTGTTCGCGTGGGGAGCGTTCCTCCCGCTGGCCTTCGTTATCGAGGCGTTCAGCGAGACCAGCGGTGGGCTTATTACCTTCACCCCGCAGTTCGTCGAGACCTACGGTCAAGAGTTCCTGTTCGTCCCGATTCTGGCCGCCGCGGTGGTCGCCTTCAGCGTGGTTGCCTACCGTCAGCGCAAGACGGATTCGCTGGACAACTAACTGGCTGCTGATTTTTTTATTGTATGAGCACACACAGCATCATCGTTGACGATCTGACGTTCGAATACCCCGGTGGCGACGAGTCGGTGCTCCGAGAGGCGGATCTGCGCATCGACTCCGGCGAGTTTACCGCTGTCGTCGGCGGGAACGGCAGCGGGAAAACGACACTCTGTAAAACGTTCAACGGACTCATCCCCCACTTCTTCGAGGGGACGTTTGACGGGGCCGTCCGCGTCGACGGCACTGACACCCGCAACGCCGATGTCGGGGAGCTTTCCCGAACGGTTGGCTACGTGTTTCAGGACTTCGAGAACCAACTCGTCCAGGAGACGGTGCGAGACGACGTTGAGTTCGCGCCGCTGAACTACGGGTTCGACGACTACGAGCAACGGGCCACGAATGCCCTTGAGATGGTCGGCCTCGCCGAGCTTGAAGATCGGTTTATCTGGGAGCTCAGCGGTGGCCAACAACACCTCGTCGCGCTCGCTGGCGTGCTTGCGATGGATCCCGAATTCGTGGTGGTTGATGAACCGGCTGCTCAGCTTGACCCACAGAACGCCCGGGAGGCGTACGAACGACTCCGCTGGCTACACGAGAAACGGGACAAGACGATCATCGTGATCGAACACCACTCGGAGTTCATCGCGGAGTACTGCGATGAGATGGTGTTGGTTTCCGGCGGCGGTGTCGCCTGGAAGGAACCAGCGCAGGTTGGCCTCAACCGACTTGACGATCTGCGTGCCGAAAACATCCATCCGCCACAGGTCACACAGATCGCCGACGCGGTGCCCGCCGGGATGGCGACCGTCTCGGATGGTCGGTATCCGGTAACTGTTGATGAGGCAGAAACCGCATTGTGGGCTGAATCCGCGCCGCCAGACGAACAACAACCAGTAGCCACAGATGGGGCGACCGAGTCGGCATCACGCAGTCGCCCAAGCGAGGAGATCGCTGAAGATCATACCAGTGAGCCTGTTGTCACCCTCCGTGATGTCGGCCATGGTTATCCGACGCTTCGTGAGGGATACAACCAAGTACTCGATGGGTTAGATCTTGATCTGTACGCCGGTGACCGGGTCGCGCTTGTCGGGGCGAACGGCTCGGGCAAATCGACGCTGCTTCGCCTGCTCACCGGTCTTGAGTCACCGGACGATGGCACGGTCTCTGTACTGGGTCAAGAAACGAACAACGCACTTCCCGAGGAGCTTGCAGACGACACCGTCTACATTCACCAGAACCCCGAGGAGATGTTCGTTGAAGACACCGTCCGCAAGGATATCGGCTACTATCTTAAAAACCGCGGTGCAGACGATGTCGAACGGCGTGTCGAGGAGATATTGACGTACCTCGATCTGGAGGAGTTAGCCGACCGCGACGGGCGACTGATGAGCCTGGGCCAACAACGGCGGGCCTCACTTGGGATCGGGTTAGCGACCGACCCAACAGTCGTACTGCTCGACGAACCGACCGGGAGCCTCGATCTTCAGAGCCGCCGGGAGGTGACAGGGATCCTCCGCAAAGCCGAAAGCCACGTCGAAACGGTCGTCATCGCCTCGCATGACCTCCAACTGGTCGCCGGCTGGGCCGATCGGGTGATCGTGCTCAACGAGGGAGACGTGCTCGCGGACGCGCCGCCGGCAGCGGTGTTCGACGATGCGGAACTCCTCGCGGCGGCCGATCTCAGACAGCCGCAGGTGGTTGCGTTGAGCGATCGGCTTGGGTTTGACACACCGGTGCTCACCACCGACGCGATGGTTGAGGCGATCGGGATGAACACAGCGTCGGATGGTACACCCGCAGTCGGCGATGACGCGGCTTCTGACACCGGGATGTCGAACACGACTCAGACGCTTGGGGAGGAACAATGAGCTATCTGACCGCGCTGACGGACATCTCGATTGCGGATCTCAAGGTCGACCTGATGCGGACGGCCTACGACAATGAGGACGCATTGTTGAACACGTTTGATCCACGGGTGGTGTTGCTGTGGACAGTGCTGTTTATGATTATTCCGTGGTTGTTCTACGACACGCTCCCGTTGGTCACCCTGTTGGCGGCAGCGTTCGCCCTCGCGGCACTTTCGCAGGTGAGCAAGTATCTGCTTGCGTTGCTTCTATTCGGGCAGCTCACCAACATCGGCTTTTTTCTCATACTAGTCCCGGCAATGGGTGGCTTAGTTACCGGGTGGGAAGACCTCAGTGCCAACAGTTCACAGCTGATCGATGGTGTCCTCGCAGTTGACCCATCGGTGATCGTTGAGGCTGGCAGCATTGTCGCGGCTGCTGTCGGGGCGGGGATCAACACGGCACTGTCAAGCCAGCAGGCAGGGGTCGAAGCTGTCGGTGCTGTCGTGCCGTTTTTTCTCAAGCTCACCATTATTTCGATAATCAGTTTGGCGGTCTTCTCGGCGATGAGTCCACAAAAGATCAGCCAAGGGATGCTCCGGCTTGGGGTACCGCGACAGCTCACGTTTGCGATCGCTTACGGCTACCGGATGATGCCGCTGCTTGTTGAGGAGTACCACGCGCTCATCAACTCCTTCCGGCTTCGAAGTAAGGTGCCGGAAAAGAAGGGGCTACTGAGCTGGCGATATCTACTCTACCTCCTGAAGCTCTCGGTCAAGGCATTCTACCCGTTGATATTCAATGTCGCCAAACGCTCTCGAGTTACCGTCGAGGCGATGGAGACGAAGGGGTTCTCACAATCACTGAGCGATCCGAAAAGCCGCAAGCTACGAACTGATGATATGATGATTCGATCCCGAGATGTCTCCTTTGTCTTCGGTTCGTTGCTGTTTGTTGCGGGGGTTTGGGTGTTCCTCTAATCGGCCTCTACCCCCCTGTTGCGGTGCTGTAGCGGTGAGACACTGCGGATTTGATACTCGCTCTTCTCGATAAGCCGTAACATCAATTTTGCTGGCGGATCATTGACCAGTCA
>NZ_QMDW01000020.1 GCF_003605635.1 Halonotius pteroides
ACGACAGATTGCGCGCAAATACGTCACTTGACGACTCAGTTCTGTATCGCATTCAGGGATTATTTCAAGGATTAAAACATAAATTATCTCTTCAGAATGAGAAATATACTTCCGCACCGAAATAGTCAGTAAGCTGGTCAGAATCGGAGTGCTCACTAATATTTCAGCACAAGATCCAACTCGATTCGCCGAGAAATCGGGATTTCGGCAGGTGTATCAAACTATCTATGAAAAACCTTCCAAGCGGAGGGGCGATCCCGACCCCCTTGCTCAACTATTGATATTCTGTGTAACAACGCCGGGGTGATGGCAATCCCACGGCAGGAGACTGAAGACGGCTTCGAGAAACAGCTTGGAGTGGATCACCTCGGCCATTTTGCACTGACCGGTCACTTGCTGGAGCTGCTCGTTAATAACGACGACAAAAGCTGTATTGTCACCCACTCCAGTGGCGCACCTGAGGCCGGCGAAATAGATTTTGATAATCTCCACGGTAAAGAATCACAGTAAGTGGGCGGCCTATGGGCAGAGTAAACTGGCTAACCTACTGTCTGCCTACGAATTACAGCGACGGTTTGAGCCAGCAGATATTACCGATATCATTAGTGTTGCCTGCCATCTCGGCTACGCGGCCACGAACCTGCAGTATCGTGGTTCGGAGCAATCGGGCTCACGACTTCGGTTGGCGATAATAAGGATCGCCAACGCTGTCGTCGCTCAGTCACCCGCAAAGGGTGTGTTGCCACTACTGTATTCAGCGACAGCTGCCGAGGTAACCGGTAGAGAGTACTACGGTTCGGACGGGTTCAAGAATATACGAGGCTATCCTACCGAGCAGACTTCTAACGATGCTTCATATGACGAAAAAACGCCGAAACGTTGTGGGAGACCAGTGTGGAATTGACTGACGTGAGCTACGCAAACACGCTTTGAGGTTTGCACCGAAGTCGGCGAGCGGACAACGATGCTGGTGGTATCTCGATGATCGATTAGCTTGCTTTCTTTGACTGATCGTCACATTGAGTCAGCCGGGATTATAGAATGGCAAGGTGAGTACACCCGGTTTTCGGTGAGGAACGAGTGTTCCGGGCGGTTCGGTCGGAATCGGGTGACGAACACGTAAATGATGAAACCGACATGGACGAGTGCATTCACGACACAATAGCATGGCCAGATATTCAACGTACTGGTGGGTTTCCGCTCCTCGACGTGGACGATGAACGAATGCTGTGTTTCTGCTTACTGGAGTACCGAACCCCATTGGCGGTGTTGTGGTCGGCGTTCACTTCATATCTATATTTCTATTAAGATGTAGTAGGACTGCTTCACTATCTTCGGCAAGTCTGAAGGAGATAACAGAGATGTCGCTCGGAAGTGTTTTTTATATCAGTGGCTTCATCATTCATATGTCATCCTCCATTGTTGCTGACCTACATTCACATACCACAGCCTCTGATGGTGCGCTCACAATTGAGGAAATCCCTACGGCTGCCACTGAGGCAGGCGTCAGCTGGGTTGCTACCACTGATCATGATTGTATCCACTCTGGAGTGGACAGCCCAATCACGACTATTGAGGGGGTCACTATCATCCGAGGGATCGAACTTCGTGTCCAGACGGATACCCAGCAAATCGACCTCTTGGGATATCGTGTTGAATCTACAGAAGAGCTCACAAACGAGATCGCGCGACTGCAAGAAAACCGAGTTAACCGTGCTCGAAAGATAATCACCCGTGTCGAGGCAGAGATTGAACTTTCGCTAGATATCGACCCAAGCTCTGGAATTGGACGACCGCACATTGCAACTGCCATTGCTGAAAGCGATGCGCCATACGATTACACAACGGCATTTGAGGAGCTCATTGGCGATGATTGCGACTGCTATTTTGCTAGAGATGTCACCGCGGTTGATCAGGGCATCAGACTCCTCAAAGACGCTTGTCCTGTCGTTGGATTAGCGCACCCGTTGCGGTACGATGATCCTGAATCCGCACTTGCGGTTACGGACAAACTTGATGCAGTCGAACGATACTATCCATACGGAACCGAGGTTAATACAAGCATAGTTGATCGTGCCATCGAGCGTAATAATCTACTCGTAACCGGTGGCAGTGATGCACACAACAAACGTCTTGGACAAGCTGGGCTATCCGAGTCACAGTTTGAGGAATTCAAGACGGAGCTCTACTCATGATCAACGCTGTTTGAACCCAGAGTGTCACAGCGCGTTCTGCTCTCGGTTCCCCCGGCCACAACGCTACACGATCAAAGCCAGCGGGAGGGTGTTTCGAGACAGTCGTACAGGCCGACGGTCTCGGTGAAATCGGTGACAGCTGAGATAGCGGGTTCGGACGGTCGCCGTTGGGGAAGTTCTGAAACAGCCGGGTTACACGCGAATACCCGTATGAACATTAAACACAGTCGTTCATAATACCGTTCATAGAAAGCGATTTACCACGCGAGTGAAACCCACAACTGTATGCCCCGCAACAGGCGATCGGCGAATCGGCGAACATTTGTTAAAACAGCGGGAGCGGCTGGCATCGTTGGCCTCGCAGGGTGTATGGGCGATAGCGAGGGCGGAGACGGCTCCAGTAATGATGTGGACGGCAACGGCGGGACGGTAGGCGATTCGGACGGCGGTCCGACCGAGGTCAGTTGGGTTATGAACCCCGCCGAAGAGGAGATCGATATTCAGGTTCAGTATCAGCCCCTCTTCGAGTACATCGAGTCCGAAGTCGATGTGGAGATCGTCGGTCAGCCGACAGCGAGCTATTCTGCGACGGTACAGGAGCTCCGGCGCGCGGCGGAAGGCGACCGGGTTCTCGCTGACACCTCCCCGGGCGCAGTAGCACAAATCGGCGACGAGATCGATGTCACCGGAATGCGGGTCGCGTTCGGCGCCGAGCAGTACTTCTCGCTCATCACTACAACGCCGGACAGTGAGATTGAGTCGCTGAGCGACCTCAAAGACGAGACTATCGCCTCCGGCGCGCCAACGTCCGTTTCGGGAACGTTGTTCCCGCTGTTGATGCTCAGAAATGCCGGCCTCGATATCGGTGGCGCACCAGGTACCAGTCCGGAGGACTTCGATCTCCGAACGTCTGACCATACGACCGCACGCGAACAGATGATCGGAAACGACTTGATCGCCGCGGCAGCGACCGGCGCGTTCTCGACAGCGGCACATGTTCCCCAAGAACAGTTCGACGAGATGTCACAGGACTTCGTTGATATTTCGGCGGAGTACGCTGGGGCCGGCGAGCGCGACCCTGAGCTCCAACTGCTCAGTGTTTCCAATCCGATCCCACGTGCCCCGATCGTGGACAACGCAGACTGGGACGAACCACTCAAAACGGAGATACGCGAGACAATAATCAACGCGCCTGACGAGGCGTACGCGTACGAATCCGAGGCCGACATTGCGGAGGCGCTCAACATCGATCCGGAGCTACTTGAGCGGGACGAGGAGAACCTCTCCGACAGCGAGCTCTCAGATGTCCAGCTGGTTCAGGATCACGGCCTCTGGTTCAGTGGCGTTGTTGAGGCGACCCGCGAGGACTACGACCCCGTGGTTGAGCTCGGTCAGGCACTTGGACTCGACTGGGGCGACCTGTAAGCGGCTTCGGTCCTTCGTTACTCCTCATGAGCTATCTCAAAGTAGACGGTATTACGAAGCGATTCGGCGATGTTGTCGCGCTAAACGACGTGTCATTCGAGGTTCCAGCCGGTGAGTTCGTCATCGTCCTCGGCGTCTCTGGCTCCGGGAAGTCGACGCTTCTCCGGACGATGAGCGGACTGCTCTCGCCGACGGAGGGAGAAATTCAGATCGACGGCCAGCCGATGATCACACCCCGACCGGAAGTGGCGATGATCTTTCAACAACACAACATCATCGACGACATGTCCGCGTATTCGAACGCCCTCTCGGGCGGCATCAACGAGTTTGGATTCCTCTCAAGCGTGCTCCAGCTACAGGACGAATCCGAGAAACATCGCGCCCTCGACGCGTTGGACACGGTTGGACTGCTCAGCGAAGCCGAACAGAAGGCTCGCCGAATGAGCGGCGGGCAACAGCAGCGCGTCGGGATTGCCCGCGCGTTAGTTCAGCGACCGAACGTGCTTCTCGCCGACGAGCCGGTCGCAAGCCTTGACCCGGGAAGCGCACAGGACGTGATGGGATATCTCCGTAGCGCATCCAAGGAACGCGATCTGACGACATTTTGTAGCCTCCATCAAGTGAACATCGCACGAAAGTTCGGACACCGATTTATCGGGCTGAGAAACGGAAAAAAGGTGTTCGACGGCTACCGGGACGAACTGACGATCGATGTGATCGACGACCTCTACGGCGACATCGATACCGAGGGGATGTTTGTGAGCGGCAGCGGCGACACCAGAGGCACGGTCGACGATGCGCCGACAACCCAACCCGAACAGAGCTGATCTATACGTGACAACAGACACGACTGAATCCGACAAAACACGTGGTTCTGATCCGGCCCCTGAAGTAACTAATGTTTCGGATCGAATCGTCGAACAGTTCGAGAGCATCAAGCGAACGCGGCGACGACGAGCATTGGGGTGGACCGGCCTCCTCGGTTTCATCATATTTGTGACGATCCAGGCGTTCGCCGCAACCGAGCTTCTCGACCCTGACGCGCGGATCGGGACGCTTCTTGCGTCGCTAAACGAGTTCTTCCCGATCACGTACTATTTTGATGTCATCCCGTTTCTTGACTTCGGACGGTACATCTCGTTCATCCGCGACGCGAACCTGCTGTACGACCCCGAGATCGGCAGGCTTCTCTTCCAGTTGCCGCCGAGCGCGACCGACGTGTACGCGTTCTTCTTTACCGAGTTCGGGATCTTTCAGATCTTCGGCGAGGCGGGTATAACGCTCGCGATGGGGTTTGTCGGAACCGTCGTCGGTTTCCCGTTCGCGCTGGTGTTTGGTACCCTCGGCTCGGGACGCGTCACCCCGTTCCCGTTCAATTTTATTTTCCGCGGGACGATGTCGTTCATCCGAGCGGTTCCGGCGATCGTCTGGACGCTTATTTTCATCCCGTTTCTCGGGCTCGGTCCCGCCTCCGCGGCGCTGGCGATCGCGTTTGACACGATAGGAAACCTTGGGCGGTTGTTCGTCGACGAGCTTGAAGAAATTGAAGAGGGTCCGGTGGAGGCGATACGGACGACCGGTGCGAACAAACCGCAGATCGTGTTCTTCGGCATGTTGAGTCAGGTCCGAACCGCGTTCATCGGCTGGACGCTGTACGTTCTTGAGATTAATGTCCGAATCGCCGTCACCGTCGGGGTCATCGGCGCAGGTGGGCTTGGGTTTGTTGTGACCGCTCAACAAAATCTGCTTCAATTCACAAATATGATGGCGACGCTCATATCTATTTTCCTCCTCATCATCTCCGTTGAACTGTTCAGCCAGCGGCTCCGGTCGCGGCTCCGTTCCGACGACGTGAAGATGGGACTCTGGGAACTCATCACCGGGTTCCCGCGCCGCATGGCCACATCCGCGTTAAAATAGTGGTGTTGACCGCTGGAAACAGGCAAACGGACAAACAACCCAGAGTTCACCTCGGGGAGTATAGTCTATCACAGGGGGAGTACCACGTTCTACCGGAACAAAATCTCGCTTCCAACGGTCAACGGACAAGTTGAATGTGATCGTGAACGTCCAGCAGACAGTCCAACGCCATACGAGGAATCCGTTCTTCTGTGCGCCCACGAGTTTTGAACGAGTACACTCCAGTACGACCACGCAATCGGCGAGTTCTGCGTCCACCTCAAAACACCGAAAGAATGCATAGCCGGTGAAGCTGTTGGAATCGAAGGTTTAGATCACACCGAATACCAGACGCTCTTCGGGATCAACCTCGGTGTGAACGGTCTTGCCGTTTCGGCAACGGGCACGTTCTGGAGTGGCGACGAGTGCGGCCACCGGATCTATGAGTTCGAGAAGCGTCAGATGGGGATACAACAGCGTGGCACACAAGCCGCTGATAATGCTGTGTTTCGACCTCGGAAATAAAAACGAGCACGGCGAAAACAGTATCTCCACACAGTCGCCAGCGAGACCGCTGGGGGGTGGCTGCCCACAAATGCGACGTGACTGTATTCAAAGATTCAGTCGATCACATCGAGAGGTCGTAGTTGGAAAGCAGGTTGCTAATCACCAGACAGCGGAGGGTTGGACATTATGTGTCAGATATCATAGTTGGTCGAATGTAAGATAGTATTTCCCATATCGTGTTTAAATTGAACAAACTACAATTTAGACGGTATAATTACACCTCAGAGATTGTGATTTAAACTTCGAATTAATTTATATAATTTGTCGTATGAAAAATGTCGGAGTAGAGTGATTCAGACTGCTGTTTTCGAATGAGAGAACTGCTATCCAACTACGGAGAGGTCCACCACTGTCGATAGCGGATGTTGAATCGGTGGGTTCGGTGACTATCTGATCGTCGGGATGTCGTGAACAAGATCTTTTATCCTCGACAGTCGCTGTCGGCGGCGATCTGCCGCCGACGCGACAGTGTCGCCACTCAATAGGGTCGCCGATTCTGGCGACAGCTATCGGAAGAACCGCTCGTCCAGTGCTTGATTCGCTGGAACGGATCGACGAGCGCCAAGCACTGTCCACGCTGCGCGGAGTACCATCTCGCAGAATTCGATGAACGACCACTCCCAGAGGTGGCGGCCGCCGCGTCGCGGCGCCGCCACGTACTTCCAGTGAAGATATCGCCAGCTGTTCTGATAATGTCTAAGATAAATCTTTACCGGTTAAATACGTCCAGATATTCGGTTCGTCAATTGTAGCTAACCCACGTCGGAGATAATCTTTCAGCGTAGAAGTAGTTGGATAGCAGGTTACTAATCGCCAGACAGCGAAGGGACACATTTTATTTGTCAGATATCATAGCTGGCCGAATGTAAGATAGTATTACCAATATTGAGTTAAGATTGAACGAACATCAATTTAGGTGGTATAATTACACCTCAGAGATCATGATTTAAACAACGAATATAGTTATATAATTTATCGAATGAAAAATGCCGAACTAGAGCGGCTCAAGCTGCTGTTTTCGAATGAGAGAACTGCTATCCAACTACCAGCGTAGAAAGGTCAGGGACAAGACGGTACTTGAACCACTCAAGCAGTTGATCCCAGCAACCCTCAACGGCGTTTAATTCGGGAAGCTTTGGCGGAAAATACCAAACTTCGACTTCATCTCCATGGACACACGAGACCGAACTGTCTCCGACAGTTTCGGTCTCTCTTGTACCACTGACGTGTTCCCAGAGATCCTTCGTGTAGAAGTAGGTTGCTCGATCCAGAAACACGACTAATTCCTCGCCAAAACGTTCCTTCAACGCTTCTAACAATCGAATACCGTGATCCGCGTTAAGATTTTCCTCTGTCCAGCAAAAGAAGCTGTCACCGTCGTTGGTGACAGCACCCAGTACTGTCACAGACTTCCAAGATGTGCTGACCTCAATTGTCGGATTTGAGCCAATCGGATACCACCCATTGCGCTGTACGGTTCCAACGCGCTTTGTAAACTGATCGACGACAGCAACGGTCTTTTCACTCAATTCAGGGTGTTTTTTTCGACTGTGTTTTCAAATTCAGCCTTCTTTTCTGGATCAGCTTCATGATGTTGCGGCCGTGCTGTCCGCAAGGACAGCCCGGCCTGTTTTAGCAGCTCGTACGCGTACATTTCGTGGTACTCAACGCCATATTCTTCTTTGATATGATGGAGCAGCAATTTGCGTGACCATGCTTGATGATCATAACCGAGTTCAGTCGGTGCTTGCTGCAGTTCTTCAAACAGCTGCTCACGCTCTTCACCCCCAATTTTTGCTGGGCCTCCTGGTCGAGGTTCGTCGTAAGGTGCCTCGTGTAACGGCTGTTCTTTGAACCGATCTAGCCAATTGCGGATCGTTTTCTCAACGACACCGTGCCGAGAGGCGAGCGTATGCAGGTAATCGCCCTGCCTGCGACCAATTGCCGCGAGAACGCGTTCTCGCGGCTTCCCATCGGCCGTTTGCTCCTTCAATTCGTGGAGCTCGTCAAGCGTGATACCATCAAGCCGACCCATGGCCTATGTAACGCCATTTATTGGTAAATAACTTGCTTAAACATTATGAAGGACGAGACTCACAACAAACAGCAGCAGCCGCAACCCAGCGTCACGAGAACTGGTCATAGCGAGGCTCTGCTTGGCTAATCGATAGCTCGATTCGATGCCAAACCGCTTGCTGTAGTGGTGTCTGGCATCGCGTGGTGTATCGATGAACGGCGCGTCAGCGGCGTAGCCGTGACGCGCCACTCCATTTTCGTCGTATCGTCCTCGCTGGTAGACACAGTCAATGAACACAGGGAACGTTACCTTCCCGGTGAGTCCGTGCTCAATCTCACGGCTCCAGCCGCTGTTAAGCTCATCTTGAATCGTTTCGCCCCACTTGATGATCGGAACGACATAGGCGTAGTTGTAGGCGTACAGCAGATTGAGACAAGTGCTGTTGTAGAAGCCCCGGTCGAGATAGACGGCCTTGACGCTGAGGTCAAGGCCATCAAGCAGTTCAAGGAACTCACCGAGTGCATCACCGGTGGTTTCGCCAGCGGTCAGCTGGCGAACCGCCAGGGTATAGCGTTTGTTTCGAACTCGGACGTAGAGGGTCGCATAGGCGTGAAATGACGTGGTACCGCGTTTCGCTTGTGAGGAGTACAGCGTCTCTGTTTCCTCCTCGTTACCGTAGTAGGGATCAAGGTGGAGGTCGGCACAGACCTCCACCGGTCGATCAGGCAGCGTCTCAACCGTATCTCGCTGGAGGAGTGTATCTCCAACCGATTCAACAGCGTTAAGATCGAATTGATCGGTGAGATATCCACGGACGGTATTGGCGTGGGGCGATTCATCGGTCTTCTCGCAGATGTGGTTGATCGAGGTTCCGCCGGTGCTGGCGCCGGCGAGAACCTCGTAGAGTTCCTCCGTCGTGGTATCAACGTTCTCTCCGAGATCAATCGGAAGTTCCTCTTCGAGGTTGTTGATCATAAAATTAAGCAGATGTTCTTCCTTTAGCTCGTTGTCAGCTCGGGGTGTTTGCACAGCTTCTCCGAGCGGACACTTCTACTAACCCGATGTGATCGACTGAGATTTGATTACCATCCGAGAGCGGCTATCCCACGCTGACTGGGCTCATATCCGGGCACTTTGCCGTCTTGTCGAGTACGTCAGATCCAAACGACCAGATCATAATGTAACTACTGAACAGGTTGCCCCCGGCTACACCAGCCAGCGGTGTTCTCACATTGACTGTTGATTTAGACACGAAAACAACCGGGATAGCGAGCAGTTCCGGTGTCCCAACTGTAGGTATGAGGTGCACGCGAAGCACAGTAGCGGAAAAACGTTGGATTACGGACGTACACAAGGAGAAACCCTCGCGCTTTAGCGCGGGGAAAGTCTCAACGTACCTGTGACGGCGATAACACAGCCTGTGTTCCTTGTCCACGTCTGGGAGCGCAAACGCACCAGTAAGCGTGAATATAACTGGTGGAATGCTGAACGGCGACCGCTGTCGGCCACCTCTGGAGAACCGATCACCTGTAGTCTGGGTTTGCTGACGGCTGATTGAATCAAGTTAGGATCAGGGAGGACACACCCTAAAAAATGTAGTTATCTATCTTTAATCAAAGAAATCCGGCTAAACGGGACAAAATTGCTCTGGGGGCAACAACAAAACCGAGCCCGTGTCAGCTCCTGCAGTCGAAGTTATTTTGCCTTGGTGATCCGACGTACTGACAGGTCCCAGTGGGCCGGAACCAAGCATGACTGGAGATCACGGCGACATCGACAGGCGAGACCAGCCGGTCATGACCGAGCGGGCCGACGCCACGAAAACTACCGAGCCCTGGCTGGTCGTCCTCTGTGGACTTCCGGGTGTAGGGAAATCCACCGTCGCGGAGTTCGTCGCCAAACGGTTGGGCGCAAAACGGCTTCGAACCGATGTGATCCGCAAAGATCTGTACGACGATCCCCAGTACACCGACAGAGAGATCGAACGGGTCTACCGCGAACTATTTGACCGCACTGAATCCGCGCTCAAAGCGGGTGACCCCATCGTTCTTGACGGCACGTTCGCCAAACGGGGGCACCGACGCACAGCTAAAGCGATTGCTACGGGGGTAGGTGCAGGGTTTCGCTTGCTCGAAGTCGTCTGTGAGCGCCCGGTTGCCGAAGCGCGGATCGCCGACCGCAGGGATGGAATGAGCGACGCTGACATCGAGGTCTACCGTGAGTTCCGCGAAGAGTTTCACCCGATCGAAATGTACCACGTCGCGATCGACAACTCCGGCTCGCAGGCGGAGACACGCGAACAGGTCGCACGGACGTTTTTCGATCGCTAGACGATCCCCAGCACGCCACGGGCAGCCTGCCCGACCGACTCGGTCTGTTCGTCAGGACAGTAGACGCCAAGTCGCCAGCGGGCACGTTCTGCCAGCCGGATTCCTCCAACCAGCTCGGAGGCGTCCTCGAGCCGTTGGACGCCATCCCCGGCGACGACACTGGTCGATGACTCCTTGAGCCGTGGCCGATCCGGAATGTCGACGATCACGTCGGTCGGATCAACCCCTGCCGCGTCAGCGATCTCCCGTTCCGCCCGCCGTTGTTCCTCGTAGCCCACATCGACAGTGCCCGGTGGGACATCCTCGATTCCCGTCCAGACCGCACGCTTGTACAGATCGCGGTGTTCCAAACGGTGTCCAAACACGGAGACATGCTCGGCCAGTGCAACGAGCAGGTCGTGGTCAGCCATCCGGCGGAACGACTCAATACCCACATCGGTTCGGTTCAGATATCGCTCACAGGCGCGGTCTAGCATTGCCCCGGCGATCCGGGAGACGTGGTGTCGGTAGACAACGGCGTTCATTAACGCGCGTGAGAACAGCATCGATTCAGCTGTCGCGACGTTGCCCTCACTAAGGACGAGTTGGTCGTTCTCCAGACGGAGTTCACGAATAAGCCGACTGTGATCGATCGCCCCATACGGCACGCCGGTATGATGAGCGTCGCGGGTGAGATAATCCATCCGGTCGACATCGAGTTCACCCGAGACGAGTGCGCCGAGCCGTCCCTCGCCTGCGACGAGGTCGGCGACACGCCCGGGGTCGAGTCCGAACTGTTCCAGGGTCTGACAGACTGGTCGATTGGGATCGGTCAGCAGCCAGTGGATCTCATCGTGATCGGTGCCTGTCCGCCGGTAAATCACATCCTCAGTCTGGTGGCCGTATGGCCCATGCCCAGCGTCGTGGAGGAGTGCGGCGGCCCGGAGGTGTGCCGCGGTGGAGGTGTCGATGTCGAGATGGTTGACAGCAGTGTCAGCAAGATGGTAGACGCCGAGGCTGTGTTCAAACCGGGTATGATTGGCAGCGGGGTATACCAGTCGGACTGTTGAGAGTTGTTTGACGTTGCGAAGCCGCTGGACGGTCGGTGTGTCGATCAGGGCTTCGGCAGCTCGATTAAGCGCGATGTAATCGTGAACGCTGTCCTTAATCGGTTTCATTATATCGGAGACGGCCCCCCGGCGCAACTCGGTTTCGATCGGGTTCGAGTTGTTACACTCCGGTCTGTGTTCAAGCCAACCCGTTGGTCTGGCAGTTGAGTCTACAGGCGATCAGGGGCTTTCGCCGCTAAAGCGAGTCACGTCGATATCAGTAGGAAATGAGTCAAAATATTGTCTCTGTCAGGGATAAGCGTGCCATCGGCAGGTGAACTGCCGCGGTATCGTGTTTGTGACTGATGGCAGGCTCGTTGCCGACTGGGTCACAGAGAGCGACATCCAGTTTCTTCCAGAAGCCCTTGATGGAGATTTTCGGTTCCTTCAACCAGTTCGGGCTTACGCTGCTGGGGTTCGGAAAAATGAACAGCAGGCTCAATACTGCTAGCAAGACAGTATATATCCGAATTTTACTAAATCTGCTGGTAGAGACCTTCTAATCAAGAAATGATTCAAGCAGCAGCTCGTGAATTTCGGGTATTTACCGGCTGACACGGCGAATACCACGGGGATTGACCCCGAGGCGGTTCACCACGGTCAACGTTGGCGACATGCTCACGATCGGTTCCAACGCGGAAGAGTAATTCAATTTTTGATTATATAAAATTTCATGTTCTTACATTACAGAAATATACTTGTTTCACAAGTTCCTTGGGTAAATATGGGAAATTCTAGGACAGATAGAAAAAATATTATAGAAAACATATATAATTACATCCTTGCGAATAACTGCACCACTGGTGACCAGATAATAATAAACAGTAGGGTATATCGTTGTGAGTGAGCCGTTGTTGACGATAGCGGCCGGACTACCGCTCATCGCTGCGGTGGTGCTTCTTGTTGGTGCGCTCTGGCCAGCAACAAAGGCGATGCCGGTTGTGTGGGTGATTGCTGTGGTCATAGCGGCTACAGCTTGGCAGCTTCCGGTTCGGTGGATCGCGGCAGCGACGATGTGGGGAGTGTTGCTCGCCACTGAAATACTCTGGATCGTATTCGGGGCGTTGGTGTTGCTGTATACGCTGCAACGAGCTGGCGCAATAGCACATATCGCCTCAGGGTTTGCTTCGATTAGCAGCGATCACCGCGTTCAGACGATTCTTATTGGTTTCTTTTTGACAACGTTTCTTACGGGCGTTGCCGGATTTGGTACCCCTGCAGCCATCGTTGCACCACTGCTTGTCAGTCTTGGTTTTCCGGCGCTGGCAGCTGTCATCGTTGCGCTCCTAGGACACGCGATCGCAACAACATTTGGTGCTGTCGGCGTTCCGATCCGGCCGGGGGTAGCCGACGCGATCGGGTCTATCACAGGGGTTTCTGCTACCGAGGCGACAGCATTTGCTGCCGATGTTAGCGGTCTTGCTGCCGCTTACCATCTTCTCCCGGGATTGTGTATTCCGCTTGTTACGGTCTCTATGCTCGTGTACTTTTTCGGTGATGTCACTGACCGGTCGCTTGCGGCAGTACGACCAATTATGCCGCTCGCGTTATTTGCTGGAGTAGCATTTATTATTCCGTTTGTCGCAGCGGCAGTACTCATCGGCCCGGAGTTTCCGTCTATCATTGCACCAATGATCGGCGGCGGTGTGACTGTTGCGGCGCTTAGACGTGGGATGTTCCATCCTGAAGACGAATGGCGACTTCCTGAGCCGGAGGCATGGCCAGATGCGTGGAAGACTTCAGTAGATAGCGGTCGCCCGGCTGCTTCCGGTTCAGGCGTTGCTACTGATGGCGGCGCGTCTATGTCGCTGGTGCGCGCATGGCTTCCATACCTGATCCTTGTCGTTCTTCTTATTGTAACGCGTACTTTCACTCCAATCGGAGCGATTCTTACAGATATCACACTGTTTGCGCCGGTTTGGAGTGACATATTCGGAACGACGATCACAAACGGTGTTGAGTGGGCGTTTGCTCCGGGTACATGGCTTATACTCACCGCACTCGCTGCGATTCCATTGTACGGACTCTCTGGTGGCGATGTCAGACAAGCGTTGGGCGACGCCAAGACCACCGTTGCCGACCCTGCCGTGGCACTCGTGTTTATTATCGGTACCGTTGGTATCCTGCTTCACTCAGGCCAGTATCCAGGTGCGCCCGGTGAAACAAGCATGATGCTTACTCTCGCCAACGGAATAGGAGGCACGCTCAATGGGGTATATAGCTTAGTAGTCGCGCCAATCGGCGTAATTGGAACATTTGTCACCGGTTCTGTTATGGTCTCGAACGTTACGTTCAGTGCCTTACAGTACGAGTTAGCTGGTGAACTGTCACTCAGCCAGACACACGTGATCGCCGCACAGGCTGCTGCGGGAGGCATGGGCAATGCCATTTCGGTTCACAATGTAATCGCAGCACTCGCCACTGTCGGCCTTGTTGGCGAGGAAGGGAAGGTAATTAGACTGAATCTAATCCCGGTCGTAGCATACACGCTCGTCGTTGCTATCTTACTTACAATTACTGCTACAATCGGATAACATCAGTTGTTGCTAATATAATAATTTCTATCGAAAAGCCAACTGTGACCGATCAACCGTTGCTAGTTTCGATTTCTGATAGATCATCGAAGCTGAACGCTGATGGCTCAGTTGATTGCGTTACTTCGCCGCTGGGATGCTGAGCGACAGCAATTGAGCCTGCTTCGTGAGCGAGAGCAAACCGCCGGATAGGATCGGCATCAGTGTAGTTGTCCGGAGCGTCGATATTGACACGGTCGGCCATGCTGCTGGTTTGGAGACAGACCCATCCGGCCAAAACAAGAGCTACTTTTGTGGCATGTTCATCTTAGTCGGAGGATGTCATCAGGGGCAATGGCGACCTATCGGGCGCAGAGTTCGCCGTCGACCGACGGGAATGGAACGGTTATGACTCTACAAGCTGATATTGATCGTTTTGGTCTGGGTGTAGTGGTCAACAGCCTCTTTACCGATCTCGCGACCGATCCCTGACTGTTTGTACCCACCGAACGGCTGGCCCGCAGGGAAGTCGTTGTACGTGTTGACCCAGATATGGCCCGCCTCGATATCCTTCGCACACTGATGAGCCCTCGTGAGATCCTCAGTAAGGATTCCGGCAGCAAGGCCGTAATCGACATCGTTGGCCAACTCAATCATCGTCTCGTACTCACTCCAAGTGAAGACCTCCTGAACGGGTCCAAAGATCTCCTCCTGAACCGGCTTGGAGTCGTGATCGATTTCGTCGATCAGCGTCGGCGCAACAAAACAGCCGTCCGAGAGTGCCTCGTCGTCGGGTTGACTCCCACCGGTAACGAAGGCCGCACCCTCTTGATCGGCCTCCTCAATGTAGCTCATCGTTCGTTCGACTTGTTCGGTGGTCACCTTCGGGCCGAGGTCTGTTGAGTCAAGCAGGGGGTCATCGACATTCAATGCCTCGGCTGCAGCGGCCAGTTCGTCAAGGAACTCAGCTTTGATGTCTTCGTGGACGAAGAGCCGTGATCCAGCACAACAGCACTCGCCGGTATTGAAGAAAATCGCTGTGATTGTCGTTTCGACGGCTTGTTCGAGGTTGGCGTCAGGGAACACGACAAGCGGGCTTTTACCGCCAAGTTCAAGCGTAACATCGGTAATATTGTCAGCCGCGCTTTTCATCACCTTGCTTCCAACCGCGGTCGATCCAGTAAATGCCAACTTCCGAATCTGGCCATGTTCTGACAGGGGTTCGCCAGCGTCTGAACCAAACCCGGTGACGATGTTGACGACACCATCAGGGATCACGTCGTTGGTCTCTTCCAGCAGCTTGAGAATCGACAGCGGCGTTTCCTCAGCCGGTTTGAGAACGACACTGTTTCCGGCCGACAGCGCAGGGCCAAGCTTCCATGCAGCCATCAAGAGTGGAAAGTTCCATGGAATTATCTGGCCGACGACACCGTAGGGCTCCTCGATTGTCTGGCCGTGGCGGCTGTCGTCGGTGTCGACCGTCCGACCATCATGTGAGCGGGCGATTCCCGCAAAATAACGGAAGTGGTCGATGACAAGCTCAATGTCGATACGCGCCTCAGTAATCGGTTTTCCGTTATCAAGAGATTCCAGTCGGGCAAACTCTTCATCTTTGGCCTCAATGCGGTCGGCGATGGCCTCAAGCATCGCCTGCCGTTCAGCGGCCGAGAAGCCACTATATCTCTCGTCATAGGCCTCCCACGCTGCGTCAATAGCACGATCGATATCGTCAGCGACGCCGGCCTGCACCTCAGCAAGCCTCTCACCGGTGGTTGGGTCGGTTGTCTCAAAGGTCTCACCAGAAGCACTCGGCACCCACTCGCCGCCGATATACAGTTCCCGATGTTCTGGGAGAACTTCGCTTGCAGCCTGTTCGTGCCGCTTTTTGATCGCAGATTTACGTTCGGAGGGAGTCTGTGGTGTGTCATCTACTGACATAGCAACAACTGCTACACATTAATTATGATTAAACGTTAGGATTATTCAACAGTCAGTAGCCAAGAGTATCACAGGCCAGTTGCTCGGGTCTGAATCACCCGACGAGCCTAATGGGCTTCGGTGATGTAGTTCATGATTGTAGTTCATACACCCGCACTGGCCGACCACCGTCGTCAACGGTCTGGACGCCACTGCCGTCAGGTGGAATAATCCGAGACGTGGCTAACCAACTCCCTACAGCGTACTGTAGAATTGTTGGTTAGCTCACTACAGATGGTTCTGAGTCCTCTGAGTGAGCAACTCAGCTGTCAGAGCATCGAAATTGATACTAGTTGCCATGCAAGATAGAAGGCACAGGTCGGTTACTCAACGATGGTTCGGAGCGTCTCCTCAGTTAGCAGCGTCGTAACGCTGAGTGCCTCGATTGTCATCCAGCCGAGAAAACCCACGTACATCGCGAGGAGTACGTATCCCTCCTTGGTGGAGAGTTCGAAGTCCGTCGCAGCTAAGACCACAACGACGAGGGTGGTGTAAAACAAGAATAACAACAACGGCACGGATGTTAGAAAGCCGATGGAGACACCGCCGGCGAGGATGATACCGATGGGCAATGCCGCGACAAGATTGAACGTGTTCGTCCCGAAGACGTTCGCAACCGCCGCCCGCTGGTCGCCGGCCTCACCCATCTTCACGCCGACAAGCAGGTCGGGAAACGAACTCATTGCCGACAACACAGTCACGGAGATCAGGAAGGGCGGCGCGTTGAGCGCGTCCGAGATCTGTACCGTCATACTGACCATTGACTCAACACCGACAAGCACAATCACCAACCCGGCCGCGAACAGTCCCACCTGCTTTGGAACATTTGTCGACTCTGTTTTCCTTTGCGCTGATGTGCCGCTCTTGCCACCGACCAATAAGACGACGTACACGCCGTACAACACCAGCAGGCCGACACCCATCTGCGGGGTGATCTGTGCGCGTTGCTGTCCGGCGGTTCCGAGAACGCCGAGCGCGATCACGCCGAAGAGGGCGAGAACGGCGACTGTATAGAAGATGGCGTCGCGATAGACGATCCCCTGTGTCGTCGTTGTGTCGCCGCTAGTAATAGTGACGGCACTCGGGATAACCAGGATATTGAACACCGCCGTCCCAATGAGTGCGCCGGCACCGACGCCAAAATCGTCGAGTACAAGCACTGAAATAACGATAATGGCGAGTTCAGGGAATGATGTCGCGGCCGCGACGATAAGTCCACCCTGGACGGCTTGGGAGACGCCGAGGTGGTCGCTGATCTTTGAGGTCGTCGACTCGACGATATTTGCGCCCCTCCAAGTCAGCAGGAACCCAATCGTGCCAATCACGATCCAAACGGCTAGCGACTGATCCCCGATGAGTTCCTGAACTATTGTCACGTCATGGTTCTGTGTCTGGGGGTGATTATTGCTTTCGAAGGGCGAGAGCACATCGCTGCCGATTCAGGATGCTCCGTTCTCTCATCGGAATTCATATACTAAAATTAAAACGCAAGTCTAACACATCAGGTAGCAGACTTACCGGTATTCGGCCGTTGAGTCCGTTCATAGTAATCTGCGATGAAGATCATTCCGAGCATCAAAAATCCGACTGACGTGACTATCTCTGTTGGCGAATATCCATCTATCAAAACCACCAATAGGCTCATACAGCCTGCAAATGTGTTGATAATAGCCAACGCCAATAATAGCTGGTTGGAAATCGCCATTATACTATGACTGAGAGTACAACCCCGGCATATAGAAAATTGACGTTTGTGATAGCTCAATATTAACCAATATAACCTCTGTGTCTTGCACAGGTTGATAGCATCATTTTGAGGCAGATACCCCTGTTTTACCATCCTCAGTAAGCATCGAGTTCGGTTGTCTCGACACTGTGGGCGTTGAGTTTGTTTTCGATGTGAATCTTCAATTCTACCAGAATTGAACCATTTTGACACAGTGAATTTATTCAGGCCAGAGCCGATTTACAGCCAAGTGTGGGAAAACTTGAGCGGCCAGCCGTTCGGTGGGTGATTGCGTGTGTGTTTCTTGCTGTCGAGCTGTTGCTGTTCGTTGTCATTCCTGACCCAGGGGAAGGGGGCAGATATGTGGTCACTCCCGCCACCCAAGCGATGTGGACAGTACTCTCGTTTGTATTATTCTTCGTGCTGTTGTCGGCGTTGAAAGATCTCGGCGAAAGAGACAGGCCGCTCGCCTATGCTGCCGAGCAGGTTGAGAGTACCCAGCAACGACGGGCTATGTATATTCACAAGATAGCCCAGTTGGTGCGGGTTGAGACGACTGGGCCGCTCGCATCGTGGTTCGCTGCCAGCTTCTTGATTCTTCTGGCGGTTGGGGTGGCAACAGAAAGCGTCTCCGGACAGCCAGTTCGACTCATCTGCACGACAAGCATATATGCACTGTTGGCAGCCTTTGCAGCCCCTCCTGTCCGTGGCTACATCACCCGGAAGCTGCGAGTGACGATCCCACGGCCGATTGTGGTCATCATTCTCGTTGTGGGGGCCATCCTGAACCAGGCGGCGGTAGCCCCACCACTAACGACCTAAACTAGTTAGGACTGCTTCGTTCAGGGATCAAGGTCGCTGACTACACCCTCTACACCGGTCACTTGGCGACCTATCAGCTACTGAATGGAATGATACGCCAACTGCTGAATGCAGCGCGCGTATCTCATATATGAGTATCTCTAATCTCAGTCGGGGCAACACAGCCGAACTACTCGATCACTAGTTGTACTTCTCATGATGTGTGAGCGTATACACCCACACGCAACGGAATAGATGCAAGGCACATGGATAGCAACGTAAGTGCTGTCCATGTAGGGGCGTCACCAAGCAAGACTTGGACGCCAAACATGAGTACAAAGAGTCCGGTGAATCGGATTCGAGCATCTGCCCAAAGCCGCTGGAATCGCTCACTTATGAACGAGCCATACGTCAGAGCAGTGGCGAGACTGATACCGAGAGTTGTTGGGCCAACGAGTGATTGTGGCGTAACTGAGAGGGTGAGTGAGCCCGGTTGCCAGTATATCGTTGCGCCAATCAGAAGCGATAGCAAGCCATACAAACAAACATACAGATAAACGCCTGAGCGAGAATCTGGTTCGCTCAACGTCGTTGGAAACACCTGCATATAACTGGACGACACGCTGTACAATAATAACTGTTCAACCACGATCTCAGCGCCAACAGCACTTGGAGGTTGATAGGTTGGCCGCTCTATAAGTGTAAGTATATTGCTACTCATGGTAAATCAGCCCTGTTTGCTGAATCGTTTGGGAGGTAAACTCAGCGTAAAATCGAGACGGTTGCTGTGCTGAACTGAATCTCTATATCCTTCACTCATATTCAACCATATGACATATCTGCCAGCTTTTTTCACCGGATTAGGCAAGGGCCTCAGAAAATAGCGGGCTGTTTCAGTGGGTTTAAGCCCCAATCAGGCCGGATAACTGTATGGAACGCGTAGATGTCGCCATCGTCGGTGGCGGTCCGGCTGGGGCGGCCGCGGCCCACGCTGCCGCCGACGAGAACGCCGAGGCGGTCGTCCTCGAAAAAGGCGTCCCCCGAGCCGACCGCGACGTTCTTGGCCCGGATTCGACAGATGCCGCCGGGATCCTCGACTACTGGGTTGACGTTATGGGGGTTCACCCGGATGAGTTTCCCGATGATGTCATCTGTCAGGAACTCGACCGCGCGGAGTTTGTCGGCCCGACGGAGGATTGCACGCTGACGAGTACGGGTATCGACTCCTCATATGACCATTTCGGGTACACCTTCCAGCGTGCGCGATTCGACGACTGGCTTCGGGAACGGGCTGAGGCCGCCGGTGCGAGTTATCGGGTCGGCGTGCGGGTCAGAGATGTCGAGAGCGATCTTGCGACCACCGGCGACGAGCCTCGCCACCGGGTCGTGGTCGCTGACGGTGAGGCTATCGGTGCCGATGCCGTGGTTCTCGCTGACGGGCCACAGCGAACCGTCACAAACCAGGTGCTCGACGACTACCTTCCTGAAGACACACCGGCCTCTGAGCGGTTGGCCGCTCCGAAAGCCAACCACATCGCCTACCAGGAGTACCGTCGGGTGCCCGATGCTGTCTTTGAGGAGCTCAAAACGGCGATCACCTTCTGGTGGGGGCATATGCCCGGCCACACCGCCTACCCGTGGGTGTTCCCGAACGATGACGGCGTCTGTCGGATCGGGTTGACGATGCCGATCGGGCTCGACATCGACGCGGTTGCGGATCGCGACGCCTACCCGCTGCTCGAAGCTGACGACGAGACGATCCCGAACGGGGCAACCTACATCCGCCGCCTGCTTGAACTGGAATGGGGCGATACATACGATATCGAGACGGACTTCCCGATCGTCGAGGATCGCGGCAAACGCGACGGCACCGAAACCTACAGTATCTCCTCGACGCAGCCGATCGAATCACCAGCCGACGCCGGGATCGCCGTCGTCGGCGGGGCGATGGGAACCACGTCAGCATTCCATGAGGGCGGCGACCACGTCGCCGTTCGAACCGGCGCCATCGCTGGTGAGCTGGCGGCCACCGGTGAGCTGGCGGCGTACAACGACCGCTGGCGATCGGCGATCGGCGACGAGTTGCTTCGGAATGTGACGTTTGCGGAGCTGTGTCGGGACTACGGCCCGGACGACTGGGATCGCACGTTTAAATCGGTACGAGGGATGCTTACCGCCGAGGGGGTGAATCTCTTCGAGATGAACACGCTCCGCTCCGGGCTCTCAGGAGCGAAGATCCTCTATCAGTATAAAAAACAGAAACGCCGGCTGCGGAAGCAGGGATACACGCAGTTGACCGAGAACGACTACGTCTACTGAGCGACGTGGCGACTACGGTCGCTACACGATGGGCTGTGACACGCGCTTGCGGGGACAACGTCGTCAAAAGATCCGATTAGACTTTCGCGGCTTTCTTCCGGGTGATGTAGCCGGCGACACGGTTGCGAACACCCTTTGATTCGACGGTGGTGAGCTTGCTGACGTGTTCCTTGTTCGTCTCAAAATCCGTATTGAACGCCTCCGGATAGTCCTCAAGCAGTGTGCGACCGAGCTGCTTGACGTACTTCGGTTTGATTGCCATACACGAAGTTATCCGGAACACCACTAAAACGATTCGTTCCGCGACAGTCGTCGTTCAGTCCGCATCACCGGTCAGCGACCGCCAGTCGGTCGCTTCACTAAGCGTTTCAAACGCCGCCCGCTCCCGAGGCCCCCCACATTTTTCTACCGTTTCCGCAAAGTACGTTAGTCGATCGAGCAACGTTTCGGTGTCGTAGCTCGGCACATCCAACCGCGAGGCGGCGACGGTCGCATCGATAACGGCCCCGAAGCCACGGTTGATCGTGTGTGGTCGCTCGGCGGCGACAGTCCCCGCGTCGGTTGGCCGAAGCGCCCACCGCTCCCACTCGGTGCCGCCATCCGTGCCGGTTGCGACGGATTCAACTACAACCTCTACCCATGCGTCGGCACTCGGCAATACGGGATGCTCCTCCTCCCGGATCGTCACCGCGGCGTCGACAAACGCTCGTGGATCAGGGGTGAACTGGACGACACCACCGCCCTGTCGATGAAAGTTGCGCTTGGTGCGGGTGTTGCCCCACGTTGTCGCTTCAACGGGTTCGCCCGATTTCTCGGGGGCGTGTAACCCAAGCGCAGCCATGTTCCAGCGATCGTTCGGGCCGAGGGTGGCGACGATCGACTCGGTGACGCCCCGGAGCGCAACCGGCCAATCGCTGGCGACGTCTTCGCCGGAGGGCCCGTCGTCGCTGGTCATACAGATAATCCGCGTTCAAGCGCAATAAACAGCGCGGCGGCGGCCAGATCCGCCGTCGTACCGGGGTTGTAGCCGGCATCAACGAACTCCCCGGCGAGCTCCTCGGCGGCTGTGAGGTCGCCGTCGGCAGCAATGCGCTCGGCAACTGTGGCGGCCCGTTGGGAGACCTCGCGGGCGGTAGCCGCGTCGTGGGTAGTCGCTACGAGCGTATCCGGCTGCGCAGCCAGCAAGTCGAGAAAGAGTCGCGCCGTGCGATCGCCGACCGGCCCACTGTCGGCCAGCAATTTGTCGGCTGCTGTGAACGCGCGGTCGAAGCCGGTGACCCACTCGCGGGCGTTGCCGTCAGGAACCCCCTCGGCGGGGTCGGCCGCCAGTTCCATGATCGCAGCCAGTGGTAGTTCTCGCTCCCGCAACGTCGATTCAGCCGCGGCCCCCCGGCGGACGTCAAGTGCGTCAGCATCCGGCGGCGGGTCGCCGACGGCGACATCGACGTGCTCGAAGGCGCGATAGAACTGCACCGCGTCGTCGACGGTCGTTGCCGCAACGATCTCGCTAACGCCGGCCGGTGAGAGATCATCCGTCGCAGCAGCCCGAACCAGTGGGACGAGCAACAGCAGGCAGCCAAACTGCGTGTTGCCGCCCTGTTGGGTCGCCATGCCGGCGACCGCCTCCTCGAAGGCGACGCCGACCGGATCGCCGGCTTCCGCCCGGCGGAGCCCCGCGGCCGCGCCGACCGCACCGGCCATGAAGTGCTCAAAGCGGAGCCCATCGAGATCGCGGTGGCGGTCGACATTCCCTGGCTTTGGGGTGCCACTAACTTCGAGCAGCAGGGCGAGTTGCGCGTTTTCGGCTGGGGTTCGGTCTCGATCGCTCTCAGCCGGCGGCCGGGTGTTGTCGCTCATGGGTTCGCCTCCGGGGTGTGCTGTGTAACGGCGTCGGCGACACGGCGCAATACCTGGCCGTCTGGATCGCGGCTCGGTCGCCCGACGCTGACGGCGTCGGCTCCGAGGCGACGATACTCGCGAACGCTGTCGGCGTCTCTGACCCCGTTGTTCGCGATCACGAACAGCTCGGTCGCGTCGGCAACCGCACCGACAACGGGTTCGGCGTCCATCGCATCGATATGGATCGCATCGCCACCGGCCGCCTCGATCGCCTCGGCGACCGCGAGGAGATCAACGCCGTCGACCTCGGCTCTGACCTTGACGCTGACAGCTGCCCCTTCCTCGGCGGCGACGGCGACGTAGTCGGCCAGCCGGCCGCTATCGGCCAACAGGGACTCGCCACAGCCGACCGCACGGAGTTCCGCTTGGCGACAGTGAGCATTGATCTCTAAGATCGCATCGTGGTCGGCACAGATCGCTGCCGCCGCTCTGATCGGGTCGGCGGTCGTGGTTCTGACGTTGATGGCTGGGCGAATCGACGCGGTATCGGTGGCGACCGCTCGGAGTTGGTCGTCGATGAACGCCAGTGGCTCAGCCGGGAGGAACTCATTGCGGTCGCGGGCGACAAGCTGACCGGCGGCCTTGCGGGTGGGTGCATCGAGGGCGATCCCACCGAGAAACGCCGCGCCCGCGTGATCGGCGGCAGCCAGTGCCCACTCGGCGTCGGCTTCGCCGCTCAGGCTGGCCAACGCGAGCGGTGGCTCAAACACGCGCCAACGCCTCCCGGATCGCCGCGAACACGCGCTCGCTGTCGGCGACCGTCTCGATCGCGGTGTCGGTGCGGACGACCGGCCGATCTAGCTCGGTGTCGTCGTCGGTATCAAGCACGAAGGCGTCGACGAACGGGTAGGCGTCGGCAACACCCTGTGTACTCGGTTCTCGGCCGGTCGCGGCCATGAGATCGGCCGCCGGCCCTGAAAAGACACGATCGTTAATAAATGGCGAGACAGCGACGACCTCGGTCTCGTCGAGGGCGGCTTCGACGCCGTCGAGGGCGAGCATCGGGCCGATGCTCGTCACCGGGTTTGAGGGGCCGATGATGACCGGGTTGTCGAGAGCGTCGAGCACGGCGTCGGTTGGTTCAGCGTTGTCGGCTCCGCGGAACTCCACATCGTCGACAACAACGTCGCCACGGTGGCCAACCCAGTATGCCTGGAAATGCAGCAGTCCCGAATCGGTGTGGATGAGCGACGCGACCGGATCGTCACTCATCGGGAGCAGCGTCACCTCGACATCGAACGCATCGGCGAGAACCGCGGTTGTCTCGGTGAGCGAGTACCCCTCGTCGAGCAGGCTCGTTCGTGTGATGTGGACGGCCCGATCGCGGTCGCCGATGGTCATGAACTCCGCGATTCCAGAAAAGCGTCGCCAGCGGGCGAGTTCGCGGCCGGTGGTCTGGTTGTCGTCGGGGAGAAATCGCGGGCCATCGTCGAGGCCGGCGGCGTCGGCCAGCCGGTGGAGTTCCGCGGTTGTTTCGTGGCTGTCGCCGTCGATCCCCCACCAGCGGTCGGTGTCGAGTACCCCGCCTTCGTGGAACAGCACCGTATCGAGATCCGGACAGACGAGCAATCCGCCGAGTTCGACATCATCGCCGGTGTTGCCGACAACGGCCACCCCGGCGGGATCGACGTGAGCTTTTGCGCCGGCCAGCAGCTTTGGCGTTCCTGTCCCGCCGGCGAGCAGCGTATGCATACCGCTAGTTCGGCTCCAGGCTGTTTGTATCCGACGGCTCTTTGCCAGCCCACACCAAGCCGGTCATATGAACGAAACACGACGAACACTGTTGTCGGCCTTGGAAACGGGAGCGGCAACAGGCCCAGCACTCGCCGACGAGTTGGGTGTCTCGCGGGCCGCCGTCTGGAAACAGGTCGACGCGTTGCGTGAGGCCGGCTTCGAGATCGAGAGCACACCGGACGGCTACGCTGTCACGAGCGTCCCGGCCTACGGCGCGGCCGCAATCGAGTACGAACTTGAGGCGCCCTATACGGTCGAATACCACGAGTCGATCGGAAGTACGAACGACCGTGCCCGCGAGCGTGCGGCCGACGGCGACCGGGATATCGTTGTCGTTGCGGATGAACAGACCGGCGGCCGGGGGCGACTTGAGCGCTCGTGGGACTCGCCGCCCGGTGGGATCTGGGCCTCGACGGTGCTCGATCCGACGTTGCCGGCCGCCCACGTTCCGCTTGTCACGTTAGCCGCTGGGGTTGCTGTCGTCGATGCCTGCCGTGCCGTTGGCGTTGAGGCGACGCTCAAATGGCCCAATGACGTACTCGTTGGCGATGCCCCCGACAGCAGGCGCGGCGATGCTGACGCAACTACCGATGCCGCCCGCGGCGGTCAGAAGCTCGCCGGCATTCTCACCGAGATGGAGGGGGAGGCCGATCGCGTCTCCTGGCTGTTAGTGGGGGTTGGGCTCAACGCAAACATCGCACCCGAAGCGTTGCCGAACGACGCGACAAGCCTACAAGAGCAGATCGGCGCGGTCGATCGCCGGGCGGTGCTGCAGACGATTCTTGAATCGCTGTCGGCGCTGGTGGCTGCCCCGGAGACGATCATCGAGCAGTGGCGGGCCTACAGCAGCACGCTCGGCCGGACAGTCCGTGTCGACACGGGTCGAAACGAGATCGAGGGGAAGGCCGTCGACGTCCAGTTTCCCGGCGCGCTCGTCGTCGATACCGACAGCGGCGAGGAAGTCGTCCATGCCGGCGATTGTGAGCATCTTCGGCCGGTGTAACCAGCTTAGAGGTAGCCGAGATCGCTGAGCCGGTCTTCGAGTTCGGGGTGATCTGCGATAGCCTCCCTGAGCGTTGAGACCTCCACCTTACTGGCTTCCAGTATCTGAAGTGCCGATCGCAGTTTGTAATGTACCTCCTGGTCGTCGGTGTCCTCGATCACCGATTCAAGCAGCGTCTGTACCGTCTCCAATGGATCCTCGCTCATGGTCTGTTTGGGGGCTGGATGAGTATAATCGGTCTGCTTCCGGCTCTGAGTCGCCAGCGGTGAGTCTCACTCGCCGTGGCGATACGTTTCGATAATATCGTCGAGAACCATCGCCCGCGGGTCGGTCGCGGGATACTGCGTATCGATCAGCTCGCGGGCGGTATCGACCTCACCGCGGAGGGCAAACTGCCGGACGCGGGCGGCGGCCTGATAGAACTCGCCGTCGCCGTCACCCTCGGGCTGCTCGCGACCTACGGCGTGATCGGGAAACACCTCATCGCGGACAGCCTCGAAATCCAGCATTTCGGGCTCGTAGTCATCGACCTCGGAAAGAACGTATTCGACGGCAAACCGCTGGAACTCCGATTTACTGGAAAACTGGTCGCCGGAGACCAGCTCCTCGACCCGATCCATCACCGTCTCGGAGAACCTGACTGTGGATTTGACCATTTGTCTTCGGTGTTGGGTGGCAGCTACGTAAGCCTATCCCAGCGTCAGACGCCCGTCAGCCGCCGATGTGGTGGAAGCGACTCCAAGCGAACGGTCGGCGATCAGCCCCGCCGATCGCGGACGACATCGATGGCCTTCCCCGGCGCGCCGAGAACGTTGAACCCGACGCCAACAAGCACAAACAGGGTATAGAGGCCAAGCGTCGACAGAAAGATGATCAGCATAGCGAGGATCGCTAGCCAGTCACTCTGGAGCCAATAAAATGCCCCGAGGGTCATGACGGTACCGTACAACAAGACCAGATATGGCCCCCAGCCGCGGGCGTGGCCGCGGCGGCGCTTTCGGCGAATGTAGCGTTCGAGGTCAGCTTTGAGGGCTGGCTTATCGACGGTTCGATCCTCGATATCGGCCTCGAAGTCGTCAAACTCCGCGCGAAGCTCCGCAAGGCGGGCGTCGAGATCGCTGATATCCGGGGCCCCACGCGGCTCGACGCGACCGCCGTCGCTGGCGGTCGGTTTGTCGGCACCGGGGGTGTCGCCGCCACGTTCCCCATCGTCAGCGGTCGACTCCTCGGCGGTTCGCTCAGGCGACATGTATCCGACACCTCGGCTGGGAGGGTGTTGTAACCACCGATCCGGAACCGCGATCGGTCGGCGGGTACTGTCTCAGGTTGGGTCGCCACGCTGTCGATGTCGGCCAGTATCGGGCTGATGATCGCGCCCAAGGTCGCGATGTCCGCTGCGAGATACAGTCATGTCATCAGCAACAGGGTGCCGCGAACAAACCGCATACGCTGTGTACTGAGTTGTGCTCATGCTTCCGCCGCCCGTCGCCACAACCGGCTTGATCGTCGAGACGGCCGCCCGAATTCGAGCGTGCACGGATTGCTGGTGTGGGGAGTCGCCGAACGGTAGTTGGTTGGGTTCGGGCTCCGCTGTCGGTGCTCAACGTGTATTCTCGTTTCACAGGTTGCTGAACAGCCACATTCCTCATTACCACCGTCTCGGTCGGCTTTAGCTCAACTGAGCAAAGTCGATTGGTGTAACGACAGAGATAGCGGGCGTGCAGTATGGATCGCCCACACAGTGCAGCCGTTGGATCCCTCAATCGAAGGGTGATCACTTCTGGGATGTAGTCGGGCTCGAAAAAAGTATATTGGCTGTCACACCTACATAGAGATAGTATGGCAATACAAACGTCGGGCGTCGCGGAGACGCTCCTCGATGAGCCACACGTCGAGGGGCGGCGAATCTCGGTGCTCCAGCTCCGCGACCGTGTCGAGGAAATCGGCGACACACCGCCGGCGACCGCTGCGGACTATGACCTCGACCTCGCGGCCGTCTATCAGGCGCTCGCGTACCACCACACGCACCCGGAGAAGATGGCGGCCGTCCGCGAGGCGCGGCAAACACAAACCGACGCCCGCCGCGAAGAGATCGACGCGAACCGACCGGATGGCGTCACACCGCCGTAGATGGCTGGTGCTGAGTGAGGCTTTTTGATTGGTGAGAACGTCGGGCGGGAGGCCGCTCACCACTCACCCAGCGTGGGTATCACGCCGATCTCGTCATCGATGTTCTCGAACCCGGTGTCGCAGACCGCAGCGAGATCCTTCCATACGCCCGCAAGCACGGTCTCGTTGTCGTGACCAAGGATTGTTCGGATTTTAGCGCGCTGCCACCGTCCGAACATGAGGGATTGATTCTCGTTGCGAACCACACTCATTCGCCGATCGATTTGGCGGCCGCCATCGGCACGCTCGTCGATACCTATCCGTCGCGTGCGGCGTTCCGTGGGCAAGAGGAATTTATCGATGACTGGGTTGCTCACTGAGAGATCCCCCCAACGTTTGGTACCAACCCAGCCAGCAGTTCAGTTGTCGGCACCGGGAGCCGCCGCCTCGCGGATTTCTGTGACATCCGCGTCTGTTTTGAACGCCGTCCCGCTGTATTGGGCGTGAGTCGCCTCGTAGCCCGCCGCGCGCAGATCCTCAAGAAACTCGTCCATCGCGTTGGCCGGCACGCCCCACTGTTTGCAGAGGCGATGTTGATCGTAGTGAGTCGGCGTATCGAGTTCAGCAGCGACCGTCGCCAGCAGTTTGTCAGCCTGTTTTCGTTCGCCCAATTCTGGGCTGAGTTGCTGGCGAACCAGTTCGGTAAACTCGCTGTCGGCGACCCCGCCGAGCCAGATTGGGCCGGCGGTGACGACGCGGTTGCTCCCACAGTTCGGACACGTCTCGGGCACCGACTCGGGATACCACCCAAACGCATGCTCGCGGGCGAGACAGTCCTCGCAGTGGTGGACAAACCCCAGCGATTCGAGCAGGTCGTCGGCGCGGCTCGCGCTGTGATCGAGTTCCAGATACGTGCGGGCGTAGTGGCGGCTGACGTGTGAGCAGATCGGTTCGGCGGCTACATCGTAGCGGGCAGCCGTCCGAACTAACGCGGAGATCAGCGTTCGCAGCCCCATCTCAGGGTGGTAGTCGGTGTTGCGCGGCACCGCGCTGTACTTGCGTTTCCCGCTGTTGAGATGCGCTCCACAGATCGGTGCGGTGTCGGTCGCCGTCACACAGACCATATTGCGGGTTTGAGCGAAGGCAGCGTCAGCGAAGGGGATCGGCGTCCCAAATGGATCGAGATCGACGATATCAAACATCTCCTCATGCAGGAGGGCGTTGACGTTGCGTTCGGTGGCTGTCCCATCAAGATCGTTGCGAGCGAGGTTCTCGCGGGCGAGGGCGACGGCCTCGCTGTCGGTATCACAGCAGGTCACGTCGTACCCCTCGTTTGCGGCTCGTACGCCCCGAATCCCGGAGGCGGCCATCCCATCGAGATAGGTGGCAACACGCGGTTCGCGCTCTTGGTAGGCCCGCAGCACGGCAACCGTGATATCCCGATTGAGTTCCATTGTCGGATTGAAGAACACGCCGTCGCCGCTGCCCTCCCGGGTACCGTCTCGTGGCTGCTCGACGTCGATCTCGACGCCGCCTTCGCTGAGTTCCATAGCGACCGTGGGTACCGCCGCCCGAAAAAGGACACCGAACCTCATTAGGCCCGGTGTGCTGTAAGCCCGCTGTGAGCGAGGTCGACGACTGGCGGGCGGCACTCGATGCGGCCGGTGAGCTACAGCCGGCGATCGTCACCGCCATCCTCTCGGCCCACGGCGACCGCGGCGGCAAGGCTATCGATGCGGTGGCCGAACAACGGGTGAAGCGGTACCGTGATTTCACCGTCGTCGTCGGCTACGAATCCGAATACGTGATCGAAGACGGCGGCTGCACCTGCAAGGACAGCCAGTACAATCTCGACGCCCATGAACAGTGTTGGCACGCGCTGGCCGTCGAGATCGCCGAGCGTATCGGTGCGATTGATCACCACGACATGTGGTACTCCGACGTACGGGAGTTCATGTAGGCTGTGGCGACCTCACCGCGGAGCTGTCGTCAACACATAACCAAATAGTGGCCCGAAGGCGGCGACCAACGCCGCGGCGACAAGCGGCTCAGCTAGCCCAGTCGTGCCCCCGGCGATGACAACCAAGCCGGCAGCTACAGCGAGGCCACCGAGCAGTGTGTTTCGGCGTTGTCGCTGTGTCGGCTGTACGCCGCCGACGTAGAATAGCCAACCGGCGAGGAAAACGAACAACGCGCTGATCGCCGCCGGGCCGGTGGCAGCGACCGTTCCGACAGCAAGTAGCCCAGCCGCACCGAGCGTCGTTACGACGACAACAGCACGCGGCTTGAGGCTCGCTGGTGGGGTGCCGTAGCTGGTGGCGTAGCCCGCAACCGGCAGAAAGACCACGAGCGCCAACAGCCAACCGAAGACAACCGTGTCGATGGTTGGTGGCTGTTGGCGAACGATCTCGCCCCAAACAACAAGTGACGCACCGCCGGCAACGGCCGTGAGGAGTCGCGGCGGTAAGACGCCAGTCGGTGAATCGCTGGTACGTACCGCGTAGGCCCCGAAGGGGTACCAGCAGACGACGGTGGCGACGATCGCCGCGGCCGGATCGCCAAGCGAAACGAGGACGAACCCGCCGACCCCGCCCCCGAGGATCCCCCCGGCGATTAGGGCCAACTCGGGCGCATACCGGTTCATACAGCCACCTGATGGCGGGTGCCAAAGAGTCACGCGGTTTGCGATCCCGGCAGCGGAAGCGTTTAGACGGGGGATTCGCTACGACAGTGTATGGCGAACTGTCCACTGGCGGAGGACTGTCCGAGCTTCTCCGAGCGGATGCAAGGCATGGGGTGTCAACACTACGAGGAGAACCGCGGCGGCGCGGAGTGGTGTCAACACTACGGGATGCCGATCACCGAGCTCAAACAGCAGCCGGTCACCCCTGGCGAGGAGGTCATCGTCGACATCGACGATATCCACGAAAGCGGGGCCGGCGTCGGCAGCACCGAGGATGGCTTCATCGTGTTTGTCGATGGGCTGCTCCCCCCGGCCCGTGCGAAGGTGCGAATCGATCGTGTCAAAGGCAGCCACGCCCGCGCAAAGAAGGTCGTCGAACGGCTCCCCCTAGAGGACGACGAGGAAACAGCGGAAGACGCCGATTCGGATGATGACGAGACCGACGATACCGATGCCGACGACAGCGATACTGCGGAATCGGCCGATGAGGAGGACGACCCAGACAACAGCGACGACAGTCCGAATCGCCCCGACCGCGACCGCCTCGGCAGCCGCGAGAACTTCTGGGGTGGCTGAGGCCCCCCATCGAGCGATGCCGCCGTGGACAGCAAAGTCTGTAGCTTTTTGCGATCCCCCGACAATAGCTGAGCAATGACTGACAGCGATGGCACGCCAACCGCGACGCCACCGGATGAGGACGGCGCGTCACTCGATGTGGACGCACTCCTCGACCGGATCGGGTTCGATCCCGAGACCAATGTGTTGACCCAGCGGCAAGCCGAGGTGCTTGCGCTCCGGGAACACGGCCTCCGCCAGCGGGATATCGCCGACCGACTCGGCACCTCCCGGGCCAACGTCTCAAACATCGAGAGCAGTGCCCGCAAAAATGTGCAGAAAGCGACCGAGACCGTTGGGTTTGCCGAAGCGTTGTCGGCACCCGTGCGCGTCGAAATCCCTGCCGAGACGGATCTCTATGACGTGCCGAACCTGATCTTCGATGCGGCCGACGAGGCGAACCTGAAGGTTACCTACACCGCCCCCGACCTGATGAAGTTGATCAGCGATGAGGCTTCGACGGCGATCAAAGGCCGGAACGTCAGAACCAGACTGTTCGTTAGTGTCACCTCGGAAGGTGCGATCCGGGTTCGACAGACGACGCACTAGCTGTCGGTATTTTCGTCTCCGTTGGCGTCCCAGGTTTCGATCCGCCCGGCGTCGATATCCTCAACACAGCCACGGCAGTCGACGTGTTCGGCGTCGAAACAGGCAGGGCGGCCTTCGTTGTCGACCTTGGCGGCGCGCTTCACCCCATGGCGGCGGCACACGAGCTGCGCACGGCCGGCATCGTCGGTTGGCAACGCCGTACTCGCGTCGTCGTCAGTTTCGGCTTTGCCCTCGCTGAAAGCGGCACGCGTGCGTTCGACGTTCCGGCCGGCTGCGCGGAGTCGCTCCCGCAGGAACGTTTCAAGCCGGTCGTCCATAGTTATCCATCGATGGCTGTCGGTATAGACTCGTTGCTGGTGGCGTTCCGGGCTTGCGTTACCGTAGTGTCACTGAAGATGTCTGATGTGCTATCGTTCAACCCCGCGGCTTGCTGTCGGATTTCACTTTCAGCCTGCTCCCGATATCTTTTATACGATGCGACACCAACCGACATATGTCTCCCATTGAAAACACCGCGGAGGCAACCACCATGACCGAACTGCGAACACACGCAGCTGAGATCGCCGAACAGTTCTCAGACCACGTCGATGTCACCGAAGACGAGGTCGAATCCAAGCTCCAACAGCTCGTTGAGGAGTACCAAGTCCCCCTTGATGAGGCCACCCGGAGTGTCAGAAACAGCTACCTCGAAGCGGCCGGCATCGAACGCGAGGAGATCAGCCAGGGCGGCAGCGACCAAGTGCTGGTCAACGAGATCAACCAAGACGAGCAGTGGGTCGACCTCCGCGTCAAACTGGTCGACCTTTGGGATCCCCGTAGTGACTCCATCTCCCAAGTTGGTTTGCTGGGCGACGAATCGGGGACGATCAAGTTCGTCGCGTTCAAAACCTCCGAACTGGAGAAACTGACGGAAGGCAAATGCTACGAGCTCTCGAATGTCGTCACCGACGAGTACGAGGGTACCTACTCGGTTAAACTCAACCGCACGACGACGATCACCGAGATCGACGAGGCGGTCGAGGTTGGCGACAACAGCGACACCGTCGAGGGTGCGTTGGTCGATGTCCAATCTGGTAGCGGCTTGGTCAAACGGTGCCCCGAGGACGACTGTACGCGCGTCCTCCAGAACGGACGGTGTGCCGAACACGGCGAGGTCGACGGCGAGTTCGATCTCCGTATCAAGGCTGTCCTCGATGATGGCCATGAGGTGCAGGACGTGATCTTCAACCGCGAGGCAACCGAGGCACTGACCGGAATCGAACTGGACGAAGCCAAACAGCTTGCAAAAGATGCCCTCGATACGACGGTCGTTGCCGACGAGATGCGCGCCGACATCCTCGGCCGGTATTTCACCGTCACGGGCCCGACGCTCGGCCGCTACGTGCTGGCCAACGAGTTCGACCAACACGACGGGCCAGCCGATGCCGAGAGCGTGCTAATCAAAGCGAGGTCGATCTAAGATGAGCGAATCGGACGCCGAATCCGTCAGCCGCGAGGTCGCACAGCGTGTGTTCGCCGCCGAGTTCAACGACGCCAGCTACACATTCAAGGAAAGCGATGACGACCGCGCGCCGGTGTACCTGCTGTTGCCGACCGGCGAGCGCGCCAACCGGATTTTCGTCGTCGGCACACTCACCGAAACCGAGGATGTCGGCGAGGACAACGAATACTGGCGCGGCCGGATCGTCGATCCGACGGGGACGTTCTTTGTCTACGCCGGTCAGTATCAGCCCGATGCCGCAACCGCGCTACGAGAGCTTGAACCGCCAGCCTACGTTGCGGTCGTCGGCAAACCCCGCACCTACGAAACCGACGAGGGCGGGATCAACGTCTCTGTGCGCCCCGAGTCGATCACCGAGGTCGATGCCGCAACGCGGGATCAGTGGGTCGTCGAAACCGCTGACCGAACACTCGACCGGATCGACGCCTTCGATGCGGCTGGCAACGAGTACGCCCGCATGGCAGGCGAGGAGTACGGCGATGTTGGCTCGAACTACACTGAGACCGTCGTTGAGGGGCTGGAGAGCCTCGAAACAACGGATGAACTCGGTGCGGATGTGGCTGCCGACACTGACGGTGATCGTTCGGATTCAACTGACGATGACATCGAAAGCGACGCAGTCGATACGGCTGATCCGAGCCCACAGCCGTAGTTGCACTCGCCGCCGTTAGCGATCCGGTTTCGCGCTTGTGTTAGCCTGAGTTCCGCGTCGACACGCCGCGTCTGACGAATTATTAAGTATTCGCACCCGTCATGTGTGAGCAACCGAGCGTACACCATGGGAAACAAAAACAAGACCATCTCGTTCCGTGTCAACGAGGATTCCTTCGAGAAACTGGGCGAGATCGCTGAACAGCGTGATATCTCCCTGTCGGCTGTGTTCCGAGAGTACGTCGAAACTCTCGTCGCCCACGATGGCCACGTCGAGGTCGTTCCCGAGGCGCGCATCGACGATGCTGACGACAGCGATGCGTTCCCACCGAAAGTTGAGGTGCCGAAGAGCTTCGTCCGCGAACACGAACGGCTCGAACTTGAGGCCGACCACCTCCGCGAACAGCTCGAAGAGCACAAGCAGTACGTAACGTATCTGCATGACCGCCTTGATGAGCAAACTGAAGACGAAGAGGAGGTCGTCCGGCTGGAGGATCTCGATGCGGAGGTCGACACGGGCGAAGAAGACGAGCCGACCTTCCGGCTCGGGTAGGTTACCCTGTCAGATCCCGTTTTGCGGTGCGAATCGCTTCGCTCCGGCCTGTGTCCTCAATGTCGGCCAGTGCCTCAGCAGCCTCCAGTGTGCGGACTGATTGATCGAGAAATGAGAGGATATCCCCGGAGTACGCATACAGCATGTAGTCGTCGCCCATCACATCGACGATGGCGTCAGGGCCGAACCCTTGGGCGCGAAGCTCCAGCAGGTAGTCGATAAATTTCCGTTCGGCACAGCCACAGTACGGGTGAGACTCACAGCTACAGTCGAGGAAATCCTCCGAGAAATCGAGGACGCGATCGCGAGTCGTAGTGTCGAGTTTGGCGAGGCTATCGCCGGTAAACAGCATATCAAGCGTTGCCCCCGCAAACGCGCTTTTCGGGAAGCTGGTGTCCAACTGCGAGGCGAGCTGGCGATGATTTTTAACGTAGATTTTGTCCGTGATGGCCACAGCTATTCGTTCATAGCGGCGGCGACGACAAAAGCGTCGCGCTCGGCGGCCAGTGGTTGGATGGCAGGTGTTCCCGCGGAGTCCCCGAGTCGTAACGTATATCTTCCCGAACGGAATACGATAGAATGCGTGTCCGGGGTAGGGTAGTGGACTATCCTTCAGCCTTGTGGAGGCTGAGACGCGGGTTCGATTCTCGCCCCTGGACCTTCTCCGAACCTCACCTTATGAGCGTGTGCTCCGCATGGAGCACCGCGAATAGAACACTGTGAGGAGAAGGTCAAAGAAAAGAGAATCGAAGCAGGGAGTGAAGCGAACGTAGTGAGCGAAACGACTGAGGTTCGATTCTCGCCCCTGGACCTTTTTGCTCCGAGAACTTACGCGAGGAGCTACAAGTCCATCTGAAGAGATCGAACCCTGCCAGTCGCGCGCAGCGTCAGCGAGCACGTCTGGCTTCGGTTCGATTCTCGCCCCTGGACCTTTTTGCTCCGAGAACTTACGCGAGGAGCTACAAGTCCATCTGAAGAGATCAAGCCCTGCCAGTCGCGCGCAGCGTCAGCGAGCACGTCTGGCTTCGGTTCGATTACTTGCCTCTGGATCTTCTTGTTCTGATTTGTGATCCCAATAGCTTTGAGCGTGCTATCGGCATACTGATCTAATGACGCCTCGTGGTCGCCGACTACTCGCCGTCGCACTCCTCGTTGGGCTGTTGGCCGGTCTCTCAGTGTGGCATGGCACGCTTGTGCCACATGCGACAGACGGGCGATATCCCGGCCCAGAAGCTATCGTGATCAATGAGGATGTACCTACGGGTGACGCGGTAACAGTCTGGGGGACGGTCGTTGCAGCTGATCCTGTCGTCATCGAAACCGAACCCCGCGGACAATCCGTTCGATTCACGCTAACCGGTGAGCCGGTCGCTGATGTATCGGTTGACACGACCGTGGGTGTGCATGGAACGCTGGCGTCTCCTAACAATGTCGCTGTCGACCATGCGCTGTTGCAAGAATCGTGGGAACTGCAATATCTCTACGGGATCTCAGCTATCGCCGGACTGTGGGTGCTCGGCCGATTTCTCCGTGGCTGGTACCTGGACGGCTCGACACTTTCGTTTCAGCCGCGATCACAAGACGACTGATATGGACACCGCAATCGCCACTATCACTACCGAAACATGATGAGCAACCATTATATACTCGCCCAGTAACGTACCGCTATGACCCAGCGGGCGATCGTCGTCGATGACTCCTCGTTTCAACGAAATATCGTCTCGAATACAATCGGGAACTGGTTTGATGTCGTCGGGACGGCAAAAAACGGCACAGAGGCCATCGAGGTCTTTGAAGCGAAGCGACCGGATGTCATCACCATGGACATCATGATGCCGGAGCTCAACGGCATCGAATCCCTTCGCCGAATCAAATCCCGATCCCCGGAAACGACGATCGTGATGGTGACAAGCGTCTCACAAAACGAGAAGATGCGGGAAGCCGCCCGCGCCGGTGCCGATGGCTACGTGACAAAGCCGGTTGACACCGAAGCCCTCCGCGAGGAGTTCGACGACGTGCTTGATTTTCCGGTGACCCGCTAATCCACCTCGTTATCGCAGTGCTGCAACCAGTTTTTCCATCCCCGCGAGGCCCTTTTCCACGCCTGTTTTTAGGAGCGATCCGCTCTTGAGCGTCCCAAATCTGGCATAGGAGGCCGTCTGTAGCGTGCCAACCTTCGCGTAGTAGCCGCTTTTTCTGGCTGCACCGATCGCGTAATGTTTGGCCGCCATCGGCACCGGTGCCCGTCGCCCCTGGACTGCTGTTGAGCCGTTGCGGATCGCCGTGAGCACATCCTCGCGTGCGACCGCCTCGCGGTCGATCTCCGGGATCGTAATCTCGGTGTAGGCTCGCCCGACGTACGGCAGCGTGTGGGCGTCGCTGGCGGCGACCGTCGGGTAGCCGTAGGCCTCGGCGTACCGCCGAGCGCGTTGGTTCTTGTAGCCGGTGAACAGCCAGGCGTTGAACGTCTCGATCGCGTCCACATCGGGGATATTCCTCTTGCGGACGCCGTGGCGGGTTCGCTGGAATGGATGGGGGACGATGGCGACGCCGCCGCGGTCGCGGATCCAGGTGACTGTTTCGTCGTACGGCGCACGGCGTGGCGGCATCTCATCGATGCCGATCGCAAGCAGGTGGCCGTGGGCGGTTGAGATTTCGACGCCGGGGATCCCGATAAGCCCGTAGTCAGCCGCGAGTTCGGCTGCACGCTTGGATTCATAGATCACGTCGTGGTCGGTGATAACGACGCCATCGAGACCAATGTCGGCGGCGTGTTCAAGAATGAGATCGACCGGCTCGTGGCCGTCGTAGGAGCCCTCCGAGTGGACGTGAAAGTCGAGCTGGAGGGTTGACATACCACTCAAAACACCCTACACGAACAAAAAGCTCGGCACTCGGTGATCGATTACACTGTCGCCGCCAGCCGCTCGCCAACGTCGACACCACACCACAGGGCCTCATGGGCTCGCCCCTCGCCGACAACCCAGTCGCCGGCGAGATAGAGGCCGTGTGTTTCCAGCGGCTCGACAGCGTCACTGTCGACGCCAGCATCCGGCAACGCGTACCGCCACCCCTGATCGTCGACCCAGTCCGGTTCCGTGAGGCGGTCGTCATCGAGCAGCTGAGCGGCCTTCATAGCAGCCTCGCTTGCGGCGTCGTCGAGCGGCATATCATAGTTTGCTGTCGACCAGTCGGGTGCCATCTGGACGACGAGTAGCTCCTCGCCGGCCGGGATGTGGCCGGGCTTGCAGGATTCCCGAGCCAGCCAGCCGATATCGTGGCCGCGGTCATCGTTGACCAGAGCGTAGTATGGGGGATCGATCTCGAAGGGGTAGTGAAGCATGAGCGACCGGATCGTTCGGTACGGCACCTGATCAACGGCGTCGGTAGCGGCCGCGAGGTCGTCGTCGCCGTCGAGGAGTTCGGTCGCCCGCAGGAGGTCGGCCGTCTGGGGGGCCGGCGGTGTCAACACGACGGCGTCAAACGGGCCGTGGGTCGCTCCGTCGGTATCACTGATCGTCCAGCCTGACTGGCCTTCTTCGAGTGTGTCGACGCGAGTTTCTTTCCTGATGTCAGCATCCGTTCGGTCAAACAGCCGCTTTGCGAGTTGGGTGATCCCGGCCTCCCACGTCCATTTGTGGGATTCTGGCCGCTGGCTCTTCGAGATCGTTCCCTCGGCGTCGAAGGGCCATACCGGCGCGTCGATGTCGACAAGCCCGTCGGCCCCAAGCGACTGCAGCAGTTCACGGGTTCGCTCGTCGCTGTCTTTGATATAGTTCGCGCCGTGGTCGTACCGACAGCCGTCTCGACGACGGGTCGCGGCACGGCCGCCGACGCCGCGGCTCTTTTCGAGCACCGTGACCGACACTGATCTGTCGCTGAGTGCGTCGGCTATCCCCGCTGCGGCGAGTCCGGCACCCACGATACAGAGGCGACTCTCGTCGTCTGTGGACATACAGATCGATAGCGCGCCAGCCGGTAAAACCTCTCGCCGGCTGCCGTTTCAGCGATCGAACGAACGGTTCGCTTCCAGCGTCCGAACCCGCGTTGCCAACGCCCACAACAGCGGTAGTATGGTGAGGACGACCGCAGCCCACGCCGCCAGTTGAAACGCCGTTGCCGCCAGTGCGATCGGTGTCTCGCGGGCCAGCGGGATCGCTGTATGGTGTGGCTCACCGACAAGGGGGATAAAGTAGTCAACCGTGAGATCAACTGTATACCACAGTACTGCGAGGCTGACCGCCCGAACCGGAAAGTCGGTTATTCGGTGGAGGACGAACGCTTGGACGACCATGGCGAGATGGCTGACGAGGAGGAAGGCATACAGCGGGAGCGGTGTGAACGCGAGGAACTCCTCGGCGAAGACAACCAACACCCACGGCGTCCACAAGCCGAGTTTGATGTTGCTAAAAAAGGCCAACGTCGTCAGCGTGTCGTTGGCTCGCCCAACAGCCCACAGCGCGAACGCACCCGCAATAAATAGCGTTGCCATCGGGCTGTCAGGGACAAAGAGCCACATTTCTGTGGGCGTCGCGGCAAATTGGGCGCGGTAGTACCAGAACCCAAAGGCGGTGCCTACGAGATTGATGGCGACAACGAGCCAGACGAGCCGGAAGCCGAGATTCTCTATGGTGGTTGGCACCGGCGACAGCCACCACGGCAGCTCATCACGAGCGGGCAGTGACTGTCGATCACGCAGCAGCCGGGGCATACCGGCGGTGGGCCGGCGAGTTCAATAAGTGACCCGATGCTGCTCAGGCACCGGTCTTCTCAACGTGGTACCATGTGCCGTCCCAGCTGACGGCGTACTCAAGAATCGATTTGAGCATGAGGACGCCAAACACCGGGTAGACAAACGGTGCGATGAGCGTAATCGAGGCGACCGAGTCGATGTCACCGGCTCTGGCGTCCGCCCAGCCGACGCCAGCGGCGATAAGCGCGGTGGCGAAAATCGGGAGCAGATAAAACAGTGTGGCGTCGAACAACACCAACACCGAGAGCTTCGAGAGCAACACCAACAGGAAGATGCTGCCGCCGATGCTTGTGACCATCCGCGACATCGAGATCCAGCGGCGGTGTTGGATCCCGTCGGTGAGCCGACCCATCAACGTCGCATGCAGCACTTCGACCTGTCCAATGCGCCATCGCTTGCGCTGTCCCCAGAAATCCGTGAGCGTATGTGGGGCCTCCATCAGGCTGGTGTAGTTTCTGGCCTGTCGCACCGACAGATCATGGCGATAACATTTGTGGGCGAAGGCGAGGTCTTCGGTCAAGAGGTCGTCGTAGCCGCCGACCGTTTCGTACGCCGCTCGGGTAAAGACCGTCGACGAACTCCGGCAGTTGCGGAACCCGGTCAACTCAACCAGCTTGTAGCTGGCATGGAATGTCACGCGCTCACAGTAAGCCAACGTTTCGACGAAGCCGGTTGGCTCGGGGATCCGACGACCTTGGAACACGTCGTGGCCCTCGATGTGAACTGCGCCCATGCCGCTGGCGAGGAACGACTCGTCGACAACCTCGTCGGCGTCGAAGACGGCGAAGACGTCGCTTTCGGATCGCTCGACAACTGTTTGGATTGCTCCGGCCTTCGAGCCTGGATGCTCGTTGATCATCACCGACACGGTATCGTCGGTCATGGACTCGGCAGCCATGATCGTCGATTCGTCGTCGGGTTCGCAGGCGATGATGATCTCAAGATTCTCGTAGGTCGACGCCCGCAAGCTGTCGACGCTTCGATGGAGGACATTCGCGTCCCGATAGACCGGAATAATCGCCGTCAGCTCTGGGCCGTCGGTGAGTTCGGGCACATTGCTCGCAGGTGTCGAGACCTCATGGATCAGCAACAGCCCGGTACACAGAAGGAAGCCGGTAAAAACGAGGCTGGCCGAGATGGCATCAAGCCAGACGATCTCTAAGGAGAGCCACAGCAGCTTGACAGTGAGCACCTGTTGTTGGAGCCCCTGATAGAGGCCAAAGAGCACCAACAACAGGGCGGTTCCAGTCCACCCGACAGTTTCAAACGCACGCCGGAGACGGGCTTTCATAGCGGGGTAGTATCGTCGTTTTATATCGCTGTCTAATAAAAGCTCCCGAAAACGACCCGTAGCGTGGCAGATACCCACCATCTAGCATGGGGGACATCAACAATCGAGACTGTCGATCGGTCTGGTGCACATCAGGGTCAATGGTTTAGTTCCTAGCCGACAGATGAGATGTATGCTATCCGCAGCACTCCCGCAGTTGGGGGCTCAATGAGCGAGTCAGTCCGTTCCCGTGGTCGTCGACGTCCGAACGCACGAGCCCAGCAGTCGCTTTGCCGCCCGACGCGGGAAGCGTATTCGATCCGTACTATCGAGTTCGATAGCGACAACACGGATTGTGTCGGGACGCTGTACCTACCCGCCGAGACCGACACGCCACCGGTCGTTGTGATGGCACCCGGGCTCGGCATGTGGCGATCGTCTGTCCTCCCGGCGGTCGCCGAGCGGTTCGCGGCCGCTGGCTTTGCTGCCTTCGTTTTCGACTTCCGACACCACGGTGACAGCGAGGGTGAGCCCCGGCAACTCGCCGAGCCAGCGAAACAGATCGCTGATTACGAAGCCGCAATCGAGGCGATGATCGACACTGACGCCGTCGACAGCAACCGGCTCGTTCTCTGGGGGTACTCCTTTTCAGGTGGCCATGTTCTTTCAGTCGCTGCCGACGACTTCCGCGTCGCCGGCGTGATCGCAACGGCGCCCTTCGTTGACGGCCGGCAGGAACTTCGTCGGTCGCTGCGACAGCCAACACGGTTCCTGCGATCGACGCTGGCTGGCTTGCGGGACGCGCTCGGCTCGAAGGTGGGCCGCGGCCATGAGGTACGACTCGTCGACGAGCCCGGCGAGTTCGCGGTGCTCACCGCTCCCGGCGCGAGACGGGCGATCCTCGATGCCGTCGACCGCGATTCCGACTGGGTCAACCGGCTGCCGGCCCGTGTCTTCCTCGCGCTGCCGTCGTACCGACCGATCACGACTGTTGAAGAGATTCGCTGTCCCACACTCATCATTGGGGGCAGTCGCGATCAGATCGTTCCCACCGAGGGCCCCGAGGCCGCGGCCGGCCGCATCCCGAAGTCGACGTATATCGAACTCCCGGCCGACCATATGAGCGTCTTCGATGCTGACTTCGAGACGGTTGTCGGCCACCAACTCACCTTTCTCCGGGCGACAGTTCACCATCGGCGGTGATCGCGCGACGACTGGCTGCTGCCGTCGACAGCGACAACCGACAACCCTTAGCAACCGCCGCCCGCAGGCCTCCCTATGACCGCAGACGCCGACCGCGTGGCCGCCCTCGTCGAGCGCGTCGAGGCCGGCGAGCTCCGCCTTCATGAACTGACTGATCACACTGATTCCGACACCGCCGCCGTCGTCCGCCGGCAGGTCGTCGAAGCCGAAAGCGACGCCAACTGTGAGGCGATCGGCGACTACGGCTTCCCAGCGGAGGTCGCTGAACCCAACATCGAGAACATGATCGGCACCGTGCAGGTACCGCTTGGCGTTGTCGGCCCGGTCGATATCAACGGAGCCGCGTTAGATGACGAGCGATACCTCCCGCTGGCGACCACCGAGGGCGCGCTGTTGGCCTCGGTCAATCGTGGCTGCTCGGTCATCAACACAGCCGGCGGTGCGACCGCCCGTGTGACGAAAGCCGGGATGACCCGCGCGCCGGTGTTCAGCGTCACCGACGTGGCCGAAGCCCTCGCGCTTGTCGAGTGGGTTCGGGACAACGAAGCTGCGCTGAGAGATGCCGCCGAGGAGACGACGAACCACGGCGAGCTACAGGACGTGACGCCCTATGTCGTCGGCAACAACGTCTATCTGCGGTTCCAGTATGACACGAAGGACGCGATGGGGATGAACATGGTCACCATTGCCACGAAAGCGGCCTGCGAGGTCGTCGAATCGGAGACGGCCGCCTCCTTGGTCGCGCTGTCGGGGAACCTCTGTACCGATAAGAAGCCTGCGGCGATCAACGCCGTTGAGGGACGGGGCCGCTCGGTGACCGCGGATGTCGTCGTCCCCAGCGAGGTTGTCGCCGAAACGCTTGAGACGACGCCCGAGGCGATCGCCGAGATCAACACCCGAAAGAATCTGCTTGGCTCGGCGAAAGCCGGCGCGCTCGGATTTAACGCCCACGTCGCCAACCCGGTCGCGGCGATGTTCCTCGCCACCGGACAGGACGAAGCCCAAGTCGTCGAGGGGGCAAACGCGATTACGACCGCCGAGGAAACCGACGCTGGTGACCTCTACATGTCGGTGTCGCTTGCGAGTCTTGAGGTTGGCACCGTTGGCGGCGGGACAAAGCTCCCCACCCAGTCAGAAGCCCTCGACATCCTCAGTGTCGGCGGCGGCGGCGACCCTGCCGGGAGCAACGCTGACGCGCTGGCGGAGGCGATCGCGGTCGGGGCGTTGGCCGGCGAGCTCTCCTTGCTTGCCGCACTCGGCTCACAACATCTGTCGAGTGCCCACGAATCGCTCGGTCGCTGAGGTCGGGTCGCTGCTGTCGGCTCACAGCAGCCGATACCGACCGCGACTTTCGGAGGCATCGCCAACCCGACAAAGCTTTTCGAGGAGGTTGCTCGTTTTTTTGTTCGGAACGCCACGGTCGGCAGCGTAGGCGACGATCTCATCTTCAGTTGGTTTGTCGCCGCCACCAGCCTCCCGGACGGCTTCGCGGACGATCTGGTCATGGGAACCTGCTGATTCGCGTGTTGTCTCGCCTGCGGCGGCGATGTTGTCGGCGTCAAGTCCGGCCGCTTCTAGGTACTCTCGGTCGTCGATGCCGGCGTTCTCGACCCGCTGTTCGAGCTCGGAGACGTGAGCAACATCCGCAAAGGTCTCCGAATCGCCCTGCTTTTTCGCCAACAACGCAGATCGGGCCTCCTTCGCTGCTGATCGATCCTCGGATTCGAACAACCGTTTCAGCTTGCTGGTTTGGTGCGTCCGCTCACATCGCGGGCACGTCGCGGAGTCCGCACTGTCGGGATCGGTAAGCAGCCACAGCATGCTGCAGTTGTTGCAGCCAACGACTGCGTACATACCTCTGTCGTCGTGCTGTACTGTGTTGAGTGTGTGGGTCGCGCTGCGGCAGCGTTCGGTTACCCACCGCTGACAGGCGGAAACAGCGCGAGCTCGTCGTCGTCGCTGACGGGCGTGGCGAGGCCGGCATCGGTGATGTTCTCGCCGTTCCGCAGCAGATTGAGATGGGATTCAAGATCGCCGTCGGCTGTGAACACCCGCTCTTCCAACTCGGGATGGTCGGCCAGCAACGCCGCAAGCGCGTCGCCGGCGGTCGGCTCGTTGTCGTCGACAGAGACATCGATCTCGTCGTCGCCGGCGCGTTCGGCGAGATCCGCAAACAGCTTCCAGCGCATACCTGACGGTCGACACGCTGCTGTATGAGCGTTTCGTCGACGCTGCAACAAAAAATAACGAAGCTCGGAACGACTTACTCGTCTTGGGCCCAGTCTTCGGATCGCTCGACGGCGTCTTTCCAGCGGTCGTAGTTGACCTCGATGTCGGCGTCCTCGTCGACAGGGAAGCGTCGGTCGACCTGCCAGTTGTCCCGTAGTTCGTCAACCGTATCCCAGTAGCCAACAGCCAGTCCCGCGGCGTAGGCCGCGCCAAGCGCGGTCGTCTCGTCGACGACCGGCCGGACGATTTCCGTGCCGATAATGTTGGATTGGAGCTGACAGAGGAAGTTGTTTTTGACCGCACCACCGTCGACACGTAGACTTGAGAGGTCGATGTCGGCGTCCGAGACCATCGCCTCGGCGACGTCTTTGGTCTGGTAGGCGATCGATTCCAGCGTCGCGCGAACGATGTGTTCGCGGCGCGTTCCTCGGGTCATACCGACGATCGTCCCGC
>NZ_QMDW01000021.1 GCF_003605635.1 Halonotius pteroides
TATTAGCGGCAGCGTTGATGTCGGCCTGAAACGTCGAAACGTGGCAGTCGTCGTGCGGGCATCGGAACTCTACCTGTGAGTCCCGACGCCCGAGACGGTAACATGAGTGGCACGTTTGCGAGGTGTACTCTGGATTCACGTACTCGACGGGGACGCCTGCTTCCGCCGCCTTATCCTCGATGCGGCCTTGCAGCCGGGCGAACGCCCACGAGTGCAGCCGACGGTTCATGTACTCGCCGTAATCCAGTGATTCACGGATGTACGTCAAATCCTCCATCACTACCACTGGATTCTCAAACTGTTGGGCATACTCGACGGCCTGCCGAGACGCTTTCTCGACAATATCAGTGAGCGCGTTCTGGTAGTGGTCGAATCGATTGTCGATCCGCCACTCGGCAGCGTCACGCTCTTGCAGCCGTTTCAGGGTCGTATGCATCTCCTTGCGGAGGTGTTTCGCTTTATTGCCGCTACACACGAACGGGTCAGTCGGAGAACCGTCCTTGAGGGCACAGCCCGTTATCAGGGCGGTTTCTCCGATGTCTAACCCGACGTATGTGGCGTCACCGTCTGTCGCTGGGTCTTCGACCGGGTACTCGACGGTGACGTGTAGTACCCAGTTGTTCTGGTGCTGTTGCAGCCGTATCTCGCCTGCTTTCGCGTCCTCTGATACAAGATCATGCCAGAGGTCTTCTTGTTCAGGATTGATTCGAAGCGGTATCCAGAAGTTCGTCCCCCGGCCCGGTTGTGGAACCCACCATGTAAACTCGTAGTCGCGGTCGGCGGAGTGATCGAACTCCGCTGCTTGATTGGTGAGCCGTATCGGGTGTTCGTCGTCTAACTCCTCGGCGTTGTACGTGTTGCGGAGTTGCGGGACGTAGTTGCAGAGGGCGGCCTTCGCTTGATACGGCAGGTCGTAGGGTGTCACGATGTCGCTGACTGCCGACATGGTACTCGCCCCAGCATCGAAGGCCGCTTGTAGCCCGTCACGATACGTTTTAAGCAGATCCGTCAGCTTCGACTGTTTGTGTGCTGTCGGTGGCGCGAACGTCGCCTGTAACGTCTTCGTGACGGTGTTCGGCATTGTTACTGATCCTCCACGTAGTCCATCAACACGTCGATGCTCACCTGTCCGGTCGTAGCAAGAAAGTATCCCGGCTGCCAGAAGGCATCATCGAGTGCCTGCCGGGTTTCTGGGTATTCGTCCCGAATTTTCCGAGACGAGACACCCTTGAGCGAGTTGATGAACTTGGTAAGCTCAGTGGTTGGTTCTGCGGTAAACAGGATGTGAACGTGGTCAGAACCACCGTTGACGTTCTGGATGTTCACATTGAAATCTGCGGCGATATCACTGGCGATCTCCCCCAGCCGTTCTGCAATCTCGTCGATGAGGATGTCGCTCCGATACTTTGTGACGGTCACAAAGTGATATTGGAGCGCGTACACCGTGTGCGACCCTTTTTCGAGGTTATACTTCATTTGGCCGTAACATTTTCTATACACCCAATTCCAATAAACGTTTGCTAACATGGGGTATTCAGCCTTCGACCAACGGTGGAACGGTCAGTAGTTGTCGGCTTCACGCCCGCCGTAAACGGCGGGATTCTCGCCTTGAGAAAAGATAGCAGCAATATGTGCTGTCTCTGTCAGACCAGCTGACTGCCTGAACAGGATCGAACCACACGAGAGCCGCTAACGCGTTTTGCTCACGATCGATCTGTTGGGTTTGTCTCTCGGCCTGCTGAGAGACGGTCGCGGATCAGCCCCTGTTTCAGCAGCAGAAAACCGACGAAGATGACGACGAAGCCAGCGATCGCCGCCGTATCGAGCGACTCGTCGAGCACGAGCCACCCCGAGAGAGTAGCAAAAACTGGGACGGAGTACGAAACGAGGTTGATCTCGATCGCACCGAGGCGATCGAGCAGTTCGAAGTAGATGACGTAGCCGACCGCGCTGGCGAACACCGCGAGATAGACGACTGAGACGATCGCGACTGGCGTGACAGTAACGTCGGCGACAGACTCCGCGGGACGGCCGGCACTCATCACGTGCAACAACAGGGCTCCGACTGCCGTCGACCACGCGACCATCCCCTCGGTGCCGATGTCGCTGTCGATACGCTGGATGGCGACGCTCCCGAACGCGACACAGCCCGCCGCCGACAGGACGAACGCCGGCGCGATGAGATCGGCAGCAAGCGAACTCGTTGACTCGGGGAAAGCGACCAACCCCACGCCGAGAAAGCCGAATAAAAGCCCCACGGTTTCGATCCCGCCGAACTGTTCTTGCGGGAGCAAGACCCGGGAGAATCCCGTCGCGAGAATCGGGTTCATACCGATAAGGATGGCACCGACGCCGCTGGTGACACCCTGCTGGCCGATAAACAGGAAAGCGTTGTAGAGCGCGATAATGAGCGTCGCGCCGACGAGGACGGTCAGCCAGTCGGCACGGCTTCGTGGTCGCCACTCACCGGTCGTCGCCGCCACGTAGCCGAGCATCAGGATGCCGGCGATATCATACCGCACCGCCGCGAACAACACTGGCGGCATGAATTCGACACCGAGTTTGATCGCCATGAACGAGGTGCCCCAAAGAAACGACAACAGGAGAAACAGTCCGCCGTCGCGTATGGTGCTCACAAGCGGGCTTTGACGGGGGGCAGCATAAATGAGTTGCAGCCGGGACACGGGTCGCTGCCGCTCGGCTCGGGGGTCAGTACTCCCAGAGGCGGCCGATCCGCGCGTCGATCTCTGGCTGAGCTGCTCGGAGCGTTGCGACGTCGGTTTCACCGTCGATATTGATGACGTGGAGTTCGCCGCGTTTGCCGTCGTACTGATCCTGGAAATCGTCGACAACGCCGACCGCGGTGACGCTGTCTGCGATGGCATCGCCGTGCCGCAGATGTTCGATCTGGCGGTCGACGTGGCACTCAACGAGCCGGTTGATCGCTGCCTCCCGCGAGAGGCTCGTGGAAAGCCGTTCAACACCGGGCGCAAGATGCGGTTTCAGGAGCCCGAGGCTGTGTTCAATGCCGGCCGGCTCGTTCCGGTGGTCGCTGATGTGACATCCTCCTCGCCGTCAACGGCGAGGCTTCCCGACCGCAGTTGGGATATTTATGATTTGCAGCTGCTCGCTTGTTCAGCGAACGTCCCCTGTCCACAGCTCGGGTCGTGTTCTCCACGACGGAACAGGTTGACTACTGGACGTGCCACACGCCCGCTACTCCTATCCCCGGACGACCGAGGATTCAGAGTTACCTTTTCTGCTTGATCTAACCGACACCGAATGTTCTCCGCACCATTCGAGTCAGCGTTCATTACGGTTCCACAGTTTCGACAAACGTACAAGCCGCGCTCAACACGGTTGGCGTCTCGCTTCTGTCCACAACACGAACACGTCTTCGACGTGTCTCGCTCGCTCACTACAACTACGGCGATGCCTTCGGTTTTCGCCTTGTAGGTGAGCAAGTTTGTGAATCGGTCGAGTGCCCACCCGTGCAAGCCTTCGTTGCCACGGTCGCCCCAGTTGCGAGGCTCACCTGTCTCATCGTCTTCACGGATGCCTTCGAGATTGCCGACAGCAATCGTCCCGACACCTCGTTCAACACACTCTGTAACGATGTGTTTCGCAACAGCGTGCAGGTAGTGGGATCGACGCTCAGAACGCTTCTGTCGGAGTTTGAGTGCTTTGTTCGACCGAGACGAGTTGCACTTCGCTATCTCCTTGGCGAAGTACCGTTCGTCGGTCTTGAGAGCGTTCCCCGGATACAGCTCGTGATCGCTCGTAGAATACGAGACGGCGGCGAAATTCGATATACCGAGGTCGATTCCAGCAGTTTCGTCGCCGGGAGACTCAGCCTCAATCTCGTGTTTGCAGACGATGTGGAGCTCCCATTCGTCTCCGTTCCAAACTGCTTTCACCTGACGGACGTTCCCAATGGTCACATCTGGTCGGGTTTCGATCTCGCAGAGGATGAAGTCTGACCAGTGTTCTTTGAGGTTGCGGCCTTTTGAGAGGCGTATCCGATTGTTCTTGGGGTCGTGTTTGAATCCGTCTTCTTTGAACGTGACCGTCGACCGTGGGTGGTCGTCGCCGCTCTTGCGATACTTCGGTGGGTTTGCGCGGTCGTCCCCGTTTCGGCGTTTGGCATACCACCCGTGGAACGCTTCAGCGAGTTCTTCAATGACTCGCTGACTCGACTGAGAATTGAGGTCGGCGTAGCGTTCGTGATTCTTCAGGTATGCCTTGAGTGGGCCATCCTCGGGGATTGTCCCTGTTTCGCTCCAGATACGGTCGCACGTCCAGCGTGCGATGTTCCAGAGCTTCGAGGCGGCAAACCCGAGCGAATCCAAGCCACTCTGTACCTGTTGCTGATTCCGTATGGTAGCAACGTAGGTTCGAGTGACCTGAATCGCCATGCATAGGCTATGTAGACAAACCTACTTAATGATGCGGATTAGCGTTGAATATCCGGTCTGCTATCGACGGGGGCTGTGGTGGAGTTGTCGGATTCACGCCTGGTCGCCAGACTGCGTCTGGCGGGCAACCAGAACGCCGGCGTTCTGGTGACGGCGTAAACGCCGGGATTCTCTCCTTGTAGAAAGATAGGGTAATGACCGCCGGCGGACACCGGATTGCCGATCAGAACTCGCGGTTCGATTTCGAACCCAGATCGGCCGGATCGGTCTCGATCCCACCACGCCCGACAAACTCGTAGTCGTCGTCGACGAGTTGGACAACGCCGTCTGCAACCGTGAGATCAACCTCGCTGAGGTACGCGCCCTCGCAGGGCCCGAAGGTACAGAACCCAGTATCGGACTCAAAGTACGCGCCGTGATTGGTACAGATGATCTCGCCGTTGCGCATCTCCGCGCCGGAGCCCTTGTCGAGTTTGATATGTCGGAAATGCTGACAGTAGTTGAGCCAGCCGACGACCCCCTCGTCGTCCCGCAGCATGATCGCCTCCCTGATCTCGCCGGATTCCCTATCGGGGCTCTCCCGAACCTCGGCGTCAGTCGGCCGCACGCGGAACAGGAATGTCGTATCTGTCGGTACGTCGTCAACCGGTGCGATCCGCCTGTCAGCACTCATTGGATCTTGGTAACGACTGCGACCGTTTAACCCTACAGCTCCCGGCAGCGATCAGTCGTAGTGTTCGCGGTCGATACGCGCAGCAAACAGCCGCGAGAGCAGCGTCGTGACCGGCCCCGCGGGTGACTGCGTCGCTGCCGCAGTGTCGTTATCATCGCCCTGGTTCGCCGCATCGCCGCCGACCTGAATCCCATCGACGACCGCCACGGGGCGGATCTCCCACGTCGAGTTGGTCAGAAACACCTCGTCTGCGTTGCGGATCTCGTCGGGCGTATACCGGCCTTCCTCGATGGGGATCCCTTCCTGCTCGGCGATATCGAGAACGACACCCCGGGTGATCCCCGGCAACACCGGGACAGCAAGGCTCGGCGTACGGAGTGCGTTGTCGCGAACGAAAAACAGGTTGCTCGTCGCGCCCTCGGCGGCATGGCCGTCGGTGTCGACCATGATCGCTTCGTCGGCATCCGAGACGCGGAGTTCGAGGCGTGCGAGAACCCCGTTGAGATAGTTGTGGGTTTTTGCCTGTGTTGGTATCGCGCTGTCGGGGACGCGCTTGGTTTTGACCGTCTGGAGTGTTGCCGGCCCGTCGTACACCGGCTGGCCGTCGCTGCCGCCACGGGGCAGCGGTTTGACGATAACGACGACCGTGGGATCGACAGCCTCGTCGGGCGTGAGCTTGCCGGGCTGGACACCGCGGGTGATCGACAGCCGGACGTAAGCCTCGCTCAACTCGTTGGCGGCAAGCAGATCGGTGATTCGCCCGTAGAGATCGTCGTCTGTGAGTCCATGTGGTAACTCCAGTACCGAACAGGTCTCCTGTAAGCGGTTGGCGTGGGCGTCCCACGCGAAGATCTCGCCGCCGTAGGCGCGCATCGTCTCAAAGGCGGCGTCGCCGTAGAGAAAGCCGCGGTCGGCGACGTTGACACTGGCCTCGTCGGCTGGGACTAGCTCGCCGTCGACGTGATAGATGAGGGTATTCGACTCCGGTTCAGTCATCGGTGGCCTCGCAGATATCGACGAAGTTCTCGACCATCCCCTTGCCGTCGTCGGTCAGGATGCTCTCGGGGTGGAACTGGACGCCGAACTGCGGTCGCTCGCGGTGGCGGACGCCCATTACAACCTCGCGCTCGTCGGCCGTGTGGGCGGTTGCAACGAGGTCGTTGGGCAACTCGCCGCGTTCAACACACAGCGAGTGGTAGCGCCCAACACTGAGTTCGCCATCGAGGCCCGCAAACAGCCCCTCGCCGTCGTGGGTGATCGTCGAGGATTTCCCGTGGACGACGCTCGGCGCGTGACCGACGTGGGAGCCGCGGGCCGCACACATCGCCTGATGGCCGAGACAGACGCCAAAGATCGGACACGCGAAGTCGAAGACATCCATTGAGACGCCGGCGGACTGCGGCGTTCCCGGCCCCGGCGAGAGGACGATCCCGTCGGGGTCGATCTCCCGAACCCTGTCGGGGTCGACGGCGTCGTTGCGCCGGACAGCTACCTCGCCGGCGAACTCGCCGACGTACTGGACGAGGTTGTAGACGAAGGAGTCGTAGTTGTCGATCACAAGCACACGCGGCCCGCCGGCGACGTTGCCGTCGGTGAGCCCGGCCGTTGCTGCTGGCAGCGTGTCCGCGCTCATTTTATCACCCGCGCGCTCATTTCGCAGCCTCCTCGACGGTCAGCCGGCCGGCGGCCAGCGCGTCGTCGATGGCGGTCACCAGCGCGCGGCCTTTCGCCAGCGTCTCCTCGTACTCGGCTGCCGGATCGGAGTCATGAACGATGCCGGCTCCGACGCGGAGGTGATACTGCTCGCGGTGCCGTGTCAGCGTCCGGATGATGATGTTGAGCGTCGCCCGGCCATCGAAGCCGAATACTGCCATACTCCCGGTGTAGGGGCCGCGCCGGGTCGCTTCGAGCTCGTCGATGATCTCCATTGTTCGGGGTTTGGGCGCGCCGGTGACGGTGCCGCCGGGGAACATCGCGGCGACAGCGTCGGCCAGTGAGCGATCCTCGCGGAGTCGGCCGTCGACCTGCGAGACGAGATGCATCACCTCGGCGTAGCGGTCGATCCGGCGGTACTCGCTGACATCGACGGAGCCGAACGCACTCACCTTTCCCAGATCATTGCGTTCGAGATCGACCAGCATGGCGTGTTCGGCGCGTTCCTTCTCGTCGCCCAACAGGTCGGTTTCAAAGCTCTCGTCGGTCGTCGCCGTCGAGCCCCGCGGCCGGGTGCCGGCGATGGGTTCTGTGATGAGTTGGTCACCCTCACGTTCAAGCAGGAGTTCCGGGCTCGCACTCACAAGATCGATCCCGTTCCAGCGGTCGTCGCCGCGGCCCGAAAACTCGATCAGTCCCGAGTAGGGCGCGGGGTTGACCTCACGGAGCGCGTCGTAGGCGGCAACCGGGTGGACGGCTGCGGGCGCGGTCAACCGCTGGGAAAGATTTGTCTGAAAGGTATCCCCGTCGCGGATGGACGCTTTCACCTGTCGGACGCGGTCAGCAAATGCGGCCTCGCTGGTGTCGCCGGAAAACTCGGCGTCGGCGGCGTCGACCGGCGGGTCGCCGATGCCGGGATCACCCTCGCGGGCTGCCCTCGCCAGCGATGACACTCGCTCGACAGCCGTCTCGTAGATGGCGTCGACAGCGTCGGCGTCGGCGGCTTCGGGGATGGGCGGACAACACGTGATTCGCAACTCGGTGTCGTCGTCGTGCGGTTCGGGCCACGCCGCCACGCAGTCGTAGACACCGACTTGCAGTCGCGGCAGTCTACGGTCATCGACTGCGTCGCCGTCAAGCGTTTCGAGTTCGCGGGCGATATCGTAGGAGAGCCAACCGAACGCGCCGCAGGGGTAGGGCACCTCACAGTCGCCGCGGACGAGCGTTTCCCCGTCGAGCAGGCCGGCGAGGGCGGCAAGCGACGGCGTTTCGCGCTGGTAGTCGCCGCCGGCTGCTCGTTCAGTGTCAGCGACGACGGCCTCGGGATTAACTGTCAGTTGCTCGACCGGCGCAACCGCAAAATAGCCCCAGCCCGGTTGCCCGCCGGTTGTTTCAATAAAGATGCCGCCGGGGCCGTCGCGGGCCCGTCGATACGCAGCAAACGGATCGGCGACGGCGACCCGAAGTTCGACCGGGACGCGCGCTCCCGGTGGCGCGTCGGCCGCCAGCGAACGGAACGCCGCCCGATCGGTGACGACAGTCGGCGATTGCATACACAGAGCCTGTCGCCGGCGGCGGGTAACAGTTTCGTGCGCGATTACTTTTTGCCGGCGCGGTCGATCCAGTTGCTCACCGTTTTCGGCGAGACGTTGATCGCGTCGCCGACTGTCTCGGCGTCGCTCTCGGCCAACTCAGCGATAGAGGTGATGCCAGCGTCATGGAGTCGTTCGCTGTAAGCCGGGCCGATCCCCTTGATCGAATCCAGCGGCGCATCGCTGTACCCGTCGCCGTCGTCGGTGTCGGCTTCAGGTTCCGCGGCCGCCGCTGACTCCGTGCTGTCGGCCGACTCAGCCTCCGCATCGTCGACAGCGACCGCGGGGCCGGATTCGTCTGTCACCGCGTCGGCTCTGGGCTCGTCGGTGGTTGCCGTAGCCTCATCGTCGCTCTGCTCAGCGGCCGGCTCTTTATTTGCCGTGTCGTCTGCTGTGGCGTCGCCGTCGACCGGCTCCGGTTCGGGCTCACTCGTCGGCTCCGCGGTGTCGGCCGGCTCGTCGACCTCGTCGTCAGTCACCGCATCAGGGTCGTGTTCGACCGTGACCGTCGTCTCCGTGCGGCGGTCATCGTCGGCTCCCCCACCGATGCCAAACAACGATTTGAGCTTGCTGAGTAAGGCCATTAGTGACTGATACGCGTCGCCGCTATTTAAAAACCAGTCACAGCCCCACACGATTGGCCTCCTGCAACGATTCAGTGCGTTAATGTATTTTGGCTGAGATCACCACATATGGCTGCAATTCGGTCGCTAAAACCGGCCATTAGTAGTCTCGTTCGCAACCCGATCATCATCGTCGTCGGGCGGTGATCGGCCTCCTCCAGTTACCACAGTTGCTCGTCCCAACAACGTCGCCGCTGCTTGCAACAGCCGTTTCGGTGAGGGTAAGCGGCCTGCTGCTGTTCGTGCTGCCATTCTATCAGGGCGGGATCATCGGGATGGCCGACGACGCCCGTACCGGCACCACGAGTATCGGGACGCTGATTGCGGCCGGAGAATCGAACTACGTCTCGTTGCTGTTGTCATACGGCGTACTCGGTGACGTTCTACCGCGATATCGCCGACTCGCCGGGGTTCCGGCTGTAAGCCTGCCGCCTCCGACACGGCGTGTGTGGTTAGTCCAAGGCGTCGCGTAACGCCGCATCCATCGCCTCGATCGGAGCGTCCTCGTCGATCCAGATCTCAAAGGCCTCCACACCCTGAAACAGCAGCATCCACAGGCCTTGGATCGTCGTCGCCCCCACGGCATCAGCATCGCGGAGCAATCGCGTGTCTCGGGGCGTGTAGACCGCATCGAGAACGGCAAGTCCATCGTGCAGCAACCCCGCCGGAACTGGTGTCTTGGCTTCCTCCATCCCAACGCTCGTCGCATTGACCAGCAGATCGGCCGCCGGCACCGTCTCGTCTAAGCTGTCGAGACCACCGCTGCTCGCACCGTCGACCTCGCTGGCCAGCGACTCGGCGCGTTCGACGGTTCGATTAGCGATATGCACGTCGGCCCCGGCATCGGCGAGCGCGAACGCCGCCGCCCGACCCGCGCCACCGGCACCGACAACGACCGCATCTTGGCCGTCGATCGCGACATCGTGGTGTTCGAAGGAGCGCGTCACGCCAGCGGCATCGGTGTTGTACCCCTGCGGCTGGCCATCGGCAGGGAAGGCGACCGTGTTGACCGCGCCGATACGAGCGGCCAGGGGGTCGGGCGCAACGATCTCGAAGGCATCCTGTTTGAACGGGATCGTGACGTTCAGCCCGGCGATCCCGAGGGCATCCGCACCGTCGATCGCCTGTTTAATCTCGTCTTCGGCGGGTTCGAAGGTAACGTAGGTCGCGTCGATACCGCGGTCGGCAAAGCCGGCCGTCTGCATCGGTGGCGACACCGAGTGGCCGACCGGGTTGCCGACGATTCCGTACACATCCATACACCGTCGTCGGGCGACCAGCCCCTAAATTCTCTGTGTTCTTCGATCCGGTGGCGTTTTGCTGATCGATCTCCCAGCAGGGATATGATCGGCATCGTCGTCAGCCGGGCCGACGAGGCCTCGACGCATCTCGGCGAGCAGCTTCGCGCCGTCGGCGAGTGGACAGCCCACGAGGATGAGCACCGCGCCGACGGCGACGGCGGCGGTAGCTACTACACGACCGAGGGGTTCGAACTCCGCGAGTTCGACACCATCCACATCGAACTCGACGATCCCACACCGGCGTTTTCGACCCCTGACGACCTCGATTTTATCATCTTTGTTTCCCGACACGCCGGTGATACCGGCCGGCTGCTGACCGCCCACGTCACGGGCAACTTCGGGCCGGCGGAGTACGGCGGCGATGCCGGCTCGTTTGCCCGTGCTGCACCCGGAGCCCACAAGACCGTCGTCGACAACCTCAGCGAGCACGCACCTGACAACTACGAGGTCGGCATCGAATGTACCCACCACGGCCCGACAGCGTGTTCGACGCCGTCGATGTTCGTCGAACTCGGCAGCGGTGAGGAGCAATGGCAGGACGCGGAGGCCGCTCGCGCGATTGCCAAGGCTGTCCTCGATCTGGGCGGCGTCGCCGCCGATCACCGCCCGGATGGCCTCGAAGCACCGCGCCACGTCGTCGGCTTCGGCGGCGGCCACTACACGCCGCGCTGTGAGCGGATCGTCACCGAGACCGACTGGGCGGTCGGCCATATCGGCTCGGATTGGCAACTGGATGCGATGGGCGACCCTGCCGCCAACCGCGAGGTGATCGATGCCGCCTTCGCGGCGAGTGCCGCCGAGCTGGCCGTCGTCGACGGCGAGAAACCCGACTTGGAGCGCGTCATCGACGACCTCGGGTATCGGGTCGTCAGCGAGACATGGCTCCGAACCGTGGGTGAGCGACCGCGTGCGGTCGTCGACGCCGCGGAAGCAACACTATCGCCGGTCGCAGAGGGACTTCGGTTCGGCGAGATCGCGGTCGACAGCGACACCAGCCGCGACGGCGACACCAACCCGGCGGAGACATGGACGGCCGTCTCACTGCCCGACGACCTCATCGCAGCGGCAAACGGAGTCGATCCCGACACAACGCTGGCGGCTGTCACCGAGACAACAATCGGCTACGAGACAACCGAAGGAGCGACGCTGCCGGCCGGTCGCGCCCTCGTCGCCGACACGGCTAATTTCAAGCACCTGATCGATCGGCTGGCTGAATCGCTGGCAACTGACTACGAATCGGTCGAACAGACGGCCGAGGGCGTCGTCTGTCGGGACACCGGGTTTGATCCAGCGAAGGCCGCCACCCTCGGTGTGCCGGAAGGCCCGACGTTCGGTCGGCTGGCAGCCGGCGAAACGGTGACCGTCAACGGCCGAGAGATCACCCCCGAGTCCGTTGAAAGCGAGCGCGTCGAGCAGTTCACCGTCGACTGGCCCGAAGCGGATCCGGCCGGCCAGCGGGCTGAAACCGCGTCAGACGGCCGGCTGACGAATGGGGAAAGATAAATAGGCTTGGTTCGCAAGCCACGGACAGTAATGGACTCTATCGTTGACGACGCTATCGACGAGGCCGAAGACTCCGCGGCCGACGAGCAAACAGAGACTGGCCCACCCAGCAGCCCCCAGTCGGGCTCGATGACCGACGAGGAACTCCAGGACGTTCTCGAAGATCTTCAGACCGATATCACCGTCGTCGGCTGTGGTGGGGGCGGCGGTAACACGGTCAACCGCATGGCTGAGGAGGGCATCGAAGGTGCAAAGCTGGTCGCCGCCAACACCGATGTCCAACACCTTGTCGACATCGAGGCCGACAGCAAGATCCTGATGGGCCAACAGAAAACCGAGGGCCGTGGCGCGGGCTCGCTGCCACAGGTCGGCGAGGAGGCCGCCCTCGAAAGCCAAGAGGAGATCTACGATGCTATCGAGGGCTCCGATATGGTCTTTGTTACCGCCGGCCTCGGCGGCGGTACCGGAACTGGTGCGGCCCCCGTTGTCGCCAAGGCCGCCCGTGATTCCGGCGCGCTCACGATCTCGATCGTCACGACACCGTTCACCGCGGAGGGTGAGGTTCGGCGCACCAACGCCGAAGCCGGCCTCGAACGCCTGCGTGACGTGAGCGATACGGTCATCGTCGTCCCCAACGACCGGCTGCTCGATGCGGTCGGCAAACTCCCCGTCCGGCAAGCCTTCCAGGTCAGCGATGAGGTCTTGATGCGTTCAGTGAAAGGAATCACCGAACTGATCACCAAACCCGGTCTCGTCAACCTCGACTTCGCCGACGTGCGGACGGTCATGGAGAAAGGCGGCGTCGCCATGATCGGCCTCGGCGAATCCGATTCGGAGTCAAAAGCACAGGACTCGGTCAAAAGCGCGCTCCGCTCGCCGCTGCTCGATGTCGATATCTCCGGGGCAAACTCCGCGCTCGTCAACGTCACCGGCGGCAACGACATGGCTATCGAGGAAGCCGAGGGCGTCGTCGAGGAGATCTACGACCGGATCGACCCCGACGCCCGCATCATCTGGGGCACCTCGATCGACGAGGAGTTGGAGGGGACGATGCGGACGATGATCGTCGTCACCGGCGTTGATTCCCCGCAGATCTACGGCAGCAGCGGGGTCGCCGACGAGCAGGCCGAAACCGCCCAGGCATCGAGCGAGTCAGCTCCGGTCGACGATGACGACGATATCGATTTCGTCGAATAACACCGTCTGTTCGGCGTTTGCTGACGATCCAGCCGCCGACGTGCATCAATAGATAAAAAAAGCCTCGCGTCAAACGTCGGGCAACATGGACGTTCCGTACGATCTCAACAGCTATGTGCGCGTGCTCAAACTGGCGAGTACGCCATCGTGGAACGAGTTTTCGCAGGTCTCGAAGATCGCTGGGGCCGGCATTCTGCTGGTCGGGCTGCTCGGCTTCATCATCTTTGCGGTTATGAGCTTCATTCCCGGTGGTGTCTGATGAGCATCTACGCCGTCAAAACGACCGCCAGCCAAGAGCAGACGGTCGCCGACATGATCGCCACCAAGGAGGAAGATGAGATCCACGCCGTGCTCTCACCTGACTCCCTGACGAGCTACGTCATGGTCGAAGCCGACGGCACAGCGGCTCTCGAACGGCTCTTCGATGAGATCCCACACGCACGATCGATCGTCCCCGGTGAGTCCGGGCTGGCGGAGGTCGAACACTTCCTCTCGCCGACCCCTGATGTCGAGGGGATCGCCGAGGGCGACATCGTCGAGCTCATCGCCGGCCCCTTCCAAGGCGAGAAGGCTCGCGTCCAGCGCATCGACGAGGGCAAAGATCAGGTGACCGTCGAGCTCTACGAGGCGACGGTGCCGATCCCGGTGACGGTTCGTGGCGACCAGATCCGTGTGCTGGACAGCGAGGAACGGTAGTTCCTCGGGCCGTGCGAGCGGCGTTGCCGCGAGCAGATAGTGAGGAGCGGTAGCTCCTCAAACCATGCGAACGGGTGCTTCGCACCCGTGCGCAGACAGCGAGGAACGGTAGTAGTCAAAAAAAGCTCAGTTAACTGCGTCGAGATCGGCGATAACGGCTTCAAGATCGGCCTCGGATTCGATCTGTGTTTTGATCGCCTCGCGTCGTCGGACGGCTTCGGAGTCGGCGTCGTAGGCGCGGACGTATTCGGCGCGAGTGTGTTCCTCGAAGGCGTGGCGGATGGCAAAGTAGCCGTCAGGAACGATGGTTCCACAGACCTGACACTCGTGTTTGGTGTGTTGGGTCGTCTGGTGGTGGATGAGTTCCTCGACGGTCTCGGTCTGTATGCCACAGCCGTCGATGCCACACCGCCATGAACTCATAGCTATCGATTGCGGTGGCGACGGTATAACGATTGCTGTGCCGACGGCGTCCGGCGACGAACCGATATCGACTAAGGGATGTGGGGAAACCATCGACCGTGAGCGATGCCGACCAGACCCGTGTCGACATGCACACGAAACTGCTCGATGAGCGTGTTGTGTCACGGGCGAAGCAGCGAGGGATCGACATCCTCGTCTACGCGCCACACTTCACGCGGCTGCCGGAGATCAAAGCGCAGGCAGCCGCCTACAGCGATTCGGAACTGCATGTCGTCGCTGCCCGGGAGGTCTTCACCGGCGACTGGAACAACCGTCGCCACCTACTGGCGATCGGCCTCGATGAACCGGTGCCGGACTTCATCACCTTCGAGGGGGCGATGGCTGAGTTCAACCGACAGGACGCGGCGGTGGTGGTTCCCCACCCGGAATTCATGAACGTTAGCCTCACCCACCCGGAGATCCGTGCCCACGCCGCTCGGATCGATGCCGTCGAAACCTACTGCGCGAAGCTGTTTCCCCACCAGAACCGCCGCGGCCAGCGGATCGCCGCCGACCTCAACCTGCCAGGGTTCGGCTCCTCGTACACCCATCTGCCGGGGACGGTCGGCGAGGCATGGACACGGTTCGACCGCCGGATCGAGTCGACAGCCGACCTTGTCGACACACTCACCACCGGGGCCGACCGACAGGTGATCCACCGCAATGGGTTGGGCCACCGTGGCCGGCGGCTGCTCGAATACGGCCATCTCGGCTACGAAAACAGCTGGAAAAAGATCGATCGACTACTGCTGTCGGGCGACGAGCCGACCCATCCGCGAAACCTGCTCTATGAGGGCCGGTTCGATGACGTACGCGTGTACTGATCAGAGCGGGATACTGAGTCCCATCTCAGCGGTGTAAGTGGTCACCTCGGGGACGACGTAGAACAACACGCCAGCGAAGCTACCAACCTCGGCAACCGTAACCAACACCGTCACAAGATCCGACCTGCTGCTGGAGACCGGAACCCCGAACGGGACGTTGTACTCGGTTTTCGACAACGGGTAAAACAGCGCGATCCCGCGTGTGCTGCCGACGACATCGAGGATGTAGTGCGTCGCAATCCCGATCCAGACGTAGTTGAGATTGCCCATGTAGATCGGCCATACGGCGAAGATACCCAACACGAGGAGGTTGTGCAGTGTTTTTCGATGTGTTCCGAAGGCGGTGTCGACATCCGGAAACAGTGCGCCCAGTGTCACCGGCAACAGGAGTTCGCCCATCATCCGCGCCGTCGCAACGGTGGCCGACGGCTCCAAAACATACCCTAACCCGATACTCAACAGAACGGCGTTGAGCACGTGCCCACGTTTGTTCATTGCGTGGGCCAACACGACCCCCCTACCTGTATCTTTGTGATCAACGCAGTCGCTGGTGACATAATTGCGGGAGCCACGGCAAAGTGACGAAAGACACAGGCCGACGGCGTGTCAGCCGTGGGTATGGACTACCAGACGCCGCAGTTCTTCCACGTCATGCAGTACGCCGACGACGCCGACGGCGACATCATCGACATGGTCAGCGGTAATCCTGACTGGGAGCCGCCGGCCGCGATACGGGAGGGACTCCACGAGTACGCCGACAGCGACGCCGATGAGTTCCAGTACCCGCCGAGCGACGGCCTCCAGTCGCTCCGCGAGGAGATCGCCGCCCGGCGAAACGTCGATCCCGACCGGGTGATCGTCACCAACGGCACCAGCGAGGCCAACTACCTCGGGATGGCTCGCGCACTCGACGGCGACTGCGGCGACGGTGTTGTTCTCATCGACCCCGTCTACCCCTACTACACCGGCAAGGCGTCGATGCTCGGCGGCGACACTCGGCTGGTTGAGGCCAACCGCGACGGGGGTCTCGATACCGAAGCCACCTGCGAGGCCATCGACGACGACACCGCCGTCATCGTGCTCAACACACCCAACAACCCGACCGGCGCGGTCTACGATCTCAACGCCGTTGAGGCGGTCGTCGAGACTGCCGCCGACCACAACGCGATCGTCGTCGTCGACGAAGTGTACGACCACTTTGATTTCTCGGGGGACTTCGAGAGCGCGCTGATGCTCGACGCCGACAACGTCATCATCACCAGCGGCGTCTCGAAGTCGATGGCGATCACCGGGTTTCGCATCGGCTACGCCGTTGTCCCGCCTGCACTCGTTGCGGCCGCAAAAACGCGGCACATGCTCGTCAACGTGACCACCAGCCGGCCGGCCCAGCAGGCCGTCTACGAGGCCTATCGGGAGACCGACCCCGACTACTACGCCGACGCCCGCGACCGCCTCGAATCGCGGATTGAGAGCGTTACCGCCGCACTCGATGCGGCCGGAGCCGACTACACGAAGCCCGACGGCGCGTTCTACGTGCTTGCGCGGTTCGACGACTTCCCGGGCACGATGGCCAACGTCAAGACGCTGATCGACGAGGCCGGCGTCGCAGGGATGCCGGGGGCAACGTTCGGCTCCGCCCGCGAGGAGTGGATTCGGTTCGCGCTGGTCACACCCCGTGTTGAGGCGGCCGCCGAGCGACTGATCGATTACTTTGCCGACTGACGGCGATCAGCGCCGTCGCCACCTGTGCCCGACCGACGGCTACACAAGTCCACGCTGTTTGGAGGCGGGTATGAGCGATATTGATGTCGAGGCGGTCGAGGAAGTCGACGACGAGGGCGACGAAACGGCCGAGTCGGTTGCCGTCGAAACAGATGACACAGCGGTCGAGGTTACGGCGACAACGACCGATCTTCCGGACGGTGTCGACGCCCCCGAGTACGTGCTGTACGGCGGCAAGGGCGGCGTCGGCAAGACGACGATGGCCGCCGCGACCGCGTTAACGAGTGCGGCCGGCGACGCGGCGACGCTTGTCGTCTCGACCGACCCGGCCCACTCGCTGTCTGACACCCTCAACACCGAGGTTCCGGCGCGACCGACCCGCATCCGCGATGAGATCCCGCTGTGGGCCGCCGAGATCGACCCCGACGACGCGATGGACGAGGGCGTTTTCGGTGCCGATGACGACCCGCTCGGCGGGATGGGCGACCTCGGCGACCAGCTCAGCCCGATGGGCGATATGCTCGGCGGGATGGGCGACAGCGAGGATGACGAGGGGGGCCTCAGCGCGATGCTGGGCATGGGTGGCTCGATGCCCGGGGCCGACGAGGCCGCAGCGATGCGACAACTGCTGGAGTATCTTGATGATCCCAGATTCGACCGTGTCATCGTCGACACCGCCCCGACCGGTCACACCCTCCGATTGCTCCAACTCCCTGAGATCATGGACTCGATGGTCGGCCGCGTGATGAGCATCCGCCAGCGCATGAGTGGGATGGTCGACGGTCTCAAGGGCATGTTTGGTGGCGGGAACGACGACCCCGAGCCGTCGGCCGATCTCGACGAACTCCGCGACCGGATCGAACGCCTGCGGGCCGTGTTACGCGACCCCGAGCAGACGGATTTCCGGGTTGTGATGATCCCCGAGGAGATGAGCGTCGTCGAGTCCGGACGACTCGTCGACCGCCTCGGTGAGTTCGGGATTCCGGTACAGACGCTGGTGGTCAACCGCGTCATGGAGAGCGTTGACGACATCACCGACGCCGAGATCGACCCCAAGTGGATCGTGACGCCGAACCTCGAAGACTGTGAGTTCTGCCAGCGACGGTGGCAAGTCCAGCAGGATGCCTTGCAGGCGGCGACCGATCTCTTTCGTAATCGAACGGTCAAGCGTGTGCCGCTGCTCGCCGATGAAGTCCGTGGGGAGGCGGCACTGCGGGTCGTGGCGGCCTGTCTCGACTAACTCAGCTCAGTCGCTGTAACCACGACCACAGCGAGTCGCGCGCGCTGTCGGGGATAAACCGGGCAAGAACGGAAGCGGACGCGAGTGTCCCAACCGGGATCCGGGCCGGCGGCTTGGTCGAACTGGCGGCGTCAACGACATCCTCGGCAACACGCTCCGGCTCGACCGATCCGGGGCCGTCGCCACCAATGGCTTGGGTATCGTCGAACAGTGTGTAAAACGCCTCGTAGGCCCCCGAGCGGTCGATGCCGTCGACCTCGTCGTCGGCACGCTCGGTAAAGCCCGTCTTGACTGGCCCGGGTTCGATGACGACAACATCGATATCGAAGGGTTCGACCTCAGCGCGTAGCGCGTCGGACATCGCTTCAATCGCAAATTTCGAGCCGCAGTAGACGCCGCCACCGGGGAAGGCGACGCGGCCGGCGACCGAGGAGACGTTGATGATCGTCCCGTCTTCCTCCCGGCGCATGTGCGGAAGGACGCTCTTGATGAGGCGGTGAGGTCCGTAGACGTTGACCGCGTACTGCTGTTCGATCTTTTCGGTCGGCACATCCTCGACGGGGCCGAACTGGCCGTAGCCGGCGTTGTTGACGAGACAGGAGATGACGCCCTCCTCGTCGAGAATGCGGTTGACAACGCGATCGATATCATCCTGTTCGGTGACGTCGAGTTCAGCGGTCTCACAGCCGGCGTCGGCCAGCGGCTCGATGTCCGAGCGGTCGCGGGCGGTCGCATAAACAGTCCAGCCCTCCGCGGCGAAGGCCAACGCCGTCGCCCGCCCGATCCCGGATGAACAGCCGGTGATGAGTACCGTCTTCGGGTGCACACGTCCACGTTGCTGTCGGGGGAGTTAATTATGCGGCTTTTTCGGGCCGCTGCCGTCGCTCACAACAGCTTGGATTTGACTTCGTCGGCGTAGCTGTCAGCCAGCCGCGTCGGCTCCGGGAGCTTGTAGCCGTTACACAGCGCGGCGACGAAATCAACGGTCGTCTCGGCGGCGACACGGTGGCCCGGACTGACGTAGAGCGGATTGATATGGCGACCCGACGACTCGTACTGCCGAGACTGATAGGCGTGACCGATGAGGGTGCCATCGGCGCAGTCGACCGCATCGTCGGCCGCGATTGGCGTGCGCCAGCCGGCGGGCCGCCCGTCGACCGACTCGCGGGGCGTCCCACAGAGCAGGTTCTTGGCGATCCCGACGCTCGGTGTGTCGAAGACGACGCCGAGATGGGTCGCTAGGCCGGCCTGTCGGTAGTGGATTCGGCCGCTGCCATCGAAACACAGCAGATCTGGCTCACAGTCCAGCGTTTCGAGTGCCGCCACGATAGGGTCGCCCTCACGGAACGCCAGCAGCCCCGGAATGTAGGGAATCGACAGTTCGGTCACGGCGTGCGTTCGTTCGACGACCTCGCCGGCCTGTAACACAACGACCGCGCTGATCGCCCGCTCGTCAAGGAACGCCTGATCGACGCCGGCGGCGAGCGGCGCGTCGCTGGGGGCCGATCCGTCGCTGTCGGTGTCGCTTGCAGGAGCAGTCAACTGTTGCTGTGATGAGTCAGCGGGACTCTGTACGGCGGTCGGGTCGAAGTCGAACTCGTCGTCGAAGACGGCACTGTCGGCGATCTCGCGCTGCAGCGATTCCATCCCTTCCTGCGACAGTGACGCGTCCGGGAAAAGTGCAGAACGAACGGGCTCCACGGTTAGAAGCGTCCGCGGCCAGGGCCACCCGGGCCGCCCGGCCCACCTGGCCCGCCGGGGCCGCCACCGAACTGGAGTTGGTTTGGTACCTGCACCTCGCCTTTGAGTTGGCGGCCGTACCACAGGCCGATCACGAGGCCGACGAGGTGGGCGAAGTGGGCGACGTTACCCATCCCAGCCGAGCCGGCCGCACCGGGGTTGATAAAGAAGAGCACCGAGATGAGCGCGAACCCGCCGGTGAGGAGGTACAGCGGAAGCGGGATCACAAAGAACAACACCTTGAGATCCGGCTTGAGAACCGTAAGCACGCCCATGATCGCAAAGACCGCGCCACTGGCCCCAAGTACACGGGAGGTCTCACCCATGACCAGCGAGATGCCGGTGTGTCCCACCCCGGCGAGCGCACCCGCAGCGAGGAAGAGGGCGACAAACTTCTTCGAGCCGGTGTAGCGTTCGACCAGCGGGCCGAAGAAAAACAGGACAATGCTGTTGGCCGCAAGGTGATAGAGCCCGCCGTGTGAGAAGATCGAGGTCACCCACGTCCAGAGGTATTCGGGGTTGGCCGTCGACAACGTAAACAACGAAACGTAGGCGCGAGGGCCGACGAAGACGCCGACAAGCTGTTGCAGGAGGAAAGTGATCCACATCAACCCCAACAGGGTGTAGGCTGCGTTGCCACGGAAGTAGCCCAGCGGGCCGCCGGTGCTGCTGATCTTGTCGATGAGCTTCGAGGCTTTCGACGTACCACCCTGATTCTCGACGGAGTCGTCGAACCCACTATCGAAGACGCCGTCAGGATCATTCCAGTCACCCAGCCCTGGACAGTCGTGGTTTTCCGGGAGTCGATGGTCGGCACAGAAGGTGTGGCCACACCGCTTGCACTGATACGGCATGTTTTCGTCGGCACCACACTCGTCGCAGTTGGCCATTACCAGTAGCTAACGGTGGTGGGATAAAATGCGTTTGGCTCCGGGGAGCGGCGTCGGCACGAGCGGGCGGATCGTGGGATCACGACTGCTTGGTGTCGTCGCTGTCCTCGGCATCGCCTTTCGGTTGTGACTGCTCGGCGGTCGCCGAATCGAAGTTTGTCGGAACGACCGTCAGATGCTGGATGCCGAGTGAGTCGGGACTGGCACTCATTGTACGACCCGCTAGTCGCCACACCAACAAATAATTACCCATGCGCATATCGCATGCGACACAACACAGATATACGCGGGAGACATGAGCCACACGAGACCAGTTGGAGCGATATCTGTCGTTGTCAGTCAGAAACAAACATACGCATCGATGGTGCGGCTGCAAGCGATTAGAAACGAAGATTTGGACAATACACGGCGCTATTTTTGAGTTATACCGCCGAGTTGTAACACGAACCGCGGGGGAAGTTGTCGATTTTCCAAACGGTTAAGTAGACACATGACATATCAATGTATGATGTCAGAGGCACAATCAATCAGCGACGGTTCGGGCAAAGTGCGGGATCTCACCGCGTTTCAGCAGAACATTCTCGCAATCCTCGCCGAAGAGGCACGATACGGGCTGGCGATCAAGCGGGAACTTGAGGACTACTACGGAACAGAGGTCAACCACGGGCGACTCTACCCCAACCTTGACGACCTCGTCGAGGACGACCTCGTCGAAAAAAGCGAACTCGACAAGCGAACAAACGAGTACGAGCTCACCGATGCCGGCTACAAGGCGATCCTCGACCAGTTCGAGTGGACGCTTTCGAAGTTCGTTACCGACGACGAGCGCGCCGACGACGTGCGTGCGCTGATCGATCAGTAGATCGTCACCGACAGTCACTCATCACTACTTTTCGTCGACCACTCCGGGCACTCAGTGTCGGCGGCTGCAAACACATACTTCAGAGAGGCATCCAACGCCGCCTGCTGATCAGCCGAGGCCCAGACGTTTCGCCGATAGTATTCCGCATAAAACTCAGCAAGCTCGTCGGCTGTTGCGGTTTCGACACGACGACAGTAGTGATTTCCCATAAAATCCGCAAACGCTCGAGCGTTGGCCGCATGCATCGACCCGTGAGCGTCATCGACGGCGTCGACAAGCGCAGCGTTGTGGGCTTCAACCGTCGCCCACGTGTCGTCGCCCGACCCCGAAAGCGGGATCTCAACGGCGCGGTCGGTGTCGTCGATGCGGTCTAACTGAACCGTTCCGTCCTCGATCCACTCGTCAGGATACAAGACGAGCGTGTCGTCGTCCTCGCGGATGCGAGCCGTGTAGTCGTGAGCGGCAACTGTCTCAGCCCGGTCGGCGCGGTAGGCGTCTGCTTCAGCCGCATCGGGAGCCTGGCGGGCTAACCGTGTCAGCCGCTCGGCGTCGTCGACGACCGCCTCCGGAAGCGGTGCCGCATCGTCGGGTTCGGTATCGGTTGTTGAATCTGTGTCAGTCATCGAAGGCCTCGTTTGCGAGTTCGTCGGCGCGTTCGTTTATTTCGCGCGGGACATGGGCAATCGACCAACGGTCAAAGTCGGTGAGCAGTTCCCGGGCGCGGACACGTTGTTCCCGAAGTTCGGGGTCGTTTGTGTCCCACTCGCCGCGTACCTGCTTGACGGTCAGCTGGCTGTCGCCGCGGATATCAACCTCGCTGGCACCGAAATCGTGGGCGGCCTCAAGCGCTCGGAGCAACGCCGCGTACTCGGCTTGATTGTTTGTCGTTTCGCCGATCCGCTGGCCACCCTCGGCGGCGATCCCGTCGCCGGTGACGATCACCCAGCCGACCGCTGCCGGGCCAGGATTGCCGCGGCAGGCCCCATCAAAGTAGACGTGGGCGCGGCCGCCGCCGTCCTCCAACAGCAGCGTCAGTTCAGCCGGGTTCCCGCCTTGTACCACGACCTTGTCGTCGTAGGCGACGGCGACGGCCGCGCCGCGTTCGGCCCGCCAGCGTTCGTGATCGGTATTACCCGTCTTGACGCTGACGCCGGCCGCGCGGAGTCGGTCGGCTGCCGCATCAGGATCGCAGGTGATCGTCGGCATGGCTGGAGGATCGACTGGGAGGCTAAAAGATAGTTCGCTCTCGGTAGAAAAATTTGGGGTTTCGATAACATATCTACGGGATGTGACTTCATCACATGCACAATCCTTATATACAATCAGTCGACAACCATATAAGTGTAATGACACGGTCCAGCCGCCAGCGATCCAACCGGGAGCCCCAACGTCAGGAGACCGCCGACGAGGAGGAGATCGACCTCGACAACGTCGATCCTGACGAGGTCAAGCGCACGGCCGACGATGAGCTCATCCATGAGCCGACCGGACTCATTCTCGAAGAAGATCAGATCGACCGCGGCCCCGAGTGGCGGGCGTTCAACCACTCCGAACGACAGGAGAAATCCCGTGTCGGCGCACCGACAACGAAGACGATGCACGACAAGGGGTTGACGACGACCATCGACTGGCAGAACAAGGACGCCTACGGCCGATCGTTATCCTCTGAAAAGCGGAGCCAGATGCATCGTCTGCGGAAATGGCAGGAGCGCATCCGCACGAAGGACGCCGGCGAGCGCAACCTGCAGTTCGCGCTCAGCGAGATCGACCGCATGGCGAGTGCGATCGGTGTTCCCCGCTCGGTACGTGAGGTTGCCTCGGTCATCTATCGCCGCGCGCTCAACGAGGATCTGATCCGTGGGCGCTCCATCGAGGGCGTCTCGACGGCCGTCCTGTATGCCGCCTGTCGAAAGGAGGGGATTCCGCGCAGTCTCGAAGAGATCGCCGAGGTCTCCCGTGTCGAACGCAAGGAGATCGGCCGAACATACCGGTATATTTCCCAGGAACTCGGCCTCGAAATGCGACCCGTCGACCCGAAGAAGTACGTTCCCCGTTTTTCCTCACAACTCGAACTCAGCGAAGAAGTCCAAGCCAAAGCCAAGGAGATCATCGACACGACCGCCGAGCAGGGCCTGCTTTCCGGCAAATCGCCGACCGGCTTCGCCGCCGCTGCGATCTACGCCGCCTCGCTGCTCTGCAACGAAAAGAAGACCCAACGCGAGGTCGCCGATGTCGCCCAGGTGACCGAGGTCACGATCCGCAACCGGTATCAGGAGCAGATCGAGGCGATGGGCATTCCCACCTGAACGACTGAGTCTGTTTTCGCAGCAGTATTCGGTCTGACAAGCAGGCAAGTGGATCGGCTGGCCAATCAGCTGCCTCCCTGGCGGACTGAAAGGGCGAGTCCCGGGAGCCGAGAGCGACGAGGGCTTTCAAAACGATACAGCAGATTCGTAGCTGGACACGAGTTCACTGACTGACCGAATATTCAAGCCGACCGATATGCCAACTTCGTATAGATGCGGCTCTCGGAGTTCATCGAGATCGAGAAAAACGAGCGCGCCGAGCGTCGCCGCCTCGCCGGCGAGAAATCCTACGAGATCCTCGACCGACTCGATGGCGTCGACGACCAGTTCGCCGACATCAGCGGCGGCGACGCCGTCGGCAGCGTCTCACCGTCCATTTTCGTCGGCCGCACCGGATACCCCGAGGTTTCGACGGGTCTGCTGTCGCCGGTCGGCAACGAAAGCGACGCCGGGCAGTTCGTCACCGACGGCGCGTGGTACGAAGCGGGCGTCAGCATCGGCGACGTGTTCGAGCGCCGAACCTCCCTGCTCAACGCGAGTCAGACCGCACCCGTCGGAACCAACGTCCACGATACATGGGAGGGGTTTCTGGGCGTCCAACGGGAGGTTGCCCTCGCGGATCGCCCGGTCGGGATCGAAGTCGGTCTCGACGGCTCGCCCGAACTCGATCTCGCCGACAGCGTCGACGACGTGTCGGCGCCGACCGGGCCACGGGCGCGGGCCAACGACGCGACGCTGACCGAGAACCCCCACGTCCCACGACCCGTCAAAAAGACGCTCGAAGACGACGACTGGCGGGCGGGTGGCGCGATGAACTACCTCTACAACCGCGGGTTCGACGTCTACGAGATCAATACGATTCTCTCGGCGGGCGCGCTCGGCCAGCAAGAGAACCGCCGGCTCGTGCCGACACGGTGGTCGATCACCGCCGTCGACGACACGGTCGGCCAGTACGTGCGGGGCAAACAGCGCAACGCAACGAGCGTCGACACGGTGTCGGTCTGGCACAACGAGTATCTGGGCAACAGCTTCTGGATCATTCTCGCACCGGGCCAGTGGGAGTTCGAGCTCGTCGAGCTCAAAGCTCCCGGCAGCGTCTGGAACCCCGATCCGACCGCGGGCGTCTGGCTCGCCAGCGACTACGAGGGCAGCGAGGGCCACACCGGCTACGTCGAGGAGACAGCAGGGGCGTACTACGCCGCGCGGTTGGCCGTCCTCGAATATCTGGATTCGATCGGCCGACAGGCGAAAGCCCTCGTCCTCCGGCACGTCTCTGAGGACTACTGGGGGCCGGTCGGCGTCTGGCAGGTGCGGGAAGCGATCCGGCATGCTTTCGATGGCGACCACGCCGAAAGCGAAACGTTCGACGATGCTGTCGCTGGGATCGCCGAACAGCTCCCGGTGAGTCCTGCTGACCTGCGGCGGAAATCGACGCTTGCGGCCGGGCGGCAAACGGGTCTCGACGCCTTCGGGTAGCCGACTCAGGTGTCGCCGTCAAGCTCCGCAAAGACCGCTTCGACCATCTCGCCGGTGTCGGCGATAATGTCGTCCATGGCTTCATCATCGGTTGGGAGGCCGAGCAGGCGGGCGATCTTCATGATACTGAGATGGTAGACGCGCTGGACACCCGGCTCCTCCTCCCAAATGATCATGTTACAGGGGAACAGCGCGCCGATTCGCTTATCGGTCGCATCGAGCGCGCGGTCGGCCATTGCCGGGTTACAGGCTCCAAGCACGTAATACGGATCGCGGTCAGCATCAACCTTCTCGTTGAGCATCTCCGACGGCGAAAATTCGACAGGGACCCCAAACCCGTTGTCAGCGCAAACCTCACGGACATATTCGATGGCTGTCTCGTGTTCCATCTGCAGGGTTGCCTGTTGTTCGCCGTACGCAGCGGGATCGATAGCTGCGGGGTCGATAGGCAGCGTCATATATATGGTTGGATCGGGGAGATCAAAAGCAGGGTGGTCAGGGCGTCGAACGAACTGTATTATTCGGTGGCGACTGGTTCGCGGCCGATCACGTCGCGGACGGCAGCAACAAACGTCTGCCGGCGGTCAAAGTAGGTGTCGTCGACGGATTCAAGAATCGTTGCCAGCGACTGGGGGCCGTCAGGCGTCCGAATGTCGGTGTCGCCGAACTTTTCGAGGATATCGCTTTTTGTCTGTGGCCACGCAAGCCGGGCGGCGACACGGGCGATCGGCGCGCCCTCAACGGCACGGCCGTCGCCGAGTTGTACCGTCGGCGTCGACTCGTCGTCGCTGTCGTCTCCATCTGACATAACCGTGCGTTCGACCGGTGTGTTCCTAATCGTTTCGATCGTCTTAGCCCGTCGGAACCGCCGACAGCGGGCAGCTATGCTGGACGCCACCTAATACAGCGAGGGAGTCCCGCCGTTCACGGCGGGCGGGAATCGCGCCATGAGAACCAATCTATCGGTACACTCCGTGCCAACCAGCTCCCAGATGTTTATAAATACATAACTCCACATGTGGACTATAGATGGAGATTCAGCGTACCGCCGTCGTGAAACTCGCAGTCCCCGATGACCGCCGGGGCAACCTGAAGGAAACAATGGACATCTTCAGGAACGCCGCCCAGCGGTTCGTCAATCGCGGCTGGGAAGGGAACGACGACGGCTACGTAATCACATCTCGATCTCACGTCCAGTCGCTTGTCTACGACGAGATTCGGCAGGATACTGGCCTGCACGCCGACCTCTGTGTCGGAGCCGCGAATCATGCCTCCGCAGCACTCCGTGGGGCTGTCGAGCAGATGCAGGACGACGACAACGATGACCCAGTTTCCAAACCAGTGTTCACGTCGAACACGACCGTTTACAATACCAATGCAATCAGCTATTTTGATGGGTATTGTACGCTGGCCGCCTACGGCGGTGGTCGAGTAACTGCCGAATACGTCTATCCCGACGACTCCATCCAAGCCGAATACATGGAGTCGGATGAGTGGGAGAAACAAGGGGGCGAAGCTCCGCTACGACCGACAATCAGATACCTATTATCTCCACGTCACAGTCAAGCAGGAACGTGACGACCCGCAGGCAGAAGCCGAGGGCCGAACAGTGCTCGGCGTCGATCGCAACGTGGACGGGTATCTCGCTGTCACTAGCTCCGGTGTGTTCATCGGCAATGCCGACCTGTTCAATCACAAACGCCACGAATACGAACGGCGACGTGGGAAGCTGCAGCAGAAAGGTACACGGTCGGCACACCTTACGATTCAGTCAATTGGTGATCGATTCGCCAACTGGAGTGAGGACTACCTACACCGGGTGTCGAAAGAAGTAGTGCTGGAGGCCGTCACCAATAGGTGTGATACAATCGTACTGGAAGATCTCAAAGGTATCCGCGAGCGGATTGCCGACCTGAGCAAATTCCAGCAATGGGCCTTTGGTGAGCTTGCTCAGCAAATCACCTACAAGGCCAAAGCTGAGGGAATTACCGTCGAGATGGTAAACCCGGCCTACATGAGTCGGCAGTGCAGTCACACCGAGTGTGGGTTCACACACACGCAGAACCGCGACGGGGATGAGTTTGTGTGTCAAAAGTGCGGCAAGGAGCTACACAGCGATTACAACGCAGCACGAAACATTGCAGCGCGGTATCTCCAGAACCGGCGTAATTCTGGTGCTGGAGGGGCGACCAATCACCTTGCCCTGAAGTCGGGGACAGTGACCGGGAGTGGCGATTCCACGCCCACCGCATCACGCGGGTAGACCGGGAGTTCCACCGACAAACCCCGGCGCTTACGCCGGGTGTAGGTGATCTGTCTGACGTACTGTTTTGTACCGGGCCCGCGTAGACAGGGATATGACCGCGCTTTCGGACGCCTACTCGGGGACTGTCGCCGACCAGCGAGGGCGGGGGTGGCTGTATCTCGGTGTCGGCCTCTTCGGTGTTGGCGCGATCCTCGTCGTCGCCGGGATCGTCGCCGCCGGCTCGGGGCTGTTGACCGCCCAAGGCTACTCGCTGGGTGAGGCTCGCTGGCTCGCCGGCGTCCTCGGCGGGATCGGCGTCCCGGCAGTCTTTCTTGGGATCGTTACCATTCTGCCGGCCGGCCGAACAACGCGGGGGGCCGCGCTCATCGGCGCGTCGATCGCGGTGTTCGGCGTCGCGCTGTTCGCCTACGCCTACCCCTGTCAGTGGATCGGCAACACCTGTGCGACAGGCGGCCCGAATCTGACGTTGCCGACCGCGGGCGTCTACTTTCTCGGCACGCTGACGACGTTTTGGTGTCTGTTCACCGGCGTTGCCAACTTCAAAACCCGCAACGACCCCGGCGGAACGGTACGGATGGAGATCCGCAACATCACCCGCCAAGGCGACGGCGACAACGATGACAGCGGCGATGGCTTCGGCGGTCTCGGCGGCGTCGGCTTTTTTGGCACCGATCCAGATGGCAATGTGGCAACCCAGACGAACGCGCCGGGATCGGCACCGGCCGGCGGAGCAGCTGCCACCAGCGACGGTGGTGCGACGACCGAGCGGCTCGCCTCGCCGCTGGACGAGCCGACAACGACGCAGCAGGCGACAACGGAAACCGACGGAGCCACAACCGAGCCGTCGACAACGACCACCGAGACGGCGTTATCGGCGACACAGTCGTCGACACCCGACCAGTCCAGATCGACGACCAACAGCGGCGTCGACCGGGTGTCGCCGAAAGCCAGCCGCGGGCCGACAACCACCGCATCCGGACGATCAGATGAGCCCGAAGGTGAGAATTCGATCGATCGCTACTGCGGGAGCTGTGCGCAGTTCAAATACGTCCGCACTGACAGCGGCATCAAACCCTACTGTGCCCACCACGACGAACTCATGGACGACATGGAGTCCTGTGACGCCTGGGAACCCCGTTAATGCAGAAACGCTCGTAGCTCCGAGCTCGGTTTCGCGTTCAGCACATCGGTCGGTTCAACCCACCCACGGCGGGCCGTTTTCACACCGTACCGGCGATTGTCGAGCTCGGCTGGGCTGTGGGCGTCGGTGTTGATCGCTACCGTGCCGCCGGCCTCAACGACGGCTCTGACAGCCTCACCGGCGAGATCTAAGCGAGCCGGAGTCGCGTTGATTTCGAGTGCTGTGTCGGCGGCAGCGGCCGTTTCGGCCAGCCGTGTCATATCGACAGAGAGGCCGGCGCGGCTGTTGAGCAGTCGGCCGGTCGGATGGCCGATCACATCGACTGAGGGATGCGTTGCCGCCTGACAGAGGCGGTCGGTCGCCGCGTCGGTATCCTGATCCAACGCGCTATGCGGGGAAGCAACGACGATATCCAACTCGGCCAGTAGCTCATCGTCGGTACTCAGTGAGCCGTCGGCCGCGATGTTGGTCTCAACACCGTGGAAGACGGTGATGTCGCTGTCTGCGGCGACTGCATCGACTGTTACCATCTGCTCGCGGAGGGCATCGTCGTCAAGTCCGATCCCTTCGATGATCCCTGGGCCGGTGGCGTGATCGGTCACGCAGTGGAAGTCGTCGCCGCGGTCGGCCGCGGCCGCTACCATCTCCTCGATCGAGTTGCCGCCGTCCGACCACTCGCTGTGAGTGTGGCAATCGCCGTTGATGTCGCCGGTCTCGACGAGCGTCGGAAGGGTACCCTCGGCGGCGGCGTCGATCTCACCGGTATCCTCGCGGAGTTCCGGTGGGATCCACGCCAAGCCGAGTTCCGCGTACATCGCGGCCTCCGATTGGCCGGCGAGTTTGACGCCACCACGTTGGCTGTCTGCGGTGTCGGAGGTGGTATCGGCGGCATCGGTATCGAGATCCGAGATATCGAAGAGACCGTACTCGTTGAGCTTGTAGTCCCGGGCGATCGCTCGGTTGCGAAGCCGGACGTTGTGGTCTTTACTGCCGGTAAAATACTGAAGCGCCGCGCCAAACTCCTCGGGAACAACAACGCGGAGATCAACCCGAACGCCGTCGGCTCTGAGGCTGGCCTTGTGGCTCCCGGCTTCGATCACATCGTCGGCGTCGCCCCACTCGGTGAAACCCGCAACGACCGCCTCGCTGTCATCGCTGGCGACAAGCACATCCACGTCGCCGATGGTATCCTTCCACCGGCGGATCGAGCCGGCGACATCGACGCGGGCGACGGTGTCGAGTGTGTCGAGATACGCACATAGGTCGTCGGCAACGGGGCGGGCCGCACCCAGTCGTTCGCGCTGTTGGCTCTGGCGGGCAAAGGGGATATTCTCACGGATGTTCTGTTCGGTTTTCGCGCCGAAGCCCGTGACCTCCTGAATCTCGCCGGCCTCGGCAGCGGTTTCCAGTTCGTCAAGCGTCGTGATACCCAGTGCCTCATAGAGGGTGCCGACCGTCTTCGGGCCAACACCCTCGACGCTGGTGAGGGCAGCCATCTCAACGGGCAGTGAGTCACGCAGGTCTTCGAGTTCGTCGATCGAGCCGGTTTCGACGTATTCGACGATCTTCGAGGCGATCGCGTCGCCAACGCGGTCGATCTCGGCGACGGCATCCTCGCCGGTCTCGGCTAGTTGGTCGATCGGCTCCGGGTAGTCGGCGACGTTCTCTGCGGCCCGGCGGTAGGCGTTTGGCTTATACTCGACACCCGTTGCTTCGAGGCGGTCGGCAAACTCAACGAGCAGGCGGGCGACCGCGTCGTTAGAGCGCATATCGGTGGTTGGGTCGCCGGCTACTTAGCTCCGGGCGGCGGGCCGCTGCGGTCGCCGTCGTCGTGGCCCAACGCTTTGCGGAGAAACCGCGTCCATCGCTTCCGGTCGGCGGCATCCTGTCGCTGGGCTTCGGCTTCGAGGTCGACAGATTCCAACTGATCGAGGGCGTTGAGCGCGCGGTCGATCCCAACGATCTCATCGGCAAGCTCGACGCCGTCCTCGTAGCTGATCGCGCCGTCTTCGATCTGCTCGACACGCTCGATGCGGGCGCGGCGGAGGTTTCGTTTGGCGGTTTCGACACGGTCGCGCTCGCCCGGCGGGATCGTCTCCCGGCGCTTGATCTCGAAGACGAACGCCTGGAGATCGATTGTCTCCCCTTGGATCTCGATGGCCTCGGGGAGCTGGTGGCCGACCGTCGCCCCGTCGCGGCCGATCCGTTCGAGGAGCTGCTTTTGCTGGTAGGCCTTCACACGCCCACTCAGAGCTCGGCGTACTTGCCTCCACCGCCACAGCGTCACCGACAGCGGCCCAAATGGGCCGAAAACTGAACCTTCTTATGTGACTCACCAGTAGATTGTGTATGGGTTTGTTCGAACGGCTACGCGGTGACGACGGCCCCCGCGTTGCGTTCATCGGCATCGACGGCGTGCCGTACAGTCTGCTTGCGGAGCACAGCGATCGGTTTCCGAATCTGACCGCCCTTGGTGAGGCGGGTGCCGGTGGCGCGATCGACAGCATCGTCCCGCCGGAATCGAGCGCCTGTTGGCCCGCCCTCACGACCGGCGTCAACCCCGGCGAAACGGGCGTGTATGGCTTTCAGGATCGGGAAAACGGCTCCTATGAGACCTACGTCCCGATGGGCCGAGATGTCCAGGCGACCCGGCTGTGGGATCGGGTTACCGACGCCGACCGGAAGGCGACCGTGATGAACGTGCCTGTCACGTTCCCGCCGCAGCGGAACGTCCAGCGGATGGTCTCGGGCTTTCTCTCGCCAAGCGTTGGGAAGGCCAGCCACCCCGAGGAGCTGACCCAAACGCTGGAGGACGGCGACTACATCATCGATGTCAACGCCAAACTCGGCCACAAGGATGACAAAGGCGAGTTCGTCGACCACGCTCACAAGACCATGGATCGGCGGTTTGATGCCTTCGAGCAGTATCTGTCGGCCGACGACTGGGATCTCTTCTTTGGCGTCTTCATGACGACCGACCGGATCAACCACTTCCTGTTCAAGGATTACGAACACGACGGCGAAAACAGGGAGGCCTTCTTCGAGTTCTACGAGCAACTCGACGACTATCTCGGCCAGATCCGGGAACTGCTGCCGGATGACGTGACGCTCGTGGTCGCCTCAGATCACGGCTTTACCAGCCTCGATTATGAGGTACACTGCAACACGTGGCTCAAGGAGCAAGGCCTGCTGTCCTACGAGGATGATGACCACAGCGAACTCGGCGATATCGCCGCCGACGCGACAGCCTACTCCCTGATCCCCGGGCGGTTCTACATCAACCTCGAAGGTCGAGAGCCCCGCGGCAGCGTTCCCGAATCCGAGTATGAAGCCGTCCGCGAGGATCTCAAATCCCGGCTTGAAGCTCTCGAAGGCCCTGACGGCACGCCGGTCTGTGAGCGCGTCGTCGAGAAGGAAGACGCCTTCCGCGGCGACCACGACGATATCGCCGCCGATCTCGTGGCGATCCCGAACCACGGCTTCGACCTCAAATCCGGGTTTTCGGGCCACGACGACGTCTTCGACACCGGCCCCCGAAACGGGATGCATAGCTTCGACAACGCGACGCTGTTCATCGATGACGATGACGCAACCATCGAGGATGCCGACCTCTACGATATCGCGCCGACGATTCTTGAGCTGATGGAGATCGACTACGACCGCACCGACTTCGACGGCGCGAGCCTGCTGTAAAGACGCGACCGTCGACCCACACGAGCGGCAAGGGTTTTGCCGGCGGCACCGCAACCGACGGTATGCTTCATACGCTTGCTGAGGAGACGGCCGATCTTTCTCCGAGCGCACTCCACACCGCCTACAAGGAGTGTCTCCAGCGCGTCGTCGAGACGGTCGGCGTCGACACCACCGTCGCCGACACCGATCTTGACGGCGACACGATCGAGGCCGTCGTCAACGGCGAGACTGACGATCTGACACTCACCGAGGCGGCCGATATCGCCGCCCTCGACGACGATGCACCCGACGCCGAGGCGATCGTGCTTGAGACCCGAGATCACCTGCTGATGGGGATGACGACAGCCGTTCTCGATGTCGACGCCGTCGCCGCCGAGCTTGACGCTGATCTCACCGGCCAGGAGGTTCAGCAGGCCATCGAGGGGCGGATCGAGATGACGCTGGCCGAACTCGCGGCAATCCAATCGGTGATCGAACAGCGGCTGGAGGCCTGAGATGGCACAGGTCGTCATTCTCGGCTGTGGCTACATCGGGATCGAACTTGGCCGGCAGCTCACCGCGACGGGTCACGACGTAACCGGCGTCCGTCGCTCCGAATCCGGCCAGCAAGCCATCGAGACGGCCGGCTTCACCTCCCACCAAGCTGATCTTACCGACCCCGACGAGATCGACGCCCTACCGGACGCCGACTGGCTCGTTTTCGCCGCCTCCTCCGGCGGCAGAGACGCCGCGGCGGCCCGGGAGATCTACGTCGACGCGCTGGGCGACGCTATCGACAACTACGGTGTCCGTGAGTCGCCACCGGATCGCCTCGTCTACACCTCCAGTACGGGCGTCTACGGCGACCACGACGGCGACTGGGTCGACGAAGAGACACCGCTGGAGCCAACGACCGACAAAACCGAGGTGCTCGTCGAGGCCGAACGGATCGCCCGCCAAGAAGCCGCCGAAAACGGGATCGACGGCACCGTCGCGCGGTTTTCCGGGCTGTATGGGCCGGATCGCTACCGGCTGGAACGGTATCTAGAGGGGCCGGTGACGGCGGGCTATCTCAACATGGTACACCGCGTTGATGCCGCCGGCGCGGTCGCCTTTCTGCTGACCGAGAACCGTGCCCGCGATGAGGTGGTGCTCGTGACCGACGACGAGCCGGCCGACAAATGGGCGTTTGCCGACTGGCTGGCCGACGCCTGCGGCGTCCCGGAGCCGCCCAAACAAACCAAGCCGGAACGACTTGCCGAAAGCGACCTCTCAGCGGCGGGTCGCCGTCGTGTGCTGACAAGCAAACGCTGTGGGAACGACTATCTACACGACCTCGGCTACGAGTTCACGTATCCAACCTTCCGGGAGGGGTATCTGGACGCGGTCGACACATACACCGCGGAGTAAGCCACCGGCGTCGTCATCGCCGCCCAAATTCGTTGCCAACAGTCGACCGAAGCCACACGAACGTTCTTGATGACGGCCCCAGTTAGGCGTGGTATGGAGCAGTTCGTGGCCATCGATGGCGCGGTCTCAGCGATCGCGACCGTAATCGAGAGCCGGCCGGTTCTCGTCGCGATCGGCCTCGTCATCATCGCTGGGGGCGCGGCAGCAGCCTACCGCTGGCTGCGGACGACCCCCGGCGAGCGGTTCAGCGAGCTGGTGGCCGACCGCGAGGCGGCGGTCGTGCTCATGCACCCAAACCCCGATCCTGACGCGATGGCGGCGGCGATGGGTGTCGCCGCCCTCGGCGAGCAGGTCGACACCGAGATGACGATCCAGTATCCCGGTCAGATCCGCCATCAGGAAAACCGAGCGTTCCGAACCGTCCTCGAACTCGATATCGACGCTGTCGACCACGTCACCGAGTTGGCCGCCGAGGATGTGATCCTCGTCGATCACAACGAGCCCCGCGGCTTCGATGGCTGTGATGGGATTCTCCCGTTGGCGGTCGTCGACCACCACCCCGGCGACGGCAGCGGCGAGCAGTTTACCGATGTGCGTACCGACTACGGCGCGGCGTCAAGCATTGTCGCCGAGTATTTCAGCGATATCGACGCGGTGCCGGTGCCGGCCGGCGAACACGCCAGCGAGACCAACGCCAGCCGGGTCGTTCCATCGTTTACCGCGACCGGCCTGCTGTATGGGATCTTAGCGGACACCCAACATCTGACCGTCGGCGCGGCCGCCGCCGACTTCGATGCCGCCGCCTATCTCCAACCGGGTGTCGACGAGGACAAACTCGACCGCATCGCCAATCCGGAGGTCGACGCCGAAGTGTTAGAAATCAAGGCCAGAGCGATTGCCGGTCGCCAGACTCAGGGCTCGTTTGCGGTCTCAGATGTCGGTACCGTCACCAACGCCGATGCGATCCCGCAGGCCGCCGACGAGCTCATTCGGCTGGAGGGGATCACCGCGGTCGTCGTCATCGGCGAACGCGAGAGGACGATCCACCTCTCGGGGCGCTCGCGGGATGATCGCGTCCACATGGGCCGAGCCTTAGAGCAGGCGACCACCGACGCCCCAACTGCGAGTGCCGGCGGCCACGCCCGGATGGGCGGCGGCCAGATCGCCCCCCAAACTGAGGTCACCGATGGCGGCGAAACCGACCAAGAGCCGGCGATGAACCGGGATCGACTCATCGAGGAGATCTTTGCCTCACTCTCGGGGGATGTGTGACCAGCCGCAACCGAAAGGTGACACCCACACGGTGACGCCGATCCCGACGCTTATTCGCCGCGGGCCGAAAGCGGAGGTATGGCAACCGAACGCGGGACGTGGAACTATCGAGACCGCTTCGGCGATAGCTTTGGCCGCACCTACTTCCGGCGATTCCCGCCCGGCGTCGCCGGCTCAGTCGGGATCGGTACCTATCTCGGCGAGCCAACCGACGCCGTCGACAACGACTACCGCAAGGCGATCACCACCGCCCTCGACAACGGGATCAATATGATCGATACGGCGATCAACTACCGCTGTCAGCGAAGCGAGCGTGTCGTCGGCGACGTAATCGACACAACGGCTGTCAGCCGCGAGGAGATCGTCGTCGCCACAAAAGGTGGGTTTCTCCCTTTCGACGACGACGGACCCAACGATCCGGGGCGATATATCCGCGAGCAGTATGTCGAGCCAGAAATCGTCGACCCCGAGACGCTTGTCCGTGGCAGCCACAGCATCGAAGCCGGCGTCATCGACCACCTACTCGACCGGTCGCTGTCGAATCTCGACGTTGAGGCGATCGACTGCTACTACGTCCACAATCCTGAAACACAACTGCTCGACCGCGACCCCGAGGCGGTTTACGATAGTCTCGAAGCCACCTTCGAGCTGCTGGAGCGTCGCCGGGCGGCCGGCGATATCGGCTGTTACGGGCTAGCAACATGGGAAGCGTTTCGGGTCGAACCAGGGGCCGAGCAGTATCTTTCGCTACCGAGGCTGTTGGATCGAGCCGCGCAAGCCGCCGAGACCGTCGGCGTCGACGACCACGGGCTTCAGGTACTACAACTCCCGTTCAACGTCGAGATGGCCGATGCCTTCAGGCGGGCGACCCAGCCGGCCCCACCCGACGCCGATGAGGAGGGTTCGGTCAGCGTGTTGGAGTACGCCCACGCTGTCGGTCTCCACGTCGTCACCAGCGCAAGCATTGGGCAAGGCGCGTTGGCAACGTCGCTGCCGCCGGCGATCGCCGCGGAGTTGGCCGGCGATACGACCGCCCAGCGGGCGATCAACTTCGCCCGGAGCGCGCCCGGCGTGACGGCCGCACTGGTCGGGATGGCATCGCCGGCTCACGTCGCCGAAAACGTCGCCGCCGGCACGTTCGATCCGCTGGGCGCGAGTGCGTTTGACGCGATCTTCGAGTAACACCGCGAACTTTCAAGCCCCCAGCGGGCACAGCACAAACCAATGCGATTGGCACTGATCGCCCACGACGAAAAGAAAGATGACCTGATCGAGTTCGCCCGCGACCACGAGGAGTTGCTTTCGGAGGCCGAACTGATGGCAACCGGGACGACCGGTAAACGCCTGATGGAGGCGACCGACTTGGATATCGAACGGAAGGCCTCCGGCCCGCTCGGCGGCGATATGCAGATCGGCGGCGAGATCGCCGACGGCGACTGTGAGGGGCTGATCTTCCTGCGGGATCCGCTGACCGCCCAGCCACACGAGCCGGATGTCTCCGCGCTGTTGCGGATCTGCGATGTCCACGACACGCCGCTGGCGACCAACGAGACCTCCGCGACCTTCCTGCTGGAAGGGTTGTTCGCCGACGACCGCTGAGGAGATTTTTGTACGGGCGGCGACAGTACACTGTATGGCACCCCGGAGGCTGCACCGAGTAGCGGCTGTGGTGGTAGTGAGCCTGCTGCTTGCCACAACCCCGGTTGCGGCCGTCACCGATACCGGGATCGACGAGATCGCTGGGGCCGACAGCACCACGGCGATAAGCACGACCACAGAGAGTCCGACCACGCCACGCCAACAGTCCGACGCGACCGGCGGCAACGCCTGTTTTCCGGCGGGCGGCTACAACTTCACCATCGGGACGCTCGGCCCACAGATCGAGATGGTCGTCCATCTCTCGCTGTTGACCAATCTTGGCGGCCCCGGCACCATCGGGATCGAGCTTGCGGGGATGACCGCCGAGGGTGCCCCGCCGATGATCGAGCTTCGGACAGGTGTCGTCTTCCGTGGGGTAACCGACGTTGAACGGTTCCTCAACGATCCGTTTGGGCTGTTTGCGATCGCCTACGAGTATCGGTTTACGCTTCCGCTGGGCGGCAGCGGGGTCGACTACCAGTCCGACGAGCCGCCGATCTCCGGGCCTGTTGGCGACGCCGACTGTTAGCCCGCGTCGCTGCCGACGGCTCGAACGTCCTCACCGGAGAAGGTAGCGAGTTCCTGGAAGTTCGCCCCGTAACCGCCGACCTTGGCGTTGATGATAAGTCGGGTCAGCCGATCACGCTCCGATGGCGAGAGCTTGATCCCCCCGTTTGGGAAACCGACCCGTTCTTCGACGCCCGGACGGAGATCAAACACACGATCAACCGTGCGAAGCGGCTCGTTGGTGTCGTCAGTATAGAGAAACGCTCTGAGCGTGATCGGCTGGCGTTCCGTCCCGGTGTTTTCGGCTGTCACGACGAAGTCGACGGCCGCGCCCTTGTCCTGAAGCGTCTGCTCTCGAAAGACAACCCCGGCAAACGGATCGTTCTCGCCGTCTGCTGTGCCGTTTTCGGCCTCCTCAAAGCCAGGAAGCTGGGGGTCAAGCTCCGGCGGGCCGCCGAGGCAGCCGGCAAGCCCGACCGATACCCCGAGGGCGGCAAGGGCCGTACGTCGTGTGGGCATGATGCAGCGTAGCGTCGCCGGCAGTAAAACAACGGCGTCGTCGATGATCAGCGCACACGGAACTCGACGGTCGCCGTCGCCCCGTCGGCCAGCGCTGCCACCAACCCACGGTCGATATCGGCGGCTGCGGCGTCGGCGTCGATCATAACTGTGCGGTCGTCGGTGTACGTTGAGCTGCGGACGACCATACTTCGGTCGTCGTCGAACGTCAATTCGGGGTGGCCACGGCCAGCGATTGTCTGGCTGTGGTCGCCGGCCTCGATGGTGACCGTGATCTCGGCGTCGGCCGATTGGGCCGCGTCGACGACCGCCGGATCGAAGTCGGCGGGCACCTGATCGGCCTCAACCCCGAGGATACAGTCGCCAGCGGGGGTCAGCCAGTCGTCGCTGGTGAACTCGACGGTCGACTCGTGAGTCGCCTGGACGTGCTCGTGACCGTGTGCGGTGATTGTCTCTGTTGTTGCCATATCCCGGCTCGCTTGTGACGCCGCAAGTATCGCTCGGTTCGCTACCGCCACACGCTGCCGTTCTCGACGAAGGGACAGACGGATGTGGGAGCCCGTCTGATCGGAGGTATGCACAATGACCGCCGATCGCTCGGCGTGGTCGCCGATGCGTGAGGCCCACCCCATCGAGCAGGCCGTCGGCATCGACTACTACGTTAGCGACACCGACGGCATCGACGGGCGACTCCGTGTCGACCCCGCGGATTTCCGGGTCACAGAGATCGAACAGTTCGAACCCGAACCGCTCGATGCCGACCCGGGTGCCTACCCCGAGATCCTGCTGCGGGCGACGCTGCGGTCGTGGGACACCAACGATTTCGCCGGACGGCTCTCGGATGTACTGGAAATCAGCCGCGAGCGGATCTCGTGGGCCGGCACAAAGGACAAACACGCGGTGACGACACAGCTCTTCTCCGTGAGCAACGGCGACCCTGATGCCCTCACCGCCTGCGATATTCGAGCCGCCGACATCGACGTGCTCGGTCGAACCGGCCGACCAATCTCGTTTGGCGACCTTCACGGGAACCGGTTTCAGATCCGGGTTCGGGAGGCCGAGGTTAACGCGGGCGAACGCGTTAAGGGGATCACCGACGATCTGCGGGCCTTTGATGGCGATGAGAGCGGCGACACTGACGGCACCGTCACCGCCGGAATCCCTAATTGGTTCGGCCAACAGCGGTTCGGCAGTCGCCGGCCGGTGACCCACGAGGTTGGCCTGAACATCGTCGCCGGCGAGTGGCGCGAGGCGGTGCTGTCGTACGTCGCCAACCCCTTTGAAGCCGAACCCGAGACAACGCAGGCGGCGCGGGCGTTCGTCGCCGCGGAGGCCGAACGCGGCGATCCCGACTGGGCGGCCTGCCTCGATGAGGTGCCGAGAAAACTCGGCTACGAGCGATCGATGCTGCACCGACTCGCCGAGGACGGGGCATCCACAGCCGCCGATTTCCGGCACGCGCTCGAAGCCGTTCCCTGGAACCTCCAGCAGCTGTTTGTCAACGCTGCTCAGTCGTCTCTGTTCAACCGCATGCTCTCGGAACGCCTGCGCCGCGGGCTCCCGTTTGACCGTCCGGTCGCCGGCGATGTCTGCTGTTTCGTCGACAGCGACGCCCCTGAAGGGTTGTACGCCCCGGACACCGACCGCCTCCAGCGCGTCGGCGAAACCCGTGTCAGCGTGCTGAAACGGCACTGCGACCGTGGCCGGGCGTTCGTGACCGCGCCGTTGGTTGGCACCGACACCGAGTTGGCCGACGGCGAACCCGGCGAGATCGAACGTGAGGTGCTTGCGGACGCGGGCATCGAGCCGAGCGACTTCGAGCTGCCGGGGGAGTTCACGTCGAGTGGAACCCGGCGGGCGATCTTGGTGCGTACCGATCTCGCTGTCGACCCCGACGAGCTGACCTTTTCGTTCGCGCTGCCGAGTGGGTCGTATGCGACCGCGGTGTTGCGAGAGTACCAGAAACGTGGGCCGCTGGCGTAGGGAAATCGTGTTGAGAAGGGAGAAAGACGCCGCAAATCGGTCGCTACCGGAGTCTCAGGCTGTTCGCGGCGGCGGCACCATATAGACGTTACTCGCCGCTTGGGCGATAATCGTCTCGGAGACGCTGCCGATTAGCAGCCGCCGGAGGCGACTCTGGCCGCGAGAACCAAGCAGGATCGTCGTCGGCGTCACCTCGGCTTCGGCTGCGAGGATCTCCTCGGCCGGATCGCCGTCCCGAACCTGCGTGTTGGTATCGATATCCCACTGGTCGAGTCGACCGTCGAGTGTCGCCAACTGGTCGGCAGCATCGGTCTCGTCGGGCTCTTTCGGCGATTCGACGTGAACCAGTGTGGCCTCCTGAGTCGCATGGCGGAGATAGGAAAACGCGTCGAAGGCGCGGTCGGCGTTCTCCGAGAAATCCGTCGCATACAGAACGCGCTGGAAGAGGTGTTCCCGGAGCACGTCGGGGTCGTCGGCCTCGCGTTCGATCCGGTTGACCAACAGCGGGACGACCGTCGTCCGGGAGAGGTTGCGCGCAGTCGAGCCGAGCACACGGTTTGCCAGTGGGCTCTGCCCCCGGGAGCCAACGATCGTCAGATCGGCCCGCTCGGCGTCGGCGATCCCGTTGATTCGGCGGTGGGGCGTCCCCCGCACCACGTGGGTCTCGGTGCTGAAACCGGCTTCTTGCATCACGCGCTCGTATCGATCGAGCCCCTCGCGTCGCCGCTCCTCGAAGTTCATCCCCGGCATGCCGGCATGCATATTTGAGGGGATGACCGTGACCAGGTGGATCGCCTCGACGCCGATGCGTTCGAGACACTCCAGACAGGTTTCGTTGTGGATCGCCGCCTCGCTGGCCGCCGACAGATCGGTTGCATAGATCGCGCGCATGCCAGCAGCTACACCGCCGATCCTTAATATTGTTTCTATTGATCAAGACTAACGGGCCTGTGAGCGGTTTGTGCACTCGCCCGATGCGCGGCGTCAACAACCGGTATCGACCAACATCGGTGGCAGCGGGAGATATGTCAGCGCGCGTAATTGAGAGATCGGCGGTTTGGAGCCCGATTTTTGCGACACGCCGCGGCGGCTGTATTTTGATAACGTATGGAGATATTCACGTGGGATAGCCGTTGCCGCCGCGTTAGTAATATTGTTCAGCGAACCCAAAACTATTATCACGCTGCTCCGACTACGAGCTACTGAGCAGAACAGTATGAACCACACAAGACTGCGGAGCAACGGGGTGCAGCGCGATGATTGAGGCTGGCTCGCTGTCGGCGAGTGTCGACGGCGCGATACTGATCGGCGCGGTGCTGCTAGAGGCAATCGCCCTCTACGGCGTCTACGGTGTCGTTGAGGATGTGTTTGGCCAGCGCGTTGTGAACCAACTCAGGACAACATAAGATGGAGCTACTCGGGCTCAGTTTGGCGATGGTGGGGCTGTTCGTCGGGTTCGGTCTCCTGATCGGCGTGCTGTTTGGCTTCTTCGGGATGGGTGGGTCGTTTCTCGTCACCCCGGCTCTGTTGGTCATGGGGTATCCAACGCGTGTGGCTGTCGGGAGCGGGCTCGCATTTGTGTTCGGTACCTCGGTGATCGCCACGCTGAAACACCGGGATCTCGGCCAGGTTGATTACAAACTCGGGCTGTTGATGATCGTCGGCACGACCGCGGGCATCGAGGTCGGCAAGGAGATCGTCGTCCATCTCGAAAGCCTGGGGCTTGCTGGCTCGATCATCAGCGTGACCTACGTCTTCCTGCTTGGCGGGATCGGCGCGTTCGTCACCTACGAGGCGGTCAACGGCGACGGCGGCGAGGGGATCGACCACGACGCCGCCGAGGAGCCGGCCGATGCCGACGACATCCCCGATATCGCCAAAACGATCCAGTCGTACCGCGTCCCCCCAATGATCGATCTTCGGGGTGGCGTCACCGTCTCGCTGTGGATGATCCTCGGGGTCGCGTTTGCAACCGGGCTGCTGTCGGGCTTTCTCGGGGTCGGCGGTGGCTTCATCCGAATGCCGGCGTTGTTCTATCTCATCGGCGTTCCGGTGCCGATCGCCGTTGGGACGGATCTCTTCGAGATCGTCTTCTCCGGCGGGTTGGGGAGCTTCCTCTATGCGCTTGACGGCGGGGTCGATCTCTCGATCGTCGTCCCGCTGTTGGCCGGGAGCGCCTTCGGCGCGCGGATCGGCTCGGCGGCCACCAGCATCGTCGACGAGGGGGAGATCAAGGTCTACTTCGGGCTGATGCTGCTCGGTGGCGCGCTGGCGGTGGCGATCCGTGAGATCGGCAAGATCTACGAGCTGCCGATCCTCAACCGTGTGAGCCTGGTGTTGATCCTCGGCTCAGCACTGTTGGTCAGTGGGGCGGTCGTCTACAGCAGCATCACCGCACTGCGGGAGGAGAACCAGACCGCTTCGCCAACCGTAGAGTGAAGAGGCGGGCGACAAACTGACCGTGGTAATGACGACTGTCGCCGACGCTGATCGAATCAATTGTGTGTAGAATTGTGGTTTATACACAACACTTTTGCTGTCACAGCAAGTAGTAGCGATTACAATGGTCGATTCAATGGCCGAGCAACTCCGGTCAGATATGCAGTGTGAGGATCTTCTGGCCTGTTTTCACGGCCTGAAGCCGCTTGACCGGGAGTGCTATCAGGCGTTTGTGGCGGCCGAGGAGCCGTTGACGATTGACGATGTCGCCGACGCTGTCGATCGGGAGCGGTCGACAGCGTACCGGTCGGTACAACGGCTGCTACAGACCGGGTTTTTAGAGAAAGAACAGATCAACTACGAGGCCGGCGGCTACTACCACGTCTATATCCCAACCGACCCCACGACGGTTGTCGACGAGATGCAACGACTCCTCAACGACTGGTATGCCCAGACCGGCCAACTGATCCGGGAGTTCGAGGAGAAGTACGCTGACGCCACGCCACCTATGGCCGAACTAGAGCCCTAAACGCCCGACGGTGACGCCCACACGACAGCCGCAGTCACACGATTTGGCCAACACAATCTCTGACCCCCAACCAAACCGGGCCGTAGTCACAGACCCATGGATCCGCATATCGCTATCGTCGATGCCTCAATCGGCGACACACCCGCTGAACGAAACCTGACCCGCGGGATCGACGCTGAGACGGCGGTCTACAAGGTCAGCGAGAGCGAGCGGCCACCAATGCCGGGGCAGCGCGATCGAGGCTACGACGCTGTCGTCATCAGTGGCTCCCAGACATCGGTCTACGACGATCACGACTGGATTCACGCGTTGACCGCATGGGCTCGCACCGCACAACAGGCGGATGTACTATCCAGGGAGCAGATACTACAGTATGGTCGACAACTCGTGGATGCAATCTGGCAGTACACCCACTGTCCTGTTGGAAACAACTGCAACGGGAGAGGTCTGTTAGGGAAAGATACCGATAGCTAATCAGTGTGGTCTGGGCTGGTTTCGGTTACAATCCCAGGTTCTTCACTTGAGATGATCGTGATACGATCTGTGAGATCCTCGATCGTGTTTGCAAGCTCATCCAACAGCACAGCGAGTTCACGGTACACTAGTGGTTGTGGAACGTCGCTGCTGAACGCGGTCGCAATGACATCGTTCCGGGCGGTGTCGCAGTTGCTTTCGAGTGCCCGGATTGTCTCGATCTCATCGGTGAGCGTCTCTGAAGCGTCGTTTCGTGCAAGTCCGGAGATAAATCGCTCAACGACATCGCTAATAATCACGGACATAGATACGTAAAGACTTCTGGAGGTTCTAAGTTTTTGAGTGC
>NZ_QMDW01000022.1 GCF_003605635.1 Halonotius pteroides
GAGACAATTCTTGAAACTGTGCTCTAACTCACCAACAATCTACGCCACAAGAGCGTTTGTTTAAATAAATATGTCGGCTCACTATCGTGCGAGCCGATAGAGCGGTCTATTACGGCTCCTCACGCCGTATCATTCGTTGTGTGTTACGTGACTTATCTGTCCTTTTGCTTTTGCGTCGTCGCATCTGGCGGCCACTCTACGGAAAAGCGGGCTCCTGTCGCACGACCCCTCGGCCGCGTGAGTTGCCACCCCTGCCGGCTCACAACCCCTTTTTAGCTGCATCGGCAACGATCGATATGGAGATCCGCGGACAGCGCCTCTGTCAAGCCTGTAACACTGAGTGGTCGTACTACGAGACCGGCAGCGTCGCCTGTCCACACTGCGGCTCACTCCGCAGTGTCGGCCGCGATGCGGAACGCCAGCTCCACACCGACACACCGGCCGCGCTACCGCTGGCAACGTTCCGCGGTCGGATCGCCGAGGAGTCGGTGGCGGCCTATGCTGACGAGCTCAAATCGGTGCTCCGGGAGTACACTCGGAAGCGTGGCTTCATCAGCGGCGGTGAGCTTCGACCGCTCGACGATCGCTATCTTACAGCTCGGACACTGCTGCATACTGTCGATATCCTCGCTCGGGGTCAAACACCGACCGCCGACGCCGAACTATATCTTGTATCGCTATACGAAACACTGGCTGACGACGCTGCTGATACGGCTGTCGATACCACAATCGATGACAGTGCTGACGAGACAACCGTCAGCGACAGCAAGGCCGACACGACGGAACCCGATATCGACGACGTTGAACTGGCTGCCGCACAGGTGCCAAGCGACCTTCGGGCTGCGTGGGGGTTGGCTGTCGCCGACGCTGTGGCTGCCTACTGTAGCGACCTCCGAACGTGGTTGGACGCGACGCCCGACGAGTCGGCAGCGACGACGCTCAGTCAACTCCGGGATCACGTCAACCGCCTCAATGCCCTCCACGGCGATGTTGAGCCGGCCGTCGCAGCCGATCTCGTCGTAAGCACTCGTGCTGTCGGTCGGTATCTTCGGACGGACGACGAGGCAGCACTCACGGCCGCTCGCGATCGGTTGACGCGGCTCTCGCAGGCATAATACAAAAGCCCCCCTCGCTCCTTGCGCTATCTATGTCGGAACCGTTTGATATCCACGATCACCGCCACCAGATGAAACAGCTCAGAGAGAGCAGCGACACCGGCCTGTACGATAACCGCGATGGTGTCTCCTGCCCAGTGTGTGCGGCAGTCTTCGATCGCTTATTCATCCTGCGTGGTCGAACCCAACAGTTTCCGGAAAACGACGGTGTACGGTTCTGTCTGCTGAATCAGGATGACGCCGTCTATCTCTTCCGGCATTGACGGCGCTTACGGTAATTCGATGTCGATGTCGTGTTGCTCGCTCGCAGCGTTCACGGCATTGTACAGCAACATCGCCCGCGTCATCGGGCCAACGCCACCGGGGACAGGGGTGATCGCGCCGGCGACTGATTCCGCGCTCTCGTAGTCAACATCGCCGACGAGCTCATACCCCTTCTCGGTATCCGCATCGACACGGTTGATACCCACGTCAATGACGGTCGCCCCTTCGTTGAGCATTGCGCCATCGATGAACTCCGGGACGCCGGCGGCGGCGATGACGATATCGGCTGTCTTCGTTTTGGCTTCGAGATCGTCAGTGCGGGAGTGACAGATCGTCGTCGTTGCGTTGCCCTGTGGGGCTTTCTGGATAAACAGATTAGCGAGGGGTTTGCCGACGATATCCGAACGGCCGACGACGACCACGTCCGCGCCCGCAGTCTCGATCTCGTAGGCCGCTAACAATTTCTGGACGCCGTGTGGGGTACAGGGCTTGAATCGCGCGTCGCCGGCGACAAGCCGACCGACGTTTTCGGGGTGGAAACCGTCAACATCCTTCGCGGGGTCGATCGCCCGGATGACCGCGCGCTTGTCGACGTGGTCGGGAACCGGCAACTGTACCAAGATCCCGTGAACCTCAGGGTCATCGTTGAGGCGGTCGATCGTTTCGAACAGCTCCTCGGCTGGTGCGTCGGGATCGATCTCAACGTGGATGCCGTTGATCCCGACCTCCTCGCAGTCTTGTTGTTTCATCGAGACATAGGTCTCGCTGGCAGGATCGTCGCTCATGAGGACAGTCGCCAAGCCGGGGGTGACGCCGCTGTCCTGCAGTGTCTCAACACAGTCGGTGAGTTCGGCGCGGATGTCGCCGGCGACGGCGTTGCCGTCGATGATCTCGGTCATTACGCGGATGAGGGGTGGGGATCGGCAAAAGGATTCGGAACCGGGCAGCCAGCTTCGCTGCCGCGTTGGCTCTGTGTGTCGGAGCTTGTGTTGTCGCTGCTGGTGTTGATCGTGTGGGCCGCCTCAGACCGACGGTTTGTCGCTGTGGGTTACTACTGTTTTTGCCAGTTGACAGGATCAAAACTAGCTAAACCAAAATCTCAGACGATTTACACAGAGTGTTTGTAAAAATACGATACTAGTGTATTATGTCACTATGTATTCAGTAAAGCGTGTCCGGTTTTGGGATGTTCGTTGTTGTCGCTGGTGGTCGGTCGGCGTGACGGCAGTCCAATGCCCTACGCGTTATGTTTAAGAGCCTGTCTGTCGTACCACTATATGTCCATCTGGTGTCTCGGTTCTCAGTGCTGAACATGGTGAACCTTCTCTCAGACACCAGATGGGTGATTCAACTGACGCCGTTCTGAGAACACTGCTGCTGTGATTGTGCGCCTATGGCTCTTGTTTTATTAGTGATATCCCTGTCAAACCTACTGCGACAATGCTACCGACGATCCTTCCGCCGTTCGCACATCAGTTATCATAAGTCGATGTTCCGCTGATCCGGTAACACTGCTGACCTGCGAACACTCGCAGGGCGTACAGTTTTATCACCTCCGACTGTTGGGTGTCGTATGATCGGTGAGTCAGCGAATCCGGCGGCGACACAGGAGGTTGTCGTTCTCGCGGGGATTGTGGGTGTCGTTGTTATCGTTGCTGTCATCGGATTTCTCTGGATGCTCTCCCGATAAGATGCGATCGATTGCTCCAGCGACCACTGGTAACTTATTTCTGGCTGTGAGCCTGCCTCCTCCCGCTGTGTGTGAGGGCGTCTCGGAGTATAATTAAATATCGGGGGGTTCGTACCTTTGAATATGCTTGCGGGGACTGATACCACTGCTCATGATCTGGTTACCTGCGAGAAGTGCGGCCAGCAGGGGCCCCCCGAGAAGATGGTTGACCACCACATCGTTCCACTGGCGTTCGACGGCCGGGACGATCCCGACAACATCGCGACACTTTGTGCTCATTGCGCGCGGTATGCGCCCGATGACTTTCTTGACCCCGAGGAGTACGAACCAGTCTTTGCGGAGTATGTCGCTACCGACACACGCCCAGAGGTCGATTTCGCGTACTTTGGGGTGATTGCTACCGAAAAACTGGCGACCGCCTACCGCGATGCAGCAGGGGGGATCAGCGGCGAGTTAGACCCCGACGAACTGGTCGAAAGCATCGATCCGATCGTTAACACCGTCCAGAGTCTCCCGGCGACTGAGGACGAACACAGCCCGGCGTACTACTGGATTCTGTATGCCCGGTTTGCGGAGTACGGCCGAGTCACCGAGGCTGAGCCCCTCACCGAGAAGTACATCGACGGTGACCTGACGGACTGACTGGCGTGGCTCCACATCGATGTCTCAGACGGCTGGACGCAACGATACTTTGACAAAATCTAATTATGACTGCAGCCAAATGATACGGTATGTATCGAACACTCCTTGTGACGCTGATACTCGCCGTTGCGCTCGTTGCTGGCGTCACCGGCCCGGTCAGTGCTCAGTCGAACCCACCGATCACCTGTGGTGGTGAGACGGGCGAAATCCAGATCGATCAGGTCGTTGCTGTGTACAATAATAACACCGACGCCGTCCCCTCAATGGTGGGCTCGGTTGCGGCATCTAACACCACTGAACTACAGGTCAAAAACGCTGCCCAACAGAACTACACCCTGCAGGCTGACGGCTCCTTGGAGATCACCTCAGTCGAACTCGGTGCGGCTGAGGATCCGAACGTGATCGTCAAAACAGACCGCCAGACGGCGTGTTCGCTGTACACGGCTACGGATCCGGTCGCGGCGTTCAACCAGGCCTACGACAGCGGCGAGATCACGATCGAAGGCGCGGGGACGATCGACAAGGCAAAGATGTTCATCGTCGAGCGTGCGATAGATCTTGCTGGTATGTTCGGTACGGCTGCCTGATCGGTACGTGGTCGAACCGTCTCGCCGTTAGACGGATAGTTCGTTGTTCGCCTGAATGACATCAAGTGACTCGGCGTCGATGGTGTCGACGTCGAGCCAGTTGGGGACGTACTCACGTTTCTCGAAGGTTTCGCGTTCATCCTCGGTGCCGATCGTACACCACAGCTGTACCGCATCGGGGCCGTGCCAGTCGCCCTGTCGCTGGATCGCAAAACAGATCTGCTCACGCCCATCGTAGTTGATGATCGCGCCCTTGCGAATGCCGGGATCGCCGGTAACGATGAGATGTTGCATACTCGGGCTTCGACTGGCTGGCTGTTAATGGCTTCGATGCGGGTGATTCGGCCACAACCACCGTTGCACTCGGCTTGATAGGAGGATCGTCATCTTTAGGTCTCGTCTAGCGAAGAGAGGATATGGATCGCTTGCAGCAGTCGCTTCTCGACGCACCGATCATCGAAAAGGGCGACTACGAGTATTTCGTTCATCCGATCAGCGACGGTGTTCCGATGCTGCGCCCTGAGCTGCTGCGGGAGATTGTCATTCGGATCATTCGGAAGGCCGAGATCGAAAACGTCGACAAGATCGTCACGCCGGCGGCGATGGGGATTCATATCTCGACGGCCGTCTCGCTGATGACCGACATCCCGCTTGTCGTCATCCGGAAACGCTCCTACGGGCTTGACGGCGAGGTATCGTTGTCGAAACAGACCGGCTACTCCGAATCGGAGATGTATATCAACGATGTCGAGCCCGGCGACCGCGTGCTTGTGCTCGACGACGTGCTCTCGACGGGCGGGACGATGGCGGCCATCCTTGATGCGTTGACCGAGATCGGGACGGAGATCGCCGACGTGGTCGCGGTGATTAAAAAGGCCGGCCCGAACGAGCTTGATGAGACGGAGTACCACGTCAAGACGCTAATTAACGTGACCGTTGAGGACAGCGAAGTTGAGATCACCGACGCGATGGGTGACGACTGAGCCGGCGTCGATACCACCGACAGCACGGCGGCTGTTTCGCAACCCTTATTTCCGCAATCACGCAACCACAAAGTAGCCACGGACGGCCTGCCGGAGTAGCTCAGCCTGGCAGAGCGAATCCTTCGTAAGGATTAGGCCGAGGGTTCAATTCCCTCCTCCGGCTTTAGAGGTAGTATGTCAGCTAACTGTCTCAGTATGTCTTATCAATATCACCGACCCCAGTGCCCGCAGTTTCACTTCCGCTGACAGGCTACGACGACAAACCACTCACATGGTGAGACACGAATCGCTCTCGATACTCGTTGTCGATGACAGTGAGTTCTTTGCCACCCTAGTCGCCGAGACGCTCAGCGAGGAACACGGGATGGCGACAACCGCTGTCACCGACCCTCGAGAGGCGGTGTCGATCGCCGCCGAGGGCACGGTCGACTGTATCGTGAGCGACTACCAGATGCCGAAGCTCACCGGGTTGGAGCTGTATGACTCCATCGTTGACACAACTGACATCCCGTTTATTCTGATTACCAGCGAGGGCGATGAAACGGTTGCCAGCCGCGCGATCCGAAAGGGTGTCGACGAGTACATCCTCAAACAGGATATCAACGAGGCCGACGCGCTCAAACTACTGGCCAACCGCATTGACAACGTCGTTGACCGCCACCGTACCCAACAGAAATACGAGTGTCTTGTCGCCAACGCCCCCGACGAGATCAGCCAGGTACGACTCGATGGGACGATCTTGGCCGCAAATGAGACAATGGCGCGGGCGTTCAACACAACCACCGATGAGCTTGTTGGCCAAGAACTGTCGTCAATACTTCCCGAGGATGTTGCGGAAAACCGCCGCACACAGGGGCAACGAGCGATTACCGCCGGCAGCGTTGTCACGTTTCAGGACAGCATCGGGCTTCGACATTTCCACAACATCGTGGTTCCACTGGAGACCGGCAGCGAGGAGAATTCGGTGCAGATCGTCACCCGAGAGATAACTCTCCAGAAACACAACGAGGAGGAGCTCCGCCGGAAAAAAGAGGAGCTCACCTTCATCAATCGGATCGTCAGCCACGACATCAAAAACGATGTCAACGTCATCTCCGGGTGGGCGGGCGTCCTCACCGATCACACCGATCCGACAGCCATCGAGATGGTCGAGCGGATCAAAAACACAAGCGATCATATCGCTGAACTCGCACAGATCGCCAAGGACTTCGTTGATTCAATCGAGGGGACAACCGATGTCGACCTCGAAGCGATCGACCTTGGCGACACTGTCGACACCGAGGTGAGCAAGCTTCGCTCGAAACATGACACCGTGTCGATCACCGTCGATGATATCGACGCTGTTGTCCGGGCAAACGAACTGTTGTCGTCTGTGATCGCCAATGTTCTGACAAACGCTATCCGCCACAACGACACCGGGAACACGGAGATCGAGATCACCGCCGACCGGACGGCCACGGCGATCGTCGTCCGGATCGCCGACAACGGGCCTGGCGTTCCTGACAGCGAGAAGGAGGCTGTTTTCGAGAAGGGCCGCAAGGGAGCCGACAGCCCAGGTTCGGGGATCGGTCTCTACCTTGTCTCGAAGCTGGTCGACCAGTACAACGGCAGGATCTGGGTCGAGGATACCGAGCCAATCGGGGCGGTGTTTGCTGTCGAACTCCAGCGTTACGACCCGGATATCGACTAACCCCTGACGACCGCCGCACGACTCAAAAGAGGCTATCGGTTGTTACAGCCCCGACAACGCTAAAGACAGCCGCGATGCTGATCGCCCGGACAGTGACGCCTGCGCGGGCCGCCGGCGCAAGGTCGCTTAGGAACACCGCCGGCGCGGTAATCGCAACCGCGAGCGCGCCGACAGAGCCGAAGGCGACGAGTAACACCGAAATAAAGCGGATCGGGATGCCGCCGATCGCCGCTTCGCGTCGTGGATCACGGTCGTTGTCCGCGCCGTAGAGGCCACCGTAGCCGATCGCCATCACCGCACCGATGAGGACGACGCTGTGCAGCGGCGTCATATTGCGAGCGAGCGACCACACTTCCTCGGTGACGACGAACGGCCCGGCCAGCAGAAACCCGCCGACGATCTGTTGGGCGGTGTCGGCGAGTTTGTGTTTTCGTCGGTTGTTCATATCCGCCGTTTAACATGCTGGATGGAAGAGCTATCGGCCGGCAGCTCAATGACACCACTCACAGTCGTCACTTGCCCGATAGGACTCTTTTTCTCACTTACGAGCCGATTTCATTGAACTATCTCGACAAAAAATTCGATTGAACATGCACAATCATTATGTAGTTGCCGACAAATCATGGTATATGGCAACAGCTACCAGTTCGGTTGAACCCAACCGCTGTCCGTTCTGTGAACGACCGATCGGCTCCGCTGGGGCAGGCTTCATGGAACACATTGAGTCACACCCCGAGTGCAGCAAGGCATTTGAGCTGTGGCGTGAGCGTGTTGACGGCGATATGCCGGGTGGCTGGGCCGGCTAATCGACGGTGTCCCGGACGACCGTACGCGCGACGGCGACCAGCGGGTAGTGCTCCGGAACGGGTAGCAAGGGTTTTTCCTATCGGTCTCTTACAGAAAAGCAGATGAATCAGCACGCAGTCGGTCGGCGGTTTGGAGGACAGCGATGAGGGGTAACGACCAGCAGGCCTACGACCGCGGCACGTCACTGTTTTCGCCTGACGGTCGCATCTATCAGGTCGAGTACGCCCGCGAAGCCGTCTCTCGCGGCGCACCGAGTGTCGGTATCCGGACAGCCGACGGTGTCGTGTTGGCTGCCCAGAGCCGCGCGGGCTCGTCGCTGATGGAATCAGAGAGCATCGAAAAGCTGCATAAGATCGACGGCCACGTTGGTGCGGCCTCCGCGGGCCACGTTGCCGACGCCCGCCAGCTGATCGACTTTGCCCGCCAGCAGGGGCAGGTCAGTCAGCTTCGGTACGGCGAGCCGATCGATATCGAAGCCCTGACAAAGGAGCTCACCGACCACATCCAGGAGAACACCCAGCGCGGCGGCACCCGTCCGTATGGGGCAGCCCTGCTTATCGGCGGGATCGACAACGGCGAGCCGCGACTGTTCGCGGCTGATCCCTCCGGAACACCCAACGAGTGGAAGGCGACGGTCATCGGCGGCTCCGGTGCGGACATCCAGGAGTTCCTCGAGGACGAATGGGATGAAGAGATCAGCCACGACGACGGTCTCGCGCTTGCGGTGCGCGCGCTTCGTGTCGCAACCGATGAACTCGGCCCGAATGAGGTCAGCATCTCGACCCTCTCCGCGGAGGAGGGGTACCGCGCACTAACTGTCGAGGAGATCGAAGACATCTTCGACGACGCTGACATCGATCTCGACGCCGACGAGTAAGCCGGCTGACCGTACGGTCGACGCGACTGCCGGCGAATAGTCTGTGAAACCGACGGATTTTCTATTCGGCGTGCCGTGTCGCCGACATGCAACCTCCGGAGTCGGCAACGGTCGAACAGATATCGATATATCCGATCAAATCGCTTGACCACCGGTCAATCGACCGTGTCGAGATTGTCACCAACGGTGGCCTCGCTGGTGACCGCGAGTACGCACTGTTCGACAGCGACGGCGAGTACGTCAACGGCAAACACGATCGGCAGGTGCATCCGATCCGTGCGACCTACGACGGCGAGACCGCCCGCCCAGCGGTGGTGACGTTGTCGACGCCGACGCAGGCCCAACGCCGGTTCGAACTCGGTGCCATCGACAGCGACAACCCGACTGCGCTCACCGACTGGCTGCGTGAGTGGTTCGGCTACCCTGTCACGCTTGACCGCAACCGCGAGGGCGGCTTCCCCGACGACACGACCGCTTCGGGGCCGACGATCATCAGCAAAGCCACGGTCGAAACTGTCGCCGGCTGGTTCGATGGTGTCGATCCCGAAGGCATGCGTCGTCGCCTTCGCCCGAACATTGTGCTCGGCGGCGTCCCAGCATTTTGGGAGGATCGACTCTTCGCCGACCGCGAAAGCCGCGTTCGATTCACGATCGGCGACGCCGAATTTCTCGGTGTCAACCCGTGTCAACGGTGTGTCGTTCCGAGCCGCGATCCGGATACCGGTGAGGAAATCGAGGGATTCAACGAGCGGTTCATTGAACAGCGGCGAGCGACGATGCCCGACTGGAGCGGCGGCGACTGGTTCGATCACGAGTTCCGGCTGATGGTCAATACGGCGGTTCCCGAGGCGAGTTGGGGTGAGACAATCGCTGTCGGCGACGAACTGAAACTCGGTGAGACGGTGCCGACTGACGACACACCCGTGCCGGCCGAATAAGATAACCTTCGCTCAGCCGGTTCGGAACGAGAAATCGAGGCTCGGAGCCGAGTGGGTCAGCGACCCCATTGAGATGATATCGACACCGGTAGCGGCGTAGTCGGCAACGTCGCCGAGGGCGATGCCGCCGCTGGCTTCGGTCAGCACGTCGGGCGCGTCGTCAGCGAGGGCAGCAACTACGGCTTCCGTCTCGGCTGGCGTCATGTTATCCAACAAGACGATATCGGCACCCACCACGGCCGCTCGGTGGGCCTGCTCAGCTGACTCGGCTTCGACTTCGATCTTCGTCGCAAACGAGACGCGCTCGCGGAACCGCTCGACGGCGGTTTCGAGTCCCAGTTCGGCGATATGGTTCTCCTTGATCATCACCATATGCGAGAGGTCGAGTCGGTGGCTGTCGCCGCCGCCGGCGACGACCGCGCGTTTCTCGATCCCGCGTAGGCCGGGCGTCGTTTTTCGCGTGCCGGCGATCCGAACCTCGTTGGCGACTCCGCTCGCACGGTCGACAGCCTCGCGTGTTTTCGTAGCGACGCCGGAGGCGTGGCCTGCGAGGTTGACCGCGACGCGTTCGGCCCGGAGCGTCGCTTGGGCCAACCCATTTGTCTGAAGCACGATATCGCCAGTGTCGATAGCGTCGCCGTCGGCGACCTCGCGGTCGGCATCGACGCCAAGATGGTCGAACACGGCTGCAGCCGCGTCGATCCCGGCCGCGACGCCCGATTCTTTGGCAACGAGTCGCCCACGCGTGTCGCCACCCACGTCATTGGTCACGTCGTGGTGGCCGATATCTTCTTGGAGCCACCGGTCGATCTGACTGGCCGTGAGCATCAGTCCCCGTTTGTCGCTGCGGCTGTCGATCCGTTTTCGGCTGTCGCGCCGTCAACAAGATAGTGACAGCCGATGCTCTCGTTGTTGTCGGCGGCGGCGTTAGCGATCAGAATTGCGACGACCGTCGCATTCCGGAGCTCGTAGAGCCCCCGGGAGGTGCGGGTTCGCGTGTAGGCGTCGACCTCGCCTTTGAGCCGGCGCAAGATGCCGCGCGCGCTGTCGATGCCGCCGCTCGTCCGCCGAAGCCCGAGTTCCTCGCTGACGACACGGGTCAGCCGGTGGAACTTCTCGCCGGCAAAGCGGTCAGGCAGCGCGGGATCGCTGTTTTGGAGCCGCTGGTACTCGATCTCCTCGGGGGTGAACCCCGCAGCATCCTGGCCGGCGCGGAGCCCCCACACGAGGCCCTCCAGTAGGCTCGTCGACGCCAATCGATTCGCGCCGTGGACGCCGGTGTGAGCGCATTCGCCGACGGCATAGAGTCGGTCGAGGCTTGTTCGGCCGTGGTCGTCAACATCGACGCCGCCACAGAGAAAGTGCTCGCAGGGTGCAACTGGAATCCCATCGCCTGGATCGATCCCGTGATCGACGCATTTCTCGGCCAGATTCGGAAACGCCTCGTCGAACGGGTCGCCCAGCGGAGCAATATCGAGGGTCACGCCACCGGTTGCGTCGATCTCATCCTGCACCGCACGGGCGACGACATCCCGTGGCGCGAGTTCGGCATCCGGGTGATACTCCGGCATGAATCGCTCGCCGGCGGCGTTACGCAGGATGCCGCCCTCGCCGCGAACCGCTTCGCTAAGGAGGAACGGCTCCTCGATGTCAGCCGCGGTCGGGTGGAACTGGACGTACTCCATGTCGTCGACGGCCGCGCCGGCGAGAAACGCCATCGCGATCCCGTCACCCGTCGAACCTGTCGGGTTGGTCGACTGCTCGAAGCAGTCGCCGATGCCGCCGGTGGCAAGAATCGTCGCGCCGGCGAAGACCGGTTCGCCGTCGGGTTCGGTATCGAGCAGCGCGCCATGGACACGGCCCTCATGCCGGAGGAGTTCGAGGGCGGTTGTCGACTCAACGATCTCGACGTTGTCGACCGCATCGAGATGCGAGAGAAACGGCCTGAGGACGTGTTGGCCGGTCGCGGCATCAACGTGGAGAATGCGGTCTTCGGAGTGGGCGGCCTCCTGGGCAAAGTCGTATTCGCCATCACGTGTGTCGAACTCGACGCCCAGCGTCTCGATGAGGACATCGTTGACGGCGGCGGCGGCATTTTCGACCAACACATCGACGGCATCGGGGTCGGCCACATCCGCACTGGCCTCGATAATGTCGGCTTTGAGCGATTTGGGATCGCCGCGGGTGGTGGCGATCCCGCCCTGTGCCCAGTCGGAGGAGGCGTCTTCGGGCTCGCTGGCCTTTGTGACGAGCAACACATCCTCGTCGTTACGCGCTGCGGCGAGGGCGGCCGCACAGCCGGCGATCCCGGAGCCAACAACGAGCACATCAGCGGTGCGTGGGGTGTCTGTTGGGTGTGTGTTCGGTGTCATCTTAGAGCTCCAACATGCGGTCGAGGGCGACGCCAGCGAGTTCCTTCTCCTCGGGAGCGACCTCAACAACGTTGTGTTCGCGACCCGCCGCTAACTCCTCGAGCACCCACGTCAGGTAGTTGGGGTCGATCTGGCGCATCGCGTCGCAGTCCATACAGGCGTCGCCGCAGAGCGGCACCACGTTCACATCGTCGTGCCAGCGGTCGAGATGTTTGGCGAGGTGGATCTCCGTGCCGATCGCCCATGTCTCACCGGCGTTGGCCTCTTCGACGACCTCGGTGATTGTCGCCGTAGAGCCGACCACGTCGGCGGCTTCAACGACCTCGCGGCGACATTCGGGGTGGACGACGACGTTGGCCTCAGGATGTCGCTCGCGCACGTCGGCGATGTGGTCGGCGGTGAACCGCTCGTGAACCTGGCAGTAGCCGTCCCAGAGGACGATCTCGGCGTCTTCGAGCTCGTCGGCATCCTTCGATTCTGGATCCCATGGGTTCCACTCGGCGATCGAATCCTCCATCCCGAGGCGGTGGGCGGTGTTCTCGCCAAGGTGTTTGTCCGGCAGGAAGAGTACCTTGTCGCCGCGTTCGAAGGCCCACTCGAAGGCCTTGTGGGCGTTCGATGAGGTACAGACGAGGCCGCCCTGTTCGGCGCAAAACGCCTTCAGATCAGCATAGGAGTTCATGTACGTGATCGGGATGATCTCGCTGTCGGGGTCGGCGTTGGTGATCTGCTCCCAGGCGGCATCGACCTGGAGAGCTTCGGCCATGCCGGCCATCGGACAGGAGGCCTCCATACAGGGGAGGATGACGCTTTGCTCGTCGTCGGTGATGATGTCGGCGGATTCGGCCATGAACGTCACGCCGCCGAAGATCACGTACTCGGCGTCGGCCTCGGCGGCATGTTTGCTCAGCGCATAGGAGTCGCCGATGAAGTCGGCGTGTTCGACAATCTCGCGTCGCTGATAGTTGTGGCCGAGAATGACCACGTCGTCGCCCAGCGCATCGAGTGCGGCCTCGATCCGTGGTTCGCGCTCGGCCTCGGTCAGATCGCGGTGACTCGCCGGTAGCTGTTCGAGATTATCGTACTTAAAAAGGCTCAGCTCGGTGTCGAACGTCGCTGTTTCCATGTTGGCCATAAGGTCGGATCCGTTGGGTATCTCTACAATGGTACCCGTATTGAAGAAGTTTTCTGTTCAATACGCATCTCCGGGTATAGATGTTCGTACGACACCGTTGACGACGATCTCACGTCCACGAAGGCGGTGATCGTTTTATTGTCATTCGGCACGCTGTCACATGGGGCGGCCGAAGCGCAACTGTTTTGATACCAACCCGGCTACAATCGGATGCATTCAGGCGAATGCAACCTGCTCTGGTGGTGTAGTCCGGCCAATCATATCACCCTCTCACGGTGATGACCAGGGTTCAAATCCCTGCCGGAGCACTTTTTCAACGAGCGTTGACAGAACAAACAGGCGTTGCTATGGCTGTCTAACGGATTACGTAGTCGCAACCGGGGAGCCGGCACGGGGGTTATCGATCGGCCGTCGCCGCCGCTGGCTCTGTTTTCTCATCTGTTCGCGGCAGATACTCCCCCAGAGCGTCGATAAACGCCGCATCGTCGCCGATTTCTTCCCGGTCGAAATCGCGGCTTGGGAGCCACCGACAGGCGCGTTCGATCTTGATTTCCTCGTCGGTGAGACGGTAGCTCCCGAGATCGTCCCACGGTATAATTGAGCTGTCGACACGCAACCCCTCGTCGGTGACAGCGAGTTCGTGGCCGTCGTTGTCGAACAGAAAGAACAGCGAGGAGAGTCCGGTCAGCGAGGTGAACAGGGTTGAGCTCCCGTCGAAACCATCGAACGTCAGAATCGGTACCGCAACAGCGGCGACGACGATGAGGCCGATTCCGCCGACAGCAGCAAGAACAACCGGTTGGCTGATTCCGTCATCGTCGCCATCACCGATCGTAACGACCGCGTGTTCGGTGGCTCGCGCCCGGAGTCGACGGTTCCGAATCCCGGCCGCCGCGAGCAGGACAGCGATCCCGGGAACGAGAGCGAACAGCCCGGCGATCGTCACCACGGCTTCCGCCTCGATGTCGGCAATGATCATGTAGGGGATGTACGCCAGCGGCGGGAGGGTCAGCGCGGCGGCCGCCGGCAGCGACGCCACCCGATCCAGGAGGTCGCCGACGGTGGTGGCCGCAAGCGCGGTCGCCCCCGCGATAGCGAGGCCGGCGGCGAGAATCGTGCCGAACGAGGCCGACGTGACAGCGACCCAGCCGGTAACCGCGAGTGTTGGCAGCAGCAGCGTTGCGACGTAGACGCCGAGGAGGGCTTCGATGAGGCGGCGACCGTCCATATCCGCAAGTGACAGTATCGAGACGCATATACTGTATGATCACCCTGTCGCTGTGAGCCGCAGTCGACCAGCGGTTTTCTCGTATATCTGAGAGCAATCCTAAAATATAAGAGAGCAAGCAGCGTATTTGACGTATGAGCGAGACTGGCCTTCCCGCGTGGGACGAGGATCTGACCGCGAGAGAGCGGGTGCGGGAGATCGCTACCACGCTCACCGAACCCCGGTCGGTCGAGCGGGTTCGGGAGCAGGCCGGTGTGTCTGCGTGGCAGACGGCCAAAGACGAGTTGGAGATGCTGACCGAGTTCGGGCAACTGCAGGCTATCGAGGGCGACGACGGCCACACGAAGTATGCGCCGAACTATCAACAACGGTATTTCGAGGAGCTTGCCGCGCTGATCAACGACCACACGCGGTCGGAGCTCCGCGAGGAGATCGCCACGATCCAAGACCGGATCGACGACTGGAAAACAACGTTCGGCGTCAACGATCAACACGAACTCGAAGCGTCGCTGGCAGCCGATCAGAGTGCCGAAGCGATCCGCGAGCGAAACCGCGTGCTCCGCCGCTGGGAGCGGGCGGCCGACAACCAACGGCTGCTCCGGCAGGCCCTCCAGCTGTACGACGACGCGCGGTCGGTACATCCTACCCAACTTGGCGACACCACTCACCCCGGCGACGGGTCGGTGTCGGTCTCGGAGTAGCCGATGCTGTTTCTCGCCAACCGCGCAAATCTCGACAGCCGACGGCTGTTGACGCGGATTCATAACCGCCTACAGACACAGGTCGACAGCGAAACGACCCCCATCAAGCAGGTGTGGTATCACACCGCCGCCGGCAACAAAATCGGCGTCCGGGCGACGGTCGATCCGGCACGGTTTCTGGATCGGGAGTATCCCTGCAGCGAGGCCGAACTACAGGTTTCATTTGACTTCCCCCGCGATCTCGACTACGACTGCTACCGGATTCAGTGGGTCGAACGCGAGCGAGACCTCATGGTTGGCTGGCATCAAGATGAGACCCACATGGATCTCGGCCTGTGTCATTTTCAACTCGATCATGACGACGCGACTGCCCAGCGCGTCACGGCGACGTATCTCGATTCCCACCCGCTGAACGTGTTCGATACCCGGATCGATGACCTCATCGCAGTGCTCGACGCGCTCGAATGGATCGAGGGAACACCGACCGTTGACGACGACGCGCTGGAGTGAACAGATCGGAGAAACCGAGCCCGCAGCGACGGGCCTACTCGAAGCGGAACGTCGGCCCGTCGTCGCTGTCCTGTACCTCAACCCCGAGGTTGGCCAACGAATCCCGGAGCTCGTCTGCGCGCTCGTAGTTGCCGGCCTCGCGGTCGGCCTCACGTATGTCTAAGACGAGGTCGACAACCTCACCTGCGAGTGCAATATCGCCGTCAGTCTTCGTGTCGAATTGAAGGCCAAAGACCTCACCACCAAGCGATTCGAAGGCTTCGATGGCGGCCTTGAGCCCCTGATAATCGTAGGGCTCCGCTTCTTCGACGTGCCGATTGACCGCGTTCGTCAGCGAGCGAAGGGCGGCCATCGCCTCCCGAACGTTGAAATCGTCGTTCATCGCCGCCGTGAATTCCTCGTGGGTGTCGTCGATCGCCGCCCGCAGATCGCCGTCCTCGGTCTTTGCGGTCGCATCAACGGAATCACAGGCATCGATGGCGGCGTGGTAGGTGCGTTCAAGCCGATCCCACCGCTCCTCGGCTTCGGCCATCGCGTCCTCGGAGAAGGTCTGTTTCGAGCCATACTCCGTCGAGAGATAGAACGTGCGAATGACGTTCGGGCCGTACTCTTTGAGGGCGTCCTCGACGGTGAAGAAATTCCCGAGACTGGAACTCATCTTCTCGTCGTCCGTTTCCAACAGGCCAGTGTGGAGCCAGTAGTTGGCGAATTGCTGGCCCGTGGCGGCCTCGCTTTGGGCGATCTCGTTTTCGTGATGCGGGAAGACCAGATCGTGGCCGCCGATGTGGATGTCGATCGTGTCGTCGAGATGCGTCATCGACATCGCCGAGCACTCGATATGCCAGCCGGGTCGGCCCTCACCCCACGGCGATTCCCACGTCTGTCCGGTTGGGTGGTCGTCGCCGTGGTCGTGTTTGGCGTGCTCGGCGATCGCAGCCGGGGTGACGCCGCCGGCCTTCCAGAGGGCGAAATCCGCGGGATTGCGCTTCTCGCTTCGTTCATCGGGATCGCCTTGGGCTTCAAGATCCTCAAGCTGTTGATTCGAGAGCTTGCCGTAGTCGTCGAAGGTGGTCACATCGAAGTACACCGAGCCGTTGGCCTCGTAGGCATGGCCGGCCTCACTCAGTGTTTCGACTAACTCGATGATCTCGGGGATATGCTCGGAGACACGCGGGTAGACCGCTGTGCGTCGGAAGTTCAGCCTGCGCATGTATTCGATAACGCGAGCGATGTAGTGTCGTGCCACATCGGCCTCGGTGTCCCACTCAGGGCGCTCGCCGACCCGGGCGGCGATCTTCTCGTTGACATCGGTGAAGTTCTCCACATGGCGCACATCGTAGCCCGAGTAGTCGAGCCAGCGGGCGATCACATCGGCGTGCGTCCAGAGTCGTGCGTGGCCGAGGTGGGGATCATCCGAGACGGTCAGCCCACAGACGTACACCAAGACTTCATCGCCGGTCGGCTCGAATGTCTCACGCTCGTCTGTCAGGGAGTTTGTCACGGACAGCGCCATTGTTGTCGGTGGTGATACGGGCGGGCGTTTGAAGCCGTCGAATTTTTGCGCTGCCGACTACGCTGCCGTTTCAACCAGTCGGAGGGCTGTTGCCCCTGCTCGCCGCGGCACGACCACGACAAGCGTGTCGTCGGCGACCCCAGTGGCCGCAACCTCGATGTCGGCGATCCGCAGCCGATCCAGCACCGTCGCCAACAGGTCGCTGTCGACATCGCCGGTCGCCTGAATCGCGGTCAGCGATGGCGACCCCGCGGCGACATCCGCGGCTGGCTCCGTGTCCGCGTTGGAACCAAAGCCGACACCGTCGACAGCGAGTTGCGCGTCGGTGTCGACGCGGTCAATGCCGCTTTTCATGCGAACCGTCATCGACCGATCGGGCTTCTCCTCGTTATCGGCTGTCGACAACGACTCGCCGAACCGACGCAGCGCGGTAGCGATCGCGTCGGTGTCGCCGTCGATATCGAGGCTGTCGGCGGCGGCGGTATAGTTGAGGATACCCGCCTGCAGTGCGTTATAGAGCGTGGGTCGCTGGCGGACGGCCTCACGTGTGTCGGCGGCAAGTGACATACCGGAGGCGTGTCGCCGACGGTAATGATGATTTCACCGCCGGTTGGACAGTCATCGACAGGAGACCGGTTGTAAATCGGCGCAAAAACCACCGCTTGCTCGGTGTCTCGGCAAAACCGATCGGTGATCGCCCGAAGTCCATAAGCCATCGACGCCCGAAGCCATGGGTATGCAATCGCTGGTCATCGTCGCCCACGGGTCGCATCTCAACCCCGATTCGGCGACACCGACACACACTCACGCCGATACCATTCGTGCAACCGGCGCGTTCGACGAGGTGCGAACGGGGTTCTGGAAGGAGCAACCCTCGCTTCGTGAGGTACTCCGCACAACCCACGGCGACGACATCTACGTCGTCCCGCTGTTCATCAGTGAAGGCTATTTCACCGAGCGGGTCATCCCGCGGGAACTCCGATTGGAGGGCTGGGAGCCGGAGCTATGGAACTCCGATGGCATCTCGGCGGATACCGCCACGCTGGTCGCCAGCGACATCGACACCGAGGTGTATTACTGCGGCCCTGTTGGCACCCATGAAGCGATGACTGATGTTCTCGTTCGGCGCGCGGAATCGGTTACTGGTGATCCCGAAGTTGGGAACGGATTTGGGTTTGCCGTTGTTGGTCACGGCACCGAGCGCAACGAAAACAGCGCGAAAGCGATCGAGTATCACACCGAACGCCTTCGGGAGACCGGCCGGTTCGACGAGGTCAAGGCCCTATTCATGGACGAGGAGCCGGAGATCGACGATGTGGCCGACCACTTCGACAGCGAGGATATCATCGTCGTCCCGCTGTTTATCGCCGACGGCTTTCACACCCAAGAGGACATCCCTGAAGACATGGGGCTCACTGACGATTACCGAAACGGGTACGACGTGCCGAGTGAGGTCGACGGCCATCGAATCTGGTACGGCGGCGCGGTCGGCACCGAGGAACTGACCGCGGATGTGGTGCTCGAACGCGCCGCCGATGCCGGGGCGGATATCGGCGATGCGATCGCGCGGGTGCGCAAACAGACCAGCCCAACGACACAGGCGGTGGGTGAATAGATGTCTGTTGCCGACGCCGCGCTTTCGGCAACGCAACTGGCAGCGTTCAAACAGCAGCTCGCGGCAGCACCGATCGAGTACGACGAGCTTGCTGCCGAGTACGACGCCGACGAGGACACCTACCACATTGAGACGCCTGACCACCAGACCAGCCTCAGTGGTGACGAACTCGGCACGGTTGCCGACGAGCAGGCAGCCTACATTTCGAACTGGTATTTCCACACCCAACAGGTCACCACTGAGAGCAAGCAGGCGTTCTGCCGGTGGCTCGAACTGGCCGACGATCGCCCGGTTCCGACCCGTTACGACGATCTCGGGGCCGGAATCGACCGCGAGTGGGGCGAACTTATGATCACTACCACACTAGCCCCCGACGGCGGCCGTCGCTACGAGATTCGCCACGTTGACGACAGCGGTGTCGACGACGGCGCGCTGACACCTCACACCGATCCGTTTGACGCCCGCGATATCGGAACCCTCGACGCGGACGGTCAGTACCGCCCGCTCCGCACCGCGCCGTCGCTTGACTCCGGCTGGATCTTCCCCGAACTCACCGCTGATGCGGTCTATGAGGCGGTCGAAGCGTTCTATCCGGCGACGATCGTCAACTGGCACCGCGAACAGCGCGGCAAGCTTGATATCGACCACTGGCGGGACGAACAGGATCGACAGAGCGGGATCTACAATCTGATCACCGTGTTGCCGGACGAGGCCGTCAACTGGGCGGCCGCCGCGTGTTGTGACGACTCACAGTGTCTCAAACGACGCGAATGGCAGCTCTCAGAGGACGAGCCGCTGGCTGCTGAGGGCGGCGATGGCGTCTTCCCCTGTCGGGCACCGTGTTCGACGGTCGTTGCTGCGGGACGAGAGTGGGCCAAACTGGAACGGGAAGACACCCAGACCTACGAGTTCGAACTCACACCAAGTGAAAAAGAACAGATTGAGGCTATTATCGACGCGGTCGCCGACGGAACCGTCAACGAGATTCGCGAAGCCGATCTCTCAGAGGGGGCCAACCGCTATCGGGCGCGATACCTGCGCGAGAAGCGGTTCGACGATGATGCTACGCTGTCGGGAACGCCAACATATCCCGATGACCACGACGGGGATAGCGAGTGAGACATCAGGCGCGTACAGCGAGGCCGACGGCAATGATAACCCCAAGCAGCACAACGACCGCGCCAGCGACGACAACGCCGCTTTCGAGTGTGGTGGCGATGGCGACCGCCAGCACCACCGCGAGCAGCCCGAAGCCACCCAGCAGTCTGGTCGCGCTCCCGCCGGCGACGGCGGCGAGCTGTTCGGCGGTGGTCGGCTCCGTCGGTGGCTCCCGCTGGGGTTTTGCCAGTGATTCATCGACGGTAACGCGTTTTGGATCGTCTGTCGGCGGTTGGACGGTAACTGTCGTGTAGGCGACTTCCGCGCCGTATCCGGTGGCGATCTTGAGCCGACCGGTGACCGCCGTCGATCGTGGGTCGACGGCGACCGAAACCGGCCGTTTGCTTTCAGGTTCGACGTAATGGTTGTTCGCCCGGATGTCGGCGACGGCTGACAGCGTCTCATCAAGATTGAGATGAACGTAGACGGCCTCGCTGTGATTGTTTAACAGTACATCAAAGGGCTCACTCGTCTCGAAGCTGTCGGGTGCGGTGATCGAGTGGAGGCCATCCTCGTTGAGCGATACTGTCAGTTGCGACACGGTTGTGAATCGCCCTCACGGAATAAAAAGCTACAGGAACACCGGGTTAGGCTGCGGCTTCGTCCCGCATATCCGGTGGCAGCAGGTTCGGGATACCGTCCTCGATGGGGTAGGCCTCGCCGCACTCTGTGCAGGTGAGTGTCCCCTCAATGATCTCCTCGTCGTCTTTTGTGTCGACGGCCAGTTCGAGGTCGTGTTTGTCCACCGGGCAACAGAGGATGTCCATGAGCGACTTCTTCATTATCGTCTGCTGGGGCCGGAATCAACAAAAGCCTACGGGTTCCATCCCTACTTGAGTGATCAGCGGTCGCTGTAGGCCTTCAAAACGAGGCTGATCCGATTGGCGAGGACATCCATCTCGCCGGTTGCGTGGTCGCCCTTGTAGACGAACTCGGTGACACCGGCCCGGATCGCGTCGCTGGCGATCGGTTCGAGCTCTTTGCCGGTGAGAATGATGACCGGGATCGCTGGCTCCTCGGTTCGGCCGTTGATCGAGGCGGCGAGTTTGACCCCATTTGTCTCCGGCAGTTCGTAGTTCGTTACGATGCATTCGATATCGTCGTACTCCGTGAGTGCCGAGTCGACCTCATCGGCCGTGTTGACGGTCGTCACGTAGAAGCCGTGGATCTCCTCCAGCGTCTCGGCGACCCGGGTCGCCATGAAATCGCTGTCTTCTACGAGGAGCACATGCGGTGCTGCCATTGCTATCGACTCTGGTTGCTACTGATTAATAATTGTATGTCAATCGTATCCGTTTGGTGACAGCACAAGCGACCGCAGCCGCTGGCCCGCTGACTCACAGCATGCGTTCTTGTCACACTATCATCATAACTCGGCGTCGCGATCCTTGCGTTCGCCGATCAGTATGGGTATCGCTTGATTTTGCCACAGTCACAGCTGATGGCGACATGGCCATCCTGCAGCCTGACACGTGCGTTGACACCCGGTCGGAGGGCGACCGCACACCGCGGACAGGTAAACCGCTTGAACGCCCGCGGCAGCCCACAGCGGTTTCGCTCGGCGATACGACGGGCTCGTCGGACGTACTCTCGTGAGCGGTCGAACTCGCCGTCAGCGGTCGCCTGCTTGGCGAGAGCAAACAGTCGCTCGATGCGTTCGGCGGCGATACTCACTGTCGGTATCTCGGAGCCGAGAACGTGTTAGGTGTTGCGACCCACCGCGAAGCTGCGGCCACTTGCTGTTGAAACGAGGCTCCCAGCGAGCACAGCTTAGTCTTCGAGGGCGTCGGCGATCCGGCGTAGCTCGCGGTTGGCATCTCGCACCTCATCGCGGAGCTGACGGATTTCACGGACGAGTTGTTCGTTGTCGTTGGACGACTCCTCGCCACCATCCATCCCCGGCGGGCCGCCGCCCATGCCGCCCGGGCCGCCACCGCCGCCCATCATCCCGCTCATCATCTGGGCAAAGGGGTTGCCGCCACCGCCGCCACCGCCGCCACCCATGCCACCGCCGCCCATACCGCCCGGGCCGCCACCGCCGCCCATCATCTCCTCTGGACTTGGTTGGCCTTCGCCGCCCTCCTCGCGTTCCTGTTGCCGCTTCTCGCGGATCTCCTCGACGCGTTCACGGAAGGATTTCTCTTCATCGTCGCCGTCCGCGGCGTCGGGCTGGTCTGGGGCCTCAGGCTCCTCGGCATCCGGTGTGGATTCCTCGTCGTCTGTCATGGCTCCGCGTTCGCGCGGAGCACGGAAAACGGTTGTTGGTTTAGACCACACAGACTTGCTGTCAATGATCGATGTAACCGGGGGGATGAACATCGTTACTCAGCACGCTCTGGGGAGTCGATAATCTCGGCCAACACAACCACCCGATAACCCGAGTAAGCGACAAAGCACACAGCGAGCCTCTGGAGTGTTGTGAGCCCAATGAACGGAGTCCTGAAGCAGCAGGTGATCGACTGTCCGCTCTCTCTGTCGGCGATAGTTTCTGAGTGGCACAACAGCCACCCGTCGCTGAGTACCGCTGAAAATAACGGTTGTTAGCTGACGAGCTCGGCCGACGTCGACGACTCCGATTCTTCGGTGTTAACGGTGAGCGACTGGTCGGTGATATCGTCGAGGGCGTCGTGGCCCATCAGCGCGAGGATGGCGAAGCCAACCTTCGTGATCACATCGAGGTAGACGATCACCATCATCTCAGTGCCCGGGGTCATCAGCCCGAACCCAACCGGTGCAAGCAGCCAAACAACCGGATACAGCGTCCAGAGGACGACCGTCACGTTCCGGAGTTTGGCGAAGACGATGCCGACTCTCTCACTGGCGAAGGACGCCCGATCCGGCAGTTCGCTCACCAGTAGGTAGGCCAACGCCACATAGGCCGCGGCACCGAGGCCAAACAGCGTCAGTGACAACACACCTTCGGTGAAGATGGCGACGATACCCAACCCGATCAGTGCCACATCAAGACCGAGTAACAGCGCGTACAGCTGTTTCCCTGGCTTACACAGCATTGTCAGATAGAGGATTAACAGCGGCGTCGTCAACAGCCAATCGACGTAGCGTGATGTGTAAAACACTGCACCATTTACCGATATCGTTCCGATCCCGGTGGAGGTAAACGCGTATGCAAGCGACGCAATCCCCGTGATCGCCGCAAGCACGGCGTAGTATTTTTGATTCCGTTCGTCACGAAGCGCGAAGTATACTGATGGGATCGTTCCAAGCCCCAGTACAACCGCGCCGACTGCCGCCCAACTGGCTGCTGAGAGTAACATTAGTGATCACCGAAATTGAAACCGTTGTTCGTCTCCTCGCTGTCCGTCTCGTGGCCGCCATCGGTCGCTGCCGCATCGGGGGTTGCCGACGCAGTCGGCGATAGATCACGGCCCGGCGTCGGCGACGCCGACGCGTCGAGGTTGCCACCGCCAGTCGACGCGGTGTCAACCTCGAAGCGGTCAAGCGCCTCTCGCAGCTTTGCGGCCTGCGAGCGCAGTTGCGTCGCCGAAGACTCGACGGTCTGGAGCGTCTGCTGTTGGGCGTCGGCCGTCTCGGTGACGCTGTCTGCGGTCTCGGTCGTCGTCTCACTGATCTCGGCGACCTCATCGATCATCTCGACAACCGAGTTTGCCGCGCGAGCCTGCTCTTCGGTCGTCCGATTGATCTCGGTCATGCTGCCGTCGATCTCCTCGACGTACTCGATAACATCGTTGAGCTGGTCGATGGCCCCCTCAACGGTCTCAACACCCTGACTGATACGGACGCTCGTTTCATCCATCCCGGCAACGGCTTCGCCGGTTTTCTCTTGGACGCGCTGGATGCGGCCCTCGATCTCGCTGGCGGCATCCTTGGTCTCCTCAGCTAGGCTCTTGACCTCCTCGGCGACAACCGCAAAGCCGGAGCCCTCCTGGCCGGCCCGCGCCGCCTCGATCGAGGCGTTGAGCGCCAGCAGGTTCGTCTGTTCGGCGATCTCGCTGATCATATCGACGATGTCACCGATCTCAGCCATCTCCTCGTCAAGCATCTCGATATCCTCTAGGGTCTCGTTGGTCGTCGACTCAACAGCGTCCATCTGTTCGATGGCGTCGGCAGCGGCGGTCTCACCCTCGGTGCCGGCCTCGGTTGCCTGCTCGGTTGTCTCAGCAACGGTATCAACCGTCGCTGCAACCTCCTCGGCACCGGACGAAAGCCCGTCCATCTCCTCGGCCACATCCCGGAGATTCTTCGTCTGCTTGTGAGCCCCATTAGAGATATCCTCGACGGCCGCTGAGACACCGCTGCTGTCCTCGTAAAGCTGTTCAGCATTGGTGTCGACGCCAGCGGCAGCGGTCTCGACCTCATCGGCGAACGCCATCACATCACCAAGTGTCTGCTCAAGCTCGTCGATCGTTTCATTAAACGCGATCCCAACCTGCTGCATTGCCTCGTTGTCGGTGTCAGGATCGACGCGCCGGGTGAGATCGCCGTCGGCGACTGCCTGCATCACCCGCTCGTACTCTGTGGCTTTCTGTTCAACCCGGTCGGCTCGCTGTTCCATCTGTTCGCGAGCCGCCTGTGCATCGGCCTCAGCCTTTTCAGCCGCCGAGATCTCCTCCTGTAGCGAGCCACGCATCGAATCAAATGCCTGATGTAGTTGTCCGATCTCATCCGTGCGGGTCGTCTCGAGGTCGACATCAAGATCGCCGTCGGCCATCTGATCGGCCTTCTCTGTCAACCGCCGCAGTGCGATGATCGTGTTGCTACCGATCGTCACACCGATCAGCGCGAGGCTGATCACGGTCAGCAAGATCAATCCGAGAATACTTGAACCGATTACACCGGCCTCTGCTCCGAACAACGAACGGGCTTGGAAGTAAACCAAGACACCAGCCCCGGTTGCAAGAGCGACAACCCCTACCAATGAGAGCGTTAGCTTCGTGGCATAACTGTCACGAATAGGGTTAGTTGACTGAGTGTTGCTCATGTGTTTACATTGTCCTGTAGCCACCTATATGTACGGACTTTGTTGAAAGGGGAACCACGAGGGCTGATTCCCGTTTAATATAGGCTGCGAAGTTGACACCGTGACCGACAGCCGAGAGCGCTTGGTTCTACCCCTAACTGGCCTCACACAGGGGTATGCGATTACGACCCTGTCTTGTCGGTGTAAGCGCGTCGCACGCGCTCGAATTCATCGTTCGATTCGAGATGCTGTTGTAGCTTTTCAGCGTACTCCTGGGCGAGGGATTCAGCGGCAGCCACCTTTGCCTGGTCAACCGCATCGTCGTCATCATCAAGCCCGAGCGCGCTCTTGATCGAGTCGACGACACCGCTGCTATCGTTTGACGCCTCACCCCCGCCAGCGACCTGCCCCCGCTGTGAGCGAACCTGCTCCAACTCGGGGAGAATCGACTCGATGGCTTCGGTGTCAGCAACAAGCCGGGCAGCCTCTGGGTCGTCGGCACGCTCGATATCGAGCTCGGTCGCGGTCATGATCAACCCCCATTCCTGATTTGTGAACTCGGATGCCTGCACACGATCAGTGAACGCCTGATCCACCGCCATTCGAGCGCCAACGATCAGGTCTTGCCACTCACTCATGCTGTTGTGTTGCATCGGCGACGGTTTTAGCCTGCCGCCGCCAGCAGGGTCGGCATCGCTGACAAACGCATCACTAATGCGCCCGCAGCAGTCAGTTTAGCCATGCACACACCGACCCGGAGACGCGTACTTACACTCACCGCCAGCGGAGTTGCCGCCGGACTCGCCGGCTGTGCGGGCGGCAGCGACACACCGAGCCCCTACGACGGGTGGCTCGACGGTGCGAACAACTTTGAGGCAGTGGTCGACCGTACCGGTACAGCGACGACAACGATCGAGGTGGGCGCACCAAGCCCATACGCGTTCAATCCAGCTGCCGTCCAGGTTAGCCCGGACACAACAGTCACCTGGGAGTGGACTGGTCGTGGTAGCAGTCACAACGTCGTCGACAACGACGGGGCCTTCGAGAGCGACTACTATCTTGAAGCTGGCAGCACCTTCGAGTACACTGTCACGGAGCCGGGCGTGTACAAATACTACTGTACCCCACACCAAACCCAGGGCATGCTCGGCGTCATTGAGGTTGTCGAGTCATAATCAACGAGCGACAGCCACCGGAGTCTGCTCAGCGGCGCACAGAGCTGAACCCATCGCCACAGAGCCCGCCGCCGATCGGGACGCTTGCGGTTCCCGAATCGAGTGTGACCGGATCGGCGGCCAGATCGTCGGCGAGTAACGAGGCTGTCGCCAGCCCACAGGGGCCGACAGCGGGGATTGCCGCCGCGACGTGCACCGCGGCCGTCCGAGCGATAACAGCGTCGATCGTCGTCGTCACCACCGGGTCGACACCGGCCTCCCGGGCGGCAGCGGCGGCCTGTGTTGCCTGCAACGGGCCGCCGAGAGCCATCGGTTTGAGGATCACCACATCGGCTGCGTCGGCATCGAGAACGGCCGAAACAGACGCCGACGCCAGCGATTCATCGAGCGCGATGTCGACTCCGCGGCCGCGAAGTTCGCGGTGACTGTCGAGGTCGTCCGCGGCCAACGGTTGTTCGACGTAGGCAACATCGAGCGTGGCGAACGCGTCGATAGCCCGCTCGGCGGTTGGAACAGCCCACGCGCCGTTGGCGTCGACACGGAGCGCGATCTCGTCGCCGACAGCCTCGCGGACAGCACGGACGCGTTCGATGTCGGCATCAAGCGATCGGGTACCGACCTTGAGCTTCAGGCACTCTGAGCCGCCGGCGATTGCCTCTTGGGCAGCCGTGACGGTTGCGTCAACCGTTCCGTCGCCGATGGTTGCATTCACCGGCACCTGTTGGGAAATCGGGGCAGCGTCGACGCCGAAGGCTTCCTGCCGAAGCATCGTCGCCAACGGGGTTTCCTGCTCCCGACCGCGCCTATCAAGACGGGCGAGTTCGACAGCATGGGCGGCCGCCGGTGTCGTCGCCGGATCGGGGGCAGTCGCAGGCAGCGTCGGCTCGGCCGCTTCAACTGCGTCTCGACAGTCGTTGAGCGATTCGGTCCAGCCAGCCAGCGGGGTGGCTTCACCGATACCGGCGACGCCTTCGGCGTCAATACCGACAAGAAATCCACGCCGCTGGGTGATCCGGCCACGAGCCGTGTGTAGCGGCGAATCGAGATCAAGACTGAACGACTCAACCCACATCAGATCGCCAACCCCACGCCGAACAGCAGTGCGTAGCCAGCCAACAGCTTCCCGGTCGTCTCCAGTGCGGGGTTCAGCACCGCGCCACTCGTTTCAGTTCGAACCGTCTCAGCGACACGGATGGCGACCGGCAGCGTGACCAGCGGCAGCAACACACCCAGCGAGAAATCTGCCGCCAGCCACAACCAGATCGGCACGATATACGCCACAGCGAGCAGGCCGATGTACTCCGCGCGGCTAAAGCCGTAGCCGAACCGGACGGCCAACGTGTGCTTGCCCGTCGTTTCATCTTCGGCCTTATCACGGATGTTGTTGACGACGAGGATGTTCGTCGAGATGGCCGCGATCGGGAGACTGGCGACGACCGCTTCAAGCGTGATCGTCCCAGGCGGAATCGTCGTTGCCAGCGGCGCGGCGAGGACGGCTGCGGCTTGGACGTAGTAGGTGCCGGCGACGGCGATGACGCCGAAAAAGACGAAGACGAAGAGGTCGCCGAGGCCGTGATAGCCCAACGGATAGGGGCCACCGGTGTAGGCGATCCCGGAGATCACTGACAGCAGGCCGATGACGAGAATCGGAACCCCACCAACATAGACGAGATAGCTGCCGACGACGACGGCAGCCCCGAAGGTGAGATACATCGCGGCTTTGACCTGCCCCGGCTCGATGAGGCCGGCCTGTGTCACACGGGTAAATCCCTCGCGGTCGTCGGTGTCGGCGCCCTGGATCGCGTCGTAGTAGTCGTTGGCGAAGTTGGTGCCGATCTGGATGAGTGCCGCGCCGACGAAGGCGGCAACTGCGGGGGCGACGGCAGCAACGCCGTCGTGGATGGCGAGGCCAACGCCGACGATCACGGGGGCGGCCGCCGCTGGTAGTGTCTGTGGGCGGGCAGCGGCGACCCAGGCCTGCCGGCGTGAGAGTTCCGTACCGCTCATGACGGTGTTGGGGCCGGCGCGTGCCTGAATGTTGCTATTTGATCGCAGGTGAGGAGACTATTTACGAGTGGACACTAACGCCGACACATGGTCGATTACGACTCCTTACACGACCCGAACGCCGAATATACGATGCGGGAGCTGTCCGGCGAGACGATGGGCGTCACCGCCAGCCGCGGCGGCGACCGCGATGTCGAGATCACCGACGTGCAGACAACGATGATCGACGGCAACTTCCCGTGGACACTCGTCCGGGTGTACACCGATAGCGGCGTCGTTGGCACGGGCGAGGCCTACTGGGGTGCGGGTGTCCCTGAGCTTATCGAGCGGATGAAACCGTTTGTCATCGGCGAGAACCCGCTTGATATCGACCGGCTCTATGAGCATCTGATCCAGAAGATGTCCGGTGAGGGCACGATCGAAGGCGTCACTGTCACCGCCATCGCGGGCATCGAGATCGCGCTGCACGATCTGGCTGGCAAGATTCTCGACGTACCGGCCTACCAACTGCTGGGCGGCAAGTACCGCGACGAGGTGCGGGTGTACTGTGACTGTCACACCGCCGACGAGGCCGACCCACAGGCCTGTGCTGACGAGGCCGAACGCGTCGTCGAGGAACTCGGCTACGACGCACTGAAATTCGATCTCGACGTGCCATCGGGCCTCGAAAAGGATCGCGCAAACCGCCATCTGCGCCCCGGCGAAATTCGGCACAAAGCTGAGATTGTTGAAGCCGTCAGCGAGCGCGTGAAGGATCGCGCCGATGTCGCCTTCGACTGCCACTGGACGTTTTCCGGCGGCAGCGCGAAACGCCTCGCCGACGCCATCGAGGAGTACGATGTGTGGTGGCTCGAAGACCCCGTCCCGCCGGAGAATCTGGCGGTTCAAGAGGAGGTCACCAAATCCACCGTCACGCCGATCACCGTCGGCGAAAACCGCTACCGCGTCACCGAGGAGCGACGCCTGATCGAGAACCAAGCGGTCGACATCATCGCCCCCGACCTGCCGAAAGTCGGTGGCATGCGTGAGACCCGAAAGATCGCCGACGTGGCCAACCAGTACTACATCCCGGTTGCCATGCACAACGTTTCCTCGCCGGTGGCGACGATGGCGAGTGCGCATGTCGGCGCGGCGATCCCGAACTCCCTGGCCGTCGAGTACCACAGCTACGAACTCGGCTGGTGGGCGGATCTCGTCGAGGAAGACGTAATTGAGGAAGGCTACATCGAGATCCCCGAGAAGCCGGGCCTCGGTGTTACACTCGACATGGACGCCGTTGCGGAACACATGGTCGACGGCGAGACGTTGTTCGACTGAGCGGAGCGAAGTCGAGCCAGCAAACTTCACATTTGCGTCGTTCGACTGAGCGGAGCGAAGTCGAGTCCGTGATTCTCTGAGCTGTGCTGTTCGACTGAGTAGCGCGACTCAGGCTCACACGCCGCCGATCGATGTCTATTGATCACTTAGCACAGTTGCCATCGCCTGTTTCGGCCTTCCTGTTGGTGAAATGGACGGATAGATCGATGAATTTTATACTTTGGGAGTCTACTATACAATCCATGCCTGCGGTGCCACAACTACTGTATGTAGATGATACTGCCGACACGGCAGCGTCCCGGGCTGAGACGCTTTCATCGGGCTACGAGTTTGAGGCCCATCCCGCCAGTGGCGTGGCTACCGCACAAGCAGCGCTTGAAAGCCACGACATCGATTGTGTCATCAGCGAGTTTCGCCTCGGCGACGATGACGGCCTCGATCTGCTATCGTACGTGCGCTCGGAACACGGCTCACTCCCGGTGATTCTCCTGATCGACGACGAACCCGAGGAGATCGCCCGCGACGCCTTCAACTCCGGTGCGACCGACCTCTTCCCCCGATCGATGATCGAACTCTCCTACGAGCCGCTGGTCGATCGGATCCGCGAGCTAACGACCGAGCCGGCAACGGTCACCGAGGAGATGCCGTCGGGGGCGGACGGCGGTAATGCCAACCCGGGCCCAACCGGGTCACCCTCGTCGATACCGACCGCCGCAGCCGCTACCACAGGTGAGACCGCGAGTGCTGAGACAACCGAGACGACAACGGCCACCGACACACCGGCTGGTGGGACAACGACTAACGACAATGCAGCCGACACAGCAGCCGGTGCGATGGCCCCTGAGGACACAACAACGGCAGCCACCAACGGCGCAAGCGACGATCTTGCTGTCTCCGATCTGGACATCGATCACCTCAGAGCACTCCCAAAAGAAGAGCTGATCACGCTGCTCGCCGAGATCATCGGCGATAGCGACGAGCCAGCGACCGAATCGGCTGCGGCGATGGCCGAAACCATCGATCCAACGGGTGGTACCGACACCCACGGAAACCCCCAGACGGCACCCCCCGAGACAGCCGGTGGCTCCGCCTCGACAACGAGTGAGCCAGCGATGACTGACGGCGCGGCAGCAACCGAGGAGCCGACACCCGAACCGGATACCGCGGCGACCCCTGAGCCAGACACTGCTACAGCGACCCCTGAATCAGCCCCAACCGACATCGAGTGGGAAGCCACCGATGGCTACCACCGCCCGCCGGGACTTGATCTCTCCCCGGGAACGACGGTTCTCGTGCAATGTGGCTCACAGGATGGCCGCAAACACGACGCCCGGGAGGATCTCCTCGGCGTGGCCGAACCAAGCGACCGCAACATCCTCCTGATCCAGTACCGGTCGATGAACACCGATCGGCTGGCCGCGATCGCTGAAGCCGCCCAGCGGGTCAAAGTCATCACCGTCGGCTGTTCGCAGACGGTGCCGAACGCCGTCAGCGACACTGTCGAGGTTGTTACCATTAACAACCCCAACGACGTGACACGGCTCGGCATCCTCTCAACGAAAACGCTAGACGACTGGCAGGCCCTCGATGGTGGAATCAGCGTTGCACTCGACCCCCTCGATGTACTGTTCCGGTACAAATCTGTTGAGGGCACCTTCCGATTTCTTCACATCTTCCTCGGCAAACTGAGTACCGGCGGCGCGGTCAGCTCCTTCTTTGTCAATCCTTCAGCCAGTAACCCACAGGATGTGAACACGCTCAAACCGCTGTTCGATCACATCCTAACGGTCGATTCTGCCGGCGTCGATCTGGAAGGCAACTGATCGGCGCACACCGCCGGCGAAAACGAGCGTGTCAGCAGCAACCGAGCGACGCGACTGGTCGACTATCGATGATTCATGACACCACCACACATCGTCGAAAACTGCCATACTGCGAGTCGATCATAACGCTTAACCGTAACTGTGGCATCATCTTTGGTAGCGGGATGGGATAGCCAGGAGATTCCGCCGGGCTCATAACCCGGAGACCGGTAGTTCAAATCTACTTCCCGCTACTTCTCACCACACGTTATCAACCGACTATCGTAGTCTGTTGTCTCACGGCGTTGCTGCTACGGGTTTCGAAGACCAAGTTAGACCAACAAAAACGCCGAGTGGGTCGACGATCCACTACCGCAACTGCTTCACCGGCGCGTAGCCACGAGCCTCAAGCTTCCGTTCGACACGTTCGGATTCGGCGTCCACAGCGGCTGCGGCAGGTGTCTGTTGTCGCTGGGCCTGTCGGCGGCAGCGTTCTTGGGTCATCCAGCGGGATTTCTCCTCGTCGGTCATAGCCGCCCAGTCGGGCGGCAGGTCGTAATCGTGTCTCATAGCGTCGTATGGGCAGTTGTATGGTACAGCGACACGTATATACGCCTTTTCGGTACTGATCATTCGTTGGCTGTCTAGTGTATTTTGAATTGATATCAGCTGTATCTCTGCATTTAAACGAAAGAAATAGCGTATTATTCGGCGTTTAAGACCGTTGTAATCAACCATTGAGAATTCACTGTGCGCTGAGAGACCTTGGCGTTTATATCCCCGTGGTGTCTACCGCCTGTGAGATACTATCATGGAATCAGATACTACTGACAGCCTCTCGACGCTGGGGCGAGTGTTGTTCGGTCTTGGCGTTGCCCTCCAAGCAACCGAGGACTTCCGCGAGATGGATGAGACGATCGAGTATGCCGACTCCGCTGACGTGCCGTTACCGGAGCTGTCGGCTCCGTTTGCCTCCGGGATGATGGTTGTCGGTGGGCTCGGGACAGCCCTCTGGCGGTTCCCGCGGCTGGCGACCGGCGCGGTGGCGACGTTTCTGGCGGTGGTGACGCCGACGATGCACGACTTCTGGAACGCTGAGCCTGACGACAAAAGCGGTGAGCGACTGGCCTTCTTCGGGAATCTCGCTATGTTCGGGGCGGCCCTGGCATTTCTTCGAGCGGCATACAACCGATAGCGACGTGTGGCCGTTGTGCCAACACTGTCGCTGTTGACAGCGGGCGCATCGAGCTAAATACATCATCGGCTGATCCGAAATATACAATACCATGTTCGATAATGGGTAAGTTATGAGTGAGGAGGTTGTCGCGGATTTCACCGGAAAGCTCCTCACCGAGGATATCGAGCAGCTCAAACCTGTCAAAGGACGTGTACTTCTCAACCGCGAACAGTTGGTGCTCGTAACAGGCGAGGGCAAAGAGACCATCTTTCTCTCGACGATCGTTAGCACAAACCCCGGGTCGGTCGCTGACAGCGTCTCACAGTTTCTTGCGGAAGCGATCGCGATCGCCTACGAGCGAAACGGAAATCGCCGGCAGGCGATCATCGGCGGTAGCCCGGAGACGATCGCCAAGTTTCGGACGCTGCTGTTCAAGCTCCTGATTGGCAAACAGACCGTTATCGCCAAACATCCCGCCAAACGCGGCGGTCGGGTGACCAACGCGCCGGCGAGAAAGATGCTTCTAGATCTTTCTGAGTCAGCGATCGAACTCAGCGCAGACGACACAACCGCCCGCATCAACGTCGAAGCTGTGATTGGGTTTGAACACGAACAACGGGAGTTGATGGATCGTGCTCGGCCGACATTGATCCTTGATCACGCCGCCGGCAGCACAACGCTGACGACCTATATTTCGCTCCTTAGCAAGCGGAAGCTCACCTTTCTGAGTCAGTTTGTCCGACTCAACTACAGCAAGGTGGTCGACGACGTACGACAGACCGAGGTCAGCGATACCGAAACCCAAGCCCTCATCTCACTGTACAGTGCCGGCGGCAATGCGTCGCTGGACGGGATCGTCACCGATGACGACACCGACACACAGACTGTCGCCACGCACCTGCTCGAAAAGGAGTTGGTCACAAAAAAGGAGGGCGTCCTCTATCTCACCTCTCGCGGTGAGATCGTCGTCACCGAACAACTGGAATCGGTCAACGAGTAACCCGGCTCACACCGCGTCACACACTCACATCGTGAACAGTTCGGTGTCGTCAGGCACCGAAAACAGCCCCATTCGAACGCCACAATCGAGCCAGCCGTAGCCGTAGGAAAACGCAGCCAAGGCGTTGACTGGGTCGTCAGCCGCCCGGAAGTGTCGCCCATCGCGCAGATACGATTCGGCCATCTCCTGACAGTCGGCGGCAGCCTCGCCACACGGCGTTCCGACCGGCGGCCGTATCGTCGCCGCCGCCAACGCATCAGCCAACATCTGCTCGTAGCGATCCGTTTTTTCATCAAGGTCAGCAGCCATATCCGCCGTCTCGCCGGCCAGTCGGAAAGCCGTTCGGCCGAGCGGCTGCCGTCACTCCGCGGCAGCCCGCTTCAGCACTAGCGGCGTCATAACCCCATCGAATGCGGCGATCCCATAGGCAACGAGCTGGACGGTTCCAGTAAGAAAAAAGTACGAGACAGCGGCGACGACGACCGCACCGGAGAGGCCGACACCCCATCGAAATATCGGGTTATGTAGCATAGCTCGTTGATCGGCTGTGAGACACAAAAGTCCGGCTATCGGTTCGACGCGCGTTTTACTGACGGTTTGTCACACACCTACAGCTCCTCGTCGGCCAACTCCTGTTCGGCGACGATCTCATATGGCGACAGCCCATCTCGGATCCCATCCAACAGCCGGAAGGCGTCATCCGGCGAGAGAAAGTGTCGGGTGACCGCTCGACCCATCTGGGTCGGTTCGAGTCCGTCGATGAACGCCCACTCAAGTAGCTTTCCGACCGCCCGTTTGGTGTCGATCTCACCAAGCATCCGGTCGTTGAGTCGCTTGGCTGATTCGCCGGCGACGGTGATGTTGGCCAGGGTTTCCTCGACGGCAGCGGCCTGATCGTAGACGTTTCGCACATCCTCCATCTCGCCTTTCAGGAGTTTGAACGCCACCTCGTCTTCGGTCATCTCCATGGAGTTGTGGTAGGTGCAGTCGGGTTCGATCAGCATGTAGACCGTCCCCTTGTCGTGGTAGTCGGGGCGGCCCGCCCGCCCGAGCATCTGGCTGAACTCCTGGACAGAGAGCCACTCGATCCCCATCGCCAACGAATCAAAGATCACTTGTGAGGCCGGGAAGTCGACGCCAGCAGCCAGCGCGGCGGTGGTAACGACCGCTGACAGGTCTTGATCGAGGAACTCGCCTTCGACCTGTTTGCGCTTTTTGTAGTCGAGGCCGGCGTGATACGGGGCGGAATCGTACCCCAGCTTTCGGCTGATCGAATGACAGCGTCGCCGCGAGTTGGTGAATATGATCGTCTGCCCGCGGTAGCCCTTCGAGGATTTCTGATCGAAGGCGCGTTTGACGAGCTTGTCCTCCAACCGAAGTTTCTCGCGCTCATCAGCAAAGGTGACGTGCCGTTCGATCGGGACGGGCCGTTCCTCGAACTCGATCAGCGTCGCACCGAGTCGCTTGGCCAGCCACTCAGGGTTGCCGACGGTCGCCGAGAGGTAGAGCCACTGCGCGCCGCGGTAGTCGTCCCGTGTGTCGGCCCGTTCCGCACAGTAGTATTTCAGCCGCGAGATGAGGCCATCGAGGCGGTGGCCGCGTTCCGGCTCTTTGAGGGTGTGCACCTCGTCGATGACGACGGTGCCGATGTCGCCGAGATTCTTGCCTGTCCGCAGGGCGTGGTCGATCCCTTCGTAGGTGCCGACGATCACATCCGCGCCGGGATCAAACCGCGTGCCGTCGTCGTTGATCCGGCTCGCGCCGACTCGGATCGTCACATCGAGACCGAGCTGCCCGTAGCGATCACGGAAATCCTCGTGTTTCTGATTGGCCAGCGCGACAAGTGGCACGAGAAACAGCATCGTCCCCTCGCCGTTCAGCGCGCGGTTGATCCCGGCGAGTTCGCCGATCAGCGTTTTGCCTGTCGCCGTCGCGCTGACGACGAGCTGGTCGTCGCCATTCGCTTGCGGGCGTTGCCCGCTCGCATGGTTCGCGGAACTCCGTTCCGCGTCATCGAACAGCCCGTTGCGCACTGAGAGACTTTGCACCGGCAGCAACTCGTCAAACCGGGATTCGATCATCGACTGTAGCTGCGGGTGAAGCCCGAGGTCGGCCGTCTGGACGGGATCAACGTCGTCGACGGTCGCGCTGATGGTGTCGAACTTCGTGAGATCGGGATCGAGTTCTCCCGACAGCAGATCGACGATCCGGTCGAGATCCTGCACCTCAAGCAGTAAGTCCTCCAGTCGTTTTTGCGCTTGGCCGGTGAACTGGCCTTTGTAGGCGAGTTCGCGCTCTAGCTCCTCGCGGGCACAGTCCGGACAGATATGCTCGCGGTCGGTTTTGATCGCGGTTTCCTCGGTGATCGGGGAGTACGCGCCGTCGTTGGCGCAGTACCGACAGGTGCGGACGACCTTCGCCGAGAGCTGGTAGCCATCAAGGAGTTCCTGGAGCTCTTGGCGACCCTCCGCGGAGGTTTGTTGAGAGATCCGGATGCGGGTCGCTGCCCGCGCGATATCGACAAACTCCTGGGGATCGCGGGGCTCGGCGGAACTTCCGGTCTTCGTGCGAAACTTCCCTGGTCGCGGGCCAGCATGCGTTTCCTTACACTCAAGCGTCCCGTGAAACACACGCTCGTTGTCACGGAGGGCGACAACGCGGTAGCTATCGCCGTCTGCATGCAGAAACAACGTCTCGACGGCGGCGGCCTGCTGGGACACGATCAGTAAGTACGACAGCGGCCTATTTGAGCGGTTCGCTTGCCATCCGAAACCGGCGTCGCGGCGAAAGCCAGCTTAATACCCACAGCGGACAACTATCAGCTATGCGTGGGCTTCGCCTTGGACGGCTCTTCGGAATCCCCGTTCAACTCAACTGGACGTTTCTGCTGATTCTCCCGATCTTTGCGTGGATTATCGGCTCCGACATCGTCCGGCTGACTGGACTTGTCAACGACCTCCTTGGGAGTGCGATCGCCAGCGATCCCCTCACCGTCGGGCTGACGCCGTGGCTGCTCGGCACAGCCGCCGCCGGTGGCCTCTTTGGTGGCGTGTTACTCCATGAGTTCGGCCACTCGCTGATGGCGATGCGGTACGATGTCGAGATCGACTCGATTACCCTCTGGCTGCTTGGCGGCGTCGCCAGCTTCAAAGCGATCCCCGAAGACTGGCACCAGGAGTTCACCATCGCCATCGCCGGCCCTATTGTCAGCGTGCTGCTCGGCGGCATCGCTTTTGTCGTCTTTCAGACGCTGCCGACGGCCCTCGATCCGGTTCGCTTCGTCGTTGGCTACCTCGCGTTGATGAACGTCGGTCTCGCGGTGTTCAACATGCTGCCGGGGTTCCCGATGGATGGCGGCCGAGTGCTACGCGCGCTGTTGGCCCGCAATCGCCCGCACGCCCGAGCGACACAGCTTGCCTCCGAGGTCGGCAAGACCTTCGCGTTTGTACTCGGCCTGTTTGGGCTGTTTGCGTTCAGCCCACTGATGATCCTGCTGGCCTTCTTTATTTACATGGCCGCCTCCGGCGAGGCCCAGCAGTCGGTGCTGAAATCGGCGTTCCAGGGTGTCACCGTCGGTGATATCATGACAGCACGCCAGGAACTGCTCGTTGTCGACCCGGAGACGACGATCAGCGATCTGTTGACGCGGATGTTGACCGAACGTCACACCGGCTACCCCGTCGTCGACAGCCGCGAGGAGCTGATCGGTATGGTCACATTAGATCACGCCCGCTCGATCACGGAGGTCGAACGCGACGCCTACACCGTCGGCGATGTGATGGAACGCGATATCACGGCCATCGCCCCGACCGCCGACGCCTTCACCGCCCTGCAGGCGATGCAGGAACACGGTGTCGGCCGGCTGCCCGTCGTCGACGAGGCGGGGAATCTCATCGGCATCGTCTCAAAGACGGATCTGATGACCGCCTTCGACGTCATTCAGAGCCGCGAGGATGCGACCTCGGTGATCGGTGGCTCGTCGGGTGCTGACATCCCCTCACTCAGGTAGGTGGAACTCGTCGACAACGGTAGTTTTTCCCCACTGCATAGCTGAGTGAAGCGTATGCTTACTGTCGTGTCAGACACCCACAGTGTCCACGGCCACGAACTGACGGGCCGGACGCTGCAGGCTGTTCGGGAGGCTGACCTTGTCGTCCACGCCGGCGACCTCATGCGGGCGGCGGTACTCGACGCCTTCGAGGCCGAAGCCAAAACCCTCCGTGCGGTCTACGGTAACAACGATGACAGCGAAATCCGCGATCGGCTCCCAGAGACCCGTACCGTCGAATACGAGGGATTCCGGTTTGCGGTCACCCATCGCGTTGGCGGCGGCCCCACGGAACTCACGCTGTTCGGCCGCGAACGCGACGCCGACGCTGTGATCTACGGCCACAGCCACAACCCCGGGGTCGACACGGGCGGCGAGGTGCCCCTCATCAACCCCGGCAGCCACGCCCAACCCCGCGGCTATCGAAAAGCTCACGCGGAACTGGAACCGACCGACGACGGCCTATCAGGGCGGCTTGTCACCCCCAACAACTACGTGATCGATTCGTTCACGCTATCTGAATAGCCCCCGACCGAAACGTCTTTGCGGCATGCCGGCGGTGAGAAAATCATGACTGTCGCCGAGCTTCTCACCGATCCCGTGTTGTTGGGGATCCTCGCGGTGTTGCTAGCGTTCGTCTTTTTCGGCTATCTTCTCATGCGGCGTACCGTCCTCGGACTCCGAGAGGGCTATCGTGATGGCCAACGACGGGAGTAATGTGGCCAAGACACACCACCGGAGCATTCCATGATCGGCGTTGAAACGCTGGCAACGTTTGCGGTCGCCGCGGCGGCCAGTCTGTTTATGGCATGGGCGATCGGGGCGGGCTCGTCGGGATCGACACCGTTTGCCCCCGCAGTCGGCGCGAATGCCATCTCCGTTCTCCGGGCGGGCCTGATCGTCGGCGTGCTTGGGTTTTCTGGGGCGGTACTGCAGGGGGCCAACGTCACCGAGGCCGTCGGGGGAGAACTCATAATCGGTGAGCCACTGACCGCCGTGGCCGCGATCGTCGGCCTACTGACCGCGGCGGTTCTCGTCGCCCTCGGCGTCTTCGCGGGGTATCCGATCGCCACCGCCTTCACCGTCACCGGCGCGGTCGTCGGTGTCGGGTTGGCGATGGGCGGTGCACCCGCCTGGGGGAAGTACACCGAAATCCTCACGCTGTGGACGCTAACACCCTTTGTCGGTGGCGGGATCGCGTATGCGATCGCCCGGCTCATCCGCGGGGATCGCTTCGACGAGGATCGCCTCATCGCTGGGCTGGCCGGCGTCGTCGGCGCGCTGATCGCCAACATCGGCTTTACGTTCCTCGGGCCGGCGGGCGAACAGGGCTCGATCGCCGGCACCCTTGGCGCGACGACCGGGCTTTCGACGACCGCCGGTGTTGTCGTTGCCACACTCGGCGTCGCGCTCACCGCGATGGCAACGCTGTGGCTCGCACTGAACCGGGATCGGGCGGCCGGCCAGCGGCGCTTCCTCCTGTTTTTGGGTGGCCTGGTCGCCTTCTCGGCGGGCGGGAGTCAGGTCGGCTTAGCGATCGGACCGCTGGTGCCACTGCTCGGGAGTGGCATCAATATTCCGCTGTGGGCCGTCCTTGTCGGCGGGGGATTTGGCCTTTTGCTCGGCTCCTGGACCGGCGCGCCACGGATGATCAAAGCCATCTCACAGGACTACTCCTCGCTTGGGCCGCGGCGGTCGATCGCGGCGTTGATCCCGTCGTTTGCGATCGCCCAAACCGCGGTTTACTTTGGCATCCCGGTGTCGTTCAACGAGATCATCGTCTCCGCGATCGTCGGCAGCGGGCTGGCCGCCGGCAACGCCGGGGTGAGCCGCGATAAGATGTTGTATACGGTGTTGGCGTGGGTCGGCTCGCTGGTCTCGGCGTTCGTCATCGGCTATGTCGTGTACACTGCTGTCCAACTTGTCCTCTAACCCGCCGCTTGGCTGTTGCTCCCGAATGTCGTCCGCAAAACGGCTCTCAACATAGACGGCTACTCCGTCAGCTCAGGCTCGTTGTCGCGTTCGGTTTTCGGATACTCCTCGGTGACGGTGAGTTGGGCTTTCAGGATGCGCGTGCTGTCGACCTCCTCGATCTCGATGACGACGCCGTCGTACTCGAAGGTCTCGCCCTCTTCGACGAGTCGGCCGGCGCGGTTGAAGACGAAGCCGGCCAGCGTTTCGAACTCCTCGCCCTCCGGAAGGTCGATGTCGAGTACCTCGTTGACCTCGTGGATGTTGACCTCGCCGCGGACGACGGTTGTCTGCTCGTCGATCCGGGTAAACGGCTCACTTTCGTCGCTTTCGAGGATGTCGCCGACGATCTCCTCAACCATATCTTCCAGCGTAATGATCCCCTCGGTCGTCCCGAACTCATCAAGGACGACAACCATCTGGAGGCGGTTTTCCTGCATCTCAGCCAGTAGGTCGTCGACGTTTTTCGATTCGGGAACGTGTAAGGTCGGCTGAACGATATCTGTGAGATCGCTTTTACCCTCGCTGTACTGGTGTTCACGCACCAGATCGCGGACATTGACGACGCCGATGATGTTGTCGAGGTTGCCGTCATAGACGGGGACACGGACGTGGTCGTGGCCGATACAGGCCTCGATGGCCTCCTCGATGGTGGCCCCCTGTGAGACGGCGGTCACGTCGAGCCGCGGCGTCATCACCTCCTTGGCGATGGTGTTGTTGAACGTGAAGATGCGTTCGAGCATCTCGCGTTCTTCCTCGTCGATGACGCCCTCGCGTTCACCGGTTTCGATGATGTCCTTGATCTCATCGCGGGTGACGTACGGCGATTCGATCGCCGAGGAGCTGCCCATCGCCTTGTTGACGATTCGCGTGAGCTTGTCGAAGACGATGATCAGCGGAAAAAGCAGATACTCCGAGAGCTTGAGCGCGCGGGCGATCTGGAGCGCCCACGACTCGGTGTTCTCGACCGCGTAGGACTTTGGCGCGCTCTCACCGAACAACAGAACAACGGCAGTGATCCCGAACGTCGCCGCCACCACAGCCTGCCCCTGCGAGAGGTAGATGCCGAACAACGCCGTCGCAATCGAGGACATGGCAATGTTGACGATGTTGTTGCCGACGAGGATCGTCACCAACAGCCGGTGTGGGTCTTCTTTAAGCCCCTTGACCGTCTCAGCGTTGGGAATCCCCTCCTCGACCATCGACTCGATGCGGTGTTGCGGAAGCGAAAAGAAGGCGATCTCGGAGGACGAAAAGAACGCCGAGAGGCCGATCAGCAGGACGATAGCGGTGATCCCGAGGCCGGTGATCGCCGTCTTGCTGAGGGCCGGCAGCTGGAGCAGCCCGCTGGCGAGAGACACGCCTACAAGTGATAAGCCCATTGTCAGTGACCGTTCCTCCGCCCCGGAATTAAGCGTTGTCCTCGGTACATGTTCTCTTATCAGGATTAATCCAGCTGTCCGCATGCGGTGATTTTCGAGACACCACCTAAGTCAGCGAGGGAGTCCCGGCCTTCAGGCCGTCACCAGAACTGCGTTCTGGTTGCCCGCCAGACGCAGTCTGGCGACCGGGCGGGAATCGCGCCATGAGAACTAATCAACCGACACACTCAATGCTGACCA
>NZ_QMDW01000023.1 GCF_003605635.1 Halonotius pteroides
GGTTCTGGTGACGACGACTAACTGGTATTCCCCATGCGTGGGAAGCCGCGCCGTTCACGGCGCGGAGGATGTCACGTTCCGTGATCCCAGCTATCGAGATACTCACGCTGCTTGTCGCTCAGCGAGTCGTGATCGACACCTTCGGCGTCGAGTTTGATCTCGGCGATCTCCCGATCCAACTCGTCGGGGACGTCGTGGACGCCGGCCGCGTAGGTGTCGCCGTTGGCCGTGAGTTCGCGGACACAGACCGCCTGCACACCGAAGCTCTGATCCATCACCTCAACCGGGTGGCCGAGCGCGATGGGCGCGGCGAGGTTGACGAGTCGCCCCTCGGCGAGCACATTGAGCCGGCGGCCGTCGGGCAGCTCGTAGGCTTGGACACCGTCTCTGGCTTCGTAGTTGTCGACGGCCTTCTCTTCGAGTGCAACGAGGTCGATCTCGATATCAAAGTGCCCTGCGTTGGCCAGGAGGACGCCGTCGGGCATCACGTCGAAGTGCTCGTCGACGACGACATCGCGGTTGCCGGTGGTCGTCAAAATGAGGTCGGCGTCGGTGGCTGCCGCTTCCATCGGTTTCACGTCGTAGCCCTCCATGTGGGCTTCGAGGGCTTTCCGGGGGTCGACCTCGGTGACGGTGACGTTCGCATTCTGGCCGGCGGCCTTCTTGGCGACACCCTTGCCGCAGTAGCCGTAGCCGGCGACAACGACGTTTTTGCCCGCAAACGAGAGGTTCGTCGTCATCGAAATCGTCGCCAGCGAGGACTCGCCGGTGCCGTGGACGTTGTCGAACAGCGTCTTCATCGGCGTGTCGTTGACCGCGAAGACCGGGTACTCAAGCGCGCCGTCGTCGTCCATCGCGCGGAGTCGGTGGACGCCGGTTGTCGTCTCCTCACAGCCGCCGACGATAGAATCGATGAGTTCGGGGTGATCCTCGTGGATCGCGGCGATCATGTCCATCCCGTCGTCGACGGTGATCGTCGGCTCGTGGTCGATGACAGCGTCGATAGCGTCGTAATACTCGTCGTCGTCGACGCCACGAACAGCGTAGGAGGTGATGTTCTCGTGGGCGTCGAGGGCCGCACTCACGTCGTCGTGGGTCGACAGCGGGTTGCAGCCGGTGATCGCCACTTCCGCACCGCCGAGCGCGAGCAGTTCGACCAGATTGGCCGTTTTGGCTTCGACGTGCATCGCCATCCCGACCGTTTCGCCGTCAAGTGGTTGATTGGCCTCGAACTCCTCGCGGAGCGACTGGAGGATGGGCATATGCTGGAGCGCCCAGTCCATCTTGCGGCGGCCGTCAGTTACCGCGTCCTCGGGGTCGTCAAGGTGGGACGCGACCGGCGGATACGCTGATTTGCTCATAGATACAAAAGGTGACAGACAGTGAAAACGGTACCGAAGACGGCGACATAGGGGAAAGCGGGTTACTCGGCGCGCGCAACGAGGTCGGTGGCGTGCTCACTCGCCCGCTCGCGGATGGCGGCTTCGTCCAGCGTCTGGATCTCGCGGTCTTTCATCAGAACCTCGCCGTCACAGATCGTGTGTCGAACGTCCGAGCCGCGAACCGCGTAGGCGAGGTGGCTCACGAAGTCGTGAACCGGCGTGAGATGCGGCGCGTCGAAATCGACGACCGCGATGTCGGCGACGCCGCCGGCTTCGAGTTGGCCGACAGGCACACCGATCGCCGACGCGCTGCCCTCTGTCGCCATCCGCACCGCCGACTCGGCGGCGACATCGCGGGCGTCGCCGCGGGCGAGTTTGCCGAGCATCGCCGCGTCGCGGATCTCGTCGAAGAGGTCAAGATCGTTGTTCGATGCCGCGCCGTCGGTGCCGAGGCCGACATTGACGCCCGCGTCGAGTAGCTCCTGAATCGGCGCGATCCCGCTTGCGAGTTTCATGTTCGAGGCGGGGCAGTGGATCACGCTCGCGCCCGTCTCTGCGAGCAGCTCGATTTCGGTCTCGTCGACGTGAACGCAGTGAGCGAGGAAGTCGTCGTCGGTCAGCATCCCGATGTCGTCAGCGTATTCCAGCGGGCGGACGCCATGGTCGTCGACGATTGGCTCGACCTCGTTTCCGGTCTCGTTGGCATGGAAATGCAGCGGGACGCCGGCCTCCCGTGCTTGGGGAACGAACTCCTCCAGATACTCGGTCTCGACAGTCGTCAGCGAGTGTGGCATCAACGCCGTGGTGATCCGGCCGTCGGCCGCGCCGTCGAACTCGCGGGCGATATCGAGGCCGGTCTGGGCGTCCGCACGGGCGGCCTCGTCGTCTTTGCCGACGCTGATGAAGGCGTGACAGAGGTTCGCGCGGAGGCCGGATTGCTCGGTCGCGGCGGCGATCTCGGGCACTTCGAAGTAGCTGTCGGCGAACCCGGTGATCCCGTTTGTGATGAACTCGACGAGGCCGAGCTCGGTGCCGACACGGATATCTTCAGGCGTCAACTCGGCTTCGACCGGCCAGATGTCCTCCTGGAGCCAAGAATCCAGAGGTTTGTCGTCGGCGTAGCCGCGGAGCAGTGTCATGGCGACGTGGGTGTGGGCGTTGACCAGTCCGGGCATCACCAGCGAGTCGGTTGCATCGAGCGTCTCGGCGGCGTCGAGGTCGTCGTCGACAGCGAGAACCTCGCCAGCCTCGCGGTCGATCAGTACGTCGGCCTCGCGTGCCTCGAAGTCGGGCGTGAGGACGTGTCCCCCCTCGATCACGAACTCGTCGGCTGCGGTCTCACTCATACCGGCGATTACGGTGGGAGTCTCTTAATCGGGCGGGATCGAGCGGTGATAGAATTAAATCTGTGACAAAGAATTATATCTTCGCGGGCAGTACCATCAGTCATGAGCGACACTGAGGACGCGCCACCACCGTTCGAGAACCCGTTCGATATGGCGCGATCCGCCGAGGAGCGGGTGTACGATACCGTCCTCCAGACGCGGCAGCCGACGACGGCCACGGAGATGGCCGACGACGCCGACTGTGATCCCAAGACCGCACGGAAGTATCTGGACTGGTTTGGGACGCTCGGCGTCGTGACCAAGTACGACGGCGAGCCGCCGACCTACGAGCGCAACGACCGGTACTTCGAGTGGCGACGGATCAACGAGTTGGCAAGCAAACCGGCTGCAGAGCTACAATCGCAGGTACGGTCGCTGACCGAGCGGATCGAAACGTACGAACAGCGGTACGACGCCGACGATCCTGCCGAGGTAGATGCGTTGGCCCCGCCCGATGATATCTCGACGGAGACCGCATACGCGGAACTGACCGACTGGCAAACAGCGCGCTCAGAACTCCGGCGACACGAGCAGGCCCGACGCCTCCAGGCGGGCGATTCGAGCCCGCCGGTTCGGCAATGACCGGCGACGACAGCGTCCCCGAAATTGATCGTGGCATCCTCGAACCCGTTCGGGATCGGCTTCACACCGCCCCGCAGATCGAGACCGCAGTAATCGTCGTCGCCGAGGGGCAGACGGAACTGGAAGCCACACTGATACCGAAAGCTACGCCATCACGGATTGAGCGACGGTTTCTTGATATTCGGTGGTACACGAACGGCGATTTTAGGATCCATTATCAGGAAGACTGGCGGGATCGGACGTGGTGTCAGCGGTGGGATCGCCATCCGAACGAACACAACGACCGGGATCACTTTCATCAACCACCGGCTGGGGCCACCCCTGGCGAGGATCGGACATGGCCGGGCGAGTTTCAAGCTGTCCTCAAACTCGTCGTCGATGGCGTCCGCACGCGGACGGACTCACTCTGGCAAGCCGTCGGAAACGGTGAGTAACACCACACTATTGCAGACGATCACCCGTTGGCGCGTAGCCGGTCGATCCGCTGGCCGAGCGGCGGCTGCACCTCGAAATACGTCTGCCACGTCGCCCCCTCGGGATCGACGCCGCGGTGGTCGGCGACCGCCTCGAAGGCGTCGGCCAGCGCGTCGGCACCGACGCGGTCGGCAGCCGCCCGATCCGCGCGGAACTGGAGTTGCCGACCAAACCAGAAGAGCACGAGCGCGGTGAATGCGATGACGAACAGCCCGTTTGAAAACGCGATCAAGCCACCGAACATCGCGGTGGCGACGCCGATAACAGCCGCGGCGGCGACCGCGCGGTATTCGAGATACAACAGGCGGCCGCGCTGGGCTTCGGCTGTCAGCAGCGCGGTCGCTGTCGAATCATCGAGGGTGTCGAGAACGCCCTCGGTAAGCAACAGCTGGCGGCGACCCGGCAGGCCGTGCAACGAGATCTTGATCGACGACGGGCTGGCCGTCTCGGAGATGTGGATCGCCGGCGGATCGAGGTCGGCTGCCGCGAGCAACGCGTCAAGCGACGCCTGCTCGTCGGTCGTCGGCGACCGCGTCTCCCGAAGCGACAGCGACACCCGCGGGCCGAGGGCGGCCATCGCCAGAAACAGCACGACTGCGGCGACGACGAACCACAACGGGTCGATGGTGGCCTGTAGTGGGGTGGCGATCGCAGTCATGCGTTCGATTCTGGCCGACGACCCCATAGCGGTTCCGCTCCGGGGTCACACCAACAGCCGGCGGAGTTCCTAAAGAGCAGTCAATCGAGTGAATCGGCCAGCCAAACAACCGGCCTTCCTGGCGGACTGAAAGGGCGAGGTTCTCTCGACGAACCCGGACGACGCAAGCACCGCACTGAGCGGAGCGAACGAGGAGCGAAGCGAGTCCCGGGAGTCGAGAGAACCGAGGGCTTTCTACACCTACTGCTCCGCTCCAATTCTCATTCGAACATCGTCGTAGCGGAGGGAAAGACAGTTGCCCTGTCACCGAGAGAAGCGAGTATGCGCATCGCCGTGCCCAACAAGGGGCGTCTCCACGAGCCGACGGTGACACTACTCGAACGCGCCGGGTTACGGATCGAAAACGGGGCCGACCGGAAGCTCTACGCCGAGACAGTCGATCCCGAGGTGACCGTGCTGTTCGCCCGCGCCGCGGACATCCCCGAATACGTCGCCGACGGCGCGGCCGCCGTCGGGATCACCGGCCTCGATCAAGAGCGGGAGTCCGGCACCGACCTCGACGAACTGGTCGATCTGGAGTTCGGCCAGTGCCGGCTCGTCTTAGCGGCTCCCGAGGACGGCACAATCAGCGAACCCGAACAGCTAGCAGGCAAAACCGTTGCCACCGAGTTCCCCAGAATCACCCGCGAGTATTTCGACGAGCAGGGGATCGACACCGACATCGTCGAGGTCACGGGCGCGACCGAGTTGACGCCGCACGTCGAGATGGCCGACGCCATCGTCGATATCACCTCCACGGGAACGACGCTCGCGGTCAACCGTCTGGCGATCATCGACGAGGTGCTACAGAGTTCGGTGCGGTTGTTCGCCCGGCCCGACGCGGCCGACGACGACAAAGTCCAGCAGCTTACGACCGCCTTTGAGTCGGTGCTGGCGGCCGACGACAAGCGGTATCTGATGATGAACGTCGCCAACGAGGATCTGGAAGCGGTCAAGGACGTGATCCCCGGTCTCGGCGGGCCGACAGTGATGGATGTCGCCGGCAGCGACGACCTGGCAGTGCACGTCGTCGTCGACGAACGCGAGGTCTTCGAAGTTATCAATGACCTGAAAGCCGCGGGCGCGACTGGGATTCTCGTCACCGAGATCGAACGCCTCGTCGAGTAGCTGCCGGAGCACCGCACCGGCAGTGATCAGGCCGGCGCGCTCAGATAGAGGATCACCGCTCCACCAACGACCGCACCAAGAATGACGGTCACGATCGCGTGGATCGCGGTGATCAGCGCGGTCGTCCGCCGCGGTTGCCGATAGAGCAGGTGGATCGCCCCGGCATCGACCGCGAGGGCGAGCCCCACACCGAGGAGGCTCGGCAGCGACAGAAGCGTTGTCACCGTCGAGATAATTGCGGGGCCGACACCGACACCGAGTGCTTTGACGACGGCGACGTCGCCAACGACGTTTCGGGCCGCAAGGTGGGCCGTCACTGACAAAAACAGTGCCAACAGCCCAACCGTCCCAAGGACAGCCGTCGGGCTCGGGGATGCTTGCAGGGCGAGCGGGGCCGACACCGACGATCCAGCCACCGGCATAGCTGTACACAGAGCCCGGGGGGTGTCGAATCTGTCGTTTGGCGACGCGATATGTGGCAACACTGGTACCCAGTGTTTCAACTGGAACTGACTCAGTGTGAGTTCGCGGTGATCCGGCGACTGCGGATGATCGCCCGCAGGTTCGACAGCGTCACGAGAGCACCGATAGCCGCGACAACGATCGGGATCCCGATCGCGATCGGACTATCAGCGATGACGAGATAGCCCGCGAACGTGGCCGCCAGCGTGGCGAGTTTGAGGACGGCAAAGCCGATCGGGCCGGGCTGCCGCGAGAGGAGTCGACTGACAACAGGATTTGCTTCAACAACCGCGTACCGCCGGACGGCGACGACCGTCGTCGCGTAGTCGCCGACGCCATAACAGAGCACCGCGAGCAACCACCACCTAAGGTCGACAGCGGGGAGTGCCATACACCGGGTGGTGGGCGAGCCGACAAGAGCACACCGGGTTGGACGATGGCTGCGGATCTCAGAACCGACACGCTGAAACTCGGTCTGGGAGTGGAACAAGGTGTGTACTGTCTGGAACTCGCCGGCGACGAGGATGCGTTTGCGGCCTGTGAGGCCGCTGCAGCCGCGAGTGCAGTCGATGTCGTTGCCGGCGGGGTGGCGACCGCTCGCGGGGTCAACCCCGAGGGCGTCAGGCGGCTCGCCTATACGCATGCCGCCAGCGAGCTCATTGCGAAAACCGACGCCGACATCGAGGCCGCGGCGGTCGCGCTCCGCGCAGCGAAAATCGACCGCGAGGGCTCGGTTGCGGTTCGGGCCCGTGACGTGCGGAGTCAGACGGGTGTGAGCACGCAGGCGACCGAGCGGCGACTCGGGGGCGTTCTCGTCGATCGCGGCTTCGAGGTGGATCTCGACGATCCAGACCACGAACTGCGGGTGTTGTTCGCCGGTAGCAGCGGTACGAACGACGCGGACGAGACGAACGGCGGCGACAACGCCTGCTGTCTCGTCGGCTGGCTTGCCGTCGAGAGCCGGCGGGACTACGGCGAGCGACGACCCACAGACCGCCCCTTTGTCCAGCCCGGGAGTATGGCTCCCTTGGACGCCCGCGCGCTTGTGAATATCGCAGGGGCCGGCCCGGAAACCACGGTCGTCGATCCGATGTGTGGCACGGGCGGACTGCTGTTGGAGGCTGGCCTCGTCGGGAGCGACGTACTCGGTATCGACGCCCAATGGAAAATGGCCCGCGGAAGCCGGGAGAATCTGGCCGCACTGCGCGAGACGGCTGGCGAGGAGTTCGACGGCGATATCAGCGTACTCCGTGGCGACGCCACCGCGCTTCCGCTTGTCGACGATGTGGCCGACGCGGTCGTCTTCGATGCCCCCTACGGCCGTCAGTCAAAGATCGCCCGCCACGAGTTGGGCGACCTCGTTGGCGGCGCGCTACGGGAAGCGCGCCGGATCGCCCCGCAGGCGGTCGTCGTCGCCGACAGATCGTGGGACGATGCCGCACAGGAAGCGGGGTGGACAGTCGAACGGCGGTTTGAACGACGCGTGCATGGCTCGTTAGTGCGACACGTGCACGTCCTAGCTGCTGATTCGACTGTCGAGTAACCAGTTCAGTACCATGAGCGATCGCCAAGGGGGCCGTTACACCAGACTCACGACCGCATCGCGGATCGACCGCCCATCGTCGACGACATCCCGTCGGTAATGCATGTAGACAGCCCCGAGCGGTGGCTGCAACAGATAGGCCAGGGCAATCGGTAACACGGCTGCTGTCGGGAGGCTGTCGGCGGCGACAACGATCGCCACCGCGATCGAGAGATTACGCATGCTGGTCGCATACACCAGCGAGATGCCGCGTTCGGTGTCAAGCAGGAGCCGACCGATCCCCGCCGCGGTGGCCAGGATGATCGCATAGAAGGCACCAAGCGGAATGATGGTACCGGCCGAGGCAAGCGGATCTGCGAGAATCGCTGTCGACCGCATCGTCATCGCGATAAAGACGATCAGCATGACGCCGAGAGAGCTGAGGCCGCCAAAGAGTGGTTTGAACCCTTTGACTGCCTGTGGCGCATACCGCCGGTGAAGCCCCCAGCGGGTGAGCGTCCCGGCGACCATCGGGATCACGATCACCTGTGCGAGTTGTCGATAGAGGGCAGTCGGCTCGAAGCCGACACTGCCGGGGATCAGCAGTGACAGATACGGCGGGAGGATCGCGATCGCTGCCAGCAGATTGACCGCCATCGCAACCAACGCCGATTCGAGATCACCGCCAGCCAGCCCGGTCCAAGCGGCGGTCATCCCCGAGGTTGGAATCAACGCGATGAAGTATAGGCCGATGGCGTAGCCGACGTTGCCGGCGAAAAACACCCGTGCCAAGCCAACGGCTAACAGCGGGGCGATCCCGAAGTTCAACAGGAGGCTCACCCCGACGAGTTTCGCGTGCCGGCGGACATGGAGGATCTCCCTGAGGTCGATATTGATCATCATCGGGTAGATCATCAGGAACAACACCGGCACGACCGCCGTTTTGAGAAGCTGTTTCGTGCCGGGGGTTGCGATCTGGCCGAAGGCAAGCCCGGTCGCCAGCGACACAACGACGACATAGATGAGATTCTGTTTGAGCGCGACCAATCCGCTACGGATCATGTGTTACCCCGAATATTGTGTGTTTGTGTAAATAATGCGGCACAGCGTGGCGCGATCAGCGAGCTCTGCAACCGTGGTTCAAAACGAGATTTCAGGGACAAAATCCCGGTTCGATGGATTCGCCTCATGCATTTAGTTGTGCACACAACTTACAAAACTATTTTGGTGTTCATATTCTTGCCCCGCGTTTTTAGCTATTTCAACGATATCCGCGCGTCGTTCAGGTGTCGAAGATGTGGGATCGCTATATTTCTGTACGGCAATCAGCGAACCGACGCATCCGTCCCGTATCCCGCCTGTTTAAGCCGACGGCTGGCCGAATGCGCGTATGACCAACCAGGCACTCATCGATGCCTTACGCGACGCCGAGGCGGTGCAGTACGGCGAGTTTGAGCTCTCTCATGGCGGCACCAGCGACTACTACGTCGACAAATACCTCTTCGAGACCGACACGCACTGTCTTAAGCTGATTGCGGTGGCCTTTGCCGCCGAGATCAACGAACCAAAGCTCGCCGGCGTCGCTCTCGGTGCGGTACCGTTGGTCGCGGTGACCGCCGTCGAAACCGGTCGGCCCTACGTGATCGCCCGCAAGCGGGCCAAGGAGTACGGCACCGGTAACCGGATCGAAGGACGGCTTGATGAGGGTGAGGAGGTCGTTGTGCTTGAGGATATTGCAACGACCGGTACCTCGGCGGTCGAGGCCGCCGAAGCACTGCGCGAGGCCGGCGCGGTGGTAAATCGGGTGCTTGTCGTCGTCGACCGCGAAGAGGGGGCCGCCGAGACACTAGCCGAGCATGAGCTTGAACTCGATGCGCTCGTGACCGCGAGCGAGCTGCTGGCCGATCAGTAGCCGCAGGGAGTTAGCGGTCGCCGATCAGGCTGGCTCCGGCGTGGCCGGATACCGGGATTCGACGACCGCGAAGGTGAGCGTACTGAGGACACCCAACAGCGTCCCAACGGTGAGTGCGATCGCCAGATCCGGGAGCGTGAAGGCGGCGATCCCGGCGATATCCGGGAGGAAGAAGCCTGACAGTCCGTAAAGGACGATGGCGATGGCGACGACGTAAAAAGGCGCGTTGAGATACCGCCACCGGAAGCGATCGGCGAGATACTCGTCGGTGACCTGGCCGAGGCTACTGGTGATCCCGGCGGCCGCAAACCACTGGACTGAGCCGTGAACGAAGGCTGCCGCTGTGGTCACAATCGTGGGCGTGTCGCCGCCGGTCGGTGTGACGGTTTCGATCACGGAGACACCCTGGACGCCGCCGACGATGACAAGCGCGAGAGCGACGACATAGGTGATCAGCGTTGCCCGGCCGGCGTACAGCCCGTTGCGGATCCGGTCGGCGGTCGCGTCGATGCTGTCCTCCAAGCCAAGCCCGCGGAACAGCGTGTAGAGGCCTAAGAGTGCCGATAAGAGGCCGAGGAGAACCGCGCCGGCGACATCAAACGCGCCAGCGATGACGACCATCGGGTAAATGAGGAGGACAATCCCGAGTGGGACGAGGATCGTCCCGCGGGTCTCAGGATCGGCCAACACCTGTTTGATCGTGTAGTACATCGATTCGAGATTTTGGGCCTGGCGGACGACAACGCGCTGGACGCCGTCGATCGGCATCCGCGAGCGAATGATCGGGATCACCGACTCATCCTGAGCACCGTCGGTGATGACGATCGCGCTGACCTCTTCGCCGGTCTGAAGGCCCGCCAGCACCGTGTCGATCTCGTCGCCGATGGTTCGGTTGGCGGTGACATCGTTGCCCTCGACGCCGGTAACGACGGCGACCTCGACGGCCTCGTCGTCGGCCTGCAGGGAGTCATATGTCGAAAGCCCCTGAAACATGACGTTGAGATCTGAGTCCTCCGGATCGACTGTCGCCAGCGCGATAGCGGCCTCCCGAACCGCATCGCTGCCGACGACCGGGGTGTCGATGTCGGTCTTCCGGCCGACATCGTCGTCGAGGTCGATACAGAGGACGAGCAGCATGCATACGACGGTACGCGAGCGATCGGTTAAGACTTTTCTGGCGGTATACCAGGGCGGCCGGGAGACAAACGGGTTAGGCGGTGTGTTCGACGCCGCCGAGAAGCGCGTTGATCGCGTCGGTGTCGTCGATCCGGCGGGGATGAACACCGAAGCAGACGACGAAATCCTCGCCGACAGGAACGGCATCGGTGGTATGAAGCGTGAGATCAAGTTTGATACCGGCCTTGGTGAACCGTCCCTCGGCACGGTAGCGAACAACCTCGATAGCGTCGCCGAGATGATCGACCGAGCGGATGCTGTTGCGTTCGACGTTTCCGAGTTGGTCGTAGCGATCCTGAATCATGGCGACGAGATCGTCGGTCGACATGTCGGCGACAGGATTGAACGACTCACTGAGGAGTTCGACCTTCGGCGTCGAGAGGACGGTAAACGTCGCCCAGCGGTACTCCTGGCCGAGAATCGAAAACCCGCGGTCGTACTCGCTGATCTTGTTGGTGACCTCGATCTCGCGGCGCTGGCCCGCAGTCTCGAAGGTGCGGGTGGTCGTCTCGGTGGTCTGTTGTGATTCGCTGTAGGGGTTCTCCGAAAGCGTTGATTCGGCGACGATAGCGCGGTCAGCCTCGGCGCTGAGCGGCCCGTTGCCGAGGGCGAAATCGAGGGCGGAACAGCCGGCCAGCGAGGCGAGACTGAGGGTACCAGAGCCCGCGAGCAGCCGTCGACGCGTGGAATCCATAGCCGGTAGTGGGCGGGACAAGGAATAAACAGCGGGCCAAGCAAGGCGATCCGAAGAACCGAAACCGGTCGTGACACCGCTTTTCATTACGCGCTCGGCGTTTCGGACGCTTTTTGTGGCGGGAAGCGATATACGTGATAACTAATGATCTCCAAAGGCTGTGAACAGTGTGCCAAAGGCGGGAAGATGGTGCTTTTTGTCTACGGCTACTGTGACCAGCGGGACTGCTTCTACTGTCCACTTGGGGAAAACCGCAAGAACGTCACCGATGTCTACGCCAACGAACGCCTCGTTGAGAACGACGAGGACATCATCGAGGAGGCCCACCGGATGGACGCGCTGGGTACCTCGATTACGGGCGGCGAACCACAGGAAGCGATGGAGAAGACCTGTCGCTACCTTCGGATGCTGAAAGATGAGTTCGGAGCGGATCACCACACCCACCTCTACACCGGCATCACGGGCGGCCGCGAGAACATGCGGCGGCTCTCAGAGGCCGGCCTCGACGAGATCCGGTTCCACCCACCCTACGAGCAGTGGGGCGAGCTGCACGGAACTGAGTGGGAAGAGATCCTCCATATCGCCCGCGAGGAGGGGATGACACCCGCTTTCGAGATTCCCGGCATCCGCGCCGAGGAGGAGTTCCTCGAATTCCTCGACGAGGGTGCCGCGGACTTCTGCAACATCAACGAGTTCGAGATGAGCGACGGGAACTACCGGCGGATGCAGGAGAAAGGCTACGAACTGCAGGACGGCCACATGTCCGCCGTTGAGGGATCGAAAGAAGAGATTCTGGAGACGATGGGCGATCATGAACGCGTCTATTTCTGTACCAGCGTCTTCAAGGACGCCGCCCAGCACCGCAACCGTCTCAAGCGGATGGCCCGCGTTATCGGTCGTGAGTTCGATGAGATCACCGACGACGGGACGCTCGTCTACGGGAAAACGTGGGAGCCAGAGGCGCGGCTGGAGGAGCTTGGGGTTCCCGAAGAGTTCTACACGGTCAAGTCGGATCACGTCGAGTTGGCGTGGTGGCTGCTCGAAGAGATGGTTGAGGATGGTGATGTAAGCGACGGCGAGATCGTTGAGCAGTATCCGACTGTCGACGGGACGGTCGTCGAGCGGACACCGCTGGCGTAGCAGCCGACTGTTTCTGTGCGCGATTAGTTCGGCTCGTCAGTGCCCCACCCGTCGGGGACTTCGATAACATAGCGGCCGTCCTCGCGCAGGGAGATGATGTACTCGTTGCGATCGTAGAGCTCCATCAGATTCAGCTCGTACTGGCCCGGGCTGACGATGCGGATGCTCTCGAATTGATCGTTGAGTTCCTTTCGGAGTTGATCGAGGCCTTCGGAGGCAGTCTCGTCGGCTGGGGTGTCGGGATCGGTCGCCGGATCGCGAGGCTCGTCAGCGGTGGGAGACTGTGGCTCAGACGGCGGCGCGTCCGGGAGTTCGTCGTCGGAAACGATATCGGATCGGGCGGTCGATTGGGCCGGGGATTCACCGTCTTGGCTGGAGGTCGAATCCATCAGTTCGGCATCGCCGGCGTCAGCAACAGCGGAGTCGGTAGCCTCCCCAGTGGTGTTTGGATCGGCGGTTGTAGGGGGTGAATCAGCGGTTTGTGGGTCGGGTGCGGAAGTCGGGTCGGGAGTAGGGGTGGATGACTCACCAGTTGCGGTCTTGTCAGGGGACTCGGGCGCAGTCGAGGTGGTCTCGGGGCTATCGGTCGAGCGGTCAGCTGCGGGTTGGCTGTCGCTGGGAGCGTCCGGGGCGTCGGTGGCATCGTCGACAGAGCCCTGTTTGAACTGAAACTTGTTGCCACCGCAGTCAGGACACCCCGAAAGCATCTCCTTGGAACCGTCGGGGAAGATATGGCCGCAGTTGGTGCACTGGTGGGGCATGACGCTACTTCCGGGAAACCAGCGCGCTGATGAGTTGGTCGTCCTTGTGCAGGGTTTCGATCTGATTGGCCGGGCCGATGACGGTGAGCTTCTTTGTGGACTCTCGGCCCATGAGCCGGTCGAGGAAGCTCTGATCGGCGGCATCCTCGTGGGGGTAGCTCTCGATCTCGATCCCGCTGAACTCATCGGGGCTGATCTCGGTCATCGTGACCTCGATGAGTTTGGACTCCTCGTCCGGTGACAGTCCTTCCTCAAGAATGACGATGTTGCCATCGCGGACGCCGTCGAGGATGAGCCGGATCTTCTCCATGCTCCGAAGCCCCTCCATCCGCGACCCGCTTATCAGGTCGATCTGGACGCCGTTTTGCGATTCCGTCGTGGAATCAGAGGGTGTTGCTTCAGGCATTATCCGAAGTACTCCGCGATCTTGTCGTACACTTCATCCATGTTGTTGCCCTCAAGCGCTGACAGTGGGACGGTCTCATGCTGGGGGAAGGCGTCGGCAACACGTTTGATATCGGCCTCGTCGAGATCGATCTTGTTGGCGAAGATGAGTACCGGCAGATCGCGGCTCTCGATGATGCCGATGAGCATGGTGTTGACCTGTGTGAATGGGTCTGTCGTCGAATCGAGGACGTAGATAACGCCGTCGACATCCTCCCGGAGCCAGTGCATGGCCTCGGCGACGCCTTCGGTCGCCTCCCGGGAGCGACGGATCGCGTCGTCCTTCTCGATGTCGTGGTCAAGGAACTCCTTGTAATCGACCTTCGTGGCGACACCCGGGGTGTCAACGATATCGATGGTGACCGACCGGCCGTTGCGTTCGATATCGACGCCTTCCTTCCGGCGTGCCCGGCGTGTTTCGTGTGGAACGTGGCTTTCGGGGCCGATGGCGTCACCAGTCCAGTCACGTGCGATGCGGTTTGCGAGGGTCGTCTTTCCGGCGTTCGGCGGTCCATAGATACCGATCCGTTTCGGATCGTCCGAGGCGAACAGGCGGTCGGTGACCCGCGAGACGCTATCTTTGAGATTTGTGAGTAGACCCATCCTGAGACTCCCGCACCTCCCCTGTTTCGCGTGGAAGGGCGTATGACGCACCTTGCATTCCGTGAACACTTAAACACTGCGTCAGACAGGGCTCAGCGGCCGGATTCAACCGGATACAGTTGGTACTGCCGAGGCGAGTCCGGCTCCGGTTTAGGCGCGTTAGCAGGGATGAGAGTGCTGGCAGCGCTAGAACTACCGAGAGTATTGAGCGCAGTCATCATGGAGTCGGTGGAGCCTCAGCCTATCAACTCGGAAACGTCGACCACCCCCACACCCCTTTGTTTCGAGTGGAAACGCGAAAAGAAGGGGCACCCTGAGATGGCTATTACTTCCAAAACACTTATTATACATACTGGATAACCAGACCCGTACCACGAGAAATACTGATTATTTTATTTTGCTTGTTAGTTGTATTAGCCACTAGACTAGCTTCAAGAAACGAACAGCAGATATCCACACCACATAGCGACACTGTTCCAGTTGAAACAAAGGGGTGGGGGTGTCAGAACCCCCGTCCAGCTACGGTTTATTCACGATTTTGCTCCGAGGCGTTTGACAGAGACTACTACTTCGGACTTCACATTCCAGCTGGCATACCTCTTTGTGGAGTTTCGACGGTTGATATCTCTGTGCAGTGATGAGCCCCGATCAGCTCGTCTCTCACCGTTGGAATCTACCCTTCTGCCCGCGAGCTATCGGCAAATAGTATCCAAAGTGAGAACGCTTTTGTATCGTGTCTGCCTCTGTTTCGCCTGCACCATTTGAGCACGTCAACAGCCCCCGATCCGGCAAAACCGACACGCTCTGCGGTCGTGTGGCCGATCTCGGGTATTCGTGTTGACGATTCCATGTGAAACAGAGGGTGGAACGCGGAACACAGAACGATGGGATGGAATCAATGACCGACGACCACGACCGACAACACGACGAGCCAACCGATGCCGAGTCGACACCACCGCCCGGGTCGCCGGCGACGGGTGAGGGGTCAGCCGACGACGGTACCGGTGAGACCACCGAGTCGAATAGCTCGGACGAAGATGAAGCCACTACCCCCCCAGAGCGGGATGACATCACAACCGACCCCGCCTCGGTGTTGGCGTCGGATCCGATCCCCTCGGCGGATCGATCACTTGATGATCTCGATCTCGACGACGCCGACCGGAGCCGCGATCGCTCGAGTGCTTCCTCGGATCTCGATTTCGATCTCGACGCTGATCCGGATGGAACCGATGACAGCGAGGGGTTGTTCGATGATCTACTCTCTGGGGAGCCGATCTTCGAGAACAAGGAAGTCCTCCGGCCGTCCTACACTCCGCGTGAACTCCCCCATCGTAACGACCAGATCAACCAGATGGCGACGATCCTTGTCTCCGCGCTTCGCGGTGACACCCCTTCTAATATCCTGATTTACGGCAAAACCGGCACCGGCAAAACTGCCAGCGCAAAGTACGTCAGCCAGGAGCTAGAGTCGACTTCCCAAAAGTACGATGTTCCCTGTGAGGTCGAGTATATCAACTGCGAGGTCACCGATACCCAGTATCGGGTGCTCGCACAACTCGCCAACAAATTCATCGAAAAGAACGTCGCGCTCATCGAATCGCGGATCGACGTACTTGAAACCGTCCGCGAAACGCTCGCCGCGGACGACTCTCCGACGACCGCCGCCGTCAGCGACATCGACCCCAACAAGGCGGCGGTCTCGATCCCGGATGCCGAAACCAACGCCGAGGCCGACCCCGAAGGCAGCCTCCCGATCGTTACCGACCAGTACACCTCGGTCGATGCTGTCGACGAGCGCATCGAGACACTGGAGGCTGACGCCGAGGAGATGGAGCCTGTCCCGATGACCGGGTGGCCGACCGACCGCGTCTACAGCACGTTCTTCGAGGCTGTCGACTACAACGAGCGTGTGGTTGTTATCATGCTCGACGAGATCGACAAGCTTGTCGAAAAAAGCGGCGACGACACCTTGTATAACCTCTCGCGGATGAACAACGAACTAACGAACTCCCGGATTTCGATTATGGGGATCTCGAACGATCTCAAGTTCACCGATTTCCTCGATCCACGCGTCAAATCCTCGCTCGGCGAAGAGGAGATCGTTTTTCCGCCGTACGACGCCACACAACTCGGCGATATCCTCCAGCATCGCGCCGAGGTCGCATTCAAACCCGACGCGCTCACCGGCGACGTGATCCCGCTGTGTTCGGCGTTTGCGGCCCAGGAACACGGCGATGCCCGCCGCGCGCTCGACCTCCTCCGCACCGCCGGTGAGCTCGCCGAGCGAAGCCAGGCTGACATCGTCGAGGAAGAACACGTCCGACAGGCGCAGGATAAGATCGAACTCGATCGCGTCGTCGAAGTTGTCCGCACGCTCCCCACTCAAAGCAAGATCGTCCTGTTTTCGATCATCCTATTGGAACAGAACGGCGTCCACAACATCAACACCGGTGAGGTGTTCAACATCTACAAACGCCTCTGTGAGGAGATCGACGCCGACGTACTGACACAACGCCGCGTCACCGATCTCATCAGCGAACTTGACATGCTCGGCATCGTCAACGCTGTCGTCGTCTCAAAGGGTCGCTACGGGCGCACGAAGGAGATGAGCCTCTCGGTGCCGCTTGAGGAAACTGAGGCTGTCCTGCTGTCTGACTCTAGACTTGGCAACATCGACGATGTCCAACCGTTCGTCCAAGCTCGCTTCGATAACTGAGCTAGCAGAAAACTCAATTCGGCACCGGAACTGTGTCATCGTTACTCTCCCGAACGGGTCGCCTGTTATGCCCCGACGGATCTGACCATCCCGTTGCTGCTTGTCATTCCGCTACTGGTAACTATCCCGCTATCTGTGGAGGCCGTCTCACCAAGCCCGCCACTGTGTGCTGTTCCAAGCAGCGCCAACCGGAGCCGCCCGAGATACGGAATCCGGAACCGAGCGACGCCGTTGATCCAATCTGATTTCACGACTGGCGCAACGCCGTTTGCTTGATCGTACCGCCGGTTGTTGTCGCCTTTGGTGATATAGCCTGCATGCGGGGCCGGGCAGTTTGTCAACTCGGCACAACTCTCGGCATCGATCGCCTCAGGCGATGCCCGATGATACCAGTTTTCGCCTGCCTCAACCTGAAACCGAACCCGGTGGATGATGGGTGAACCAACACGGCCAGGATAGTCGTAGACGATCACACTTCCCGGCTCATTGAACGACTCGTAGCCGGCCTCGCTCGTTTCGGCCATCACAACCCCCTGGTCGTTGGCTTCTCCCGGCGCAAACCGCCCCGGCTCACTGACGACAACGAGATCGTATTTGTTGATGTTGGGATCCATGCTGTTGCTCTCGACGGCGACCATCGGCGGCCAGACGCCGGTCGCCGCAAAGAGCACAAGCCCGATGGCAGCCACGATCGAGAGGCTGAACAGCAGTTCCCGAAGGAATAACAGCGGCCCGTCGTCGGCCCCGCGAAGCCGCTGGAACCACGACCTCCTGTCGGGTTCCGACTCGGCAGCCGGCTGCCGATCACCGTCACTCATTACTACTTCCTTCACCCGCACCGCGCTTGAAACTTCTGACCCGGGGTCGCTACCCGCCAGCTCTACCCCACCGGCTCCGGCTGTCGGCATGTTTTTGCCCGGTGACCCCGAGATGCCGACAGTGCCATCGGAGACGCCGTCCCGGATCGTTCAGACGCTGGCCCGCCACGGCTACAACGCCGACCGCGAGGCGGTCACGCTACTCGCGCGCGCGAACAACCCGGCTGCCGCCATCGACGCCGTCGTTTCGGCGGCCGGCGACGACATCCTCCGCATCACGAGCAGTGATGTTCGAGCCTGTCTCGACAGCGACACCGTTGCAACCGGCGCGGCTGTTTCCTCCGCAGTGACGACGACTGAACCACCCTCGTCGGCGGCCGCGACCGAGCCGACAGCCCCAGATTCGGCTGCATCCACCGACTCACAGCCTGAAACACCACAACAACCCAGCGCAGACACCCCTACTTCGACTGCAACCGAATTAGACCAAAATCAACAGACGCAGTCAAAATCTCCATACGAAATAGAGGGGTCGAACGCGACCGGGCGTAAAGAAGTGGTTGGGGAACCAACAGGAACCGCCCGCCCTCCGGATCGGAACCCGACACCCGCCGAGATCACCGGCGACATCACCGGCCGCAGTACCGGCACCGGCGAGTACAGTCAGTTCGTGACGACGTTTCGGGATCGCTACGAACAGCTCTCGAAACTTCTCAAGGGTCGCGTCAACCACCGCCCGGCGTCGGCCATCGCCGACATGCCCGGCGGCAGCGACGCCGAGATGATCGGCCTCGTCAACGACATCCGCTCGACGGCCAGCGGTCACTGGCTGATTGAACTCGAAGATACGACCGGAACGTTCCCCGCACTCGTAATGAAGGACAGACCCATCGCCGAGTTGGTCGACGAACTCCTGCTTGACGAATGTATCGCGGTGCAAGGTACCCTCGCCGACGACTCTGGCATCCTCTTCACCGACTCGATCCATTTTCCTGACGTTCCCCGAACCGCCCGTCCGAGTACGGCCGACCGCCACGTCCAGGCCGCCTTGATTTCGGATGTCCACGTCGGCAGCCAGGAGTTCATGGCCGACGCCTGGAACCGCTTTGCCGACTGGCTTCACACCGAGGAGGCTGAACACGTCGAATACCTCTTGATCGCCGGCGATATGGTCGAAGGCGTCGGCGTCTATCCGGATCAAGATGAGGAACTCGACATCATCGACATCTTCGACCAGTACGAGGCCTTCTCGGAGCATCTCAAAGCCGTCCCCGGCGACATGGAGATCGTGATGATCCCCGGCAACCACGACGCTGTCCGGCTGGCCGAACCACAACCCGGGTTCGACGAGGAGCTCCGCCAGATCATGTCCGCACACAATCCACGAATCTCAGGCAACCCATCGCTTGTCACCATCGAGGGCGTCTCCGTGCTGATGTATCACGGTGTCTCACTTGATGAGGTCATCGCCGAACTCCCCGAGGAGAAAGCCAGCTACGATGACCCTCACAAGGCGATGTACCAACTGCTGAAGAAACGCCACGTCGCGCCCCAATACGGCGGCAAGATGCGACTTGCACCCGAAACAAAGGACTATCTCACCATCGACACGGTGCCCGACATCTTCCACACCGGTCACGTCCACAAACTCGGCTGGGGGAAGTACCACGATGTGTTGGCTGTCAACAGCGGCTGCTGGCAGGCCCAAACCGCCTTCCAAAAGAAGGTCAACATCGACCCCGACGTGGCTCATGCCCCGATTGTCGATCTCGATACCTTGGAGATGACTGTCCGAAAGTTCGCGTGATCGACCTGCCTGTCTCCGCCTCAATCAGGGATCCTGATAGTACCGAATCGTCGGCGAGCCACGGAACACGGGCCCATCGCCGGCCTCCTGAAACCCCGCGGCTTGGGCGGCCGTCTGGAGATCAGTTGCGTTCTGTTCGACCAGGAGTTCCACGTCCAGTCCTTCGCTGGCGGCGAACCGAATCGGCTCGCTCAACAGTCGCTCACAGGCTTCCTTTGTCCCGCCGACCTGTGTCACGTGGACGGTCTGGTCGTGGACATCGAAGCTCACGAACCCCAACAACTCCGACTCAAGCGCGTCGGTATCGGTGTTGGGATCGTTGCCGGCCTGTTTTCGTTCGGCGACCCGGACGCTGCGATCATGCACGAGATTTCGGACGACATCCGCCGGTACGTCGGCCAGTGCCGCGATCGACTCGGCGTCCTCTTCGACAGCGTCCCGGACATTCATGTGACCGTATAGCACATCTACCCGGATAAAATTCGGGGCGACAGTGGGTATCACCGCAAGCTAGCCCACCACACCGCTGTTTGACACCTAAACACCTATGGGTGATGCGGTTCCGAACTGTGGTAATGGTTGCAACGTTGCCGGATCTGCTTCGACTCCTTGTGATCCCGGTCTTTGGGTGGGCCGCTTGGCGTGATATCCACACCCGCCGCATCCCGAATCGGGTGTGGCCACCGCTGGTCATCCTTGGTGGACTGTTGCTCGCCTGGGAGGCCGTCCAGTTTGCCGTCTTCGGGACTCCTGGCGGCCAGGCCTTCCTGATCCGTGCCGGGATCAGCCTCCTGTTTGTTGCCCCGCTCGGCTACGCGTTCTGGTGGTTCGGCGCGTTCGGCGCGGCCGATGCGAAGGCGATGATTGCCCTCGCCGTCCTCCTCCCGACGTTCCCGACCTACGCTCTCGGCGGGCTGGAACTCCCCGTTGTCGACACGACAATCGGCGTGTTCTCGTTGACGATACTCACAAACGCGGTGATTCTTGCGGTGGCCGCACCAGTCGGCTTGGGCCTGGGAAATCTGCTCCGCCGCCGGATCGAACCTGCGATGATGTTTCTGGCTCGACCGGTTCGGATCGACTCGTTGCCGGATCGTCACGGCCGCCTGTTTGAAACGCCGGATGGGTTCACCCACAGCGGGCTTGATCTCGACGCCCTTCGGATGTACCTCCGCTGGCGCGGCCTTCCCATAGCCGCGCTCCGTGCGGCCCCCGATGTCGCCCGCGATCCAACCAGCGTTGAGGCGACCGGCGAGCCGACCGACGGCCGCAGCAACATCGACAACGACCTCGATTGGGACGACCCTGACGCCGCCCCGACAGTCGATAGCGACGTTGCCGCCGCTGAGACGCTCGATGACCCGTGGGCTGTCGATCAGTTTTTCGAGTCGATTGATCGATCGACCTACGGCACCGATCCCAAACAGCTCCGCGATGGGCTCGAACTGCTGGCGACGACTGACGACGAAACCGTCTGGGTCTCACCGGGACTTCCGTTTGTCGTCCCGATGTTTGTCGGCCTTCTTGTCGCCTTCACCTCCGGTGACCTGCTGTTCGCCTTTCTTCGCTGGATCGGGCTCTTCCCGCTTGTGTAGCGGTTCGACCGCCGACCACGGTTCCACCCGTTCTTGGATCGGTGTGCCTTTGCCCTCGCCGCCGTCCCCTTCGGTATGGACGGACACCTTCGCAACGGCGTCGTCGCGGTCGGCGGCAACGCCCGCCAGCAGTTCCACGACGCCCGCGGCTACGGCCGGCCGGCCGGCGGCAACGAGATACGCTTGGCCCGCGTTGAGGCCGCCCACCTCCTGCTCCGTGGCGACCTCACGGCTGTTGTCGATCACGATGGCTCCGCTGATCGTCTCTCGTTTGCGGAGTTCTTTGTCGCCTCCGCGGCGGCCGTCGAGCGGTTCGCCCTCCGATTTTTGGTCTACGCCGACCTCCGCGAGAGAGGATTCTATCTCACGCCCGCCCGCGCGGGCTGGCCCGGTGTCGATGCGGCCGCCAGCGGCGTTGACGCGGTCGACGGCGTTGATGGGGCCGACGGCGGCAACGGAACCGATGGCGATCTGATCGATCTGATCGTTCCACCTCGGGGCACAAAACCCGGCGACGGTGAGCCTGTCTACCGAATCGCCGTCGTCGGTGAACGCGAGTCGCTCCCGGCCGACGAGCTTGCGAATCTCACCCTCGCGGTCGTCGACGAGGAAAGCGAGATCAGCTATCTCGAAACCGCGACGCCTGAGTTCGACGGCGGGACGAGCTACAGCCCGCCGGCAGGGATCACGGGCTCGCTCATCGGTGACCGCGTGGTTGTCTGGGACGCCCCCGAGGGATTCTACGACCACGGCTTCTATGGGCAACCGCTCGAAGCCCGTGAGGCGATCATCGATCGTGCCGTCCAGCTTTCGCTGGTCGAAGCTGCCGCCCTTGCCGCTGCGGGCCAGTTGGTACTCGATGACGTTGACGACACCGACAGCTCCGCCGACTCGCCGGCCAGCCACACCACGATCCGCAAGCAGGGCCAGCAGGTCGAAGGCGAACGGTTCGACCGCCGGCTGGCAGTCTATCGCCGGCTCCGCCAGCAGGATGTGGTGCCGAAAACGGGGTACAAGTTCGGCGCGGACTTCCGCACCTACAACACAGTCAAATCAATCGAGGACTTACCACACTCCGAACGGCTTGTTCGTGTCGTCGAGACCGACCACGAGTTTGATCCGCGTGAGCTCTCACTTGACGTGCGGCTGGCTGGCGGGGTACGGAAACGAATGGTTTTTGCGCTGACCGGCGCGAACGGCGACATAGACTGGCTCTCCGTGAGTCGCCTGACACCATGACCGACGATACCACCCACGACGACGATGGCACGTCCGAAGCCGGCGAGACCGACGACGCGGTTGCCACACCCGACGGCGGTGTCGAGGAGACGACCATCGATCCGTGGGGATCCGCAACGATCGCCGACTACCGCAAGCTCTTCGAGGAGTTCGGCATCGAGGAGTTTGAGGAACTTCTCGGCGGCGTACCAACCCCCCATTACCTCATGCGCCGGGGAGTCATCTTCGGCCACCGCGACTACGAGCCCGTCGCCGACGCCCTCGCCAACGACGAGCCCGCTGCCGCGCTGTCGGGCTTTATGCCGACCGGCGACCCGCATATCGGCCACAAGCTCGTCTTCGATGAGATCATCTGGCACCAACAGCGGGGTGCCGACGCCTACGCCCTGATCGCCGACCTCGAAGCTCACTCCGCCCGCGGGATGACGTGGGACGAGATCGACGACCACACCGAAAGCTACCTGTTGAGCCTGCTGGCGCTCGGTTTCGACGCCGAGGACGGAACACTCTACCGGCAATCCGAGAACCGCGAGCTCCAGGATCTCGCCTTCGAACTCGGCTCGAACGCCCGTTTTGCGGAGTTCGGCTCGATCTACGGTTTCGACGGCGAGACCAGCGTCTCCCACACCCAGAGTGTCGTCACCCAGATGGCCGACATGCTCTACCCGCAGTTGGTTGACGGCCCCAAACCGACGGTGATCCCGGTCGGCCCCGATCAGGATCCACATGTCCGCCTCGCGCGGGATCTGGCGGTGCGGATGCGGTATTTCAAGGTCACCGAAGCCTACGCGAGTTTTGAGGCCGATGCCGCCCAACGTGAGTTGATCGGCCGCGCCTACGACGCACTCACAGCCGATCTTGACAGCGACGAAATGGTTCGCTGTGCGGCCGCCGCCGACTGGCTGGCCGAGTACGACGCTGCCCCCGAGTTTACCGACGCCAAGACCGCCGCGGTCGACAAACTCAGCGAGGCCGGCAAGGAGCCGGTTCGCCCCCGCGTCCGGTTTTTCCATCGCCACGGGGCAGACGACGCCTTTGAGGCGATGATCGACGCCATCGACGGCGAAAAACGCGTCTACGAGGGCCACATCGACGCCTTCGACCTCGACTTCGAGGCGGCCGAGGAACTCGCCCGCGAGATCGAAGTCGACACCGGCGGCTACGGCTTTATCCAGCCGTCCTCGATCTACCACCGCTTCATGACTGGGCTGACCGGCGGCAAGATGTCGTCGTCAATCCCGGCCAGCCACATCAGCCTGCTCGACGACCCCGAAACCGGCTACGACAAGGTAAAATCCGCGACAACGGGCGGCCGCGAAACCGCCGACAAACAGCGCGAACTCGGCGGCGAGGCCGACGACTGCCCGGTCTACGAGCTGTACGCCTATCTGCTCGCCAACGACGACGATGGATTAGTTGAGGAGGTCTACGAGGAGTGTGTCGGCGGCGAGCGGCTCTGTGGGGACTGCAAGGAGCAGGCGGCGACGCTGATGGAGGAGTTCCTGAAAACCCACCAGGAGAAACGCGAGGAAGCACGTGAACTGCTCGACGACCTCGATATCGTCCTTGACTCCGACCGGAAAGGGCCGGGCGGTTCGCACTGATCCTGTTTTCGGTGCTGTTTTTTCACCAATGTTCAGGTGAAACGGTGATCGGGGCTCTGTTTTCTTCTACTATTTAACGCCAATCTCAACTTGAACCGGACGAGAGTCCAGAGTACCACCCGTCTCATCTCACTCCTTCAGTTTCGACCTGAGAACCGACAGTTTTGATTGCAACACAAAAACCACCGAACCGCTGTCAACGCGATCGTTACTCCTCGCCGTCCTCGCCCGCGCCGCCTTCCTCCTCTTCCTCGGAGCGCGCGGCGACCAGCGCGCCGCTGGCGACGCTGTACATCGGCTCGTCGGGCGAATGGACGCCGCTGATCGAAAACGGGATGTTTGCGTCTTCGAGGTGGTCGGCAAACAGATCCTCAAACCCGTTTGGGCTGGAGGTGCCACCTGTCACGACGACCGGCACGTCGAGGCCTTCCTCGATGTCCTCCTCGTCAACCTCTTTGGTGACGTTTTCGATCACATAGTCTAAGAGGTTCTCGTAGTAGATGGCGAGTGCACCTTCGACGCCGCCAACATCGGTCTGGAAGTCCAACTCGAAGTCGTCTTCCTTGATCGAGGTCACCTTGTCGACGGGCGTCCCCGTCGCTTGGGCGGTCTGTTCGTCGACCCAGTCGCCCCCGCGGGCGATGGAGAACTTCATGACGGGAACCGCGTAGTAGGCCAAACAGACGTTGGTCATCCCCGCGCCGAAGCTGATCCCCAGCCCGGTGAAGCTGTTGTCGGCGAGCTCGGAGTAGATGACCGCCATCCCCTCGTTGATCGGCTCGGGGTTATACCCCATGTCGCCGAGCATCGATTCCAGCGTTTTCTCGTGATACAGCGTTGAGAGATCCGAGTCGATCGGGTCAGCGGGGCTCGAATAGTAGAGCCGCTCGTCGTGTTTCGAGGGGTCGCCGACGACCTGTTCGGTGATGAGCTTGATCATCGGGATCGCCGAGGACTCGCTGCTGGAGAGGATGCCGTGTTGCATCGGCCGGCGGGTCTCCTCGCTGAAGATGTTCGCAAAGTTGAGCGCGTCATCGCCGACGACGTACACCTTGTCATCTTTCCGGATATGGAGCACCTCGCTCCGGGAGAGCATCTGTTCGGCCATATCGCTGTACTCGATCTCGACGAACGAGTTCCGTTGTTGCACGAAGACGGTTTCAGCCCCTTCCTGCCGGCCGGAGAGAATATTCATCGTCCCAACATCAAGTCCTTTGGCCATAGTAACGTTTCAGAGCCAATGTACATAAATTTTCGTAGCACTTAGAATGCTAATATAACAAGCAATAAGAATAAAATAATCTCATCGTTGTTAGCGGAGCCTCCCGCTGGGCATCAGTAGCTACTAGCCGTCAGCGACTGTCTGGCGTCGGTGACTACATTGTCACTGGCCGTCTCGCCGGTCACTACATCGTTAATGATCGTCTCGCCGGTGGCCACGGTGCCGTTAAAAGAGCCTCCCAAACAGTGCTCGCAGTCGACCACTCAGTGAGCGGTCAGCCGTTTTGGCCTGCTCTTTTTGCTGTTGTTCGCGGAGTTCTCGGAGCGCGGCCGCCTGATCGTCGGTTCCCTCACCGCTGGCGGTTTCAACCTCGCCGCCCTGTAACCCTTTGAGCTGTGAGACCGCGTTGGTGACGCTGCCGTCGTCGGTGCGGGTTTCGATCCCTGAGTCAGGTATGCTCTCGCTGTCGATATCGTCGACCGCACTCGTATCGAGATTTAGCGTTCGCGTCTCCGTTTTCGCGACGCCGCCCCAAGAGAGGTCGGCCTCATCCAGCGCGCTGTCGATGTCAGTTTGAACCTGTTCGTCGGTGACCGTCTCACCCGCTGCATCGTCGCCCGTCCCCGCACCCTCGGCGTCCGTGTCGCCGGCTGCCTGCTCTATCTGGTGAGCGACGAGGGCGGCGGCCGTTGCCGCGATGACAACGACGACCCCGACGCTGTAGATGCCGACCACCTGTGCGGCGTAATCCGGCCCGACGGAGACATTGAAATCGTTCGGGTAGACGCTGACGAATCTGACAACCCCCGCCACACAGATGACGCTGCCGCCGCTGGCGACCAGCAGCATCCGTTTATCAACCGGCAGCAACACGACGATCCCACCTAACAACGCGGGCGCGCCGACCGCACCGCTGATGATTGCGACCTGCCGTAAGCCGTAGGCCGTCTCGCTCAGCGTCGCGCTGTAGAGAAACACGAGGATCCCGGCAATACCGAGCCCCAACCCGAGAAAGAAGAGCCCAAACCCAGCATAGACGTCGACTGCACGGTCGGGGTCACCGATATACCGGCGATAATACCGGAGGAGTTGGTTTGAATCGGTCGCTTCACGCATAGAAGGAGCTTTTACCCGGACTGTAATCATTGTTCCCCCGACCCCAGTATTTTACAACGTTGACGACGAGTAGCAACTGAACAACAGTGAACCCCGACTGTCCGCGGTGTGAAGCCACTCTCACAACGTTCACACTGTCGGACGGTGAGGCCTTCACCTGTGAGGAGTGTGGCTATGTCGGCGTTGAGGCTGACCACTCCGGCGAGCCCGCGGCCGTCGAGAGCTGGGAGGATGCACTCCAGCGGTTTCACGACGAGTCCTAACTATGCCATCCATCGAGATTACCGACGACCAACACGACCGCATCGCGGCGTTGCGCGAGGAACTCGCCGATACCCACGCCGGAAGCTACACATCGGTTACGCCGCCGGATGTCATCGCCTACCTGCTTGATGTCGCTGACGCCGTCGATGACCCCGAGCGGGCGGCTACCGTCGCGACCCCCGCCGACACGGACGACGACCACTCATACCCGCGATCGCAACTCGAAGCGCAGCTTGAAGAGCGTAACCGCCGCCACAGCGATGCTGACCCTGAGGATCCGATGGATCTCTACACTATCGCCGCCGAGTACAACATCTCCGGTCGCAGCAACATGACCAAGCAGGAACTTATTACGGCGATCCTTGATGCGACCGAGCGCCGCTACACCGACCCGCTTGCGCCTGTCGATGTCGACTTCCCTGCCGACACGGAGCCGGCGGCCGACCGCGCTGACGCCGCCGATACCGACTCAGGGCCCGACATCTATGACGGTGGTTCCGATGGTGACGCCGGCGACACCGACGACGATGGCCAACTCAACGCGATGTTGAGCCTGCTTGAGACCCACAGCGACAAGTGGCACCCGGCTGACGGCGACGCCCGTTATGCGGTTGAACTGCCCGACGGCAGCGTTGAATCGGCCCGCACCAAAGACGACGTTCGCGCGACCCTGTTCAAACACTACTAACGATGGGACTGCTTGAGACCCTCAAATCGTGGCTCAGGGTTGGCGGCGACACCGCCAGCGAGCCAGACACCGTGACCGACGACACGCCGAGCGAGGAACCGAAACTCGACCCCAACGGCGCGACCGAAACACGGGTCACATCGACTGACTCCGCCGTCGACGCGCTCAAACAAACCCGAACCGAGGCCGCCGACACCGTCGAGGGCGACAATGAACCACCTGTCGCTGACGAGACGATCGACAATGAGCCGGCTCCCGAGTCGACCGATGGGAAACCTGAGGAGTAGTCCGTCTTCTCGGCTTCTCCTGACTCCGATTTTATCACGTGGCTGCTGTCGTCTTCGCAACTGCTAACTGACGACCCCACCGACATCCGACAACAACTGATGCGTCTCCCGGACTCACAACTCGCGGTGTTGGAAGCCGCCTCGGCGACCGAACCGACGCCAGTCGATCGGCTGGCCGATGAAACCGAGCTAAAACCCGAAACCGTCACCCGTGCGGCCTTCGATCTCCGCGACGATGGCCTGGTCACGATTGCGGAACGCACCGAAACTACCGCCGACCCCACCGACGAGGCCCACGACTATCTCGAATCGGGTCTCCCGGAAGTCCGGCTCTACCGCGCTGCGATTGAGGCCGACGCCGACGACGCCGTCGAACTCGGCCAACTCATCGGCGCAGCCGGCTTGGAGGGCCCTGAGGTCGACATCGCGTTGGCCAACTTCGCGCGCAAGGGCTACGGCACGATCGACTCCGGCAGCGTCACCGCCGACCCCGACGCCGATCCCGACAGCGACCCCGAAGCTGACGCCCTCGCCACGCTGGCCGACGGCGGTAGCGTCGACAACGACGCCATCGACGCCGACCTCCTCGACCAGCTCGAACGCCGCGACCTGATCGTCCGACGCGAGCACACCGTCCGCGAGATCACCCTCACCGACGACGCCGTCACCGCCCTGATGGAGGGCATCGAGACCGCCGAAACGGTCGATCGCCTGACGCCCGAAATGCTGACCAGCGGCGAGTGGGTGGATGTCGAATTCAGCGAATACAACGTCGAAGCCGACGCCCCCTCAATCGAGGGCGGTCGCAAGCACATCCTCCGACAGACGGCCGACCGCGCAAAGGACGTCCTCGTCGGAATGGGCTTTCAGGAGATGGACGGCCCGCATGCTGACGCCGACTTCTGGATCAACGACTGTCTGTTCATGCCGCAGGATCACCCCGCCCGCACCCACTGGGATCGCTTCGCCCTCGACGTGCCGCCGATCCAAGGCCTTCCCGATCAACTCGTCGACCGCGTCGAGTCAGCCCATCGCGACGGCGTCGGCGAAGACGGCGACGGCTACCACTCACCGTGGGATCGGGATTTCGCCGAGGCGGTCGCCCTCCGTGGTCACACAACCTCGCTGTCGATGCGCTATCTCTCTGGCTTTGCGGGTGCCGACATCGAACCGCCCAAGCGATACTTCTCGGTCGAGAAGGTCTATCGCAACGATACGCTCGATCCGACCCATCTGCTTGAGTTCTTCCAGATCGAGGGCTGGGTACTCGCCGAGGATCTCTCGGTGCGTGATCTGATGGGCACCTTTGAGGAGTTCTACGCCCAGTTCGGGATCACCGATATCAAATTCAAACCGCACTACAACCCCTACACGGAGCCCTCCTTCGAGCTGTTCGGCGAGCATCCGACGACCGGCGAGATCGTCGAGATCGGGAACTCCGGGCTGTTCCGCCCTGAGGTGTTGGAACCACTTGGCATCGAAGCCGACGTGATGGCGTGGGGCCTCGCGCTGGAACGCCTGCTCATGTTGATGTATGGCTTCGAGGATATCCGGGATGTGCATGGAACGTTGTGTGATCTTGAACTGCTGCGAGAAACGGAGGTGCTCCACTAATGCCTGTTGTCGATGTCGACCCCGACGAACTCCGCGAGTTGACCGGCCACGAGGAGAAATCCGACGACGAACTCAAAGACGATCTGTTCAATCTTGGCCTCGAATTCGAGGGCGAAACCGACGACGGCGAGCTCCAACTCGAATTCGCGCCCGACCGGCTTGATCGCCTCTCGGTCGAGGGTGTTGCCCGCTCGCTGCGGTATCAGTACGGCGACGAAACCGGCGTCTACGTCCCCAACACGAACGACCCTGATTGGACGTACGAAGTTGCGGAATCCGTTCCTGAGGGTCGCCCTTACGTCACGGGTGCCATCGTCCGCGACGTGAACATGACCGAGGACGTGCTGGAATCGCTGATCCAACTCCAGGAGAAACTGCACGCAACGATGGGCCGCAAACGCGCGAAAGCCGCCATCGGGATCCACGACCTGACGATGCTGAAAGGTGCCGGCCTCGGTGACGACGGAAGCGGCCACTCGATCACCTACCGCGGGATCGATCCCGACGGCGACCGGTTCGTCCCGCTTGATGCCGACAGCGAGATGACGCCCGCCGAGGTGCTCACCGACCACCCGATCGGCGACAAGTTCGGCGATCTCCTCGACGGCTTCGATCGCTATCCCGCGATCTACGACGATCTCGGATTGTTTTCGTTCCCGCCGGTGATCAACGGCCGCCGCACTGAGGTCGAAGCTGCGTCCCGGGATCTCCTCATTGAGCTCACCGGCACCGACCAGTGGACGATCGACCATATCTGCAACATCATCTGCTATGCGCTGTCGGCCCGCGGCGGCACTATCGAGGAGGTCGAAATCAATTACCCGGCCGCGACCGGCCCCTACAAAACGGTCGGCGGCGGGCTCGTCCGCCCGGATTTCGGGATCGACACCAAACACGTCGCTCACGACCGCATCGAGACGATTCTCGGTGTCGACTTCGAGCAACGCGAGGTTGCTGACCTCTTCGCCCGCGCGGGCCTGTCAGCATCGATCGTCGACGACGCTGGCAACGCTGCTGACGTGAACGCAGTTACTGACGGTGACGGCGTCGTTTACGCTGTCGAGATCCCACCCTACCGCGTTGATGTCTTACACCCGATGGATCTCATCGACGATCTGGGCCGGGCCTACGGCTTCAACGAGTTGGAGCCGCGCTACCCCGATATCGGCACCGTCGGCGGTCGCCACGACCGCACACAACTCGAAGATGCGGCTCGCGCGAGTCTCGTCGGCCTCGGCTTTGAGGATCTGCTCAACTTTCATATGATCTCCGCCGAGGCCAACTACGACCGGCTCAACATCGAGCCCAGCGCGACGGCCGGCGACGGCGACCGCCGGCTCGTCGGCGCGGGCGAGCCCGTCGAGATCACCGGCCCTTACAGCGAGGATTACACCCAGCTTCGCACCTGGGTGCTCCCCTCGCTGCTGATGGTACTCGAAAATAACACCCATCGCGCCTACCCACAGGATCTCGCCGAGATCGGTCTCGCCGCCGAGGTCGACGAGTCTGAAAACACGAACGTCGCCGAGTGGCGATCCATCGGGGCTGTCCTCGCCCGCAACGACGCGACCTACGAGGACGCTAAGGCACGACTCGCCGCGCTCTGTGACGACCTCGATGTCGACCTCGAAACGCCGCCGACAGAGCATCCGACGTTTATCGACGGCCGAGTTGCCGACGTGGTGATCGACGGCGACGTGGTTGGCGTGATCGGCGAGATCCATCCCAAGGTACTGGTCGAACACGATCTGGAACTCCCGGTCGCGGCCTTCGAGCTTCGGCTTGAGGCCCTGCAGTAATGGCCCGAACCGGCAAGATCTCGCAGGCGTTCTTTCGGGAGCATATCGCCCCACAGCTCGGGGCCAACCGACCAGAAACGACCCTCGGCCCACAGCACGGTGTCGACTTCGGCGTCCTCGATATCGGCGGACAGGCCCTCGCTGTCGCCACCGATCCGGTCTCGATTCTTCCAGGGCTCGGCTTCGAGCGCGCCGGCCGGTTTGCCGTCCGGATCGTCCTCGCGGATGTCGCCGTCTCGGGGCTCGATCCCTCACATCTCGCGGTCGGGTTTACGCTCCCACCCGATCTCAGCGACGACGATTTTGCCGCGGTCTGGGGGGCGATCCACGACGAGTGCGAAGCGCTCGGTGTCGACATCGTCACCGGCCACACCGCTCGGTATGCCGGCTGTTCGTTCCCGTGGGTCGGCGCGGCGACCGCGATGGCCGTTGGCGACCACGACGCGATCGTTCGCCCGGATGGGGCTCGCGTCGGCGACGACCTCCTCATCACGACGGGCCCTGCGGTCGAAGCCGCCGCGCTGTTTGCCTCGCTGTTCCCCGACGAAATCGACTGCGAGGACGACCGCCTCGCTCGTGTTGCGGCGATGCTCGACGAACTCGGTGTCGTCCGTGATAGCCGCGCTCTCGCCGGGATCGACGGTGTGTCGGCGATGCACGATATCACCGAAGGCGGGCTGCTTGGCGCGTGCCACGAGATGGCCGCCGGTGCCGACGTTCGGTTCCGTATCGACACCGACCGGGTTCCGATCGACGACGACGTGGCAGCCGTCTGTTCGACCCTTGAGATGGATCCCTGGCGAGCGACCAGTTCTGGCTCGCTGCTGCTTTCGGTCGACCCTGATGCGACCGATGATGTGGTCGGGGCTCTCCGCGACCGTGGGACGACCGTGGCTGTGATCGGGAGCGTCGATTCGGGGAGCGGTGTTGTCCGCGACGGCGAGCCGACCGAGCCGCCGGCTGGCGACTCCTCGTGGCCGGTCTACGAGCGGCTGCTCGCAGCAGCTGATGATGCCGAGCCAAACGACGCTAACTGACCACCGCTCTTTTTGATCGTCTGATCATACCACCGACAAATGACCATGATCGACCTTGCACTCGACTGGACACCGAACACGAACCACACCGGTTTCTATGTCGCACTCGCGGCGGGCTACTACGCCGACCACGGACTCGATGTATCGATCCACTCGCCGGTCGACGACGACTACGAGACGACGCCGGCAAAACAGGTCGCCACCGGCGAGGCGACGCTGGCGATCGCGCCCTCCGAGAGCGTCATCAGCTACCAGACGCACCCTGACTACCCATCGTTGACCGCGGTCGCGGCCGTCTGTCAGGCGGACAAAAGCGCGATCGTCACTCTCGGCGACAGCGGCCTTGACCGCCCGGCTGATCTCGACGGGTGCCGCTATGCCTCCTACGACGCCCGTTTTGAGGATCACATCGTCCGCCAGCTCGTCCGCAACGACGGCGGCGACGGCGATATCGACATCGTCACCCCGCCGAAACTCGGCATCTGGAACACCCTGCTTGCGGGTGAGGCCGACGCGACGTGGGTGTTCATGCCGTGGGAGGGGATCCTCGCCGCCCGCGACGGGATCGATCTCAATGCCTTCTATCTCGACGAGTATGACGTGCCCTATGGCTACACCCCGCTGTTGTTGGCTCGTCCGGAGACGATCGACGACGGTGCAGCCCTGGGCGAGTTCCTCGCGGCGACCGCCCGCGGCTACCAGTTTGCCGTCGACAACCCCGATCGCGCCGCCGAGATCCTCGGCGAGACAGCCGAGGGGATGGACAACGACGACCCTGACTTCCTCGCCGAGAGCCAGCAGGCACTCACCGACGCCTACCTGACAGCCGACGGTCGGTGGGGCGTGATGGCTCACGACCGCTGGGACGACTTCGTCGAGTGGCTTGCCGCCAACGATATTCTCAGCACTATCGACGACGACCCGATCCCGGCCAGCGAGTTGCCGACAAGTGGCCTCTACACGAACGACCTGCTCCCCGACGCCTAAGCTTCGGCTTCGGTCTCGGTGCTGGCGTTTGTGCCACCGATTGCGTCGGGATCGACGACTCCCGGCAGTTCGACGGTCGCGGTTGTCCCCGTGGCGTCGGTCTCATAGCTCACACTGCCGCCCAGCGCGGTCGTTCCCCACTCGATAAGCCACAGCCCGATCCCGCTGCCGTGTTCGAGATCCGTCTCTGTCCCCTCCTCGATCACGCTCAGCTCATGTTTCGGAACCCCGCCGCCGCTGTCGCCGACCTCGATCCGGACGGTTGATCCGGCGGTGGTCGCCCCAACGGTGACGGCCCCGCCGCCGTGTTCAAGCCCGTTTTCGATCAGGTTGTCGAGTACGCTTTCGAGTAGTTGGCGGTTCGTCTCGATGGTGAGATTCCCCGGGATTTCGGTGTCGACACGCCCGCCGTGGTCGTCGACGAGCGGCTCGGCAACATGATCGACGAACCCGGCAAGCGGGATCGACTCGGTGCCCAGTTCGTCGGTTTCGAGTGTCCGTTCGACCATCCGGGCTTTCTCGCCGAGCGCAAGCACGCTGTCGGTGTTGGCTTTCGCGGTTGTCAACATGTTGGTGTACTCCTCATCGTCGACGCCGTCGGCAACCACGTCGAGATACCCGCTGGCGACGTTGAGATCGTTGCGGAGGTTGTGCCGAAGCACCCGGTTGAGAACGGCGAGTCGCTGCTCGCGTTGGCGTTCGATCGTGATGTCTTGGAGGGTGATCGTGTGGCCGACTGTGCTGTCGGCCGAATCCTCGATCGGCGAGACGGTGACAGCGTAATCGCACGTTCTGTTGTCGCCGTGGCGGATGCGCTGCTCATCGCTGTCGAGTTCGACATCGAGAGCGATGCCATCGAGTGATTTACCGAGGAGACTTGGCTTGGGGGTTCCGACGATCGTTGTCGCCGTCTCATTGGCGTTGATAACCCGCTGGTCGTCGTCGACGATGATGACGCCGATTCCCAGATCATCGATGGCGGTCTGATCGCCCGTCCGGCGGGCTGCCGGCGTCAACTCGAACATGTTCCGCCGGAAGAAGGCGTACATATCGAGGCCGAGATGAGCGGGAAACAACAGCGGTGCGAGGTTGAGATTCGGCATCGGCCCGGCGTCGAAGACCCACAGCAGGATTCCAGGAATGATCGGCACCGGTGACAACGCAAGGGCAAGCGTCTGAGAGCGATACAGCGGGCCGTAACTCACGAACGTTTCAAGCAAGACGAGCACCGCGCCGGTGGTGAAGAGCATCAGCGTCAGTAGAATGAGAAACAGCCATGCCTCGTTCGTGTAGGCGACCGTCGCCGCGCCAAACGTTGGATCGATCCGGTACTCGCTCCAAACGAGATGATGGCGTGGGTTGGTAGCGATCAGCCCAACAAAGCCGAGCGTGAGAGCGACGACCCCAGCCATCGGCGTCGACCGCACCACGTCCTTCCGGCCGGTGTATTCGAGGGCAAAGGCCAGAAACAACAGGCTCGTAAAACAGGTGCCCAGCCAGATCGGGATCTCAAACACCACCCGGAGCCCCGGATCGAACACGAGGAGGGCAACGCCGTAGGAAACCGCCCACAGCGCGATGGCCCCGATCATCGCCATGAACAGCGTCGCCCCGTCCTCATCACGGTAGGGCCAGACGTAGCCGAGAAACGCAAGCGAGAGCAGACCGGATCCCAGCGAGGCGATCGCCGGCCATGAAACAGCATCAAACACTGGCCACACCTACAGCCTCTCATTACATAACGATTCGCGTCGATACGAACTACTTCGATAAGCAACCCCAACAACGGTTGAGACGGAGAAAGCCCGCGACGCTCTCCTCAACGCCGGGGTTCGTCGAGCGGCCGGCCGGCCGCCGGCTGCCGCTAACGTGACGGCAGCCGCCACGCGTGTCTCGCCATTTCAGTCTACTAGAAGACTCCGTCCCCTGATCGCCCGAAATATCCGATTTTCGCAGCCCGCCAGGAACACCGGTTGGTCGGCTGGCTGATGCTCTCGGGTAGCCCACCGTCGCCCGTGCGTTCGGAAGCCGATTAACCTTAGTCCCCGCGGCGTGTCCCATCCCCTAATGCCAACCGGAGAGTACGATCCCGACGCCGTCGAGTCCAAGTGGCACCAACAGTGGCTCGACGACGAAACGTACGCCTACCCTGACGACGCGACTGACCCGAACACGACCTTCGCCATCGACACCCCGCCGCCGACCGTTTCGGGAAGTCTTCACTGGGGTCACGTTTATGGCTCCATCCTGCAGGATATCGTCGCCCGCTTTGAGCGCATGCAGGGCAACGACGTGTTCTATCCCTTCGGCTACGACGACAACGGGATCGCCTCCGAACGCCTGACGGAGTCAGAACTCGGCATCCGGCATCAGGACTTTGATCGGTACGAGTTCCAGGAGAAATGCCGGGAGGTCTGTGCCGACTACGAGGCGGAGTTCACCGAAAAGATGCAGGCGATGGGCACCTCCATCGACTGGAACAGCACCTACCAGACGATCTCGCCGGACGTCCAGCGCGTCTCCCAACTCTCCTTTATCGATCTCTACGACAAGGGCCGCGAATACCGGAAAAAAGCCCCCGCGATCTGGTGTCCAGACTGCGAAACCGCTATCTCGCAGGTCGAAACCGAAGATCACGAGGAACAGTCACATTTCAACGATATCGCCTTCGAACTCGTCGAGAGCGGACGTGAGCCTGATTCCGACGCCGTCACCGACGCGGACTACGAGTACCCGACGCCGACCCACCCAGGCGATGACATCGTCATCTCGACGACCCGCCCCGAGTTGATCCCGGCGTGTGTTTCGATGTTCGTTCACCCCGACGACGACCGCAACGCTCACCTCGTCGGCGGCACTGCTCGCGTCCCGCTGTTCGGCCACGAGGTGCCGATCTACGAGGACGACCGCGTCGACCAGGAGAAAGGCACCGGCGTCGTGATGTGCTGTACCTTCGGTGACCAGACTGATATCGAGTGGTACCAAGCCCACGACCTCGATCTTCGGGTCGCTATCGACGAGTCGGCGACGATGACCGACCTCGCCGGTGACTACGAGGGGATGAGCACCGAGGAGGCCCGCGAGGCCATCGTCGAGGATATCGACGACGCCGAGCAACTCCGCGACCGCTGGGCAATCGACCACGTCGTCCAGGTTCACGAGCGCGACGACGTGCCCGTCGAGTACCGCGTCACCGAGCAGTGGTACGTTGACGTGCTCGACAAACGTGAGGAATACTTGGAGGCCGGCCGCGAGATGGACTGGTTCCCCGAGAAGATGTTTACTCGCTACGAACACTGGATCGACGGCCTGGAGTGGGACTGGTGTATCTCCCGGCAGCGATCCTCGGGGATTCCGTTCCCCGTCTGGTACTGCGCCGACTGCGATCACGAGATCATCGCCGAGAAAGCCGACCTGCCGGTTGATCCGCTTTCGGACGAGCCACCGGTCGACAGCTGTCCCAAGTGTGGCCACGACGAACTCGTTCCCGAAACCGATGTCTTCGATACGTGGGCGACGTCGTCGTTGACGCCGCTCATCAACGCCGGGTGGGACTGGGACGAGGAAGCGGAAGCGTTCACGATGGAGCGCCCCGAGATCTATCCGATGGATCTCCGGCCACAGGGCCACGATATCATCTCCTTTTGGCTGTTCCACACCGTCATCAAGTGCTACGAGCACACCGGCGAGGTACCGTTCGATACGACGATGATCAACGGGATGGTGCTTGACGAGAATCGCGAAAAGATGTCGAAATCGAAGGGGAACGTCGTCGATCCTGACGCCGTCCTCGACGAATACCCGGTCGACGCCGCACGGTTCTGGGCCGCTGGCAGCGCGATCGGCGACGACCTGCCGTATCAGGAGAAAGGCCTCCGAGCGGGCGAGAAGCTGATTCGCAAGCTCTGGAACGCCTCGAAGCTCGTCGACTCGCTGGCACCTGAGCCGGTCGATCGCCCTGACGACCTCGCCGCGCTCGACCGCTGGCTGCTGGCCGAACTCGACGCGACGATCGCGGATATCACGGCGTTGCTGGCCACCCGTGAGTTTTCGAAAGCCCGCGACAGCCTCCGAACCTTCTTTTGGGGCACGTTCTGTGACGATTACCTCGAAATCGCCAAACAGCGACTCGACGAGGGTGACGACCTCTCAGCAGTGTACACGCTGCGCACCGCCCACGAGCGGTTCCTCAAGCTGTTTGCGCCGCTGTTGTCACACGTCACCGAGGAGATCTATCGTGATATGTACGATGCCGACGAGAGCGTCCACCAGTCGGCATGGCCCGAACCGCTCGGCATCGACGCCGACAGCGAGGGCGGGGCCGCTGCGATGGCGGTCGTCGGCGCGCTCCGAACGTACAAAAGCGACCAGCAGCTCCCGCTCAACGCCGAACTGCCGGCAATCGAGGTCTACGGGCCGATCGAGGGCTTTGCGGACGACATCAGCGGCGTGATGCACGTCGATGAGCTGACCGTTCTCGACAGCGAGCCGGAGGTCGAATCCGTCATCGCCGATATCAGCCTCGATTACTCGAAGGTCGGCCCCGAATACGGCTCCGCCGTTTCCGACATCGAAAACGGGATTGAGGCCGGCAAGTACGAGCTTGTCGACGACGAACTCCACGTTGCCGACAAAGAACTCAGCCCGGACTTCTTCGAGGTCAACCGCGAGCGACGCTATGCTGGCGACGGCGAGATGCTCGAAGCCGGCGACGCGATTGTGATCGTTTCCGAGGCATAGCCCGCCACCCGACTGTTGTTATTCGAGGTCGACGCCGACCGCGTCTTCGACCGAGTCGAAGCCATCGCGTTCCAACAGGGTGAGTAGTCCCTTATTGATATCGCGGGCAACCGCTGGGCCTTCGAACACGAGTCCAGTGTACAGTTGGACGAGGCTCGCACCCGCACGTATCTTTTCGTATGCCCCCTCGGCGTCGCTGACCCCACCGACACCGATGACCGGGACATCGGTTCGTTCGGCGATAAACCGGATCTGCTCGGTTGCGTCGTCTTCGATCGGTTTGCCCGAGAGCCCGCCGGTTTCAGCCTTGTTCGGATCTTGTAGCGAGTCGGGCCGGCTTGTCGTCGTGTTTGTTGCGATGACACCGTCGAGATCGAGGTCGTTGACGACCGCCAGCGCGCCCTCGACAGCGGGATCAGGAAGATTCGGCGAGAGCTTGACCAACAGCGGGGCTGCTCCGGCGTCTTTCAGGCCACCCAAGATCGCCTCCAAGGAATCCCGGTTCTGTAGTGAGCGCAACCCCGGTGTATTTGGACTGGAAACGTTGACCGCGAAGTAATCGCCCGCGTCGGCGACCCGCTCGTAGGTGTACAGGTAGTCGTCGGCTGCTTCCGCAAGCGGCGTCGACTTCGATTTGCCGATGTTGACGCCGAGCGGCACGTCAGGCTGTGGCTCGCGGTCGAGCCGGTCACCGACCTGGTCGGCCCCCTCGTTGTTGAATCCCATCCGGTTGATGAGGGCGTTGTCCTCCGGCAGGCGAAACAGCCGTGGCTGTGGGTTGCCGGGCTGTCGTTCGGCGGTGACGCCGCCGATCTCGACGTGGCCAAACCCAAGGGCGGTCAACACGCGGGGGATCTCGCCGTTTTTATCGAAGCCGGCGGCGACACCGACCGGTGTGGGAAACTCACAGCCGAACACCGACTGCCGGAGCCGGTCGTCGGTGACAGCGTATCGCTTCCCGAGCAGGGCTTCGAGTGGGGTGTCCTGAATGGCCTTGAGACCGTGATGTACCGTGTTGTGGGCTGTTTCCGGGGGAAGCAAAAAGAGGGCCGGCTTTGCGGTGTCGTATAGGCTCATTGTGTATACAATCTACTCGCAGTACAATCAATCCGACGAAGCGGTACCGCACTGTTACTGTTGTTGTGACGCTAGTAGTGGTGTGCAGCGCCGTTGTTGCTGCACGGTACACATAGACGGCTGGGAACGACCGATGTGTGACTGCTTGTATCGGGTAGCATGAATGGAAGCATAACCGGTGACAGCGAAGCGTTAGAAATCGTGCTGGACTGTATCTGGGTCGGCCTTCTGGATAATGATCTTGTCCTCGCGTACCCGCACAAAGACATCGTCGCCGATCTCCATGCCGGCGACCGCAAGCTCGTCTTCGTGCAGATTGACGTGGACGTTGTGGTACTCACCGTCGTCGTCTTTGGCCCCACTCGGACTCAGCTTCTTTTTACGAACCATCGCCGGTGTCTATGCTCATTCGCCACAGAATGCATATAAGTGTTGTTTGCCGCTGTGTGGTTGGTTTGGTTGTTGATCCGGAGCCAACTGCGCTTGCTGTTTTGTTGCCAGCAATCCCACCGACCAGAACCGCCGGCCGGCGTGTGATCGTATTTAAGCTACCGGCCGTTGAGTGTTCAAATCCCCGATATATTTATATCAGTGCATGTCCTCGGTTGGCATGGAGCCACAAACCATGGTACGTGAAGACGGTAAGCGAAACTTTGCACTCCGCGAGGCGGACGGCACCGAAGACAGTGTCTTTTCGGGCAACACCCCCCGACAGGCCGCGTTGAAGGCGGCCCGACGGCTTGATCCAGCCCCTTCGGAGTCGGCTGCTGACCGAGTTTCACTCGAACTCCGTGAGAAAGGCACCGACAAGGTGCACAAGTATGAGGGGTGGGCGTGGGAGGAGACAGCCCCTGACAACTCACCCGACTGGATGCCCGATGAGATCACCGAGGCGAACGTTTCCAAAGAGGGCATCGAACATCTCGACGAGTGACTGACGTTGTTGCCGTATCGACCTCGTGTTCTTTCGGCCCCCGTCGCTTCCGGTAGCGTTTTATCTCGGTCACACTGACCGTCCGCTTGCGCGGCAATCATCCGGCGCGACCCTCTGTATTACACAGGGAATGACCGTTCGACCTCCAGCCGCGCCACATTTGATCGACCCTTCGCAACGAGAAGCGACGCTCACCGTCTCTGTGTAGTGCCAATCGTACCACTCCCTCGTTGTGGCCCGTACTCTTTGATTCACCATGTGGGTTCGGCGCATGAAACCGCATGACGTGGCGGGTTTGCTTCGACGGTGTTTTATGTAAACCCCGTCTTCAGTAGAATGCACTGGCCGTGTGTGGAAACACGCCCGACCACCGCCGTCCGGAACCGCCGGACGGCACCCAGT
>NZ_QMDW01000024.1 GCF_003605635.1 Halonotius pteroides
TGTCACCGTATTGGATACTGTGGCTCAACCCTCATGAATTTTCAGCTATCAGTATCATGAGAGTCGATGTCGGTTTCCCTACTATCTTCGCACCCGCCGTCAATGGCCTCCTGAGAGTCGGTGGCTGCTCCGATACACTCGTAGCTCAGAACACGATGTCCCCACCGCTTATCACTACCTTCCGTATCAACATCCCCGCCACACTCTGGACACCGACCCTTGATGATATCGAATAGTTGGATTGATCCGTCAATTCCGAATCGTTCGATAATCGATTCCAGGGCGTGATCAAGGTCGTCGTTTTCACTATTGTCTGGCTTGCCTATCTTGTCGATGACACGCTCATACTCCTCGTTTGATATGATCTGAGGGATATGGCCAACCACCTCATCGTCATGTTCTAAATCGCCAGTGTATTTTTTATTCCGTAGGATATAGAAGAACGACGCGTATTCAGGGAAATCTTCAATTTTAGCTTCATATTTGTCACTAAGATCGTCGTAGATCGAACTCACGACAGGATCTGCAGTTGATAGTATTCTATCAATGGCTTGATTAATTACTTCTGCTTGTTGCTCGTTGATCTCAAGTTTATTAGATTGATTGTCATCACTCGCATCATCCTTCGTATCAGGCTTAGAGTATCCAAACGGTGCCTTACCGGGGAAGCCACCATCCTCTTTGACACCTTTTTGCCCGGACGAAGTACGTTCGATGATGCTATTGTACTCATCTCGCGCACCAACTAATGCGTGGAATATGATCAGTTGTTGGTAAGGATCGCTGAAATCAAAATATCCCCAGTTGCCAAAGTAGAATACCACGTCAAATCTGGAGAGCACCCACAGAAAGACAGCCGCCTCAAATGGTGGCGCTCTGGACAGCCTGTCCACGTCTTCTATCATCAGTCCTACTGTCTTCTCAGGATGACTACGGACGGTTTCAACTATTTCATCAATGTTTTCCCGTAACATTGTACTCGCAGACTCCCAATCCTTTGATACCGGTATCACTTCCTCAGAATCTATGTTGTCCATTTCATCTTGAATTGCATCTTTTTGTCTTTCTTTTCCATGTTTTTTGCTTTGTTCTTGACCAGAAACTCGGATATATTCGATAATGATGTCAATACGTTGTCTCGCCTTATCAGGGCTAATCCCAGCGAATCCGACCAGAGGTGCAAACCAGTAGATCGTCAGCTGTTCAGAGAGGTTATAAAAGCACCAAATGAGATCCCTAACGCCGTACTTAATAGCGGTATCTGGAATCCATACCCCTGCAAATACAATACATAAAACAGCGGTAAGTGTAACACCTATGAGATGGTTGAGATAATACAGAAAGATTGCCGATTAAATATTAGTATGAATGGTCAAAAGATATATACTATAATACGACATTATCTCTTGTATGTACAGGCAAAAGGAAAATCTACTGGTCTCTAAGAAGGATAGGTCGGATCTAGCCACGACTGATCCATTCGATTCATTACTTAGTACACTACCCGATGACTGTCCCATTCCGACTCCTATCATCAAATTTGGAATATTGACACAGCATTTGCAACCGACAAGTGATGATTACGAGGTGTCTATCGATGAAGGAATTGTCGAATCGTCAAGTCGTGCTGTCGTCCCACCGAAGACCTTGGCCGCAATAAGATACTTTCTGGGGACTCGACATCCTCCACGAGGAGAAGTCAGAGAACCTCCAGCTGTCGGCGGTCGGCAACCCCAGCATGCCAATGCCGAACGCGCTGGCGGCCCTCCCGGGGATGGATCGGCTCGCCACGCGCATGATGGAGTCCCGGATCGACGACAACGGGACGGCGACGATCAAGGAACTCATCGATCTCTCGCTGGATCAGGGCGTCGAACTGCAAGCCTGCCAGATGATCATCGAGCTGATGGAGTACGACGAGGACGACTTCTACGACGATGTGACCGTCGGTGTTGGCGCGGCCACCGCACTCCAGCATATGGCTGAATCCGACATCCAACTGCTGGTCTGAGCGACTTGCACAGACAGCCGGTCAGGTGGGCCGAGTTCGTCCGGAGTCCACCGCACCTGTATATGGACTGGTGGTGCTGCTCCCGACAGCTGAGCGGCAGTATTGTTACCTTTACACTGAGAGGGTATTCTATGATTTTGGGAAGACACTACAATATATACCTACTATCGTCGCCTTGCGATATGTATGACACAGAAGTATGTCATCATCGGTGGGAACGCCGCCGGGATGAGCACCGCGACGCGGCTGCGACGGCTCGATGAAACCGCCGAGATCATTGTCCTCGAACAGGGCGAGCACGTCTCGTATGCGAGCTGTGGACTGCCGTATCACCTGAGCGACACCGTCCCCGAGGAGAACCTCGCTGTGATGGGAGTCAAGCAGCTGAGTGCTGCCTTCGATCTCGATATTTGCACGGGCGTCATAGCGACCGATATCGATCCGGACACACACACTGTCTCGGTTACAGACGCTGACGGCAAGTCGATGACCATCGGCTACGACGACCTCGTCGTCGCAACGGGGGCCGAACCGCTCGTTCCCCCGATGTTCGACCTCGACGAGCTGGAGCACTGCCACACCCTCCGCACCGTCTCGGATGCGACAGACATCCGCGAGGAGGTTGCCGACGCCGAGCGCGCACTCGTCATCGGTGGTGGGTACATCGGGCTCGAAGTCGCCGAGAATCTCCACGAGGCCGGCCACGATGTGGTCGTCGCCGAGTTGCTCGATCAGGTGATGCCGAACACGCTCGGCCCGGAGATGGCGGCGGTGGTCGAGTCCCACCTCCGCGAGCAGGGGATCGACCTTCGGCTGGCAACCGGTGTCGACGACCTGGCCGAACCCGGCGACGGGACGGTCGTCGCCACGATGGGCGACACCGAACATACCTTCGACCTCGTTGTCGTCGCTACCGGCGTCACACCGCGAACGGAACTGGCCGAGTCGGCTGGTATCGAACTCCACGACAGCGGTGCAATCGCCGTCGACGAGCGAATGCGAACCTCGGTGGAGTCGATTCACGCGGTCGGCGATGCGGCCGCGCCACCGGCGGTTCGCGCCGACGGGAACGCATGGGTACCGCTCGGTGGCCCGGCCAACCGCATGGGTCGTGTCGCGGCCAACGATATTGCGGGCCACGACGACCAACTCGATCCCGTTCTGGATACGGCGATCGCCAAGGTGTTCGACCTCGATGTCGGCACCGTCGGCAACACTGCCGCGACACTCGATGAGCTCGGTCAGCCCTACGAGGCGGTCTACACGAGTCAGCCGAACCACGCCGAGTACTATCCTGGTGCGACCGAGATCCAGTTCAAACTCCTCTTTGATCCCGACGATGGGACGCTCTTTGGCACACAGGCTATCGGCCAAAACGGCGTCGATAAACGGATTGACGTGCTGGCGACGGCCATCGCCCACGACGACACCGTCTTCGACATCCGGGATTACGACTTGGCGTACGCGCCGCCGTACTCGGCCGCCAAGGATCCGGTCAACATGCTGGGGATGATCGGCGCGAACGTCGTGGAGGGCGTCGCCGACATCGTGCATCTCGATGAGTTCCTCGACCACAAGGACGACACGACCGTCATCGATACTCGCCCACCCGAAATGCGCGAGGCGCAGGGCTGGATCGACGGCGACGAGAACGTTCCGCTCGGCAAACTTCGGGACTGGGCTGCCGACGCCGACCCGAACGGTGAGGTGTTGACCTACTGCAAGATCGGCAAAAGCTCCTACATGGCGACCCGAATCCTTGCGGAACACGGCATCGAAGCCCGCAGTCTCACCGGCGGCTACTATCGATACGAAGCCGCGATGGGCAACGACGACGAAGCCGACGACGAACCGGTAACAGCAGAACAGTAGCGGACGGTGCGGCAGTCGGATCCGAACGACTGTCCACCAGTGTAGGTTCGACAGCCACATCATTATTGTGGTTCAGATACAATATTGATACATGGGAGCAACATCATCGCCGCCGGAGGGATGGGCCGACAGCATCAGACAGCAACGGCAGACCAAACGCGACCACTTCAAGAACTCACCGCGGTCGCCGCTGCCCGACGAGCAGCGCGGCGCGGCGTTTCCAGAGCTTGCCTACTACGAGCCCGACCCAGCCTATCGCTTCGTGGTACCGCTGGAGGAACACGAGACGAAAGAATCGGTCACCGTCGAAACGACAGCTGACGGCGAACAGACGTATCTCCGGTGGGGCGCGTTCAGATTCAAGCTTGACGGTGAGACGTATATCCTGCAGGCCTACCGACCGGATCGGGAAGCCGACCGCTTCTGGGTACCGTTCCGCGACGAGACGAGCGGTGAGACGACTTACGGGGCCGGTCGGTATCTCGATCTCGAACCTGACACCCACCGCGTCGACGACAGATGGATTCTCGATTTCAACGCAGCGTATAATCCGACGTGTGCCTACAACCACGCCTACGAGTGTCCGATGATTCCACCCGAAAACTGGCTCGATGTCCGCATCGAGGCCGGCGAACAGGATTTCCCCGGCGAGTCTGCTGATCCTCGCTGACCGTTCAAGGGGTTAGACAACGACAAGCCACGTAGCGACGACGGCTGCCGCGCCGCCGAGTGAACTCACGGCGGCGTGGGTGCGCAGCCGATCTTGGAAGCGATGGGCGTCGCTGTCGCCTGCAACGTCGATAGGGCAGGTGTCGCTGCCGGCGGTACACTCCGGTAAGAGATCGACGGCGACATGAAGGAAGACGCCAGCCCCGAATCCAAACAGGAAGCCGCGCAATATCGGTGACGGCGATAGCCCTGTCATTCCGACCGGTAGTGCGACCAGCCCAACGGCCGCCGCCGGCAACAGGAGTGCGACGACCGACCGATTCCGGTCAGCCAGCCGGCACGCGACGGCATACCCGGCCGGTGCCTTGTGTGAGACAAGGGCGACGCCAAGGATCGATGTCAGCGACGGCATCGCCGTGTAGATCGCCCCGATGATCGCGCCGGCGGCCAGCGCGTGGACGGTCAGCTCCGCGGCTGTCTGTTCGATCGGCACGTTGAGGTACGTGAGCCGGTGGCCAAGTGCGTGGCCGACGTACCCAGCCAGGAAGCCGGCTGCGATCCCAAGGCTCCCAAACCGCCCGTGTTGGCCGAGTGCCTGTGGGATCAGGAACAGCGCGGCACTGGTCACCATCGCGCCGCTGGCGAGACCGTATCCCCAGACGGTTTCGACGGGCTGGGCCGTCTGGGCGGTTCGCGCCCCCAGCGGCGCGCCGATAGCCACCGCGGCGAAGGCCACCCACGAGATCGCCAGGAGCTTCCATGTTACCCCGACGCTGTAGGCGAGCACGGAGAGCCCCGCAAGTGCGACAACGCCGGCGACCCCAACTGCTCGTTCAGCAGTGACGTGTGCTCGCTGTGCTGTCTGCACCGACGATAGTATTTGTATTATTGTCATTACTCTACATTACTAATTACGCACTGGTTATTATTAATTCATGTGCTGAGACACAGAGTTCCCCGGAAAGCGGTTTAAACAAACAATAACGTGCGCGTTAACCACTGGGGGTTTGGTATCCGACGCCTATCGCTGCGTGTATGATTATGTAAAATTTCTAATTACTACACTACTACCCCATTCAATCGTCTCGGAGAATCATAAGCCTCACTGGATATACCCCGTCGAAATCACGGATGTCGTAGGTGTGTTCTCGCACTCGCTCACCTGCTCCGTGACAGAACGGGGATTCGAGACACCACTCGGCTAACACGCGTACTTCCAGTCGTCAGTGGACATGAACACAACCACAGTGGCTCCTCTGACGTTGCCGAACGGGGACTGTTCGGGATTGCATGGTTTGCCTTCCTGCTCGGGGTTGCCCACGAGGGAGAGTTCGAGATCATCGCCCGTTTTGCCGGCTCGAATTATTGCCTTTCACTGATGAGCGCGTACGCGATAACCGTTATCTGTGGTATCGCTGACCTAACGATACTGCTGATTGCAGGCTATCACCACCACGAAGAGACCGTCTCGCAGTACACGCCGTACCTCCCGGTTGTCTCCGCTGCCGTACTCACCATCATGGGTCTGTGCTTCATTGCCGGTGTGTTCTGACTGTCACTGTTGTCTACCCCACTGTCTGCTGTCGATTCATCCGGCATATGCGTTCGAAACCGGTGTCGCAATACTGCTCTCCTTCATCATGGCTCTCAGGGATGTGTCTTGCTGTCTACGCCCAGACGACTGCTCTCTGACGACCTCGGTGCTCGGTAGTCTGAAGAGAGTATTGTATTTATATTACAAGAATGTTTATATCATTACTTACCTCCGGTACTAATACGTTTCGGCGAAAATATAATTTTGGCAAAGCAAAAAAGAGTTTATTTTATCTATACTCTTTGACTAACTGCAATGGTAGTCGAAGCTGACGAACTACAGGCGGAACTCGAATCGAAAGGTGAACTGATGCTTGCCGTCTCGGAGTTCGATGAACCGCTGGAGATGCACCTCCACGACACGGAGATCGACGATGAATCCGTCCGGATCGAGCTGACCGATGGTGTCCTCACGTTCGACGTTGAGGAGGTCGTCTCGATGTGGCATCACACGCACTCACTCGCGGATTTCGGCCTCGAAGACTGATCACCGGTATCGCTCGACCCGTTTTTATTCGCAGTAACTGCGTTCCCGACGGTAGGCCCTGCTAGCTCTGACAATACAACTGTACGCTGCTCTCCACAAACTCAACTAGACTGATCGATGTCGCTCAGCGCGTCGATTCGATGTTCCCGACGGGTGCAGCCACACGTCGCCGATTATACCATCTCGCCGAGCGTGAAGTCGGTCAGTGTTTCAGGATTGACGACATGCATGGGCTGTTCATCGTTGACCAATGCTTCGATATCGTTCACGGTGAGTTCACTATGCCGATTGATGACATCCTGTGATGCCGAGGCGATATGCGGTGTTGTAACAACGTTTTCCATCTCCAACAACGGATCGTCTTCGGCGATCGGTTCTTCAGGGTACACGTCGAGTGCCGCACCCTCTATCTCGTCTGTCTCAAGTGCTTCAAGCAGCGCGCCATCTTCGATGAGGGCAGCCCGTGCTGTATTGACGAAGTAGCCGTCGTCGGGCATCGCTGCGAACGCTGCCGGGCCGATCATATTGCGCGAGCCTGGTGCAACTGCGGCATGAAGGCTGACGATATCGCTTTGTTGACACAGCGATCGGACATCAGTCACCTTGTCGACGTTGAACGGTTCCATCTCAACATGGTCAACAAACGGATCGTAGGCGAGTACGTCCATCCCAAAGCCGTCGCGGGCTCGCTTTGCGACCCGGCGTCCGATCCGGCTAAAGCCAACGATACCGAGTGTCCGGCCACGAAGTTCTGGCCCTCGAAGCGTCGTGTACGGTGATTCGGAACCGATTCCCCATGTGACATCCTCACGCTCGCCACCTGCTGCGGCGTCCTCCTTTGGGGTACCGGTATCTTTGCCCATCCGCAGTCGATGGTGAGCCTGTGCAATATTCCTCGTGGCAGCCAACAACAGTCCTATTGTGTGGTCGGCAACAGTTTCTGCGTTTCTGCCCGGTGCATACAGAACTGGAATCCCGCGGTCGGTCGCAGCGTCAATATCCACGCTGGCTTCAGGGCCACCGCGCGGACAGGCGATAAGTTTGAGATCATCGGCAGCGTCCATGAGTTCAGCTGGCACACCTTCGAACCCAGAGATGAAGATGTCAACACCCTCCAATCGCTGTTCCAGTGTCTCAACCGACATCCGGCCGTCACGGCTTTCAATCGGATCGAACGTAACATCGAACCCGAGATTGGTTAGTCGCTCAATGCCGGCTTCAGCAAAATTTGAAGTGATAAACATGTTCATGGTATTGTGTTTTCTCTACAATTCAGATAGCAGCACTTTCGGTTTAAATCTGTCGAGCATTCTCACTCATCCATACACCGATAATAAAAGACATGACCAGATATACGTCGAGAATGACTACTCTATCCGTGGAAGGGTCAAAGCTCAATCGAGTAATTCGAAAGTTTACACGAATCTGGTGATGCTGCCCCCGAACGAAGACAGCGATCTCGACGGCGTGCGACCATTCGTGACGAACCTCGCCGTCAACGACGACATCCGAGTGGATCGCGTTCAAACCGTCGAGAAAATTCAGCGGTATAATTACCGCGGTGGCATTGAGGCGAGCTACAAATCGATCAAAGAGTGCGCTGCATGGAAGACCTCGAAAGCGATTGAAGTGCGCTGGTTACACTTTGCATTCGCTTGCGTGATATACAATATCTTAGACTCAAATCTTTGAGTGTCCTCCAGATCGAAGTATCCTACGTCCAATCACTCTACAAACATTTCCGAAGCGTAATCATATACAGTATACAGTAGGTGACGGCACCGTAGAAAGGGCCGACGATGAGTTTTCTAAGCTTTCAAAGTGACTTCTAACAAAGTATCTTCAATTATACTCGTAAGTTATTTACATCAGAGTTTCGAAAAGTCAATAACTTGGGTAATAACATGTTCAGAGAGAACACTGACCATGAACAAGAGATGCTATTTTCGCCTTTGAAGGATCTCTCAGGCAGGGTACAGAAGAAACTAGAGAATCACTGGTCTACTCATTTTTACGAACATGTTTTCACCCAAATTGATGAAAGGAAGTTCGAACGGCTATACCACGACGGGTATAGCCGTCTGAACAAACCAGCCAACGAGCTTGTTTCCTTGGAAATCATCAAACACCTACTCGGCATGTCCGACAAAGAGCTCGAACATGCCTACGTCTTCGACTTTCGCGTCAGGAACGCATTAGGAAAAGAGACGCTTGGAGACAACATCTGTGAGAAGACACTGACCAACTTCCGCTGTCGGTTGATGGAATATGAAGAAGAGACCGGCCAGGATCTGCTACACGAGGTTTTTGAGAATCACCGCACCTACTTTCAGCGTGAATTTGAGATTGATGCGAGTACTCAACGAATGGATTCGACGTTCATTGAGGCCAACATCAAGCAACTGTCTCGGGTCGATCTCCTCGCTAAAGTGCTTCACAATTTCCTGTGCGATCTCCCGGAGGAGATCGTACAGGAACTCCCTGCCGGAATGGACGAGTTCGCCGACACCGAGAACTTAGAGTTGTCCTATCATCTTGAACCAGACGAAATTCCTGCAGAGATGGAAACACTTGCTGAGCATATCGTGTGGCTTGTTGAGCGGTTCAGAGGTGAGGCTGAATACGCCGAGTTGGAAAGTTTCGCTCATCTACAGCGTGTCCTTGAGGAACAATGCTATCGTATTCCTGAGTTCGAAGACGATACCGATAATCTGGAGCCAGATGATCGAGGCCATCCCGGTGACGAGTCACCGGGCTGGCAGCCACTCCAAACGTACACCTCTCCAAGTGAATCCACGGCGACTGCTGGAGATGAATCCGACTCCGAATCGGGTGAAAGAGATGCTGAAGAGAGACACGATCACGTCGGACTGGAAGAGTCCGACGAGATCGGCAGTGAATCACTGCAAAACCCTCACGACGACGAAGCGACGTATCGCTCCAAGAACGCGGAGGATTACTTCGGCTACAAGTCGAATATCGCTGAGACATGCAATGGTGAAAATCCGTTCCGCTTGATTACAGCGGTGCAAGTCGATACGAACAACACAGACGATGGAGACCTCTTGGGTGAGGACGCGAGGAATCTGGCTGAGGAAACGGGATTATGTGACCTGCTCGTAGATGGCGGGTACACGCACAAGGAAGTAGAGAAGTGCTGTCGTGATCAGGAGATCACGCAGCACTTCACTGGAATCACGGGTCAACGTCCTGCAGCGGAGAAGATGTCGCTTGCTGCTCCAGAGTGGGATGGGACGAGAATGGTTGCGTGTCCTGCCGGACACGAACCATTCGAGCAGAACCATTACGAGACTGGCCGTATCTCGGGAAAGATGGACAAGAAGTTCTGTGATGGCTGCCAGTACCAAGAGAACTGTTTCGTCGAGGAACAACAGGAACACTACAGCTACGGGTTCAGGAAACGGCGGGTAGAAGTTGCTCAGCGACGGCAGCGGTTAGATGATCCAGCGGAGCAGGAGTTCCTGAACCTACGTGCCGGAGTGGAATCATTGATGAACGAGATGTATCACAAGGACGGTGAGAAAACGGAGTTCACGGGGAAAATCAAGGTGAAGAACGCCTCGATAGCGAAAGCTATCGGGAGAAACCTAAAGCGAGCCTCCGGATTCCTGGAATCGGAGGCGAAGCAAGAGAAATCAGCAGGATAGTCGGGGAGAAAGTGTCGTTTGTCGCTGTCAGCTGGTTCTTCTGTGGCGACGACTCCATTCTGATGAGAAATTACTGGTGATCGGGCCGGGGTGTTCTCGACAGAACACCCCTTTCTGCGGTGCCGTCAGAGTTTGCATCTTGTATGAGACCACAGTCACCACCCACCTCAGCGATCGCCCCGGATCGTGAGGTCGCCGTTGTTTGTGGTAACCGTGAGCTGGTGGGTTCCGTTGCCGAGCGTCCGCTCAACGCCGGCGTCGGCCTTGATCGACCCGGCATCAAGACCACTGGTCTCGAACCCACCGTTGGTCGTCTCGTAGCTGATCGATGGCTCCGCACTTGCTGGCAGCGTGATCGACACGTTGCCGTTCGTCGTGTCGGCCTGCACGTCAGTTGCCCCAACAACTGAGAGGCCGACATCACCGTTTGTTGTCTCGGCGGTCACACTGTCAGCATCGCCCGTGTCAATATCGATCTCCCCATTTCTCGTCTCGGCGGTGATACTGTCGGCACCTGCCGTGTCGATGGTGATCGTTCCGTTTGTACTCCCGAGATCAAGCTGCAGTCCCCGTGGCACGGTAACCGCGAGATCCATCCGCGGCGTGGGCCCCAGCGAGAGGAGCCCGCTGTCTCCGCTGTCGACGGTGAGCGACAGCTGATTGTCGATTCGCTCGTCCTGCAGTGTGAGACGATCAAGTGCCTCGTCGTCGACGGCCTGTTTTGTCGCCTCGACGCCGACTGTTGCCCGCTGTTCATCGGTGAGATTAATTGTTCCGTTTGGTACGTCGATGACGAGTGCCGCAATGGCAGCCGCGTCGTACTCATGAGTAACGGTCGTCTCAGCGGCAAGCGATCTGGACGAACAGCCGGCGAGACCGACGGTGGTTGCGGTGGCACAGCCACCGAGCAGCGTGCGTCTTGACAGCAGCGGTGTCAAATGTGTGTCGTCGTGCACACCCGAAGCTCACTGCGATCAGTAATCAAACGGGCACACCCGTTTCACCCACAGCAACACATGACAGAAGAGTTGTCAGGCTTATCTATCTAAGCACCGTGATTGCGAGACTGAGTCCGCCAGCCAGCACTGCACTAGTAACTCTCGACGTGAACGAATTGCCGATAGAAAGCTGCCACAGCACTGCGATGACAGTGAGGATGCCTATCAGGCCCCAATCAAGGTATCTGAGCGTTCTTTACTGCCCCATACAAAGAGGTTACACCGTTCCACTCACTTAGATTCCGTGTGTACACTGAATTGATCGAATCAGACGTATCTGATTCCGTATTTTCGACATGCTAACGACGCCTGTTGTACCGAGTGGCTCTCCGTGTGTTGCTGTGATAGAAACGCTGAGTCATCTTTTATGTCGAATGCCTCTCTGAATTGTGATGTGACAAAAACGCTGATTTCCACCGTCAGGTCGGCACTATTTGGCTCTCAAGATGGACAGTTACGATGTTCTTGGCGTGTTTTGATAGCTGTCGTCATTACATTCGCTGCCGTTTTTGGGTTCATATTCACCGCAAAGGCAGTAGGAATAGATCCACCTAGTTGGGCAGAAATAGCCGTCGTGCATCCGGCCGCCGTTATTGGCGTCCTCATCGCAATGGCTCTGCTGAAGCGATACGTCGATCATCGGGACATCACCGACTACGGTTTTAATCTGTCCCGTCAGTGGGGGGTAGATGCTCTCGCTGGGTTTGCCTTAGCCGTCTTCCTTGAGGCTGGATTGTTCGTCATCGAGTACCAGCGGGGAGGGGTACAGATCATCGGTACCTGGATCGACGTGGCTGCCGTCCCAATCGTCCTTCAGGTTGGAATCCTCGTCTTTGGATGGATCGCACTCGGGTTCTGGGAGGAAACGCTATTCAGAGGTATTTTCATATCAAACGCCGTTGAAGGACTCGCGTCCAGAGGGTTCTCCGATCGAACGGTTATTATTGGGGCTTTACTCAGTAGTTCGGTTGTCTTCGGGTTCGGTCACGTGATTTTCGGAGCACTTTCAACAGGAGACTCGCTACTCTATGCGCTGGTTATGACTTCTATCAGTGGTGTCCTGTTGGGGTGGGCCTATCTGCTCTCCGGGGAACTTGCGTTTCCTATCGGTCTCCACATGGGCGGTAATCTCGCCACCACGATGCTCATCAGTAGTTCCGGCGCGACCTACCCCAAGGTCGTGGAGTACAGCGTCTCCGGTAGATCGATTGGGTTCAATACGTCCGATCCCGCTATCTTGTTCTTGCTTTTTGCAATCGAATTCCTCATCATCAGCGGGTATTTTTATTTTCAATACGGTGCCGTCGCTCCCGATCCAAACTGCAGCGAATCGCCCAGTGGCTGACCCACTGCACTCACTGACGACTATAACAGATCAATAACGGCTGGAGCAACGTGGCGAGGATACCTGACTACATCCACGTCCCCGGGAGGGCCACCGCCGGCAATTTTTGGCACATCGATCACCAAGGAAAGCGGTCGATGTCTGCCAGTATTTACCGGTTCTGACTGATATACAGACCAAGATCACAGCTATGTTTATGCTGCTCGGTTTCGAATCAGCGACGCATATAACGGTTCTAATTGACGGTCAATGGATTCACTTTGCTGCACCCATCGGCATTGGCGCCGTCAGTCTGAGTCTAAGCTGCGGTCAGTGGCCGCAGACAATGGTTTCCAAGACTGGCACACCGAGTACGAGATTGCTGCTCAGGACATTGAATATCTTGTCCACCATCGCGGCTCTCGACCGCTTGCAGTAGCGAATAACGCAATTATCCGCGACAAAGGCTACGGCCAGCGATGGATGGCAGAGACAACGTACTCAACGACCAAGCGAACGCAGGGCGGAGTCCTGCGTTCGCGGTTCTGGTATCGTCAGTTCCGGGAGATCATTCTGCTATTCGCACTCAACAATATTAAGAAGCTCACCAAGACGCTATGATTGTACTTCCGTACCACGTTTTCAATAGAGCAACTTTTACTGGTTCTCTGTTTGGTAAGATAACCGACTCAGGTCAGTGTATAGACATCGGATCTCAACCACTTACAAGACGCTATCATAAAATATGTTTGATTACGTATAATACAAGCAGTTGTATGCGATGCAACAAACGGAGAATGAATGTAATAAAGATCATCAGCATCGTTGCCTTGTATCTAAAAGCACCAATAATGGTATTCAAGTGGTTGTAGCCCCTGTATAGTGTAAAATGAGTATGGCAGAGATAGCGGATATTCAGGAGGTAGCGCTGCATGAGTGGTAAGGCAGACCGCGCTGAGACGAGGGTGGTAAATCAAATAGAGAATAATATTTCTGACACGACTGGAAAATTCACCATAGCTGTCAAGAATGGCACACAGGTTGACCAAGTTTCATGGTTGGAGGGCCGCATTATTTTATCCGATGAGCGACTGATCCTCCTCGGCGATAGTGGACAACTCGCCATTGATTTCTCGGATATAACTGGGCTTTCAGGGCAGAAGCAACCTGATCAATCATTAGCTGCACTCTCAGATTATATGCGAGTTGAGTTAGGAAGCGACGTTATTATTATTATCCCAGAAAGGTACGAGTCGTTCAGAGAACGGTTCTATACGGCCACACTTGAGGGAGAAACGGTCAGATGTAAGCATCCAGCGGTCAGCGGTGGTGTGGTACAGACTGCGAGTTGGGAAACAGCTAGATTAGGGATTAATCCGAATCATGTTGTGGTAACTCTGAATGATGGTACACAGGCGACTCTAGAGTTTGAGGAACTATCTGACACAACTGTGACCAACCAAACAATTAACGGAGCAGAACGAACTGTTATTCATGTTTCACATCTGGCCGGCAAAACCATGGTAGAGACCCACATTGCGGTTCCACAGCGAGCTCGTGTGTTTGCTCAATCGCTATTCAAACAGGCAGAACGGCGCAGTCAGACAGATATTGAACTGACACGAACTGAACAGGAGGTGCTGTTGGCACTGCATACCGGAGTCCGGCCGTTTGATATTCCATCGTTCGTTGGGAGCGACGTGACGACGATTGAAGAGACATTTGACCAACTTATTGAATACGGTATCATCAATCGGGTGCGCATGAGGCAAGAAGTTGAATTGAACGCCAGCGGTCGTAATATTGCTGCCAACGCGCTTGATGACCGATCACAGTGAACCACCACTATCGTCGTAAACTGAGAAACTGTGTTCTATCGCCGCTATATTGTGCTTGAAACTTGGTGTTGCAGTCCTGCAATTTGTCTTTACAAACACCTAACTCGCCAGGTTCGATCTGTTCCAAGCGGCCTGCTCGAAAGCCATACTGATTGATATCGTGCTCGACAACTTGCTCGAAGAGCGTGTCTGGATCAAGATTTTGCCAGTTGTCAGGCGTATCGGCAATGGCATCTCGAAACGCTACGATGATGAGTTGTTCGTCGGCAAGATACTCAGGACTTTCCGCAGCAGCCGTGGTGGTTCCGGAATCCGTTTCGTGTTTCCAATCGGCGATTGTCTTGTCTGTGGGGCAGTTCACGACGATGGCTCCGTCGGGGTCATCATCGCCAGTATCAGCCACTGAGTCGCCAACAGAGAATGTCACAACTGATTGCTCGGGGGCCATCTTAGTTGTTCAAAACGAGCCATCCATCAAGTATCTCCCGGCTGAGAGTATTTATAGATTCCCAACATGATTTGTCTGTCCCCTGCTTTGCAGTCGCCTATCCGAAATGTAAAATATGTCATTGAAAGCTAACATGCTGAAGATAACTAGAGTTGCTTCAGAATTCGATTGAGCATGATAGCAGCGGGCTACACTGGGTGTCGGTCGGACTGTACAACTACGATGTCAGCGATAGAGTCCAAGAGCGAACCTCCGGCTTCACTGCCGGACTCTCGACACAGCACGGAAGCACATACTACAGAGTCCATCGATGCAGAGTGTTTTCTAGAGCTCATCTCCGACACGTATGCACAAAAAATCTTGACGGCCTTGGCTAATCGTCCGACAGCAGCCGCCACGTTAGCCGAGGAACTGGATGCGTCACGCCCGACCGTCTATCTTCGGCTGAACTCCCTTGAGTCAGCTGGGCTGATTAAAAGTACCGTTGCACTCGACGCTGACGGTCGCCATCGGAAACGATTCCACGTTGTCGTGGACAGCGCAAATCTCACATTCAACAGCAGTGGGATTGAAATCACGGCTTTAAGCTGATTTGTTGCTGTAGCGGAGAAACCAAGATTCACGTATTGGCCTGTAGTACTTGTTGTAACAGACGCCTTGCAGATAGACAAACAACCGTCTGCGTGCTACTGTTTCTGAGACTGAAACAGGTATTCACAATATAACCTCCTTCGCTTCAATCGATTATTCACACATGTCGATCAGCAAAAAACAGATCGCTGGCATAAGCGCTGTGGCACTCACGGTGGTGTATAGCCTTCGCCGCTGGCATAGTGGCTCACCCAGAATTGATGCTCCCGAGTTCGAGCCTGAACAGCCCTCTCCCACTGCCGACTAACCGTCAATCGAACAGTCCAATAGACTACGAATTCTCACACCGACCGTCGTACACGGACTTGACCGTTTCACTACAACAGGGTGAATCAATCATCGCTGAACCTGGTGCAATGGTCGGTCACTCGACGACTGTTGATGTCGAGACCGAAACGAGCCGCGATGGATTGCTCAGCTCAGCCAAATCCATGCTAGGCGGGGAATCGATGTTCACCAACACATTCGTTGCCAGAAACGGGTCAGGATAGGTTACTCTAGCACCGCCCACGCCAGGAGACGTGATGGCCCACAAACTTCGTGATGAGACATTGTATTCGACGGATGGGGCGTTTATCGCTGGAACAGAAGGGATTGATATCAATTCAGAGGTCGGCGGACTCAAATCGATGCTAAGCGGGGCTAGGATCACACCGCTTGCCTTGAAAGGCAGCGGCACAGTCTTTATCGACGCCTACGGCGGTCTTGGGAAGCTAGAGTTGGCCGCAGGCGAATCGTACGTTCTGGATAACGAGCACCTTATCGCGTGGGATAACACGATTGAGTACTCCACCCGGCGGGTTGGCGATCTAAAATCAACACTGCTGAGTGGTGAAGGGCTTGTCTTCGAGTTCACTGGCCCTGGGACAACGTGGTATCAGACCCGTGATATGGACTCTCTGGTGGAGGTTACCGCTCCGCGACTGCCGAATCAGGGGTAAAAAGCTGATTTTTGATGAATAAAAGCGTTGCCTGGAACATGCAGAGATAGTACGACAGAAAAGCTGTCTCGAAGCCTGATCCCACCCACTAGCTTTGTTCAATCATATAGTCGAACAGTGACGATACTACCGGTTGGGTCGTTTTGATCGAACTCAAGTTCACCACCAAGTTGTGTGACAGCCCAGTTCACAAACCATAGTCCGATTCCGCTACCATGTTTGAGTTGGGTCTCTCTTCCGTCGGCCAGGGCTTCTTGCTCCAAATTTGGGATGCCGGGGCCGTTGTCAGCGACAATGAGTTCGGTAGCCCCCTCGGACTCCTCTCGAACGGTGATATAGACACAGGGTGTGTCGGTGTCAGAATGCTTCAGTGCATTTTCGATCAACTCATGGAGAATTCGTCGAACAACAGGCTGGTAGGATACGATCTGGATATCGGCTGCCTCTACGGTAATGTCTCCACTCGGCTCGCCAGATCGAAACCCATCGGCTACGGATCTTGCTAGTGCCCCAAGGTCGAATTTCTCTGTCGAGGCGGTGACAGTGCTCATCACCTCCTCAGCCTCACGAGCCTTTGTGCTTAGTCGAAGTGTTCCGTGGAGTGTCTGCTTAATATTCGAGCGGATATCGTCGTCCGTGATGCGATCCGTATGGGCGAGAACGACATCCAGATCGTTTCGGACGTTATGTCTGAGAATCCGATTGAGAACCTCAATCCGCTGGCGCCGCATTTCACGGTCGGTCACATCAATGAGGGTGATGGTAAGACCCAGTCGCTGACCACCGCCGCCAGCTATACTTGACACACGGGGGTCAAACTTCTGCGTCCCGGTTGTGGTCGAATATTTGAGTGTATCACACGCACGCACTGACGTGACTGGTTGCCCAAGGACGTTTTCGAAGGATTCACCGACGACATCTGAGCCAAAGAGGGCCGTTGCCGCCGCATTCGCGTTGACTATGTTCTCATCGGTATTGATTATCAATACCGGTTCGTCCATCTCGGTCACCACCGAGCGAAGGCCCAGACGACTTGTCCCCGGCCTGCGAGTAAGCACATCGTATTGGGTGACAGCTATCCATAGTGATCCGGTAGCAACCGCAAATACAGTCGTGTTAGCTATCGTTCGCGTGTTGGGATCAGCACCAAGCCCCTGTGATGCCATCATTAGCACAACGAGTGGAAGTACCGCTGCCAGACTCTGTCCCATGGGGAGTTCGGCGTCTCGATACGTGGAGAGTAACACGATGCCGACGATTGCGAATGTCCCGCCAAGCAGGCTTACTACCCCGATACCCAACAGGATAGTCAATGGAGTCGATCCCGGAAGCGTTTCTGTGACACTCAATATGAAGACAGTGACGAAGAGATAGAGTAAGCCGCTAGCAACACCGATTCGACGATTCGTCAAAAGGTGATCTCGTCCGGTGTACCTGAGGCAGAATACAGCCCATGGAACCAGTACTGCCGCCAAGATTACCAGAGGCAACAGCGCATAGGCGTCTGTCGGTATGATGCCCTCATACGCCGGAAAGGAGACAACAAGCACCCCGAACAGTACCGTTGTAATAATAAATGGGACAATTAAATCAGCATGATGCGCACGCAATTGGGGCCACCGAACCACCCATAGCCAGACAGGGAGCGCACATGCTACCAGCCCAACCAGAACGGTTAGACCAATCGCAAATGTGCTGGGAGAGCTTTGGAGGAGCACTATCAGCGTGTCTATCACTGCTTCGTATTAATTCGGTGTTTTATTTTGTTTCTGCAATAGCTTGCTCTTTGATATCGTTGGTATTCCTGTTTGTCGTCGAGAGACTGGGAAACTCTTCAAGGGCGCAACTTGGACAGTAGAAATTATAATTTTCGGACACTGTCCACAAGGGAATGCCAGCGACCACGTATTCCTAGCGATAGCGACGAACCAATCCGTCATTTTGACCGGAACCACAGCTGACGCAAACCGCATCTCCATATTCGGTTTCTGAGACGGTCGTATTTTCCACGGTTTTGATTTACCCGAGCCTGGCAAGTCCGTGGCGGCGGTCTATCCGGCGACGAAAACGTGGGTTGACGAATATCCCTGCGACTGTGAGCAACAATCCGAATCCGAGCACCACAAGTGGGGCTATCATTTCGGCTGGGTAGCCTGCTGTAGAATTCCACCGACACCACTCAGCGATGCCGCGATACCGAGTGCAATTAAAATCCACCCGGCTATTCCATTCATCAGGTCAGCCATGGTCTCGGCAATGTCGATTTTGGAGGGCTCGGGAGACATTACGCTGTGGGTGTATGAATGTGATCCACTAAATTCGTCGGTATTGCTGATTAGCAGTGTTCAGATAAGCTGGTTCCATGCGAATCTGAATGATCTGAGCCAGTTGTCGGCTGTGTCTGCTGCGGCGTTGATGAAACAGTTCGAGAAAGAGAAACTTCGGCGTTTTGGTTTTCTGAAGACAGGTTCGACAACGTTCCGATTTCCATGTTGCTCGTGTTTGAAATCGCAGCCGGCATGGTGACAGGCAGCCTGTAATGAGTGAGCATCATCAATGAGAAAGACAGCGTCAGCAAGGTTGTGTCTGTTGAGTTGTCGGCAGACGCGGGTCGCAGCAAGGAGAAAACCCGGTGCGGTGTGAGCGACTTGTGTATCAAATCGCTAACGCAAACAAACCCAAACCGCTGAAACCGGCGAATTCGGGCGACTCATCAACATCGATGAACTGAGCGTTATCCATCAGATAGCGATTTGTTAGGACAAGCTACTATAATTCTGCTCGATCTCGGTCAACACAAATAGTCGGGCGGCTGGCCTTCATTTGGACTCACGTGGTATGTTTCCCCACCGAAATCAGTCGTCTCAAGACCTTGCGGTTCGATAATACCAGTCTTCAACAATTCCACCTAATATGGTGATTGTCCCGAATAAAATGAATGAAAGCGGCCACAAGAACAACAACTCCCATACTTCAAGCACATTTAGCACTATGAGTTGTATACCAATTCCAAGTGTGATGGACGCCCCAGGCTTGATTACTGCATAAAACCGGCTTGTATAAAGATCATACAAACCACCAATAATCAACGCGAATCCAAGAAAAAAGAATATTGTTTTTCGAACAACTAGTATGGATGCTGGAATTGTTGCCGTCCCTGATAAGAAAAGACCAATACCCATATATTTTTGAAACTTGGCATTGGTATATAGTTGTTCTTGGATTGGACTAATCATAGGCTAGGTCTAACCTCGACAGAGCGTGCGGCCAGTCCAATCAAGCGTCGTATGGACAGGTATCTTCGGGTCTATGATAGGTATTCCTCCTACATATCAATTACTCGGATATAATATAAGTCATGGCATCGTTCTCACCGTACAGGAAAGGTCATCTTTATACAATAACTGGATTGAACAACAATCTAATAGATTCTGGTGAATTTAACAGTAGAGTAGCATATATCTACCATGGAATGATCGACCTCATCGTCGAACAGTCCTAAAGCGTGTGCTTGCCGATCCCCTGGTTTTATCAAATTTTTATTACGCTGTCAGCGGCGATGTGGCTAAACTACTCAACAGTGCCGCCGAACTCGCGGCCACTCATCTCCGTTAGATCAAGCTGAAAAATAGTAACATCAATCTCGCTTTCTGGCGCATCAAAAACATTGACCCCAGGGACGAATGAGCCGTTATCTGCGAGTGCATCGACTGCTGCTTTCTCGTCGTCAAGTGGTGGTTGAATCAACTTACCAGTCATGACCACACTTCGCCACATCTCGGTGGGTTCCTGACTCTGCTGGACAACGGTGAGACAGACACGAGGGTTTATCAATAGTGCTGCCAGCTTACGGCTCTCAGCGGCCCTGTCAGCCTGCAGAATAAAACTAACCTCGCCGTCATCGTAGCCAAATGAAACAGGGATTCCGTAGGGCTCCTCCTCGCTAATCATCGATAGCACTCCGATCCCGACTGTAGTTATCGTCTCTCTAATTTTTTCTTTATCCAACTGTCTCATATGCTACTCATTTTGCGGCTTTCTATTAAAATGAGTCTATTATTCACAGGGTCATGTTTCATTCAACATGACATACGTCAATTCATGCCTGTCTCCCCATAGCTAGGATGATACGAGGAGTGAAAAATGAAAAATCGGAATAAACAATATGAATTGTTTAGATAGCTGAAATATAAAACATGCCCTAACCATCTCCTACCGCCGGCAGCTCAACTACAAACACCGCACCCTCAGAAGGGGTATCGGCGGGTGTTTCGGTATCAATAATATCGCCTTCTTCTCGATCTTCGATCCAGACATCACCACCGTAGCTCTCTACTAACGACTTGACGAGATAAAGGCCGATTCCGGTACCCTCACTGTCGAGTCCTTTCTCTCCCTTACCGAAGATATCCTCCTTTGCGGCGTCAGAAATGCCTGGGCCGTTGTCCGCAACTCGGATTTTGATACTTCCATCCGCTGTGTCCGATGACACGGCAACGGTCGGAACTGGTTTGTCGTTATGCTGCACCGCATTCTTCAACAGGTTTCGGAACACAGAGCCTAACATTTCGTTAGCTCGCACAGATTCCTGGTGAATCTCCGAAGCAGGGATGATGTTGGCGTCTGGATATGCTTCCCTGATCTGTTCAATCTCAGATTGTACTACCGAACGGATACTGATCGGTTCAAGTTCTTGCTCCGCTGAGAGCATGACAGCTGCCATCTCTCGGGCTACCTTTGTGAGATCAACGGCATGCTCTGCGTTTTCATAGACGGTATTCAAATGCGTTTCTGCCTCATCATCATCTATCGTGTCCGCAACCATCTCCGTATACGCAAGGATCAATTGGAGGTCGTTCCGGATATCGTGACGCAGCACCTGATTGAGAATATCCAGATTATCGCGTTGTTCCTCTAACTGGCGTTCATAGGCTTTCCGTTGGGTGATATCGTTCGCCACAGCGACGAATTTCTCCGGGGTTCCCTCATCATCAGTAAGCGGTGAGATGGTCTGACTGAGTACGACCTCCTTGTCGTTTGCCCGTTCATCAATCACCTCGGCTTCCCACTGATCACCGGCGAGGATCGTCTCCCAAAGCTCGTCGTAGAAGTCCTCGCTGTGCTCACCTGATTTGAGGATACTCGGCTCGCGACCGATTGCCTCGGATTTGCTGTATCCGGTGATCGACTCAAATGCCGGATTGACGTATTCGATGGTTCCGTCTGTCTCGGTCATATACACCGCGTGACCGGTCTGTTCGACGGCTTTCTGAAATTGTTTGAGTTGTTGTTCTCGTTCTTTTCGCGCAGAGATATCACGGACAATCGCATGGACTGCTGGCTCACCTTGATGTTCGAACCGACTGAGCTTTACCTCAGCAGCAAACTCCGTGCCATCACCACGCTGGTGGATCCATTCAAAGAATGCCGCCCCTTCGTTGAACGCTTTTTCAATGTGTTCCAATGCTATTGCTTTCGAGTCTCTGCCATCTGGTTGGGACTGCGGCGCGAGTTCCCACGGGGCGTACTCGGCGAACGCCTCCACAGACTCGATGTCGAACAGTTCCAGTGTCTGTTCGTTGCAATCAAAAAATCCGTCCCGGTCAAGCAGCATGAGGGCATCGCGGCTATCCTCAAACAGGCTTCGATATTTTGCCTCGCTGATTTCGAGTGATCGCGCCTGTTCTTTTCGCTCGGTGATATCTCGAACGAGGGCGTGTACAACTGATCTGTCGTTATACGCAAATTGCGTGAGTTTGACCTCTGCGGGGAATTCTGTCCCATCGGCGCGCTGGTGTACCCACTCAAAAACTGCTTCACCTGACTCAAAGGCCTCATCAATCCATTCACTCGCAGCCTCCTGTGAAGGTCGTCCGTCGGGCTGTGTTGTAGGTGACAGCTCCCATGGGGCGTGCGTGACGAACTCCTCAACAGAGTCGATTCCAAACAGTTTGAGTGCTTGTTCGTTGCAATCGAGATACCCCTCGCGATTCATAAGCATGAGGGCATCGCGATTGTCCTCAAACAGATTGCGGTATTTCTGCTCGCGGGCTTCAAGCTCTCGCTGATTTTCTTTTTGCTCTGTTACGTCGATTAGATAGCCGACGAGTGAGGTGTCTCCGGGTTTGTCCGGAGCTGTGTTTGTGTATTCCTTTACCCAGCGGGTGTTCCCATCAGCATCACGTATCCGATAGGGATCCAGAGTGACCAACTCAGTATCAGTTTTTCTCTCTCTACCGAACGACTCCTTGACCTGTTGTACGTCCTCGTCGTGAACAAGTGAGACAAACTCAGTTGGCTGGAGTTCAGCCGGTGTATAGCCGAACGTGTCCTTGACGTTATCTGAGACATATTCGATGGGCCAGCCAGCATCATCGCCCCAGCGAAAGACAACTGCTGGCCCTTGTTTGAACATCTCTCGCTCAGCTTCGAGTGCCTGTTGGGCGGTCTTTTGCTGGTCGATATCAATGTGAATTCCAACCGCACGGATCGGATCACCATCGGCATCTCGTTCGACAATGGTTCCGATATCGCGGATCCACTTCCAATCGCCGCTTGCGGTTTTCATCCGGTGTTCTGTGTCGTAGTATTCGGTTGCTTGCTGCTCGTGGTTTTCTAATGCTGTTTTGATTCGCTCAGCATCATCTGGGTGGGTTCGACTCTCCCAGGCACTGAGATGTGGCTCGATGTCGTCAAGTGAGTAGCCGAGCATTGAGGCCCATTGCTCGTTGTATTCGACTTGATCGGTCGTCATATCCCAATCCCAGATGCCGATTCCCGCACCCTCAACAGCGAGTTTGAGCCGTTCTGTGAGCTGTGCTACTTCCTGATTCGATTGTTGGCTATCAGGTGGTGGAGATTCTGAGACCTCCTGAGAGGTCGCCACAATCTTTTCGACGGTTCCATCCTGGACAACAGGCGTGTACGTTGTCTTCCACGACACTGTCACTTTCGGCCAGTTGATGGTTTCAGTCCGTTCAACTGGCTCAGCATGGTCGAGACAGTCTTCCAGTGAGTGACGAAGCGCGGCTGCATCTTCAGCATCTAACAAGTCGTTCAGTGGTTGGCCACCGTGGTTGTCTCTCTCAACCCCGGTTTGTTCGCTGTGGATAGTATTGTTATGTTCAAACACGAATGTGGGGCCGGTGTCACTTCGTTTGACGGTAAACACACAGAGAGGCTCAGAGATGCTACTACAGACCGCGTTATAAACGCCTGAATAGTCGGTTTCTGTGTTTTTCGATATCATCGGCTTACACTTGTTTTCCAGTGGGTTGTCTCATAGTAACACTTCTCTAGATCAATATTATGAGATACGAAGTATAAATCAATGGGGTCGATCTGTAACGGAGAGGGCGTATAACCGAAGGAAGCAGACTGAAGCCAACAAATAGATTAAAAATACATCTTTGATCTTGCCTAATCTGGTAAAAAACCACTTGAAGTTTGATATAGGAATATTTGGAGTGCTGCACGTAAAGCGTGAGTTCACCAACGTGGATGGAGCGATAAAAATAGATAGCAGCCGCCATGGAGAGGTAGCGATTAAATACCCACCCCGAATTATAAGATCGTGAGAAAGTTAGTGGTGACTAATAGCTAAAGATGCGAATTTATACATATGGGACTAGATTCGTTTGATCATATCGACACGATGTTAAAAAGCGTACAAGAAGAGGTAACAGAGTCGGAGCTAACATTCAAATTACGTACCGCACGTCAACTATGCGACGCACTCAAAGAACAGTATACAGCTGGACAAGAAGCAATTGAAAGAGCCGATTTAGACGAAGAAACACTCGAATCGCTTCGTCAATTAGGCTATCTTGATTGAGCGGAGTGCTGTGCAAGACTTGCGCCCTACATCTTGCGCTGGCCCTCCTATCGTACAACTTATACTTTAGAGCCTCCATTGAAACGTGGAGAGGAGAAGGCTCTAACGCAACACAGTGAGTCGGCGAGAACGGCAAGTGCAGCGAAGGGAGTGGATTATGGAATCCGGAAGCGGGGAATGGTGTCAGAGCATACCCGCCGACTCTACCAATACATCGACTCAGGGAGAATAAAAAGCCGAGCTGGGGGTTTCTGATCCTGAAACAATCAGCGGTGCTCGCTGAGCTTCTCGTGAACTTGGGATTCTCTGTGTAGAATCCTAAGTTGAGTGCCTACAACCCGTCGATTATTTATAAAAACGATTCAACAATGGAAAAATATAGATTCCACACTTCATTCGAAAAATCGTTTCCGGATTGCAATGTATGACCCCCAGAACGCCTCTACTGGTGTTTTCTGACCGTTTGTTTGTGTTCGGTTAGTTCTGGAACGATTTCCGGAATTCATTTGGGTGGATTCAGTCGATGTACTCTCCACTGAAGGAATATATGAATTTGCCAAAGAACTATATTCCTTTAAACCGTGCGTTTCTATATGAACGACCGAAACCCACCAGATGAGTTTGCAGACGTCAACGAAGCAGTTGGTGAGGAATGGGAAGCAGAAACAACTCCATATGAGCGCATTCGACACGTCGTTGCGCATACGTACAGCCCCGTCTCAGCTGATACCGTAGCTGACGATGCACGGACGGCTCCAAAGACCGCTCGAAAGCACCTGAATACACTCGCAGATGAGGGGTTTGTCGAGACGACACCCGGCGAACAGGGTGGCACGCTCTATCGGCGCTCACCTGAATCACTCGTCGTCGAACAGGCTGCTGACATCCTTGATCACGTCTCGACCGATGAACTCCTCACCCGAATTCAGGAGATGCGCGAGCAACTCACCGAGTATCGGTCTGAATTCGGTGTTGATTCCCCAGAAGAATTGGCGGTCAACCAGACGAACCAGGCTCTCAGCGAAACCGGGCCCCCACAGGATGAGATCGACCCAGAGACGATTCGTGAATGGAAGACGCTTCGACGGAATCTTGCGTTCGCGAACGCTGCCCTCTCGATCGACAACGCCGAGCAATTCGTCGACAGTGACCGTCAGTCGACCGACGACAGCGTCCCTGCCTGAGTAATGCGAGATTCTCCTGACCAAGCAGAAACCCATACTCTTCGGGGGGCTACGGATCGACCGGCACTACTGACGATTCGTGATGTCGTCGAGGAGATGGAACCACTCGCAACAGCTGAACTTGACGACTACCTCCATCCATCCGTCCTCGAAGTTGTGCTTGACGACGGATTATGTGTCGCCGATGAGGCCCGAATCGACATCCAGTGGACGACACGAGATGATTACAAATTCCACTACACGGACACTGAGGGGATGAACCTACGCTGGGGGAAACACCTCCACGCGGGAGACTACATCCACGTCTCCGGGTTAGAACACTATCACCCACCGCCGAATGCGAGTTCTGACCCAAACGATGTCGAAGCGTCTTGTATCACACAATCTCCCGAAGAGTTAGTCACTCGCGCCGTCCTCAAACTCTGGCGGGTCGCCTACCACACGGATTCGTATGAGCCACTCAATGCAGGTCGCAACCCGCCGTAGGAGGCCCGACGGAGGAAAGTCACCACACACCCTTATGAGTACGAAACACGTGGATACAGCTATGAGTAAGGAACAGTCACGCGAAGACCCCTCGGAGGAGGTTATCAGCATGGACGAGTTGACCGAGATCCTCGCCGAGGCCGAAGGGGTAACTCCCGAAGAGATCGAGCAGGGTGCCGAGGAACTCGATCTGGCACCACCCGAAGAGGCGACTGTTCTCAACGAGTAACGGCGTTCTGCAGTTCTATTCTATCGTCGATGGCGAGCAGTGACTGTCGATCACCGCGTCGGCTCAGTGACAAACCTCCTGACTTTTGATCTCGGTGAACTACCACAGTAACACCGACACGGGGCAGGAAATGTTTCCTCACCCGTAGCCTGTCATCGAATCACTCACGACGTGCCGATAGCTCGGTAATTGGGTCAGCCCAGCTGTTTTGTAGGGTTTTGGACTGACTGGTCGAAATACTACCAGATAAGAATGATATTTGTTCTGGTATGCAAGATGCGAGGCGCGTATATCCCGTCATGAATAGGAGTACTAAATTCATAACAATTGTCCGTTATTTACAGATATATTTATATATTATTAGACTAATTTTTAGTAATGAATTCACACACAACCAAATGTCGTAAATGCGGCTGGAATTATGATACTACTGTAAATCGACGTTGTCCACGGTGTAAAACTCCACTACACCCACCATCAGATAGGGCATTTGTAGGTTGAGGTAAGTGAGCAACTAAACAGCTTTATTCGTCACTTGGCAATCTCTCAATGATTGAATAACACATATTTCTGGCTCAGACTGAGCAATTACGGCAGTATCAGGCAGAGTCTCTGAATAAGCCTTGGCAGATGTCAATCAGCGATAGAAACAGGATCCTCGGTGACTTTCCATGTGATACTGCCAGATTTTCCCCACCGTTCTATAGTGAGTCCGAACTCCCCATCACGGATCGCCCCAATATTTGTACCAACTTCCTTCGCTGATAGCCCAATATCTTGGCCGATGACGCGTGATTTGAAATACATTTGAGCATCCACTTCACGGCGAAAGTACGAGAGAATACGTTGTTGCTTGTCTGTGAGAGTGGTACTCACGGTAGATGAGCTACTCATCGGTGCTCTCCCATGTAGCTATGATCGTGCTTGATAGATCTGGGTGGTCGTGGTTCGCTTGGCCCATTGTGTCATAGTTGTTGTGCCATTGATAAAGCTGGATACTTTTTTCATAATAGTAACAACAGCCAAATTCCGATGAATATTCATATAATGTGGTTGTTAGGTGGTAACTGGTTTTGGAGCATGCGTGATACTAATTTGTACTGCATACTATCTATCAACCCATTTCGATGATCCGATTGATCACACCACTAAAGAATATAAACAGAACTACGTAAACAAGGATCACAAGCACGTTCCGGCGAATCGCATGTGGTCTCATGCCAGGAAGTAGGAGATTTGGTGGCCATATTGAGGGAGACATTATTCGGAACCGGTGGATTCGTCTGACGAGTCGCTAGATCCACCGCCCCGGTTTGATCGGGTATTTGAGTTCGGAGTCGAATCAGGTTTGTTGCTACCAGAGTCTACCCCTGAAGACGACCCAGCGGACTTCACACTACTCCCAGTGGAGTCGCCGTTTGATCCACCGTCGGAATCTTTTGGCTGTCCGGAGGTTTGGGTGTGTGAATCTGCCGTACCACTGGCTGGTGAGCTATCATGCCGTTGTGTATCAGATTCGGAGGAGGCGGGTGGAGACTTACTTGGTGTCGTCGCCTGCTCTGAGGTCTCTATTGTGGAGGATTGTGAATCTCCTCCCGTCGATGTGTCATCCGATTTGGGAGGTGCTGATTCCTCCGACGTTCCAGATTGTGGTGCTCCACCGTCGGAAGTCGGATTCGTACCTGAGGGCGATTCGGATGTATCATCTTCCTCAGGTGATTCGCTCGGTTGGGAGTCTGAATCGCTCTCAGTGGGCGATCCTTCTGAACTGTCGGCTTCTAAGTCGTTCGGCTCTTCGGACTGTGGAGTCGTACTGTCCGAAGGCGAATGTGAGTCCTCATTTGGATCTGGCCCATCCGTATCGTCTTCAGCGGGTGGATGATCTGATTGGGATCCTGATTCTTCTTTTGTAGACGACTCCTCTGATTCTTCAGACTGCGGTGCCTTCCCACCGGAAGCAGATTGCTCATCTAACGCTGTATCAGATGTGTCGTCCCTTGGAGGGGGATTGTCTGATTTCGATTTTGAGTCTTCATCAGGAGACGAATCTTCTGATTCGGCCGGTGGTGAGTGATCTGATTTTTCCGATTGTAAAGTCCCATCGTTGGATCCAGTGTTGGATTCACCATTTGAAGTTGGATTAGACGTGTCGTCTTCCGCTGGTGAATTAGCTGGTTGCGACTCTAGACGTTCTTTTGTAGTCGAGTTTTCTGATCGATCGGATGCCGAGTCCTCTGGTTCTTCCGACTGTGGAACTTCCTCATCGGGAGCCAAACTTCCATTGGAAGGCAGTTCAGATGCGTTATTTTCCGGGAGACCGTCCAGTACCGGTGATGGGTTCTCATCAGTATCCGGTACCAATGAACCGTTTTCCGTTTGGTTTTGTGCTGTCTCGTTGCTGGTGGCGTTTCGTGCTGTCTCGTTGCTAGTAACATTTGTCTCTATGGTATGCAGGGTGTGATCCTGTGAAACCATCTCAATGGCCGGTACATCGGCATTAAAACCGATGGAAACAGATTCTCCATCTGATAGGAATGCGACTGACCCGCTTCCAGTCGTCGCCGCGACGAAGACAAAGAGGGCACTGAGAACGACGGGTAGTTTACTCATCGCTTTCCTCCGACATCTCACCCTCGCCACCGTCAGGCAGCGGGAGGGCCGGTGGCAAACGTGGCTCGTCGGGGTTATTCGCTTGCCATGCCGAGATGGTCATCGCCCCCGTAAACAGGAGCCCAAGAAGCCCCGCAGTGAAGACACCGACCGAGAGTGGGGTCGGTGCGGCGGCGGTAGTGACCTCACGGTAGATGTTCCAGCCCGCATATACGAGCAAGACTGTCATCGCAAGTAGTGTGAGTTTCAGATCCACGATTGCGAGTTGCCCGGTGTCGGACGAGGACGGGTTATGGAAGTCCGAGCTTGCAGTGGCTTGGCTAGTGGGAGTAGACTGTGTTTCAGGATCGATATCATCGGCGTGGGCAATCGCATTCTCCACGTCATCCGTAGTCTGCCACTTAAAATTCTGCTCGCCATCGGTACCGACGGTCGCTGTTGGATTATCGGCCGATACTGACTGGTGGGCTGTGTCTGATGCGGTGGTGGGATCCTGGCGAGCCCACTTGCGGAGTTCACTCACCCCGAGTAGCACCAGCGGAATCACCACAAGCAGGACGTAGCCGACAGGCGAATTCGCCCACAGGATCACATATCCGACAAACGGGATCGTGATGATGGTGCGTCCGATAACGGATTCAAAGGCAACAAGCCCCGAATCAACGTTCTCATTGGCATCACCTTTGGTCTGGTAGCCACCGTCCCGTTCGTCGATCACACGGTGTGTTGTCGGCACTTGGTCGCCGGTATCATACGTGATGATGTCACCGACACCCACGGTGGCAGTTGCATCGACGATCACTACATCACCGGGCGAAAGTGTTGGCTCCATACTCCCTGACAGGACGACGTAGCTCTCGTCGGCCCCAACCACCTCGGGGAGGGCAAACACTACAAACGGCGAGACAGCCGCGATCAGCACGAGCGTCACCACAAGGCTACGCGCTCTCGGCAACGATGACCGTGAGAGCGGGATCATCGGTCACCTCGGGCAGCTCCGGACGCACCATTGCCGTTCCCGTTCCAACCGCTGACGACAGTATTCGAATGTGAGGGATCAGTACACCCCTCGCAGTCTGCCTTCGAATCGGCCGTACAGACACAGACTGTGACGTGGCTAATCGCGGTTCCCTCTGGTGCGTACACGATACCGTTGGTGTCACTGCCAGGGAGAGACAGTGTGTCCGCCGAGAGGCCATCGGTGCGGTCATACTGCTCGTATCCGCGACCACCTTTGACCGCGACCGTGCAAATCGGCGGGGCGTTTCCACCGGTAAAGCTCACAAGCCGGAACGCAATCCCGACCGTTTCGCTACCGCCACCCTTGTCTGCGGTATCGTAGATCTCCAATCCGTAGTCTGGATCGCCGTTATTGAAAGCGTATACTCCGGGGGTGGCGAAACTCTCGCTTAGTCCCGACTGCGTATCGTCTTCAAACTCAAGTTTCCCAAGCGTGTTGCAGCATGGGCATGGGTCAGCGGCAGGACATGGATCTGAATCCACCCCTGCAAAGGGATTCTGCGTGGATGCGTTTCGGCACTGGAGGGCTGCAAACCACAGCGGTAACGCAACCGTCTCAGTTCCGATATAGCCGTCGAGTTCGTACTCGATGAGGAGACAGACAGTGTCGACCAAGCAGTCGTTGCCTGCCGTCGACGGATCACCGTCGACCCGGAATCCCCCGCGGAGATCCTCAGCAACCTCACGCAGTGATCCAGCAGTGACTCGCTGGAGGCGGCTTCCGGAGTGACAGTCAGCGTACGACACCACAACGTGAATCGACTCCGCTACTGCAGTCGATTGTGGAACCGGGCAGTCTGTCGCAAGCCACAACGCTGCCGGGTTGTTGACCGCATCGCCACGTTGCGGCAACGCGAACGTGAGACGCATGCTCCCGGAGGCAGCAGTTGGGCTGAGCGACCCGATTGGCAGCCTCACACGTGGGCCATCGATTATCCCCTGTCCGTCAGGCTCGCCAGCACCCGGGCCGGTCAGCAGTTCGTACTCCGCACGCAGGTCGACTGTGCCGGCCGTGATCGAGGCGTCATACCGCTCTGTATCGCGGAGCATTGCAGCGGTACCAGTTCCCATCAGCGCGCCGGCCCCACCCGTGGCGGCTACCGCCGCCAAGATCCGGCGTCGAGTCACAGTCATTGTGACCCTCCACCGGTGAACGGGCTGTCTTCCCCACACGGACCGCCACCGAAGGAGAAATCGAATCCCAGTGAGTCCCCTTGCGCTTCGTTGCCGGTGTTGGCCGGTACCGCCCAGCGAAGCGCGACACACCGCAAGGTTCCCGGATCAAGACAGTCGAATGCGAGAAGCCCTGCATCAGCACCAACGTTAGTCGTCGGCGAGAAGGCTTCAGCGACGGGGGCGGGCGCGACAAGCGGCGATTCAAGACTCTCATCGAACTCTTTTTTACCGTTACAGCTGCCAAACGGGGAGCCGTCGCGCCATATCTCAACGGTCGCAAGCTCGTCAAGTTCACCGTCATTCGATGTCGTATCGCCCTCAACCTGTTCGGGGCCGTTGATGCCATTCTCGGAATCGTCTGTTACCTCTGCACGGAGCCACACGTCAAGCGGCTCGGCAGGATCTGCAACCACTTCGAGACCGACAACGACAACCCCGGTGTCACCCGGAAGGACGTTTTGCACGGCAATAACCGGGCCGGAGGCGTCAGTCACGAACGTCGCTTCTTTTGTGTACCCAGGGCCCCCATCGGGATCTAAGGTTGTTTCGAGGTCGTCGTCGGTGTCGGCATGGTTTTCGACAAACGTGCCGTTGTATCGCTCATACCACGCGATGCTGAGGCGTTGGTCGTCGGTATCATCATCGGGTGCGGCGTACGTGTACTGTGAGAACTGCGGCGGGTTCCAGGGCGCTTTCCCGACGGCGACGATCCCACCGACTGTGAGCGTCCCGCCACCGATACCCGTCAACAGTTTCCGGCGTGTTAATGTCATTGTCAGTTGTCCCGGATACGCCGGGTCGTTGGTGGATCGGACGTACCGATCCGTTGGTCGGATGAGTGTAGATCAATAGCGGAAATAGGTATGAGCCGATGTCATCCAGGTACGGCGTTCGTACCGGACGGCAGGCGGCCACTACCACGCTCACTAAATCATGCTACCTCATCGGGGCGATATGCTGTGGTGTTCAGTTTGGGGTCGTTATGTTCTATCATTATGCTGTTTATTCCGGTATTCGTTGGGTTATCTGCGGTCTTGTGTGACCGTTGCCGGTGCCTGTTTCGTGCTCCCTGTCTCGGTGACGGAAGAATACCCACCGGAGGAGTCGAACCCCCGTTCGCCGTCGTGGGCTGTCGCAAGAACCGATCAAGCGACTTGCGGCCCGGCACCATCGTTGTGCCGTTCTTGTTCGGTGTAGAACCCTAAGTCGAAGCCAAGGGTGTCACCTTGCACCTGATTTCCGACTGTGAACGGAAGTTCCCACGAGAGTGCAACACAGTGCATCACGCCCTCGCCGCGGAACGCCTCTCGATCGGGGTTGTCAGCAGGATCAGTCAGCTCGTCGTAGATCGTGGCTCGGTTGCCGTCAAGCGGGATCCCGTTACCATCCGCTAATTCGGTGAGTACAGTGGCAAGACTATCTTGCATGATAACTTTCTCAGCGACCGTTTGAGCCGCGAGATTTCCGAACACATTCGGGATATCTACTGGGTTGTCAACATCGTTGAAGAAGGATGGATCTCCGCCGGTTCCACCGGCCGAACCAGCCATCGACTGAAGGATACTATCGTTTGCGCTTCCAACCGAAATGGTGAACACGTCTGTAGGCGGCGACAGTGATCCAGCACGGGCGTTGTCGGCTGCGGTGACTGGATCGGAAAACTGCGTGCTTCCGGTTCCGTTGAACGATTCGCCATCCGAGAGAATGATGTTCGTGTAATCCACCCCGTTGCGGCCATTAGCATCGATTTCAGCTTGCGCATCGTCGACGCCTTCGCCGATGTAGGTACCCGTCGCAATCCCATTCGTAAAGAATGGACTCGGATTACCGTCACCATCGAACGGCGTCGATGGAGCACTACCGGTCACAACATTTGCAAGTTTCTGGCGAAGCCCTGAGAGCGCCCCGTCGACAACCGAGAGGTCAGTCGTCAGTGGCTGGAGGATCCCAGTTCGAGGAATATTGTCGTCGGTTCCTTCGCCGTCAAAGTAGGCGACCCCAACTTGCACATCCGCGTTCTGGGATTGAAGGTAGTCAACGAACTGACGAGTCCCCAATTCAACGAGATCAATCTTTGTCGTTTCTGACAATGTAGTCCCATTGAGCTGAATGTCGTCAGTACTGACAAGCCCGCCGTATTGATCGTACAGCATCGATCCAGAGAAGTCCAATGTCAGCATGATATCGACCGGTTCGTCGATATCGTAGACATTGTCGCAGTCCTCATCGTACCACAGCGTCGCTTGGATCTCATCCCCAAGCGTACCGAGGTTGTCTGGATCAACTGCCATTTCAGGGTCAGTGAGGATACCGCCGTCTTCGGAAACATTGTCAGCCTGCATCCATAGGTAGCCAGGATTATCACACAGGTGAAGCGAAAACGTAATTTCGCCGCTGTCTCCGGGCTTTACATCGGAGAACTGCACCAGCGTCTCCATGTTTTCATCGGTAACAGGGTCAACGCCGAAGTCAGCCTCCGATAGCGGCGGAATGTTCTCACAGGTCAACCCGGGGATGTTCGCACCATTGCTGTCAGGATCGTCGTCGTCCGGGAAATCACTGTAGTTTTGAACGGTCTGGGTCTCTGGGTCAATGATCGACTGTTCGCCGTCGTTGTCGTGATCGGGGTGGGCACTGACGAAGGTTTGGCCGTCGCCGAAGTCGTAGGTCTGTTGCCAGTCGACCAGCAGGTCAAGCTCACCCGCGACGAGCGAGTTGTCGACGAACTCCTCTTCATCGCTAAAGAACGCGCTCGTGCCGGCACCAGCACCCGCAGACGCGAGTCCAACGACACCGATCCCCGCGAGCACCTTGCGGCGGGAAAGTCTGGGTCTTTTATTCATTATATGTCATCCCCATAGGGGGAAATCCCGCCGACGGAATCGAACCGTCGTGGTATACCAACGCGGGATGGGAACCGATCCGCTGTCCGGTATCGTTTCCACCGGACAGCAGAGCCTGAACAGCGGGGGGAGCCAGTCAGCGTCAGCGGGGAAGGCTCCAAAAGAATCCGCTATTCGGTACTTCTACTACGAGCTTATTGACCACCAGTTGAGTTGTTCACCGGAGCTGTGTTGTTGAACGGATCCTCGTTGTGTCGAACCTGTTCGGTCTCGAAGACGAGATCAAACGAGATCGAGTCGCCCTGAATCACGTTGCCGACCTGGAACGGGATCTCAAGGAGGAGACAAAACGAGTAGACGCCCTGGTTGGCCTGGTCGTTAATCGGCAGCAGGTCGCCGTTGTCGTCTTTGATTAGGTATCCATCCTCAAGCACTCCGTTTGCCTCGCGGGCGTTTGTGTAGTGAGTGACACCGTCGACGACACCACCAACATCTGGCGATCCGTAACTGATGTTAAGATCATCAGAGGCATTGTTGAATACGGGATCGAGTGTGGAGAGTCCAGTCTTGTCGCCACTGGTCTCGTCATAGTTTTGCCACACGGTCGTCAGCAGGAATTCACCGAGGTCGGCATCGTTGTCGGTGTCACCCTCGACGTCCTGCTCGGGTTCGGGGTTGGCACCACCGTTCTCTACGAACTCTTCTGTGCGCACCTGCACGTAGCCGGGGTTGTCGCCGACCTCGATATCGAAGCAGATAACCGCCCAGTCGCCGGGCTTGACATCGTCGACCTGAATGCCCGAAACCACGTCGCCATCAGCTGTTTCGCTCAGGTCAAGGGCACCTTGCCCGGTCCAGTAATCGTCGGCCGCGACGACGTTGGCGGTGACACTCATATCGAGCGTCCCCGCGGTGAGCGTGTTATTTTCGAAGCTCTCTTCATCGCTGAAAAACGCCGAGGTACCGACGCCGGCACCCGCAGACGCGAGGCCGACAACACCGAGACCGGCTACCATTTTGCGGCGTGAGAGGCTGTACAGTTGGGGGTTGTTGTCTTCTGTCATGGGTCTGTTTCCCGGGTAGACCACGTTGAACAATCACAGGATCGTCCGGTCGGCTCGGGACAACTATCCCCACATCACAGGGGGTATTACCTATGTGCTGATTCAACTGTTTGAGGCCCTCTCGGAGGTGTTTTGAACGGATGATTACGCCATTTGGTATTCAAACAGACTGACCATACCAGTTTGCACGGAACGCATACCGCCTCGTTAGGCGGACATACCGGTCGTCTCCAGCCACCATACCGACTGGGTTGACTAGTCATACCGATTTGTACAGCTCCCGTACCAGTAGTATCCAGTTGACATACCGGTTTGGTACTCTTACCCTTCTATCTGTACCCAAATAGCAGTGAATTCATATCTATCTCACTCACGCGCGTTGCGACGAGCAATGTTCAATCAGGCCATGCTGCCCGAGGTAGAGGTGTACAGCGTGCTCAGTAACGCGCGCCGACGCGAGGTGCTCATAGAGCTGTGGAAACAGCCTGAGAGTATGTCGTTGCGTGACCTTTCGGAACGAATCGCAGCCACAGAGTCTGGAGAACGCCCCGCGCCACGCGCGCTCCGGGAGAGCGTCTACAACGCGCTCCATCAGACACACCTTCCGAAATTGGACAGCCTCGGACTGGTGGTGTATGATCCAAACCGGAAGACGGTGCGTGTCTGCTCGCAGGCAGGGCAGCTGAATCGCTATATGGATGTGACAACACGTATCGGCGTCACATGGGGGGAGTATTATCGCGCACTCGGCGTTGTCGGACTGGTTGTGACAGTCGGCTCGTTAGCAGCAGTTCCGCTACTCGCTGCAGTCGATCCGCTTATCCCCGCAACAGCCTGTCTCTTGTTGTTTGCCGGTTCAACCATCTATCAGCTATACGCTGGGCGGCTGGGTACCGGCGGTCAGGTGACACGGCTCCTCGCACGCTTCTTATAACAGCCCGCGATGTGCGTTCGTTTAATCGTCATCAACAGCAGCTGCGTCAGTCTCGAAGAGGCGAGCATCACAGTCGTGGCAGACGGCAGCGACCACCTCGTACTCCCGACAGCAAGAACTCACTGATTCGGTTCCAAGCCTGATCTCGCCCCAGCAGACGGGGCAGGTGTCACAGCAGGCGCGGATTGCTGAGAGGGTTCGTCCCCGAGCCGAACCCGGAACCATATCCCATTCATCAGTCCAGTCAGCAAGTGTACGGTGAGCAGCAAGATCGGTAATAAACGCCGCCCGTGACTCCCACTTGCCACGGATCGAGTCGTCAACAGAGACACGCCACGACAGGCCGCCATCGACAAACGATAGCTGCTCCGGGGCAACATCTAGCAGATCAGCCGAGCCAGCGAGCAGTGCTGCATCGGAATCAAGCTCAAGTGCGGCCACTTTGAGACCCACTTCAAACTCCGGGGCGAGCCCAATATCGTCACCGTCGTCGACCACAACCGATGTTCGGGTGAGAAAGGAGACAATGTCGAATGCATCCGTCGGTTCCTCTGGTGGCATCGGGGTGTCGGCCGCCGACTTTCCAAACAGATCGAGCACTCGGTCAGGGAGATACCGTTTGGTTAACGCAGGCGTCCCGGGTACCAAGTACCCACGAAGATAGATACTCGCAAGCGAACCCAGCGCAACCGGAATGCCGGCTGGCTGCCAGACAGCCGTAGCCCCAGCAGTAATCGCCGCCGCAAACATGAGGTTGACAACGGTACAAGGGCGACACCGATTCTCACCGGTATACTCAGGGCGGCGAATCGCCCGAAAAAGGCCAGAAGTCGATTTTTGTGTCATGTGGTTCCGCTAAACGATGGTCGTTAGAACAATTAGGTATGGTTGACCTAACCCGATTGAAGAAATCGTTCGACTCAAAAAGGAGATCCCGGGGTCTGTAATTACAGGTTTCGATCCGATTCCCGGCCGGGATACCCGATAAAAGTATACTGAGTGCGTAATCGCCCTCCCTGTCACTCGATTAATAAATAACCAACTAAACTGGAAATTGTGTGGTATTAATGTAGCAGAGAGTGCTTTACGGTTCGTATGAGCAAACTGCAGCCAGTTGCCAAACCACTCCCAGCCGACAAACAACAGCTATCAACCGAAGCTGTCTTCGAAACACTAAGTAGTCGCCGGCGTCGGTTCACACTTTATTATCTGTCACAGGTCGGTGAGTCTGTCACCATCCGGGAACTTTCTACGCAGATCGCCGCATGGGAAAATGGCGTTGAACTACACGCAGTGACACCGAAGCAACGAAAACGGGTGTATACCGCCCTCCACCAAACGCATCTCCCGACGATGGATCGGCTAGATGTGATCGTGTATTCGAAAGATCGCAAAACCATCACCATCACCAATCAGATTCAGGAATTTGATCTCTACCTCGATGTTGTGCCACCTAATGACCTCCCGTGGAGCCAATTTTATTTGTTACTGAGTGCAGCTATCTCTGTGTTGGTAATCATCGCTGTCCAAGGGGTGGCACCGTTTTCTTCCGTTGGCGGATTCGGGTACGCACTGCTGGCCAGTGGCGTCTTCATTATCACCAGCAGCCTCCATTACCTCCGTGATCGACGGACGCTAATCGGATCCGCAGCGACGCCTCCGGAGGTGGAGCCACCACGGGAAATTACGGAATAACGCTGTCGTCGTAGTTCCAACAGCTACGCTCCCGACGCGTTCTCGGTGACAAGCCCCTGAGACATCAGCCGGCGAGCAACGACTACAAGCCCGTTTCCAAACCCCTCACCGAAAACGGCTTGTTCAGCTTTTGAATCCGGTATGATCGAACTTACTAGAATTGAGGCACCGTCAACCATCAGCAGGCGACCAATCGCAGTGTCATCCGCCGTTGCATTCTCACCGTGCAACCAGCCAAGCTCCGAGACAAACGTCGTGGCGGCCGGCACGGCTGTTTGAATCTCTGCTTGCAGCGACGGCGTTAGTGCGCCCACGGTTAGTTCGATGTCGTCTTCCACCCCGGTTAACGTCTCGACAAGGTCTGCGGTCAACAGCGTTTTATCCCCGATAACCAAGACAATCTCTTCGGTCGCTGTTTGGATTAGCTGTTCTGCCCGGTTTTCGATCGGGTCTCGGCCGCGCATCGTCCAGACTTCCTGTGCCGACGAGCTGTCGTTATCCTCGACGGTCTCGACTGTCTTGAGCGCGTTGTGAAGGCGATCAACACGACTCTCATACCGATCACGAAGTGTGGCAGTTGTCTCCTCTAATACTGATAGCTGAAAATTCATGAGGGTTGAGCCACAGTATCCAATACGGTGACA